>NZ_JASTLB010000001.1:2581570-3226963 GCF_030499535.1 Streptomyces sp. TG1A-8
CCCAGGTCGAGGGCGACGGCCCCGGCCACCTGACGGCCTGCCACTACCCGGAGACGGCGCAGACCGTGCCGGCCCCCCGTCTCTCCAAGGACCCCCAGGAAGCGGTCTGACACACCCCTTTTCCGTCAGCCGCCTCCCGCGGATCGGACTTCTCCGGCCCATTGACCCGAGCCCGCGAACGTCCGTTCCAGGGGAAACGAAGGCCCGCGTCCCCCCGGACGCGGGCCTTCTCCCGTTCCAGCCGGTGGTCCCGCCGGACCGCCAACTGCCCCAGAGAGTAAGGGAATCAAAAAGACGGTACGAAGATCCCCGATCCCGGCCCGCCGTCCGGCATCCTGTGGCACACTGCCGCGGTGGTAGATCACGCGTTCACCGACCTCACGCTCGCGGGGCTGTACGACGGACTCAACCCCTGGGGCCCGGGGGACGACTTCTACCTGGGGCTGGTGATGGCCGCCGGGACCGTGCTGGACGTCGGGTGCGGCACCGGGCAGTTACTGCGGCGGGCCCGGGCCGAGGGGCACCGGGGCCGGCTGGTGGGGCTCGACCCGGCCGCCGCCATGCTCGTCCAGGCCCGGCGGGCCGCACCGGACGTCGAGTGGGTGCTCGGGGACATGCGGGCGCGGCTGTGGGACCGGGAGTTCGACCTCGCCGTGATGACCGGGCACGCCTTCCAGACGCTGCTGGGCGACGAGGAGATCCGGGTGTGCCTGCGGGCGGTGCGGGAAGCGCTCGCGGACGGGGGCCGGTTCGTCTTCGAGACGCGCAATCCGGCCGCCCGGGCCTGGGAGGCCTGGACGCCGGACCGGGTGCGGCACGTCACCGCGGCCGACGGCTCCCGGGTGCGCGTGTGGCACGAGGTCCAGGGCGGCGGCCCGTCCCACGGGCGCGTGCGGTTCACGGAGACCTTCGAGGCCGACGGCTGGCCGGCCCCCCGGGTCAGCCGCAGCGTCCTGCGCCTGCTGGACGTGAAGGCGCTGGAGCGCTTCCTGGCGGAGGCCGGGCTGACGGTGGTGGAGCAGTACGGCGACTGGGGGCGGGGGCCGCTCACGCCCGACGCCCCGGAGATCGTCACCGTGGCACGGGCCGGTTAGGGCCCTTCGTCCGGATCGGGCCGGACCCCGCGAGCCCGGCAGGGTCCGAACGGGAGGCCCGGGTCCTGGTCCTCCGCGTCCTCCTCCAGCGCCGCGAGGGCCGGGTCCAGGACGATGTCGTCCCGCCTGGCCCGCGTCGTCGGGTCCTCCGGGAAGTGGCAGGCCGTCAGGTGGCCGGAGCGGTTGCCGGAGATCCGGACCAGCGGCGGGACCTCGGCCGCGCACTTCTCCGTCGCCTTCCAGCAGCGGGTGCGGAAGCGGCAGCCGGAGGGCGGGTTGACCGGGGAGGGCACGTCGCCGGCCAGGCGGATCCGCTCGCGTGCGGGCGCGTCGCCGTCCCTCATGCCGACCTCGGGGACGGCGGACAGCAGGGCGTGGGTGTAGGGGTGGCGCGGGCGGTGGTAGATGGAGTCGCGGTCGCCCACCTCGATGATCTTGCCGAGGTACATGACGGCGACCCGCTGGGAGAAGTGGCGCACGATCGCGAGGTCGTGGGCGATGAACAGGAACGCGATGCCCAGTTCGCGCTGCACCTTCTGCAGCAGGTTCACGACCTGGGCCTGGATGGAGACGTCCAGTGCGGAGACCGGCTCGTCCGCCACGATCAGCTTGGGCTCGAGGGCCAGCGCGCGGGCCACGCCGATGCGCTGGCGCTGGCCGCCGGAGAACTCGTGCGGGAAGCGGTTGTAGTGCTCGGGGTTGAGACCGACGGTCTCCAGCAGCTCGCGGACGCGCGCCTCCCGGCCGCCGGCCGGGTCGATGCCGTTGACCTCCATCGGGCCCGAGATGATCCTGCCGACCGTCTGCCGGGGGTTCAGCGACGAGTAGGGGTCCTGGAAGATCATCTGGATCTCGGGGCGGATCGGCGCCAGTTCCCTGCGCGAGGCGTGGCCGATGTCCCGGCCCCGGTAGGAGATCGTGCCGGCCGTGGGCTCCAGCAGCCGGGTGATCAGCCGGCCGGTGGTCGACTTGCCGCAGCCGGACTCGCCGACCAGGCCGAAGCTCTCGCCGGCGCGCACGGTCAGGTCGACGCCGTCGACGGCCTGTACCGCGCCGACGGTGCGGCGGATCGGGAAGCCGCCCTTGATCGGGAAGTGCTTGGTCAGGCCCGAGACCCGCAGCAGCGGCTCCTCGTCCGCGCCGGCGGTCGTCTCCCGGGGGGCCGGGAGGGCCAGGTCCTCTGACATGCCGGTGTCCTCCTGTGCCCTAGCCGAGCCGGGGCTTGATCTCGTCGATGAAGATGGTCCGCTTCTGCTCCTCGGTCAGGTGGCAGGCGGAGTCCCGGCCGGGGCCCAGCAGCGGGCGTTCGTTCACGCAGCGGCCCGTGCCCGGGACGCGGTCCCGGAAGGTGCAGCGCGGGTGGAAGCGGCAGCCCGGGGGCGGGGTGAGGAGCGAGGGCGGGGTCCCGGGGATGGGGGCCAGCGGGGCGCCCGGGTCGGAGTCGAGGCGCGGCATGGAGTTCAGCAGGCCCCAGGTGTAGGGGTGCCGGGGGGCGCGCAGCACCTCGTCGACCGTGCCCCGCTCCACCGCGCTGCCCGCGTACATCACCATGATGTCGTCGGCCATGTCGGCGATCACCCCCAGGTCGTGGGTGATGAAGATGATGCCCGAGCCGAACTCCTGCTGCAGGTTCTTCAGCAGGTCGAGGATCTGCGCCTGGACCGTCACGTCGAGCGCCGTGGTGGGCTCGTCGGCGATGAGCAGGTCGGGGTCGCAGACCAGGGCCATGGCGATCATCGTGCGCTGGCGCATGCCGCCGGAGAACTGGTGCGGGTAGTCCTTGGCCCGCTCCCCGGGGTGGGGGATGCCGACCTTGCCGAGCATCTCCACCGCGCGGTCCCAGGCCTCCCGCTTGGAGGCGCCGGTGTGCTTCCTGTACGGCTCGGCGATCTGCCGGCCGATGGTGTAGTAGGGGGAGAGCGCGGTGAGCGGGTCCTGGAAGATCATGGCGGCCTTGTTGCCGCGCAGCCCCTCCAGCTCCTGCTCGCGCGCCGTCGTCAGCTCCTGCCCGTCCAGCAGGATCTCGCCCTCGACGGTGGTGAACATCGGGTTGTGCAGGCCGAGGACGGTCAGGTTGGTGACCGACTTGCCGGACCCCGACTCCCCCACGATGCCGAGGGTCCGGCCGCGCTCCAGGTCGAAGGAGAGCCCGTCCACGGCCCGTACGACACCGTCTTCGGTCCGGAAGCTGACGTGCAGGTCCCGCACGGACAGCAGGGGTTCCGGGCCGGCCGGGGCCGGGGCGCCGGCGTCCTTGGTCTCAGTGGTCACGACAGCGCTCCTAGGCCAGCCGTACGCGCGGGTCGATGAAGGCGTACGCGGCGTCGACGACGATGTTGAACAGCAGGATCATGGTGGCGGCGAACAGCATGACGCCGAGCAGCAGCGGCAGGTCGCTGAAGAAGACGGACTGGACGGCGAGCTGACCGATGCCGGGCAGGCCGAAGGTGTACTCGGTGATGATCGCGCCACCGAGCAGGGAGCCGAGGTCGATGCCGAAGATGGTGACGATGGGGATCAGGGAGCCGCGCCAGGCGTAGCGGAAGAAGACGTACTGCCGGGACATGCCCTTGGCGCGGGCGGTGCGGACGTGTTCCTCCTGGAGCTGCTCGATCATCGAGGAGCGGGACATGCGGGTGTACTGCGCGGCGAAGATCGTGGACAGCACCACCCAGGGGATGAGCAGGCCCGTGAACCAGGTGGCGGGGTTCGCGGTGAAGTCGTTGTAGGCGGGTTTGTCGAACCAGTGGGTCTGGTAGACGAGGACCGCCAGGGCCAGCGGGCCGAGGAAGTAGATCTGCATCGAGCTGAGGACCATCGCCCCGGCGGTGGCCGTCTTGTCGATGAGCGAGCCGCGCCGCCACGCGGCCAGCAGTCCGGTGCCGAGGCCGACGAGCAGGAAGCAGACGGCCGCGCCCAGGGTGAGCGAGACGGTGGTGGGCAGCCGGTCCAGCAGCGTGCTCCAGACCTGCTCGTTGGTGTGGTACGAGTAGCCGAAGCACGGGGCCGGGCAGGGGCCCTGGGCGAAGGCGTCGCTGCCCAGGACGAGGTTGTGCAGGAAGATCCCGTACTGCTCGACGATCGGCTTGTCCAGGCCGAGCACGTGGTGGATGTTCGCGATGCTGTCCGGGTTGCAGGTCTTGCCGCACATCAGCAGCGCCGGGTCCCGGGGCACCCCGAAGAACAGCAGGAACGTGACGATGCTCAACAGGAAGAGGATGACGGCGGCACCGGTGATCCGGCGGACGAGGAAGCGCAGCATGACAGGGGCAGCTCTCTGACGTCGGCGGTCCGGGCGGTACCCGGCGCCGCGTGCGGGGCGGGCGCCGGGTACCGGACGCAGGCGGTTACTTGATGTAGAGGCGACGCGGGTCGATGCCGCCGATCACGTCGTCGTAGACCAGGCCGCCGACCTTGGATCCGGCGATCTGGGTCTGCTTGTAGTACGCGGTCGGGATGACGTTGATGACGTCCTTCACGAGGTACTGGTCGAGCTTCTCCCACTCGGCCGCGGACTTGACCGGGTCGGTGATCCTGTTGATCCGGTCGATCTCGCTGTTGACCTTCGAGTCGTTGACCTGCGAGTAGTTCTGCGCGCCGTCGGCGATCACGCGGCCGTCGTACAGCGGCGGGAGCACGGTCGAGGCGGACGGCCAGTCGGCGCCCCACGCGGTGTGGAAGATGTCGTAGTTGTTGTCGAGCTTGGAGACCTGGTCGTAGTAGGTCTCGGCCGGGATCTCCTGGCGCTGGACGTCGAAGCCGGCCTTCTTCAGGCCCGCCGCCATGGCGGTGGAGTACTGCTGGCCCTCGGGGGTGTTGATGTAGCCGAAGGTCAGCTTCATGCCGACCTTGCCCGCCTTCTTCAGCAGCTCCCTGGCCCTGTCCGGGTCGCCGGAGGGCTTCTTCTTCTTGCCCCAGGGGTCGAACGCGGCGTCGTAGCCCGAGACGGTCGGGGAGATCAGGCCGCCGGCGACCTCCATGGCGTCCGTGCCGCCGAAGGCGCGCACGAAGGGGGTGACCGGCAGGGCGTAGGCGATGGCCTCGCGGACCGTCCTGTCCTTCATGGCCGGGTGGCTCATGTTGACGTTCATCTGACCCACGTACGGCTGGTAGCCGGAGACCGTGCGGGACTTCATCTTCGGGTCGCGCAGCACCTTGGACAGGTTGCCCGCGTCGACCTGGTTGTTGAAGCTGATGCCGGTCCGGTCGGCGCCGCCGTCCGCCAGCAGGGCCTTGGTGGAGGTCTCGTACTGCTGGTTGAAGGTGAAGTTGAACCGGTCCACGTACTGGTGGCGGATCGGGTCCGTCCTCGGGTCCCAGTTGGTGTTCCTCACCAGCACCATCGACTTGCCGGACTTGAACGACTGGATCTTGTACGGGCCGGTCACCACCGGTGCCTTGTCGTACTTCTCCTTGGTGTCGCCCTTCTCCGAGACGATCGCGTAGCCCGCCATGGCCAGTGCGTACGGCAGGTCGGGGTGCGCGGTCTCGAAGTGGAAGACGACCGTCTTCGCGTCCGGGGTCTCCAGGACCGAGCCGGGCAGGTGCCTGCCGTCGTACGGGCCGTCCTTGAGCAGCTTGCGGTAGGCGGTGCCCGGGGAGTCGGCCAGCCACTGCTGCAGGTAGGTGGGGCCCTGGTTGATGAAGGGCGCGAAGAGCCGCTCGACGGTGTGCCGGACGTCCTTGGACGTGATGGGGGTGCCGTCCTGGAACTTGATGCCGTCCTTGAGCGTGTACTTCCAGGTCTTGCCGCCGTCGGTGGTGGTGCCGGAGTCGGTGGCGAGGTCGCCGACCACCTCGTGCCGGGTGCCGTCGTCGCTGATCGCCTTGTACCCGGTGAGTCCCCTGTGCAGCAGGTTCGCGAGTGATCCCTCGTCGGAGATGTAGATCTGCGCCGGGTCGAGGTGGGCGTAGCTGTCGCGCTGGAGCACCTCCATGGTGCCGCCGGGCCTGGCGCCGGGCACGTCGGCCGCCGGACCGGTGGAGTCCGCCGCGTCGCCGAATCTGACGGACGCCTGCTGGCGTTTGGCGTTCTGTTCGTCCTTCTTGCCGTTGGTGCCGCTGTCGCTGCCGCCCTTGCTGCAACCGGTGAGCACGAGAGCTCCGGCCGCGAGCACGGAGAGCGCGCCGTATGCGTGGCGTCCGCCCCTACTCGTCACGATGATTCCCACCCATCTGTGTGTCACCGGTGCGTTCCTGCCTGTCACCGGTGCGGAAGAACTGCCGGAAGATTGCGGTGAGGTGCTGTGGAACTGTGGTGGAGCGCCGGGTCAGCGCGCCGTCTTGGGGTCGAACGCGTCCCTGACCGAGTCGCCGAGCAGGTTGAACGCGACGATGAAGACGATCATCGAGACGCCCGGGAAGAACATGTAGGTGATGTCGTTCTGCATCACCAGTTCGGTGGACGCCTTGGAGAACATCTGCCCCCAGTCCGGCGTCGGTTCGACGATGCCCACGCCCAGGTAGGACAGGCCGGCCTCGGCGGTCACGAAGCTGGGCAGCAGGTAGGTCGACTGCACCAGCAGCGGTGTGACGACGTTCGGCAGGATCTCCTTGCGGATGATCCGCCACGAGGAGGCGCCACTCACCCGGGCCGCTTCGATGAACTCCCGTTCGCGCAGGGCGAGTGAGGTGCCGCGCAGGATGCGGGCCAGGCTCATCCAGCCCAGGAACCACTGCACGAGGATCAGGGCGACGACGCGGACGTACGTCGGCGTCTCGTCGCGCGGGCTGACGAACAGGGAGACCACGACCGGCATGCTCGCGATGAAGAACAGCTGGGCCGGGAAGGCGAGCAGGAAGTCGATGACCCGGCCGATGAGGAAGTCGGTCCGGCCGCCGAGGTACCCGGCCGCGACGCCGAGCAGGATGCCGGTCAGGACGACCGCGGCGGTGACGGCGAACGAGATCATCAGCGAGGTGCGGATACCGTAGACCAACTTGGTCAGGACGTCGTAGCCGTTGCCGGGTTCGAGGCCGAACCAGAACTCGCCGCCGATGCCGCCGTTGGGCCGGATCGGCACGCCCGCGCTGTCGAACAGCTCCGGGCGCTCGTCCGCGTACACCGTGTACGGGTCCTTGCCGTACACCTTGGCGATCAGCGGCGCGAGCAGTCCGACCAGGAAGAAGAAGCCCACGACGAAGGCCGAGACCACGCCCGTGCGGTCACGCCTGAAGCGCATCCACATCAGCCGGCCGGGCGACCGGCCCTCGAGTCCGGCGGTCCCGCTCTTCGCTGGGGGCCCTGGTTCGCCGTCGACGGCGGCCGAAGCCCCGCCGCCCTCGGTGTCGATAGGACTTGTCACGGTTCGTCCGTTTCACAGGTATGGGTGTGGAAGTTGTCCGGGATCGACGAGGACGCGCGAAACCGCAGCCGGACGCGCGTAGCTCTACGACCGGATCACACCCCTGGAACCGACGGACCGACCCACCTGGCACGCGTGACACCGCACATGGGGGTTCCTCCTCATGACTTCACGTGTTCACCGACAGGAGGGGGTTCCCGTCCACCGCTCGACACCCCTGACGAACGGTCAGACACCCCCGTGTGCTCGTGAGTCGGCGCTGTCCCCACAGCGCGAGACCCATTGACCCGAGCGCTACGCGGCTAACTATCTGCCATGAGCCAAGTGGCGACCACCGTCTTTAAATCTCAATTCAATCACGGATGGCGTCCAGGTCTTCCAAAAACTGGACAAACTGTTCGTGACGAGAAGGCCGCGAAACGGACTTGTCACGTGGGTATCGGTCGGAAACCTTCGCGATCCGGACACCGGTCGCCGGAAAACCGGTTGCAAAAAGCCCGGGTGCCCCCGTGAGGGGGCACCCGGGCTCGGGCGTCTCGCGACCGGGCCGGCCCGGTCCCCGCGTCAGCTGTGCTTGGCGCGGCTCGCCGAGCGGGCGCGCTCCCGCTGGTCGAGCACGACCTTGCGGATGCGAACGGCCTCCGGGGTCACCTCGACACACTCGTCGTCGCGGCAGAACTCCAGCGACTGCTCCAGGGACAGCTTGCGCGGCGGCACGATCGACTCGGTCACGTCGGCCGTCGAGGACCGCATGTTGGTGAGCTTCTTCTCCTTGGTGATGTTGACGTCCATGTCGTCGGAGCGCGAGTTCTCGCCGACGATCATGCCCTCGTACACCTCGGTGCCCGGCTCCACGAACAGCACACCGCGCTCCTGCAGGTTCGTCATCGCGAACGCGGTGACGGAACCGGAGCGGTCGGCGACCAGCGAACCGTTGTTGCGGGTCTGCAGCGTGCCGAACCAGGGCTCGTGGCCCTCGTGGATGGAGTGGGCGATGCCCGTGCCGCGGGTCTGGGTCAGGAACTCGGTGCGGAAGCCGATCAGGCCGCGCGAGGGGACCACGAACTCCATGCGGACCCAGCCCGAGCCGTGGTTGGACATGTTGTCCATCCGGCCCTTGCGGACGCCCATGAGCTGGGTGACGGCGCCCATGTGCTCCTCGGGCACGTCGATCGTCATGCGCTCGACCGGCTCGTAGACCTTGCCGTCGACCTCCTTGGTGACGACCTGCGGCTTGCCGACCGTCAGTTCGTAGCCCTCGCGGCGCATGGTCTCGACCAGGATGGCGAGCGCCAGCTCGCCGCGGCCCTGCACCTCCCAGGCGTCCGGGCGCTCGGTGTCGAGGACGCGCAGCGAGACGTTGCCGATCAGCTCGCGGTCCAGGCGGTCCTTGACCTGGCGGGCGGTGACCTTGCGGTCCTTGACGGCCGCCTTGTTGTCGGCGCCCTTGCCGGTGGCGCCGCGACCGACCAGCGGCGAGGTGTTGGTGCCGATGACCATGGAGATCGCCGGCTCGTCGACCGTGATCAGCGGCAGCGGGACCGGGTTCTCCGGGTCGGCCAGCGTCTCACCGATCATGATGTCCGGGATACCGGCGACCGCGCAGATGTCACCGGGACCGGCCTTCTCCGCCGGCTTGCGGGTGAGCGCCTCGGTCATCATCAGCTCGGAGATCCGCACGTTCTGCACGGAGCCGTCGCGCTTGATCCAGGCGACCGTCTGGCCCTTGCGCAGCTCGCCGTGCTCGACGCGCAGCAGCGCGATGCGGCCGAGGAAGTTGTCGGCGTCGAGGTTGGTGACGTGTGCCTGGAGCGGCGCCTCCTCCTCGTACGTGGGGGCCGGGATGTGCTCCAGGATCGTGGAGAAGAACGGCTCCAGGCTGTCGCTGTCGGCCGGGACCGTGCCGTTGTCCGGCTTGGTCAGCGAGGCGATGCCGTCACGGCCGCAGGCGTAGACGATCGGGAACTCGATCTGCTCCTCGTCCGCGTCCAGGTCGAGGAAGAGGTCGTAGGTCTCGTTGACGACCTCGTCGATCCGGGCGTCGGGGCGGTCCGTCTTGTTGATGCACAGGATGACGGGCAGGCGGGCCTGGAGCGCCTTGCGGAGCACGAAGCGGGTCTGCGGCAGCGGGCCCTCGGAGGCGTCCACGAGCAGGACGACGCCGTCGACCATCGACAGGCCGCGCTCGACCTCGCCGCCGAAGTCGGCGTGGCCGGGGGTGTCGATGATGTTGATGGTGACGGGGTCCCCGCCGTGCTTGGGGTGGTACTTCACCGCCGTGTTCTTGGCGAGGATCGTGATGCCCTTCTCACGCTCCAGGTCGTTCGAGTCCATGACCCGGTCGTCGACCTGCTCGAGCTGGTGGGCGGCGAACGCGCCGGCCTGCTTCAGCATGCCGTCGACGATGGTGGTCTTGCCGTGGTCGACGTGGGCGACGATGGCGACGTTGCGGATGTCGTGGCGCGTGGCCATGGTGCGGCGTACTCCCGGAGTGTGAGGGTTGCCCTGCGCGGACGTCTGTGTTGCGCGGGCCCTGCCGGGCTGGACACGCCACGGCCTCACCCCATGGTACGTGGCCCCGCGGGGAACGCTCCCCGCAGGGCCGCCGCCGTCAGCCGGCGGAGGGGCCCGGCGAGGCCGTCGCGCCCTTCTTGAGGAAGCCCATGTCCTCGAAGACCGGCGTCTGGAAACCGAACGCACCCGCGTTGACCACGTCCTTCCGGACGCCGACGAGCTGGGGGCGCTGGTAGAGCGGCAGGGAGCCGGCCGCCGCCCAGATGCGGGAGTCGGCCTTGCGGATCAGGTCGCGGGACTCGTCCTCGTCCAGGGTCGCGGCGGCCTGCTCGAAGAGCTGGTCGACCTGGTCGGTGCCGATCCGGGTGTAGTTCTGCTCGACGTTCACCGAGCCGTCGGCGGCCGGGACCGGCTTGGCGTAGACGGGCCGGGCGTCGGTGGCGGGGAAGGCGGAGGACGGCCAGGAGTACAGCGCCAGGTCGTAGTCGCCGGCGGCCACGTGGTCCTTGAAGTAGCTCTCGTCCGGGACCTTGGTGACGGTGGTGCGGATGCCGACCTTCTCCAGCATCCCCGAGATCCGCCGGGCGACCGCGTCCAGGGTCCGGGAGCCGGGGCCCGAGGGCAGCACGAAGCGCAGGTCCAGGGCCTTGCCGTCCTTGGCGAGCGGCCCGGTGACGGCGCCGGCCGGGGCCGCGGTGCCCTTGGGGGCGTAGGCGCCGGGGGCACCGCCCCGCTCGATCTCCTGGGCGAGGTGCCTGCCGCCCTCCTGGTCCTCGTCGCGCGCCTCGCCGGCCGACGCGCGGCGTCCGGCCTTGTCGTCCTCGTCCCCGCCGCCCTCGCCCCCGTCGTCCCGGCCCCCCTCGTCCCCGCTCTTGTCGTCCTCGCCGACGATGTACTCGCCGTCCTTGCCGCCGCCGGACTCCTCCTGCTCGTCGCTCTCGGCACCGGCCGCCTTCTCGCCCTTCTTCCGCGCCTCCACCGGTCCGCCGGGCACCCAGCCGGCGTCCGCGAGCAGCGCCTGCGCCTCCTTGGTGTCCTGGCCGCCCAGGGCGCCGCTGCCGTCGGCGTAGGCGGGCTGGCCGGCCAGCGCGAGGTGGCTGCCGACCGGCACGGCGGGCAGGCCCAGCGGGGCCAGCACCGCCTTGGCCAGTTCCGCGCGGTCCAGGGCGCGGGCCACGGCCCGGCGGACCCGCTCGTCGGCGAGGGGGCCGCTCGCGCCGTTGAGGGCGAGCTGGGTGTAGGCGGGCTCCAGCGACTTGCGCACCTCGAAGGCGCGCAGCCGCCGCTGCTGCTCCAGGTACCGGGTGATGGCCTTGCTCACCTTCTTCCGGCCGCCCTTCACCTCCCCGGAGTCGAGGCCGTGCGCGAGCGCCCAGGAGCGGAGCTCCTTCGCGGAGGTCTTCCCGGCGCCCCGCAGCGGGCTGCCGGCGCCCTCGCCGCCGGCGGCGGTGCCGATCCGCGTGGCCTCGGCCGGGTCGACCTCGGCGAGGTCCACGTCGGCGGCGGCGAGCGCGGCGGCCCGCCCGCCGCGGTCCACGGCGTGCAGCACGATCCCGTCCAGCTTGGCGGGGTTGCCCCACCAGCGCGGGTTGCGGACGAGGACGACGTCCTTCGCGGCGGTGTCGACCTTGTCCAGCGCGAAGGGTCCGGCGGTGACCTTGAGCCTGCGGCGGGCGCCGTCGTTGAAGGCGTCCGGGCTGCCCATGACCTCCTTCGGGTACAGCGGGGAGAACAGCGACTTCCAGTCGGCGTAGGGACGGGAGAAGGTGACCCGGACCTGGAGGTCGCTGGAGCCGCGTTCGATCTTCGCGATGCGGTCGTAGCCGGCGTTGCGGGCGGTCCAGTAGGCGCTGTCCCTGCCGGACAGGGCACGCCACTGGGCGGCGAAGTCGGCGGCGCCGATCTCCCGGCCGTCGCTCCAAACGGCCTGCTGGTTCAGCTCGTACAGGACCACCTGGCGCGGTTCGGTCTCGACGACCCTGGCGGATTCCAGGTAATCGGGGCTGGGCACCGGGCGGCCGTTGGCGTCGAGCCGGAACATCGACGGCAGGACGGCCTGTGCGACGCGGCCGGTGCCCGCGTCGGCGTCGGCCTGGTAGGCGTTCAGGGTCTCCGGTACGGCGTCCACGGCCCACTTCAGCGTGCCGCCCTCGGCGACCGAGGTGCGGGCGGCGGGGGCGATGTCCTGCCGGACGGGCGGGGTGCCGGCGTCGTCGGAGCCGCAGCCGGCGAGGAGCGGCACCGCGAGGGCGCCCGCGGTGAGGAGGGCGACCGAGCGCGTCACCGTGCGCGGGCCGACGCCGTCGTGGGACATCTCAGCTACCTCCGGGAGGACACGGGTGTTGCGTTCACATATGGCGCTATATGGAGCTGATCAGATCTTCCGTCCACTGAAGAGGAAAGGGTCCGGCCGCTGCGGGCGACACGGCGGCAGCGCCCGGCAAGCCCACCCGTGCGGCGCACACCCCCGCGACCGCGGGGGGCGCGGGGCGGTGAGCCGCGCGTCGCCGCCCGGCGGGGCGCCGCACGGGGGCGGCCGGAGCGGCCGGGGGCGGCGCCGTGTCGCCCCCGGCGGGCCCCGGCGCCGGGGCCCGCCGGGAGTGCCCGGTCCCCCGCGTCCGCAGCGGGCGGCCGGGCACCGCAGGGGGCTCAGCCGGTCCAGCCGTCGCGGTAGGCGCGCCAGTCCGCTTCCGTCGCCGCGAAGTCGACGTACAGCGCCACGCCGAAGCGGGCACGGTCGCGGTCGGTGCGGGACAGGCCGAGGCGGACGCCCCGGACGGCGGCCGGGACGGTCTCCGCGCGGGCCCGGTGGCCGAAGCGGTCCTCGTGGTAGAAGGGCAGGCCCATGAGGAGGTCGGTGGAGGCGGGGGTGGCCTCCAGGGCGAGGCTGGTCTGCTGGGCCACGTACCCGCCGTACAGGCTCTGCAGCGGCTGCATGGTGTCGTACGACATCACGGCGATCTGGTCCACGCGGCGGGCGACCTGCCCGAAGTAGGCCTGCGACCACCACTTGGGGTGGCCCGTGGTCGCGCCCCACAAGGAGTGGAGGGCCGGGAGCGGGTCGATCTGGTGGGCCGCGACGGACAGCAGGGCGTGGCGGGAGCGGGTGAGGGCGCGCAGGTCGTCGAGGAGGGAGAGGTAGTCGGGGTCGCCGGAGTGGAGGGGCTCCAGGTCGAAGTGGGTGCCCGCGAAGCCGGCGGCCAGGATCCCGCGGGCCGAGGCGACGACGGCGGCGCGGGTGGCCGCGCGGTCCAGGCGCATACCGTCGGGGCCCTCGCCGGCCAGTTCGTCGCCGAGCCAGGCCTGGACGCGGACGCCGGGCAGTTCGCGGTGGAGGGCGGACACCAGCCAGCGGGCCCTCGGGTACGCCGAGGCGGGGAGCGTCCCGTCGTGTTCCAGGGGGCCCGAGTGGACGTACAGGTCGCGGACGCCGGTGCCGCGCAGGCGGCGGGCGAGGGCCTCGACGTCCGCGCCCGTCCTGCGTCCGTCCACCCAGGCGTGGCCCAGCCAGAGGGCGTCCCGGTGGCGGGTGCGGGTGCCGGGGGCGGGGTCGCCGGTGTAGGTGAGGCGGAGGGCCGACTCGGCGGCGAGGAGGGGCAGGAGCAGCAGCAGGACGAGGGCGGCCGCCGGACCGGCGCGGCGCCGGCGCGGGCGCCTCGCCGCGGCCCGGCCCACGGCGTGCTCGTGCCCGTCCGCACCGCCCGGGCCGCTCCCGTCGCCGGGTGCGGGTGGTGCCGGCGGGGTGCTCCCGCCGCGGACGGGTGCGGCGGGCCCCCGTGGCTGCGGTTCCTCCCTCGTCCTCCCGGTCACTGCCGCTCCTCCTCCTCCTCGCGCCCCACCCGTGCCCGCCCCGCTCGCGCGGGCGTCCACCCGCCCATACGCTCCGGAAGGTGACGTCCTCCCTGTTTCGGGGCCGGCCCCGGCGCGTCCCGGCGCACGTGCGGGTGCGGGTGGCGCGTGCCCTGGCGGGTGCCGTGGCCGGGGGCGGGTGGCTGGTGTCGCCGGTGATGACGGTCGGTGCGCAGGATCCGGTTCCCGCCGGTCCGGCCGCTGCGGCCGCGAGTGCCGCCGCGCCCGGGGAGGACGGGGCGGCCGCCACCGACCTCGTGCTGCCCCTGTTCGCCGTCGGGGCGGCCGGGGTGCTGGCCGGGTACGGGTACCTGCGGCGCGCCCGGCGGGCCCGCACCCGGACGACGCCGGGCGTGGTGTCGCCGGCGCCGCCCGTGCCCACGGTGGCGCAGGCCGAGCGGCAGGCGCGTGCGGCGCTGGTGCTGGCCGACGACTGCGTGCGCGCCAGCGGGGAGGAACTCCCCTTCGTGGCGGCGCGGTTCGGCGAACGGGAGGTCGAGCCGTACGCGCGGGCCCTGGGGGGCGCCGGGGCCGAGCTGGCGTCCGCGTTCGCGTTGTGGCGGCGGTACGGGGAGGGACTGCCGAAGGACACGGGTGCCCGCCGGCAGGCGCTGGCGGGGGTGGTCGGGCGGTGCGCCGAGGCGGGGCGGCTGCTGGACGCCGGGGCGGAGGGACTGGACCGGCTGCGCGGTCTCGAACACGGGGTGCGGGAGGCGCTGGAGGTCGCCGAGGGGCGGTTCCGGGAGTTGGCCGCGCGGACGGTGGCGGCCCGGGCCACGGTGGCGGCGCTGCGCGCGCGGTACGCGGCTTCGGCCGGTGCGCCGGTCGCCGGGTACGCCGAACAGGCCGAGGACCGGATCGTGTTCGCCACCTCGCAGCTCAACGGGGCCCGGCAGTCCGCTGACGCGGGTGACGGCCGGCGGGCGGCCCGGCACCTGCGCGCCGCCGAGGGTGCCGTCGCCCAGGCCGGTGTCCTCGTGGACGGCGTGGAGCGGCTCGCGGCACGGCTGCGGGAGGCGGCGGGGCTGGTGCCGGCCGCGCTGACCGGCGCGGAGGCGGAGATCGCCGCGGTTCGCGGGGGGCGGGCGCCGGCGTCCCCGTCCGCCGGCGAGCTGCACGCCCGCCTCGCCCACGCCGACGGTGTGCTGGCGGCGGTGCGCGAGGAACTGACCGGGGGCCGGTACGACCCGCTGGACGCGCTGCGCCGGATCACGCGGGCCGTGCGGCGGTTGGAGGCGGGGCGACCGGGGGTGCTGGAGGCGGCGACGCGGCTGGTGGCCCGCAGCGCGGTCGGCGCGGCCGAGGACTACGTGACCGTGCACCGGGCCGCGGTGGGCGCGGAGGCCCGCACCCTCCTGGCGGAGGCGGTCCGGGCCCTCGGCCCGTGCGACGGTGCGGGGGACGTCCGGGTCTGGGCCCGGGCCCTGCGGACACGGCCGGCGCGGACCGCACGGGCACCCGGCCCGCGCGACGACGAGGCCGACGTGTGGGCGGGACGGGCGCGGGAGTCGGCCGAGCGGGACGTGCGCGGGCACGGCGGTCCCCGCGCGGACCCGGACGGCCGGACCGCCGGGCTCGACGGGGCCGTCCTCGGCGGGATCCTGCTCGCCCAGGAGCCGGACGGCGGCCCCCCGGTGAGCTTCGGCGGCCCGCGGGCGCGGGGGCGCCGGCGCCTTCCCGCACCGTGACGCCGGGCGCCGCACCGCGACGCCGGCCGCGGGCACCGGCACCCCCGGGCTCAGAACAGGCTCAGCAGGGCCTCCGCCGGGTCGGTCAGCCCGCCCTCCGTGCCGGGCAGCGGCAGTTCGAACCACACCGTCTTGCCCCGCGGAGTCCGCCGCGAGCCCCACGCCGCGCTGAGCAGCCCGACCAGTTGCAGGCCCCGCCCGCCCTCGTCGGTGTCGCGGGCGCGCCGGCGGCGGGGCTGGACCAGCCCGGAGTCCCAGACCTCGCAGACCAGCGTGCGGTCCAGCAGGAGGCGGAGCCTGATCTCCCCCTCGCCGTAGCGCAGGGCGTTGGTGACCAGTTCGCTGACGAGGAGCTCGGTGGTGTCGACCAGCGGCTCCAGGTCCCAGGCGAGCAGTTGCGCGCGGGCGTACTCGCGGGCGCGCCCCACGCTGCGCGGTTCGCGCGGCAGCGTCCAGTCGCCGACGGACGTGGCGGGCAGCCCCTGCACGCGGGCCATCAGCAGGGCGATGTCGTCCTCGCCGTGGTGGGTGTCCAGGGTGCTGAGGACGTGGTCGCAGACGTCCTCCAGCGGGGCGGTCGGGTCCGTCAGCGCGCCGACGAACGCCTGCAGGCCCTCGTCCAGCGGATGGTCGCGGGACTCGACCAGGCCGTCCGTGTAGAGCGCCAGCAGTGCGCCCTCGGGGAGTTCGACCTCGACCTCCTCGAAGGGCTCGCCGCCCACCCCGAGCGGCATCCCGGGCGGCACGTCCAGCATCAGGGCCGGCTCGCCGGGCTCCACGAGCACCGGGGGCAGGTGGCCGGCGTTGGCGAACGTGCAGCGGCGGGTGACGGAGTCGTAGACGGCGTAGACGCAGGTGGCCAGGTACACCTCGGAGAGGTCGGCGTCGCGGGACTGGCGGGCGGTGCGGGTGGCCTGCTGGATGCCGCCCGGTGTGCCGAGGCCCCGCGCGATCTCGTCCAGCGCGGAGAGGACCTCGGCCGGTTCCAGGTCCAGCAGGGCCAGCGTGCGGACGGCCGTGCGCAGTTCGCCCATCGCGACCGCCGCCCGCAGCCCGCGGCCCATGACGTCGCCGACGACCAGGGCCGTGCGGTGGCCGGGGAGTTCGATGACGTCGAACCAGTCGCCGCCGACCTCGGTGGCCGTGTTGCCGGGCAGGTAGCGGCAGGCGATGTCCAGGCCGGATGCCTCCGGGTCGCCGGGCGGCAGCAGGGACCGCTGCAGGATCAGCGCCCGTTCGTGCTCGCGCCGGTACAGGCGGGCGTTGTCGATGCAGACGGCCGCCCGCGCCGCCAGCTCCACCGCCAGGTCCCGGTCGCGGTCGCCGAACGGCTCGCTGCCCTTGGTGCGGGCGAACTGGGCGAGTCCCACGACGGTGTCGTGGGCGACCATCGGCACGGCCAGCGTGGACTGCACGAGGCCGCCGTCCTCGGCGGGCACGCGCTGCGGCCGGGCGGTGCGCAGGGCGTACGCGCAGGCGGAGTTGAAGGGGAAGTGGTGGACGGCGCCGACGGCGACGGGCTTGCCGGAGCCGCTGAAGGGCGCGTCGGAGACGGCGCTGGCGAAGGCGACGCGGCGCAGTTCGGCGCTGCCGTCGGCGAGGCCGGGCGGGGCCTCGTCGCCGGTGAGGAGGCCCTGGTAGAGGTCGACGGTGGCGAGGTCGCAGAAACCGGGGACGACGACGTCGAGGAGTTCGCGGGCGGTGGTCTCCAGGTCGAGGGAGTTGCCGATGCGGGCGCCCGCCTCGTTGAGCAGGGCGAGGTTGCGGCGGGCGGCGGCGGCTTCGCGGGCGGCGGCGCGGCGGGCGGTGATGTCGATGCCGAGCCAGGCGACGCCGATGGGCCGGCCGCTTCCGCTGTTGACGCGGTAGAGGTTGACCGACCAGTGCCGGCGTTCGTCGGAGCCCGGGACGAAACCCGTGACGTGCATGTCGGTGATGGAGTCGCCGGTCTCCATCACCCGGCGCAGGATGGCCGAAATCCGCTCCGCCTCACCGCGCGGCAGGTAGTCCCGGACCCCCCTGCCCCGGTGGTCGTCCGGGGCCCCGCCGAAGATGGAGGCGAACCGCTCGTTGGCGCGGCGCACCCGCAGGTCGGGGTCGATCAGCAGGAAACCGAACGGGGATTGGCCGAAGATCGCCTGCGAGGCGGCGAGGTCGGTCTCGATGCTGCGCAGGGTGCGGACGTCCACGACGATGCAGACGGCGGCCCTGTCGCCCTCGACGGTCCGGGTGGGCATGACGTAGACCTCGGCGAGGCCCTCCTCGCCGCGCGTCCCGTCGGGCCCGTCCGGCATCCGGAAGGGGACGACCCCGGTCCACTCGCGCCCGTCGAGGATCTCGGCCATCTTGCGCTGGCCGTGCCTGCGCAGGTCGGGGTCGACGAAGGCCTGGATGGGGTCCATGCCGACGGCGCGTTCGGCGGGGATGCCGAAGATCTGCTCGGCGCGCAGGGACCACTGGTCCACCAGCCCGCCGGGGCTGAGGGAGAAGGAGGCGACCTTGATGTAGTCGTAGATCGAGCCGGGCGGGCTGCTCTGCCACATGGCGTCACCGGGCACGGCCCCGGCCTCCGCGGCCTGGCCCCTCGCGCCGTCCGACGGGTCCTCGGACTCCGTGGCCTTCGCTGGTATCTCGCTCACGCGAACCGTCCCCTCCAGCTCACCGCATCCGGCACCGGTCACCGGAGGCGGCTGCCCGCAGTATCCAGTACTACGGCGCCGCACGACACGGTGTTCACGATCACAGCACGGTCCAGGCGGTTTTAGGACCGGACTGCGGCAACACTTCCAGTCTTCTAACCAGGGAACACGTCCCCGAATCCCGCATTCCGACCACCGTCCGCAGCGCGGGCGGCGCACTGGGCGGCGGCGGGGGCGCGCACACCGGGTTCATCCCGGCACCGCGAGTTCGAACCAGACGGTCTTTCCGCTGCCGCCGGGCCGGGTGCCCCACCGGCGCGAGGAGCCGGCGACGAGCTGCAGTCCGCGGCCGCCCTCGTCCTCGGCGCGGGCGGTCCGCTCGTGCGGCAGGTCCGGGAGCGGGTCGGAGACCTCGACCAGGAGTCCGCCGCCCAGTCCCGCCGGGCGCACCAGCCGCACGCCGATGGGGCCGGTGGCGTGCCGCAGCGAGTTGGTCACCAACTCGCTGACGAGCAGGGCCGCGAGGTCGGCCAGGCAGTCGAGGTCCCAGCCGTGCAACTGGCCCCGGACCGCGGCGCGGGCGGTGCGCACGGCACCCGGCTCCGCGGGGAAGGTCCACTCGGCGCCGTCGCCTTCGCTGTCGATCACGCCGATCACTTCCCAGGCCAGCGAGCCCACCCACGTCCGGTTTCATGGGGTTAGTGGGGACATACCCGGTATCCGGCGGCCAGTACCGTGGGGAGGGAGGCGCTGTGGGGCGAACGGCGTACGGGGGACCCGCGCCGCTCAACGCACTCCGGTGCGAAGGCGCGCCTCGACCTCCCGCACCGCCGCCACGTCCTGGTCCAGCCACGCCACGTCCCAGATCCCGGCCGGCGTCAGCCAGCGCAGCGCGTCGTGGTCCTCCAGGGGCCGGGGGGCGGCGGAGCCGGGGCGCAGGCGGGCGGTCCACACGTGCAGGACGTAGGGGGACCGCAGGGGCCACTCCCCCGGCACGCGCGCGACCGGTTCGGCGTCGACGCCGAGTTCCTCGCGCAGTTCCCGGACGAGGGCCTCCTCGGGCCGCTCGCCCGGCTCGACCTTGCCGCCGGGCAGTTCCCAGCGTCCGGCCAGTTCGGGGGGCGCACTGCGGCGCGCGGCGAGCAGGCGGCCGGCGTCGAGCAGGGCCGCACCCACCACCACGGTCCGTTCGGTCATGGGGCGGACCTTACGGCAGGACGCGGCGGGTCAGGGCCGCGCGCCGTCGCCGCCCTGGCCGATGCGCTCGACCCAGTAGAGCTGTTCGTGGCCGCGGCCGTCGAGGCTGTCGGCGATCTTCTGGGCCTCGGCGCGCGTCGCGTACCGGCCCACGCGGTAGCGATTGCCGTTGCCGTCCTTCCGTATCACGATCCAGGGCAGGGAGACCGTGCCCTCGCTCATCGCGCCCACCGTTCCTTCTCGCACCCGCCCCACCCGCTTCCCGTCCGGATCTCCGCCGCCTCCCACCCGGGGAAACCGCAATCCGCATATGCCCGAGCGTACGCCCAACCTTCACGCTGCGAATACGGCTTTTCACGAACAGGTACACAACCAGCCAGACCGCCGGGAGCGCGCACAAGCCCGCGCGCCCCCCTCGGGCGTCGGTGCCGCGAGCCGGGGACATGACGGGCAGGCCCCCGGCCACCTGCGGAAACGACCGGATCGCCGAGGCCGGGAGAAGGACGGGACGGGGGGTGAGTGACGGCGGCAACTGCCGGGGGAGCGTGCCGGTGTGCGCTACTTCACGGGCAGGTGGTAGGCGACCCGGTAACGATCGGCCGGGATCACGACGTCGGCGGTCTCCACCGGGCGCCCCGAGGCGTAGTAGGTGCGCTGGACGACCAGGACCACGTGTCCGGGCACGCCGCCCAGGAGGTGCAGTTCCTCGGCGAGGCCGGGGCGGGCGCCGACCTCCTCGGTGACGTTGTCCACGATGACGTCGATGGCCCGCATGCGCTCGACCACCCCCATGCCGCCGAGGGGGCCCTCCTCGGGGAGCATCACCGGGGTGCGGCCGGTGACGGCGAGGGGCTCCCAGGAGGTGGAGAGCATCATCGGCTCCCCCGCCTCCCGGAACAGGTACCTCGTGCGCATGACCCGGTCGCCGGGCTCGATGGCGAGCCGCTCCGCGATGGCGGTGCCGGCCTCGGCCTGCTCGCTGCTGGACTCCCAGGTGCCGCGCACCGAGGCGTCGGCCTGCTCCTGCCGGAAGGGCGTGGCGCCCCCGTCGGGGCGGAACCCGGAGCGGGCCACGCGCCGGGGCACGGGCCGCTCGCGCACGTACGTCCCCGAACCGGAGCGCCCCTCGACCAGCCCCTCGGCCATGAGCACCTTGCGGGCCTCCAGCGCGACGGTGTCCGAGACGCCGTACTCCTCGCGGATGCGGGCCTGGGAGGGCAGACGGGTGTGGGGCGGCAGCGAACCGTCGACGATCTTCTTGCGGAGATCACCCGCGACGCGCAGGTACGCCGGCTGCTCACCGAAAGTCACTGGCCGCTCCCATCAGGTTGTACAGACAGCAACAGCCTGGCAACCGTCGATTGAGCCACGCAAGCAAAGGCCAGAGAATCACTCGATGTGATGACTTCTGCGGGGGAGAGGCTTTGCCCAGGCACTTTCTGCCCGCTATGGCCGAGGTCACACGTCGGCGGCCCCGTTCACACCTGCACGCCGGCGCCGCCGAGCGGGGCGGAGGAGCGCCGCGTGCCGCCGGCGCCGCGGCGGCTAGGGGGTCGCCTCCTCCACCAGCCGGGGGCCGTTGTTGCGGACGTTGTTGACGGCCGTGGAGACGGGGCGGACGTTCAGTCGGCCGTCGGCGGGGCGGCCGAGCAGGGCGCGCAGCCCGACGGGGTCGTCGTGGTGCGGGTCGAGCCAGGCGTCGTAGTGGCCGGGGTCGAGGGCGAGGGGCATGCGGGGGTGGACACGGCCCGCGGCGTCGGTGGCCTCGGTGGTGATGATGGTGCAGGTCGTCAGCCAGGCCGCCGGGTCGTCGTCCTGCTCGACGTCCGGGTCGCGCCAGTACTCGTACAGACCGGCGAGCGCCATCACCCGGCCGTCCTCGGGGTGGATGAAGTACGGCTGCTTGCGGGTCCGGCCGGTGGCGGGGTCCTCCACCTGCTGCCACTCGTAGAAGCCGTCGGCCGGCAGCAGGCAGCGGCGCCTGGTGAACGCGCGGCGGAAGGCGGGCTTCTCGTGCACGGTCTCCACCCGCGCGTTGATCATCCGCGCGCCGGCCCCGGGGTCCTTCGCCCAGGACGGCACCAGTCCCCAGCGCAGCGGCCGCAGCTCCCGCGCCGGGGGCGCGCCCTCCTCCCGGTCGCGCCGGGTCCGTTCCAGGACGGCCCACACGTCGTTGGTCGGCGCGACGTTCCAGTTCGGCGCGAGGGTCTCCTCGGGCCGCCAGTCGTCGACGCGGAAGAGCCGGGCCAGGTCCTGCGGGCTGCGGGTGGATGCGTAACGGCCGCACATGCCTCCACTGTGCCACCGCGCCCGTCCTGCGCGCGGCACCGGCGGGCCCGCGCCCCGCGCGCGGCGCGGGCCCGCGGGGGTTCAGTGGCCGGGCCGCTTGACCAGCAGGCCGGGGCGGGCCGTGATCTCCGGCCGGTACACCTCCTCGTCCCAGGCCTCGGGCGCCACCGGGCGCAGTGCGATGGAGACCGCGTCCTCCCCCACGTCGAAGGCGTCGCGGACCGCCTCGGTGAGACGGGCCACGAGACGTTCGCGTCCGGCGTCGTCCAGGTCCTTCGGGAAGTGGCTGATGGTCACGTGCGGCACGGGAGCCTCCTCGATTCTCGGCGGATGGTCTTGCTGAGCTCGTCCACGCCCGGATCGCGCAGCGCACCGTAGTGGTCGGTGTCGAGGCGGGCCAGGGTCGCGGGCGCACCGGTGCGGGCCAGCAACCGCTCCAGGTGGGACTCCTCGTCGCCGCGGGCCGTGAGGACGGTGACCGGTGCCGTGACGCGCCGGTCGGCCGGCAGCCAGCCGTAGGTGCGGCGGACGAGGCGGATGACGCGGCGGACGGTGCCGGGGTCGAGCCGGCGCAGGCGGCGGACGACGAAGTCGGCGAAGGACTCCTCGTCGGTGGCCTGGCGCAGGCACTCCGCCAGCAGCGGTCCGTCGGCGCCGGCCGCGAAGACGGAGTAGAGGATGGCGCGGAAGGTGCGGTCCGTGAAGTCCGCCACCGGGTCACCGCCCTCCCCCGGGGCCGCCGTGACCGTCGGGCCCGGCGCGGCGGCCTGCGGGAGCCGGGGGGAACCCGGGGCGATCAGCAGCAGGTGGTCGACCTCCTCGCCCGCCCGTTCGAGCAGCCAGGCCGCCTCGAAGGCGACGCGGGCGCCGAAGGAGTAGCCCCACAGCGTGTAGGGGCCGGCGGGCTGGACGGCCCGGAGGGCGGCCACGTCGGCCGCGGCCATCTCCCGCAGGCTGCCGTGCGGGGTCTCCCCCGCCAGGACGTCCTCGACACCGGTGCGATGCTGGTCGCCTCCCGCGCCCTCGGCATCATCCTCGACGACCTGCGGCGCACCACCGACGCCCTCGGCAGGGCCGCCGCCGCGCACCGCGACACCCCGCAGGCCGGGCGCACGCTCGGCCTGCACGCCGTGCCCACCACCTTCGGCCTGAAGGCGGCGGGCTGGCGCGACCTCGTCCTGGACTCCGCCGAGCGGCTCGCCCGGCTGCGGCGAGAGGGCCTGCCGGTGTCGCTCGGCGGCGCCGCCGGCACCCTCGCCGGCTACCTGCAGTACGCCGAACCCGACGGCCCCGAAGGCCCGTTCGACCCCGCCGGCTACACCGACCGGCTCATCGACGCGTACGCGGCCGAGACCGGGCTGGCCCGCCCGGGACTGCCCTGGCACGCACTGCGCACCCCGCTCGCCGACCTCGGCGCGGCGCTCGCCCACACCGCCGCGGCCCTCGGCAAGATCGCCGTCGACGTGCAGGTGATGTCCCGCACCGAGATCGGCGAGGTCCACAAGCCCGGTCCCGCCGGCCGCGGCGCGTCCTCGGCGATGCCGCACAAACGCAACCCCGTCCTCGCCACCCTGATCCGTTCGGCCGCCCTCCAGGTGCCCCTGCTGGCGGCCGGGCTCACGCAGTGCCTCACCACCGAGGACGAGCGGTCCGCCGGCGCCTGGCACGCGGAGTGGCTGCTGCTGCGCGAGTGCCTGCGCCTCGCCGGCGGTGCCGCGCGCTGCGCCGCCGAACTCGCCGGGGGCTCGCGGTCCACCCGCACCGGATGCACGACAACCTCACGCTGACCGGCGGCCGGCTCGTCTCCGAACGGATCGCCGCGGTCCTCGCCCCGCGCATCGGCAAGGCCGCCGCCCGGCGACTGCTGACGCGGGCTTCCGCACAGGCCGGCGAGGAGGGCCGCACCCTCGGCTCCGTCCTCGCCGGCCGGCCCGAGCTGGACGGCGTGCTCCCACCGCAGGAGCTCGCCGCGCTGCTCGACCCCACCCAGTACACGGGAGCGGCAGGCCCCCTGGTCGACCGCGCCCTGAAGAGAGGGACACCACCGCTGTGACCGTCAGCCGGCTCGCCGAGCACCCCATCGACACCAGCCATCCGAGCGGCCGCCCGGCCGGGGCCGCTCACCGCACCACCGGTGCGGCGGCCCCGCCGGACGGCCGCGGGCCCGGGCACCCGCACTCCGTACCCACCCCGCACCCCCTCCCGGCGTCGGACCTGCCCGCCGCCCAGCAGCCGCAGTGGCCCGACGCCGAGGCCCTCGCCGAAGCCGCCGCGCACCTCGGCCGGACCCCTTCCCTGGTCCTGCCGCAGGAGTGCGACACGCTCCGCGACCGCCTCGCCGCCGTCGCCCGCGGCGAGGCCGTCATCCTCCAGGGCGGTGACTGCGCCGAGACCTTCGACGGGGCCGGCGAGCAGCAGGTCGACGCCAAGTTCCGCACGCTCAACCAGATGGCCGCCGTCATCGCCGAGGCGGCCGTCGCGCCCGTCGTCACCATCGGCCGCATGGCCGGCCAGTACGCCAAGCCGCGCTCCGGCACCCACGAGACCCGGGACGGCGTGACGCTGCCCGCCTACCGGGGCGACCTCGTCAACGGCTCCGTCTTCACCGCCGGGTCCCGCACCCCGCAGCCCGACCGCCTGGCCCGGGCCCACCGGGTGTCGGCGACCACGCTGAACCTGCTGCGCGCGCTGGCGGCGCGCAGCCGCACCGAGTTCTGGACCAGCCACGAGGCCCTCGTCCTGGAGTACGAGCGCGCCCTGACCCGCGGCACCCCGGCCGGCCCCTACAATTTGTCCGCCCACACCGTGTGGGTGGGTGAACGCACCCGCCAGCTCGGTGGTGCCCACATCGACTACGTCGCCCGCATCCGCAACCCGATCGCCGTGAAGGTGGGCCCCACCACGACCCCCGACGACGCCCTCGCCCTGGTGGACCGGCTCGATCCCGACCGGGAGCCCGGCCGCCTCACCTTCGTCGCCCGCATGGGAGCCGACGCCGTCCGCGACGTCCTTCCCGACCTGGTGACCAAGGTGTCCGCGGCGGGTTCACCCGTGATCTGGGTGTGCGATCCCATGCACGGCAACACCTTCGTCGCCGACGGCGGGTTCAAGACCCGCCGCCTCGACGTCATCGTGGACGAGCTCCGCGGTTTCTTCGAGGTGCACCGCGCGCTCGGCACCCACCCCGGCGGGGTCCACACGGAACTGACCGGTGAACACGTCACCGAATGTCTCGGGGGCACCTACCCGGTCACTCCCACCGACCTGCCGACCCGCTACGAGACCGCCTGCGACCCCAGGCTGAACCGCAGTCAGTCGCTGGACCTGGCATGGGAGCTGGCCGATCTGTACGCCGAGTACCAGCTCAGCAGGAGGTAACCCATGCGGAGTCTCACCCCCGCCGAAGAGTTCCGTCGCATGCACGAGCGGGGGGACGCCGCGTCACCGCTCGTCATCCCCAACGTGTGGGACGCGGTCAGCGCCCGCGTCTTCGCCGGCGCGGGCCACGCCGCGCTCGCCACGTCCAGTGCGGCCGTCGCCGCCGTCCTCGGCTACGAGGACGGCGGGCACACCCCGCCCGACGAGATGTTCGCCGCCGTCGCCCGCATCACCCGCGCCGTGGACGTCCCCGTGACCGCCGACATCGAGGACGGCTACGGGCTGTCCCCGCGCGAGATCGTCGAGCGGTTGCTCGAGGCCGGCGCGGTCGGCTGCAACCTGGAGGACTCCGACGCCGGCCAGGTCAAGGACGCCGACCGGCACGCCGACTGGCTGGCCGAGGTCAGCGTGGAGGCGGGCGACCGGCTGGTCGTCAACGCCCGCATCGACACGTTCCTGTTCGGGGACGGCTCGGTGGAGTCCGCCGTGAAGCGTGCCCGCCGCTACGCCGAGGCGGGCGCGGACGTGGTCTACCCCATCTTCGCGCCGCCCGAGCTGCTCCCCGACATCGTCGCGTGCGTGGGCCGCCCGGTGAACGCGCTGTGCCTGCCGGACGGGCCGACCCCCGCCGAGCTGGGCGCCCTCGGCGCGACACGCGTGACGTTCGGCCACACCCTGCACCGCCGGGCCACGAACGCGCTGCTCGACATCGTCAGCGACCTGGCCTGACCCGACGGGGGTCCCCCGTCGGCCTCCGGAGCCGTTCCGCTCCGGCCCCGGCTCCGGAGGGTGCGGCACGCCCGCGCGCTCCGGCCGGCGAGGTGGTGCCGCGCCTCTCACACGTCGGGGTGGAACATGCCGCGCAGGCATCCGACCTGCGGAAACGCGATACCGGAAGGCGCTGCCCACCACACGTCCGGCACGGTCGGGAGCCGTCCGGCACGTCTCCTCCCACCGCCCACTCCGGGCCTGGACGGGGTGCCCCTCCAGGCCGGACAAGGTACCGATGTCCCGTCGGACGGGGCGCCTGATCCGCGCTGCCGCAGGTCGGAGGCCCCCTGCGTGCGACCTCCCGGGTGCGGGAGGAGGCGGCGCGGATCAATGGGACCCGCAGAAGCTGTTCACCACCGAAGGCCCACCACCGGTGAGACCGGCGGTATGAGCGGTAGCAGGAAGTACTCCATCGGTCTGCCCGGGGACCTCGCCGAGGCCGTACGCGCCCGCGTCGGGCCCGGCGGCTTCTCCGCCTACGTCGCCGAGCCCCTCGAACAACGGGTCGCCATGGACAAGCTCCGGGAGATCGTCGCCGACTCCGAGACCGGCAACGAAGCTCTCACCCGTGAGGAGGTCGAGGCCGCCCGGGCGCTGCTGCGCCACGACCACCGCCAGGCCGGCGGGGCCGCCGCCTGATGCCAGGCAGCCTCCTGCTCGACGGCGAAGGCCTTTCGAAGCTCTACCGCAAGGACCGTATGTCGTGGCTCTGGTCCGAGCGGCCCTGGAGGAGGACATCCGCGTCGCCACCAGCGTCATGACCACTCTTGAGGCCGACTGCGAGCGCATCCGCCCGGCGCGCGTCAAGTGGGTCCTCTCCCGCGTCGACGTTCACGACGTCACCGAGGAGATCACCGACCGGGCCGCCGCGCCTCTGCGCGCCTGTCACCCCCATGGTCACCAGTACCGTCGATGCCGCCTTCGCCGTCATCGCCCGCATCGCACCCCGGCCGGCCACCGTCCTCACGTCCGACCCCGGGGACCCGACGCTCCTGCGCGGCCCTTCCGTGGAGGTCGTCAAGGTCTGAGGCAGTGCCACTGCCACGCCGACCGGGCCTGCCACCGCCCCTCATCACGGGACGGGGCTCCCTGCGGACGGGAATTCGTGCCCGGTCCGCCGACAAGCGGGCCAGGCACAGGTTCTGACGAGACGTCAGACGTTGAAGCGGAACGTTCATGGAGCTCCTCCCTCCCCAGTGTTCCCAAGGGTTTCAGCCCTTCGAAGGGGTGCAGGGTCAGCACCAAGTCAGCACCGTGTCGTCGGGTCAGCACGTCATGCCGCCACTGCGACGGCGCGTACCGGCGACGGCCGGAGCGCCTGCTGCATCACGTCCCGGCACCGGTCCCACGCCTCCGGCACCAGGTGCCCGTACGTGTCGACGGTGGTCTTGATGTTCCGGTGACCGAGCCAGCGGCTCACTTCGTGGATCGGGACGCCGTTCGCAAGCGCAGTCGAGGCGAAGAAGTGGCGCAGGGAGTGCGGGGTGTACCTCGGCTTCTTGTCCGGGGTGACCACGCCCGCCGCCACGCACGCCTTCCGCCAGTGATAGCCGTACGTCGACGCCGTGGGCATCTTCCCCTTGCCCCGCTCACGCGGTGCGAACAGCGCCTCTACGCCGTCGACCTCGACCGTGCCCCAGCGCTTCAGGTGGTTGCCGATCTCCTGGTCAAGGAACGTCGGCGTGGGCACGTCCCGGTACTCATCCGCCGTACGGTGCTTGAGCGGCACGAAGCGGGTCACGCAGTCACCCTGATTCGCCTTGGCGCTGATCTGCCGGCGCAGCCGCAGGAAGCCGTCTCGCTGGCAGTCGGAGGTCAGCCCGAGAGCCTCGCTGATACGCAGCCCAGCACCCGCCTGGAGCCACACCGTGAGCCGGTACTGATCGGACATGGCGGCGGCGATGGCGTACACCTCCCCGAGCGTCGGTATCTCGTCCGGGTCGACGGCGGCGCCTGCCGTCTTGATCGGCGGCACCCCGTCGCACGGGCTCTCGTATATGCGCCGTTCCTTGACGGCCGTCGCCATCATGGCGCGCAGGATGTTCATGCGGTCGTTGACTGTCGATGCCGCCAATCCGCCGTTCACCATGGCCGTCTGAAGCTTCTTCACATCCGGGATGGTGACGCTGGCGAGGGTGCGGGCACCGAGCGCGGGAACCAGGTGGTTCGAGATGAAGCCCCGGTAGTTCCGTCGGGTCGACTCGTTCACCTGGTGCTGCGCGAGCCACTCTTCCGCCCACTTGCGCATGGAGATCTGCCCGAGCTGGTGGTCGATGTAGACCCCGGCCCGCTTGTCGTTCTCCGCCTTGACGCCGAAGCTCTCGGCCTCCCGTTTCGTGGGGAACGACTTCTCCCGCTGACGCCCCGTCCGCCCACCGGGCTCTCGGTACCGAACTGTCCACAGGTGCGCGCACCGGGTCTTGTTCTGGCAATCACACTTCTTCAGTACCTGGGCCACTCTTCATCCCCCTGAGCACCTCGTTGGCCT
Organism: Streptomyces sp. TG1A-8; assembly: GCF_030499535.1. NCBI lineage: Bacteria > Bacillati > Actinomycetota > Actinomycetes > Kitasatosporales > Streptomycetaceae > Streptomyces > Streptomyces sp. TG1A-8. The sequence goes on from NZ_JASTLB010000001.1 coordinate 2,609,783, forward strand.
TCTCCGTCAGCTGTCCGCCCGCCTTGCCCTCGACCTTGGTCAGGAAGCCGCGCTTCCGTGCAGCGCGCAGGTGCCCCTTGAGCGTGGCCTGCTTGATGTTCGTAATCTCCTCAAGCGCCTGGATCGGGGCCCGCTCGCCGATCTCGACGACCCGCACATAGACCGCCGAGAGCATGGCCAGGTACCTATCGGTGACCCCTCTGGGCGCGTCGGCGAGCCACCCACGCAGGAGTCCTGCTTCCTCCTCCACTGCCTGGTCAATACCGGTCGGAGCTGCGTCGAGCATCTCCACGAACGATCTGGTGTCGATCTGCCGGAGCACCGTGCTGGACAGGCCGCGGGCGATCTCCTGCAGGTCGCCGTCTTCGTGCGGCTCGATCCGAATCTCCTGCGGCCCACCGCCCACGGAGTCGGCTGGCCGCCACATCGTCACCTTCCATGATCCGATACGCCGATGAATCTCGATGCCCGCACGCGACGGCGGACCGTCAGGGCTACGTGTGATCTCCATGCGATAAACGTACGAGCCCATTCAACCCGAGTCAAGTCTAGATGTGACACATCCGGCTTTGACAGAACCAGACACATCGCTCAGGATGATGCCGGTACGCCGAACCGAAGGAGTCCGCCTTTGCACCACAACCGCCTGATGACCGTTGACGAACTGGCTGAGTACCTGGGCAAGAAGCCCGCCTGGATCTACAACAACCACCGGATACTCGGCCTCCCGTCCCGGAAGGTCGGCGGCAGCCTGCGCTTTCGCATGTCCGAGGTCGACCGCTGGCTCGACCGGGAGTGCCCGGCCTCGGCCTGACCCGCGGTCCTCTCACCCGTACCCGACCGAATGGAGGTCACATGATCCCGCCACCCGGCGGGAGACAGCGGCGCACACCTGTGCCGCTCCGCTCAAAGGAAGGACGGCCACGCACGGTGGGAGCCATCAAGGACAAGGGGCGGCAGCTCCACGAGATCGAGCGGGTCCCGTACGAGGACGCGTTCCTGATCGGCGACCTCCTCACCACCCGGACAACATTGCTGGCGGGCGAGCCCAAGGCGGGCAAGACGCTGCTCAGCGCGGGCATGGGCATAGCCCTGCTCAACGGCGAGCCGACGTTCCTCGGCCTGCCGCTACATCAAAGAATCGACCACATCGTCTACGGCCTGACCGACGACGGCGCGGCGGAGGAATTGAAGGAGCGGCTGGACGGTGCCGTACCGGACGACTCTGTGACCATCTTCCCCGTCCGGGACGCGGGGGACTCCGGCTACTGGAAGGGCATCTACGAAGACCTCGCGGACATCAGGCCGGGCCTGTTCGTCCTGGACAACATGCTCGGCGCGCTCGCACCGGGTGAGGACATCTCATCCCCGGTGACAGCGCAACGGTTCGGGCACAGCTTGCGCCCGATCACGGACATGGGCATCCCCGTGCTGGTGGTGACACACACCCCGAAGGGAACGGCGGAGGGAATGAGCGTCGCATCCTCGCCCATCGGCGGACGGGCGATCGCGGCCGGCGCTCGCGGCATCATCACCTTGAGGAACTCCGGCAAGCGCGGGCGGCGCATCGAAGTCAAGATGAATCGCGCCCGGGAAGACCTCAACCTCGACGTCACCGTGCACCGGGCCAGCGCGACCAGCGAGGTCCCTGTCTGGGAGCGTGCGAGGCCCCAGATCAAGGCCGTCGACATGCCGAAGGCGAAGCCCTGGGACGAAGTGCTCGCAGCGCGGATCATCGAGGAGCAGCCGGAGGAGACGAACTACAGGCCGCTCGCCCAGCGGTACGCCCCGACGGTCGGCAAGAGCCTGGAGACCATTCGTCCCAAGCTCAGGGATGCCCTGGAGTACGTCGACGGGCGCTGGATCCGGAGGCGCTCCGAGCCCGCCTGATCCGTGGTGGTGGTGATGCAGCCCCCTTACAGGAAGTGTCACCACCACCAGCTACCTCGCTCCGCTCGGCAAGCCTCGCTCCTCCTTCTACTTACGTAAGTACGTCAGGATCTCTGGACACTGGCGGCCTGTGGCCGACCAGCACGCAGGCCACTGGGGGACTACGAAAGCCCGAGGCCTCGAAGCCCGCCAGACAAAGGCAGCGGCTCCCCGAAGGAGCCGTTGAACGAGCAAGACGACTTAGTACTCCAGCAGCGGTTCGTGGCCTGAGGTGCGTTTTCGGTAGTGGCAGCGGCGGGCGATGGCCTGGCGGTGTCTTCTCCAGGCGGACCAGTTCAGTGCGTGGGTGATGGGATCGCGGTCGGCTCGTGGGTGGGGCAGGAGAGTGTCCAGGAGCCGCCGGATCTCTGCCACGGTGAGCGGGACGGTGGCTGATCCGTTTCTGCAGCCCCCTTTGCCTCCCCGCCGGCCTGGGCTTGTGCTGCGAGTGCGGCCAAGACGGCGTGGGCGAGCATGGCCAGGGTGATGTGCCGATACCAGCCGACATAGCGGCGGACTTCGTACTCGTCCAGGCCGCACTCGTTCTTCGCGGCCTGGAAGCACTCCTCGATCGCCCAGCGGGAGCCGGCGATGCGGACCAGCTCGGCGATCTCGACACCCACGGGTGCGTAGGCCAGGTAGTAGGCCACATCTTCGGGGTCGGACAGGCTGCGGCGGGCCATCACCCACCGGTGATGGGTCGGCGGATCCGGATCGAAGATGATGTTGGCGGGCAACTTGGCCCCGGCCCAGTCGTAGATCCGCGGGCCCTTCGCCCCATCACCGCAGGACAGCCGCTGCCAGGCATCATCGGGTGCTTCATCGATGAGATGGTCGATGCGCCAGATGCCGGCCAGGGACTTGATCTGCTGGGACTTGGGCACCGCCACCACGTAGCCGACGCCCGTCTGCTCGAGCAGGCGGCGGAAGTGCCAGTCCTGCCCGTAGGCCTCATCCGCGGTCACCCACGACGCCGGCAGGCCGGCGGCCAGGCAGCGGCGGACGATGTCCCGGGCCAGTTCCCCCTTGGTCGCAAAGCCTCGCCCGTCGGGGATCTTGGCCGCCCGGCAGCGGTCACGGTCGGACGTCCAGGCTTTGGGCAGGTAGAGCTCCCGGTCCACCAAGGCCCGGCCTGAGCTGGTGGCGTAGGCGCCGAACACGCCGATCTGACAGTTGTCGATCTTTCCTGAGGTGCCGGTGTACTGCCGACTGACCCCGGCTGAGGTGGTGCCCTTCTTGATGAATCCCGTGTCGTCGATGATCAGCACACCGCCCGGTCCGAGCCGTTCGGCGACGTAGGCACGGACGTCGTCACGCAGGGCGTCCGCGTCCCAGACACTGCTGTTCAGCAGCCGCTGAAAGCCGTCCGGAGTGCGGTGACCTGCCCATTCCGCAAGCTGCCAGCCGTTCTTGCGTGTCGCCCGCCCCAGCAGACCACGGACGTAGTCCCGCATCCGCCACCGCAGATCCGCCCGAGTGAACCTGCCCGCCACCCGAGCGAACACCAACTCCAACTCGCCGGCCCAGCAAGCGGCTTCACTCATCCCCTCCATACCAGGACAACGACAACCACCAGCTCAGGACACGAACCGCTGCTGGAGTATTAGAACTCCTAACGAAATGATCTTCGAGGTGGTTGGATCACTACGGCAGCGATGATCTGGGGGTGCGAAGTGGCACGGCCGAAGCCGTGGGAAGTCGACGACGAGCTGTGGGCGGTGATCGAACCGCTGCTGCCCAAGGTCGAGCGTCGGGCCCGGCACCCAGGGCGCAAGCGGCATCCGGACCGGCTGGTGTTCCAGGGCATCCTGTTCGTCCTGCACACCGGGATCTCCTGGGAACACCTGCCGCAGGAACTCGGCTTCGGCTCGGGCATGACCTGCTGGCGACGCCTGGCCGAGTGGACCGGGGCCGGCGTGTGGCCCCGACTGCACGAGGTCCTCCTTGCCAAGCTCCGCAGCGCGAACGCCCTGGACTTCTCCCGAGCGGCCGTCGACGGCTCCCACATCCGCGCGCTAAAGGGGGTCCCAAGACCGGACGAAGCCCTGTTGACCGGGGCAGAACCGGCAGCAAGCACCACCTGATCACCGACGCCACCGGCATCCCGCTCGCCGCCACGCTGACCGGCGGCAACCGCAACGACGTCACCCAGCTGATCCCTCTGCTGGAGGCGATACCGCCGGTGCGGGGCAAGCGAGGCCGGCCCCGACGCCGCCCGGACGTGGTGCTGGGCGACCGCGGCTACGACCACGACAAGTACCGCCGGCTCGTCCGGGACCTGGGCGTGAAGCCACTGATCGCCCGACGCGGCACCGAACACGGCTCCGGACTTGGCACCCAACGCTGGGTCGTGGAACGCGCATTCGCCCACCTGCACTGGTTCCGCCGTCTGCGGATCCGCTGGGAGATCCGCGACGACATCCACGAAGCCTTCCTCACCCTCGGATGCGCGCTCATCTGCTGGAGGCGCCTGACGTCATTGCGATAGGAGTTCTTACGCAAGTACGCGATTGCGTCCAGCGGCGAAGCCGTAAGCCTGTGCAGCGGCGAAGAGCAAGTACGTCAAGCCGAAAAGAAGCCCAACCAGGAAGCGGCCTATCGGCCGTTCTTCACGTAGACGACTTACGAGGCTCGACTTGCGTACTTGCTCTTGCCGCTGCCTCCTCGGGGCCGCGGATGCGGCCCACTCGTCAGGAGTCGGTGAGGCTCACGTCCAGTTTCTGACGCCGTTGCTCCCTACCCATGCCCTTCCGCCGTTGCCCTTCACCGCCGTAGGGATGGGGCCTCACGAAGTGGCGGCAGCTCCGATCGTTCCGCTGTCCCCCGCCCTGGCCGCGGGCACCGTACCGTCGCCCACCAGATCCATAACCGCGTCAGTGTGTTCCCTGATCAGATAGTCCATGGCGTGCTCGGTCGACGACTGATACTCAAGCTGCTCGCTGTAGAAGCGGAGCCGCTCCTGGGCGTCCTCGATGATCTCGCCCCAGGTTCGTACCCAGATCCGGTACGTGGGCTGGTTGACAGCACATCCAGGCATCCGGTCCTGCTGGTGGGCGAGTTGGCGAAGACCGTCGTCCATGGCATTGCCCACAAGCCAGAAGTCCCAGGTCACCTTGGGGTCCCGGAACCTGTCGTCGTTCATGACCGCTTGTGCATAGCTGTTGATCTGCGTGAACTCGGACATGCCGAGTGTGACATTCGACCTCTTGAGTTCGATCACGAGGTGGTGACGCTCCCCTTTCCGCTGCCGGGCAGCACGGGACAGCATCAGGTCGACGATCCCCCGACGCCCGTCCTCCCTCAGAACGGGAGCCGGTGCAGGTGTGTCCCGATCGAGAAGACGACAGTGCTGTCTCAGCACCTCGTTCAAACTGCGGTCGCTGACGTGCAGCCCATACTCCTCACCGAAGATCCAGCACTCGTTTTCCAGGATCCGGTGCAACTCCGTGCGCTCCTTGACCCGTCCCTTGGCCACGGGATCGAAAACGAGGTGCTCCAGAGCCGACAAGGAGTCGAGGCGTCCGGTCGTCGCGGTCGATGCCTTGATCAAGGCCGATAGCGGGGTACGGTCCAGCAGACGGCTCAGCTCCGCCTGCTCCTGCTTGGAGAGCGCGAAGAGCTCCTCGGCGATACGGAGCACTTCGCCCGGCTCGTGGGTCAGGACGGAACGCAGAAGCGCGAAGGACACCTTCTGCGCCCTCTTGCTCGCCGGCAAGTGCCGGACGACCGCGGTCGCCACGGCGTCGAAGGTCTCGCGCTCCGCGCGCTCCTGGTCGTTGCCGGGCTCGCCTGTATACGGGTAGAAGCCCTCCGCACGCCACGAGTCAACGAGCTCACGACGGCGCTCGTCGGCGCGGGAACGGAAGTGCTCACGCATGCGCTCCCGGGCTTCGGCCAATACCTCGGCAGCGGGCCCCTCCGGCATCCAATCTGCGAAGGCGAGGTCACCGACCGAATCGTCCTCGAACCCAGACCAAGACAGGTACGCCGTGAAGTGGAAGCCCGGAGCCTGGATCTCCGGCTTCAGCTGCGCCAAGGACATACCTCGGCCGTCGCAGAGGAACAGAGCCCGGGAGTACGGACGCGACCATTCGATGATCTTCAGCTGCGCCGCCGGGTGAGAACTGCCCGGCGGAGACGCCACCTCGTACGTATCGACGTGAACCTGTTCCGACGCCGGATCCAGCCGCGTCCCGTCGTAGGTGATGCAGATGTCCGGGTACGCCTCCAGATGGAGCGCGAAGGCAGCAGTGAGCGCGGTACGGGCGGCGTCCTCGGTCAGCTTCTGTAGGTCCTCCCCTCCGAACGCCTCGAAGATCGTCCCCGTCGCATCAGCCGTCGGCTCGGGATCGCTGACGTCGAACTCGTCCATGGAGTCGCGATCGGACTCGATGACCACGCGCCGGCGGATCCCCTGCATCCCGCTCACGCTGGTCCAGCGAACCTCGCTACCGAGCGCGAAGGCCCTGACTCGGCCCCGCCCGTTCTTCCCGTGCAGCACGCGCTTCTTGACCTCGCTGACCTGCGTGCGCTTCTTCCAGGACGTACCGATCTGCTCGAAGTAGTCGCTGCACTTCTCCGCCGCGATACCAGTGCCGTCATCGATCACGGCGACCCGGTCGACTCCACCGAAGTCGTTGCGCTCAAGCACAACGGTGACAGTCTCGGCGTCCGCGTCGAGAGAATTCCAGATCAGTTCCTCGACGGCTCCCACGGGATGACGCAGGCGTGCCAGCTCCTCGACGTGCCCCCGCCCTACGGTCAACCGAAGCTTCGCCATGGGGTCAGCACCTTCCGCGTCATCGTCATCTGATGGGACCGAGGGGGAAGCGAGACCCCCCTCTTTAACTCGCATACCTGATAAACGTCACTCGATATTTTCGAGCAACGGAAGTGCGTCCACGATCTCTCCGGGCTTCAGGGCAGACATGAGGCTGTTGTCGTGGAGCAAGCTCCGTCCGGACACAAGCAGTCCTCGCTGCACTCAACGCCCTGTCCATAGCTCGTCAGAGAGCGGTGCGGCATTCAGGCGATCGCGGCGACTACGCCAGTCCGGCAGGAAGCCGTCCATCAGCCGGGCGAAGCGCTGGCCGTGTCCCCGTTCGAGATAGTGGACCATCTCGTGAACGACGACGTACTCAAGGCACTCTGGATGCTTCTTGGCCAGTTCGGAGTTGAACCACAGGCGGCGGGTCTCCCGGTTGCAGGAGCCCCACTTGGTCTTCATCCGGCGGATACCCCACCACGGCACGGAAACCTTTAGCTTGGTCTCCCAGCGCTCGATGAGCGCTGGGATCGCCTGACGGAGTTGCTCACGACACCACCGGTCGAGCAGGTCACGACGGCGCTCCTCACTCGTCCCGCTCGGCACGTAGAGCACCATTCGGTCGCCGTCGATTTCTACATGCGGGCGTCCCGGCCGCTCGATGACCTTCAGGCGTCGTCGCACACCCCACACGTAGTGGGATTCTCCGCTGACCATCTCGCGCACCGACTGACGCTCAGCCGAGCGCATTTGATCCTGCTGACGCTTGATCCACGGCAACCGCTGGATGACGGCCAGGCGGACCTGATCGTCATCCAGTTGCTGAGGAGCGGCCACCCGAACGCGCCCAATGGGTGGGTAGACGCCGATGTGCAGGTTCTTGATGTCCTTGTAGACCACGTGGACGTCAATGCCCCGGACCGCGAGATGGGCGCTAGTGGTACTCATGCCTTGCCTTCACCAGTTCAAGGAGCTCATCAAGCCGGTCGAAATCGTCAGGCAGCGCTCGCTTCAGCGCGTTCCGAACCTTCCGCTCCCTTAACGGGTTACCCACCCATGCATGCGGCTTGGAGTGAAGCACTGCGGTGTCGACCTCGACAGCCAGTCGCTCATCAGGGAGGAAGAAGTCGACCAGAGCCCGCTTCGCCCCGTTATTGGCCCAGGCGGGATACTTGTGCGGGTCGTCGGACTCTCCTCTGCCGAGTTGCGCGGCAGTCTCCAGCAGTTTGGCGAGGTAGTCCTGGTACTCGATCGCTCCTCGGCGCCGCTCTTCGATTATGGCGTCGAGCAGCTCCGACATCTTGTCGAAGTACTTCGGGTTCGTCGCATGCTCTTCGATAATCAGCTTGCGCATGTTGTTGGCGACCGTCTCGGCGACGGCCTCAGGGCTGTTCCTGATTCCCTTTGGCAGCTTGTCGAGGGCCCCGCCGCCCAGTTCGACGATGAGTTGAACGAGGCCGGTGTCCTCGAAGTCGGACACAGTCTCGGACGCGTCCGCCTGGATGTAAGTGTCCAGCAGGAACCGCATTCCGGCCTCGTACTGCTTGAAGTCGACGTCCTCACCGGCTCCGAGCTTCACCTCGTCGCGGACATCCGTGTAGTGCCGGATTTCAGCACGGATTTCCTCGGCCTCCTGGCTGGTGTATCCGGCGGCCTCCATGTCGTTGGCCAGGTTAGCGAAAGCCCGCGTAACCGCGGCAACGGCCTTGTAGAGCTCGACACGCTTGGGCTCGTTGGCTTTGAGCTGCTCGGCGTTGCCGGGATCAGCCGCACAGAAGTACTGCTGGTACTGGAGCGTGTTCCGGGGCTGCGCAACCACCTCGCAGAGCGCGCGGATTCGTTCCAGCGCTTCGTCGAGAGCCTCTCGCCCCTTCTCGATCCGGTCAGTCAGCAGGCCCTCAATGTCCTGTGGTTCGTACCCGTCGAGTGCCCCGGACGTGTAGTCGGTGATGGCGTCCTGTAGGGAGTTGAACAGGTCGCGGTAGTCGACGATGCAGCCGAACTCCTTGTCGTCTCCGTCGAGTCGGTTGACCCGGCAGATCGCCTGGAACAGGCCGTGATCGCTCATCTTCTTGTCGATGTAGAGGTACGTGGCGCTTGGCGCATCGAACCCGGTCAGGAGCTTGTCGACCACGATGAGCAGGCGCATCCGACCGGGCTCCTCGACAAACTGCCGCTTGACCTCTTTCTCGAACTGGTCGACCTTCGTCATGGCGGCGTCTTCGGGCTCGCCAAAGTGGTCGGCAAGCATCCTTCGATAGATGTCGTACTGACGCAGTTTCTCCGTCTGGCCTGCGCCGGAGTCCTCCTTGGAAATATCTCCTGGACTCGGGGCGTAGCTGGTGACGATGGCGCACTTCCCTCGGAAGCCCGCGTTGCAGAACAGCTCGTAGAACTTGCATGCCTGGTAGATGCTCTCGCCCACGAGCATGGCGTTACCGCGCCCGTCCATCAGGCGGGGCTTGGTCTCCATGTCGAGCAGGATGTCCTGCACGATCTGCTTCGCCCGGGGTTCGGAGGAGACGACCTTCTGCATCGTGCCCCAGCGCTTCTTCAACTCCGCCTTGGACAGATCGGTCATGCCGCGGGTCTTGGCCTCGAACCACTTGTCCACCTGCGCCGGCGATGTCAGGTGCTGGTCGATGGAGCGGGCCTCGTAGCAAAGGTCGAGCACGACGCCGTCCTCGACGGCCTCGTCGAACTTGTAGGTGTGGATAAACGACCCAAACTTCTCCATGCTGGTGGCCTTGTCCGCCTTGAGCAGCGGCGTCCCCGTGAACCCGATGAACATGGCGCCCGGCAACAGGTCCTTCATCGCGTCGTGCATCATGCCGGACTGGGTGCGGTGGGCCTCGTCGACGAAGACGAAGAGGTTGCCCTTGGCCTTGAAGCCCTTAGGGATCCTGGCCTTGAGCTCCTTGATGAACTCGTTGTCGGCCTTCGATCCGTCCTTACCATCCGCCGAGCTACCGAACTTGTGCACGAGGGAGCAGATGAGCCACTCGGCAGACTTGTTCAGAGTGTCCAGGAGGTCCACGCCACTACTGGTGCGATAGATCTGCTCGTTGACGCCGTTGAAGACCTTCTCGATCTGCTCGTCCAGCTCGGTGCGATCGGTGATCAGCAGGACTCGGGAGTCGTTTTGGTGCTCCCGGATCCACTTCGCCAGCCACACCATCGTGAGCGATTTCCCCGACCCCTGGGTGTGCCAGATGATGCCGCCCTCACGACGGCCAATACGTTCCTGCGCAGCCTTGACGCCGAAGTATTGGTTGTGACGGCACGCCTTACGGACACCGGAGTCGAAGACGGTGAAGTCATGGATCAGTTCAAGCAGCCGCTCCTTATCGCACATCTGAAGCAGAGCCCGGTCCAGCGGCTCCTCAACGTCGGAGGGCTCCTTCCACTGCAACCAGTACTTCTCAGGCGTATCGATGACGCCGTAGCGCAGGCCCTCCACGTCGTTGCCGGCGAGCACGAGCTGGACGGTGGAAAAGAACGACCGGATGAATTCAGGCTTCTGATTCCCGATGGTCTGTCGGATGCCCTCGCTCACGGCGACCCGGGAGCGCTTGAGTTCCAAGGTCACCAGAGCTAAGCCGTTGACGTAGAGCACGATATCGGGCCGCTTCGTCTGCTTCCCAACAATCGTCACCTCCTCCACGACGACGAAGTCATTGGTCTGCGGGTCGTTCCAGTCGATGAGCCAGACCGTCTCATACTGCTCGCCAGCGCCCGGCTTGACCTTCACCCCGTAACGCAGCAGCTCGTAGACATCACGGTTGGCCTCATACAGGTTGCGCCCACCACCGAGCGCCGCGGCCTTCTTTAGCCGCTCGATCGCTTTGCCGACGAGGACGCCGTCGTAACCGCGGGCGCGCAAGTTCGCATCCAGCAGCTCCACCTCAATGTGCGAGTTGCCGTCTCGGCACTCCCAACTGCCCTGGTAGCGATAATCCAACCGCTTCTCGAACAGTCGCACGACCCGGTTCTGCGCCTCACGCTCGACCTGTCCGACGTCGCTCATTCGCCATCCTCCCCCTGGACGAGCAGGCGCTTCCTTCCCGTGAGGAGCTCCTGCATCATTCCCCGCTTCACATCCTGCGCAACGCGGAGCCTCCGCTCCAGCTTCGCGATCTCCAGCTCCGAGTCCCGGAGCACACAGCTGATACGTCGCTGCTCTTCGATGTGTGGAACAGACACTTCAATGCGAGAGAATTCCGGCCAGCGCAAGCTGCCCCGGCGGTCCACAGAAGCGTTCGTGGCCCGCGAGAACTTCTGCCGATAAGTATCGAGCTTCAGCATGCGCTGCAGGAAGTAGCTGTCGACACCGGAGCCGGGTTCCATGACCACGTAGATAGGACTCACAAGCGCCCGGTCTTCAAGTTCCTGAACTCCGATCGACCCCTCCTCGACATGATTGGCAGGGTACCCGATATCACCTCGATAGATAACCCGATAACCCCTGAGATCGCGACTGAAGACCTGGTTCTTGAAGTAGTCCAGGGAACGCATGAAACCCATGCTCTTTGTGCACGTCAGAACGGTCAGATTCTCGGACAAAGAGTTGAACTCAGAACGAGGGCGAAGGAGTTCCGAGAGGTTGCGACGACTCCACGCTTGCGTGAATCCGGGCAGGCGCATCCGACCGGTCAGGAGCTGCTGCATGAGCCCCTGCTTGATCGCCTGCTTCTTTGCAATCATGCGCTCCAGCGCAGCAATGAGCCCGTCGGCATCGCGAAGCATCCGAGCGATCAGTTGCTGTTCTTCGATCGCTGGCAGCGGCACCTTCAGCTGTCGAAAATACTCGACTCCGATGGTTTTGATCGTGCTCCCGTTCGAGATCCGCTCGAACTCGGCCTTCATGGACTCGAGGTAGTAGTAGAGGAACCAGTTATTGAGGCGAGGGCCGCAATGCCACGCCATAAAGTGCTGACTGACAGCCATGTCGGCCCCAAGTACGGCAACCTTCCCGATTCCGGCATCCCGCAGAAGAACAACCGAACCTGCGGGATGCACCACTGCCGACGAGTTGGCCAGTCCCGCGTGCGTAATACTCTCGGCCGTTGCCGAAATCAGCCCTCGATCCAGCCTGGAGGCATCCTTGAGCGAAACCCAAGGAATGTCGCCGTTCCAGTAGGTCGCACGCTTCTTGTTCGGGGTGTGTCCGCTGCCTCTCGCGGCGACACGGTCAAGGGCCACCCGCTTCCAGGGGATGCCCTGCTCCCCGCCGTCCCCGCCCGTCATCGTCACGGCTTGACCCCCAGGTCGGCGAGATGCCCTGCAACCTTCGCCTCGAGCTTCCCCAGCGCGATACCGAGAGCATCGATGGGTTCTGCGTAGCGTTCCCCAAGCTCCCTGATACGGCTCACCAGAGCGAGCGTCAGCGCCTCGGCTTCGGAGGCCACTCGCGCCGTGATCACGGCGCGCCACTTATCGTCCATGACGAGTGTCCGCACGTCGCTCTCGGTGAGCTCGCCGTACTTCTTCAGTGTTGCGAGATGAAGCGCCGCCTCTGCCTCCTTGGCGGTCCTCTTACTTACGGCCTCCGCGTTGTACAGCTTGATCAGATGCGCCAGCGCCGCCACCTCGTCAGCGTCAGCGCCTTCGTGTCGCGCCTTCTTCAGGCGCTCCGAGGCGAGGGCCTTGTTGATCTTGTCGTCTGCCATTGCGTCCGCCAGCAGCCCGCCCTCGACGGCATGCTCCTCGACGTAGTCCTGGACCGCGCGGCTGGCATCCTCCGCCAACATGACGAGCTCATCGACCTTGGCCTGTTCCGCCGCGAAGTAGCGCGAGACGACCAGGGCCGGCGGAATGAGGTCCAGCTTGTACTTGGTAGCGCTGCGACCCGAGCCCACCACGAGGTCGGGGGACTCCGAGAGCCTGCGGTTCTTGTCCACCGCGATCTTGCGCGGCTTGGCGGCAGCGAGCCAACCATCGTTCATGATCATGAAGACGTCGTCATGCACGACGTCGTGCCAGTACGTCATGAGCTGTTCGTAGACGTTGTACTCGTCCACCAGCGGCACCGGCTTGAAGCGGGCAAGCAGGTCATCGCCGAGGGCGGCGATGAGGTCGTTGGGCTGCGTGTCGGCGTCGATCTTCTCGAGACGCTCACGATGGAAATCGAACCACTCGGTGGTGAGATCGCGAGCCTCGTCGGTGAACTTCTGAAATTCGGGCGAGTCGAGGATCGCCTGCTGAACCTGGCTGACGTCGATGGTCAGGTCGCTGTAGCCGGGACGGTTCGGCCGGAACAGCTGGGCGCGCAGCTGCGGGAAGATGTCCCAGTAACCGCCGATCGCGTCGAGGTCGCGGTCGGGGATGCCGCCGTGCAGGTGGGCGTTGAGGTCTTGAAGGTCCTCGGGTTCGGAGGAGTCGATGTAACGGGAGATGCTGAGGTTGTAGTCGTTCTTCGAGTCCGCGATCTCCGACAGGGGGACCATGCGCGAGTAGCGGTCGATCCCGGTCTGCCGCGTGAAGACGTCGACGATCTTGTGGATGTCCTGGCTGCGCAGCCGGTTCTTCGGGCCGTCCTTCATGAAGCCCCTGGAAGCGTCAATCATGAACACGCCGGTCCGGCCGACGGCGTTCTCCTTATCCAGGACGATGATGCAGGCGGGGATGCCGGTTCCGTAGAAGAGGTTCACGGGAAGGCCGATGATGCCCTTGATGAACCCCTGGTTGAGCAGACGCCGACGAATGTCCGCCTCGGCGTGCCCCCGGAAGAGCACACCGTGCGGGAGGATGACCGCTGCCTTCCCCTTGCTCTTGAGCGACTTGAGGATGTGCAGCAGGAAGGCGTAGTCGCCGTTCTTCTCCGGCGGTCGGCCGTACTCGAAGCGGCCGTATTCGTGCTCCAGCCCGTTGCTCCAGGACTTGATCGAGAACGGCGGGTTGGCCACGGCGAAGTCGAAGGTCTTCAGCGTCTGGCCGTCGGTGAACTGCGGGCTCGTGATCGTGTCACCCTTGAGGATGTCGGCGTCCGCGTTCCCGTGCAGGATCATGTTCATCTTGGACAGCGCCCACGTGGCGTTGTCTTTCTCTTGGCCGTAGATCGTGATGCCGCGCGGCGCCTCAGCAGCGACCTTAAGGAGCAGCGAGCCGGAGCCACAGGTCGGGTCGTAAACCGTCTGATCCTGGCGGGTCTCCTTCGTGATGCCGACCACCTTGGCCAGAACACGGGATACCTCGGCGGGGGTGTAGAACTGGCCCTTGCTCTTGCCGGACTCCGTGGCGAAATGGCGCATCAGGTACTCGTAAGCGTCACCGAGGAGGTCGTCGCCCTCGGCACGGGAGCCTCGGAAGTCAAGGTCGCTGAAGATCGTGACGAGCTTGGAGAGGCGGTCCTGCATCTCCTTGCCCTTGCCGAGCTTCTCCTCGTCATTGAAGTCGGCGAGGTCGATTACGTTCCGCAGATCGTTCGCCTCGGCGAGCCGACTGATGATCTTATTGAAGCGGTCGCCGATCTCCTTGTCGCCCTTGGCGGCCACCATGTCGTCGAAGGAGCCGCCGGACGGGACGTCGATGAGACTGTCGGGGTCGGCCTTGGCCTTGTCGGAGACGTACTTCACGAAGAGCAGCGTGAGGATGTAGTCCTTGTACTGGCCGGCGTCCATCCCGCCGCGCAGCTCGTCGCAGCTCTTCCAGAGCGAGCTGTAGAGGTCTGTCTTCTTGAGGGCCAAGGCTCTTCTTCCCGATATGTCATGGCGGTCGCGCGGGCCGCCAACCCTGATGCCTGCGGCGTGACGCACGTCGCGCAGCCGTTTCCAGCCGTCGATGCGAGTTCCACGCAAGCGGCAGCCGAGTCCACGCGGGAAGCGTAGTAGAGAAAGCGGCAGAGCTGCCCTCTATGGGAAGAGAGGCACCTCGCGGCCGACGCCGTCCGGCGGGCGGGCCACAGAGCGAGGACGGCAATCCGCTGCGGCGGCCAGAGGATGCACCTTCGCGAAGACTCGAAGACGTACGAGCGCCACGGAACCTGATCGGGCGATGTCGGGTGATTGCCTGACAGGCGAGGGACGGGTCCGGTAGATCTGTGCCCGTGACTGACTCCACGCCCAGCGACCCCATCCCCGATGACGGCGAGCCCACCTCTTTCGCCAAGGCGAAGGGCTGGGTCAGCAAGCACAAGCCGAAGATCCTCGCCGTGGCCGGCACGGTCGGCAGCGCGGCTCTGGCCGTCGCCGTCCTGGCCGCTAGGCATGCCGAGGAACAGAACATCGCCGAGGAGTCCCTGGACACCGGGTCGGCCGCCGACTCTGCAGAGAAGAAGGAGCAGCGGAACCCGCCCACCAAGCACAACGTTGCCCCGCACAAGAGACGGCTCGCAGACGGCCGCGAGATCGACGTGTCGGGTTACGAGCGGGGCGGCTCCTCGGAAGACGAGGACGAGGACCCCGGTGAAGTCGCGGCCTGAGCGCTTCTCATTCCTGTGCAGTGCCGACGGATGCCCTGCAGAACGGTTGGATCGGCGCTGACCTGCGGCTTCTATCGCCGCCGGAGGGAGCGCCACAGCTGCCCCGTCGCCCCTGGAACCGTGGCAGAACCCGAGCTGCTAAGACGCGGCGGCCGACGACGGGCCCCTTCGGGGGTCGTACCCCCACCCCCGCTCGCACCTCTGGCTCTTCACGCCGCCCGCCACCGTCCGTACGATCCGCGCATGATCAAGCTGTGGTGGGCCCTGGTGGCCGAGCACGTGGACGAGTGGACCGGGGACGACGCCGCGCAGGGCGCGGCCGTACTCGAAGCCAGGGTGGGGGCCTCGGTCGAGGCGAGCGGCATGAAGCCGGAGGCCGTGCAGCATTGGCGTACGGACTTCCTGACCCCCGTGGTCACGTCGCTGCGCACGGAAGGCGCGGCAGCACTCGCCAGGGGAGAAACATGGAGCCGGGCGGCCGGGCCGTTCCTGGCCTGCGCATCCCCGCTCAGCTGAACACAGCCCGTTTCGTGAGCCAGGAAGGCTGATCGGCTCGCCGAGTGGCGCGGAGCCTTGGAGCCGCGATGAAGCTCAGGGCTCCAGCTGTGCGCCTTGAGGAGCGTTCCTCCTTCTCCCGGAGCATCGCCTGGTAGGCCGCCTCCACCTGTTCCGTCGGGAAGCCGAACCTGTTGAGCACCCACCAGACATCCTCGGCCGTCCAATCCGGGGCATTGGCCAGCTGTTGTTCGATCCACTCCTCCTTGGTCATCGTCTTCTTCGGCTCGGAACGCTTCGCCATAGGTTTCGTCCTGTTCGATCTCATACGGAGGCCCGTGTCTGTGTCGCGTGCTGGGGGCCGTCGGCGTCGCCTCCAGCGCGTCTGACGGCAACTGAAGCAGGGGACGCTCGGGTCGCCGTCACCCCGCCCGCACCACCAGAGCGAACGACGTGCACACCCGCCTGAATCCCTCGTGGCCGGTGCGTCCCGTGTGCCCCATGCACTCGATGTCCACGGCCGCCCCGTCCTCGGAAGGCGTCGCCGACCAGTCGCAGCGGAGGCACTCGGCCTCGAACGTCACGTCGGTGTCTGGGTGCTGGGTGATCCGATGCGTGACGTACCGCAGCACAGCGCGGGGCATCACTCGCCCCCGTGCGCGTCCCGCAGGTGGGCGCGCAGGGTCACGTTCATGTCGGACACCTTGGAGTAGTCCCAGACCGACCCGGCGTTGGCCCGTTGTACCGCGAGGCCGAGGCAGTCCCGGCAGCCCGGGACGGGTTCTGGCCGTGCCGGCGGTAGGGAAGAAGCCACCGGCTCCGGCAGCGTCGACGGTTCTCCGTGCATCTCGTATGCCTCCCCGCATCTCGTCGAGAAGGCCATGGTCAGCCGGTCCTAGGGGCCGAAGCTAGGGCGTTTCCCGTTCGTGCAAGAACGCGTCCCGGATGCCCTCGACTAGGTCGCGCATTGCGTCCCCGGCAAGGGACACGGAGGCGAAGCGGTCGAACTTCTCGACGTACAGGGAGACGTCCCGTGGGTCGGTGACGACCACCTCGGCGTGTGTCGTCTCGACCGTCACCACACGGTCGTCCCGGATGACGAAGGAGTGACCGGGCACGTCGCGCTGCGGCGCGTCGAGGGGGGCCACGCGCACGTCCACGTTCGGCAGGCGGGACACCGACACGATGCGGTCCAGCTGGCCCGCCATCATCGCGGGCGGAAGGAGACGCCAGCGCAGGACGGGTTCCGTAACCACGAAGTGCAGGGCTTTGCTGGTGTCGTACAGGACGCGTTGCCGCTCGATCCGGGCGGAGACCGTACGGGAGAGCTGTTCGTCTGTGAGGCCCTTCGGCTCCAACACTGCCCGGATGTATTCGGGCGTCTGGAGCAGACCGGGAACCAGGGACGGCTGGAAGAGGCGCAGGAGCGTCATCGAGGACTCCAACGCCCTGATCTGCTGCTGCTTCTTGTGGTAGCCCATGCGCCGAAAGAGGCGCCATGCGGTTGCCTCTGTGGCCTGTGCGCGGGCTGCAGCGAGGTACTCGGCCTTGATCTCCGGGGACACGTCCAAAGCCGTGAGGATGCGTTCCACGTCCGCCGTCGCCGGGGCGACACGGCCGTTCTCGATCTTCGACAGCTTGGCGGTCGACATGACTGCGCTGCGGGCGACGACCTTGGCCTCCTTGCCGGACGCCTGCCGCAGCGCCCGCAGCGCGGCACCGAGTTCTGCCTGATTCACGCTGCTCCGTGCTTCCCCCACCACTCGGTGAAGGGCACCGACATGGCCAGGGCGACGCTTCGATACGTCGCGTACTCGGACTCCTCGCCCGTGGGCAACG
Organism: Streptomyces sp. TG1A-8; assembly: GCF_030499535.1. Lineage (NCBI taxonomy): Bacteria > Bacillati > Actinomycetota > Actinomycetes > Kitasatosporales > Streptomycetaceae > Streptomyces > Streptomyces sp. TG1A-8. Next base: position 2,627,230 of record NZ_JASTLB010000001.1, read on the forward strand.
CCCCCGGTGCCGGGACGAACGTCGGCCCGGTGAACGCGCCGTTCTCGTCGTAGTTGAGCACCACAGGCTCGCGGCCGTCGAAGAGCCAGAAATCGGGCACACCCTCCAGCGGATTCGGGCGGTCGGTCGTGTCGAGGATGTGGAACTCCTCACCCGCCGTCATGTTCGTCTGGTAACCCCAGCTCAGCTCGTAGCGGAGGTACGGCGTGAGCGGGCGGGACAGGACGTGGACGCGCACCATGCGCTTGCCGCTCTCCGTCGCCTTTCGCACGGTCTCCAGCCAGTCTGCGTTGTAGTCGGCGGGCTTGGTCTCCCCCGCGAGGAAGGCACGGAAGGCGGCAGGGTTGCCCGAGTTGCTGTAGTCGTCGAGAGTCTCCAGCCGGAACGCCTCCTCCTGGAAGGTGGAAAAGCGGGCAGCCAGGTCGTTAGATGCGCTGATCACGGATTGCCTTCCGGATGAGGTCCATCGGGATTTCCACCAGGGATTCGCCCTCCGGCACGTCGAGACCGTGTCCCGTCGGCACGCCTCCCTGCACGATCAGGGTTCCCTTGTCGGTCGCATACAGGGTGGGACAGTCCCCGTTCTCACAGGTGGTGGCCAGCTTCGTCAGCCTCATACGGTGCCCCCTCGTTCCCGCGCTCCGGTGTCCCGTTCATCGTTTCCAGCTGGCGGCCTGCACAACAAGAGGTTCGGGTTTCCAGAACGGGAAACCGGTCCGCCGTCGCTTCGTCCGGGTCAATCCCTTCGGCTGTCCTCCCCTCTCCCACCGGAGCCCCAGGTCGCTTCTGAGAGTCGCCGCCAGGGTCAGCACCAAGTCAGCACAAGACCCAGAAACAGCCTGAATCCGCAGGAGAAAACAGGAAGGGGCCAGACCCGATGATCTGGCCCCTGACCTGGGGATTCATGCCCTGATCAGCCGCGTTAGCCGATCAAGGAATCAGGCACTACACGTTGAACCGGAACTCCACCACGTCGCCGTCCTGCATGACGTAGTCCTTGCCCTCCATGCGGGCCTTGCCCTTGGCGCGGGCCTCGGCGACCGAGCCGGCCTCGACCAGGTCGTCGAAGGAGATGACCTCGGCCTTGATGAAGCCCTTCTGGAAGTCGGTGTGGATGACACCGGCCGCCTCCGGGGCCGTGGCGCCCTTCTTGATGGTCCAGGCGCGGGACTCCTTGGGGCCGGCGGTGAGGTAGGTCTGCAGGCCGAGGGTGTTGAAGCCGACCCGGGCCAGGGTCGCGAGGCCGGGCTCGTCCTGGCCGACGGACTGCAGCAGCTCCAGCGCCTCCTCCTCGTCCAGCTCGGCGAGGTCGGCCTCCAGCTTGGCGTTCAGGAAGATCGCCTCGGCGGGGGCGACCAGGGCGCGCTGCTCGTTCTTGAATTCCTCGTCCACCAGCTCGTCCTCGTCGACGTTGAAGACGTAGAGGAACGGCTTGGTGGTGAGCAGGTGCAGGTCGTGCAGCGGCTCGGCGCGCTCGCTGCCCTGGACGATGCCGTGTGCGAAGAGGGTGTCGCCCTTCTCCAGGATCTCCTTGGCCTCCTCGACCGCCTTGACCTTGGGCGCCACGTCCTTCTTGATCCGCGACTCCTTCTGCAGGCGCGGCAGGACCTTCTCGACGGTCTGGAGGTCGGCGAGGATCAGCTCGGTGTTGATCGTCTCGATGTCGTCCTTCGGCGAGACCTTGCCGTCGACGTGCACGACGTTCTCGTCCTTGAAGGCGCGGATCACCTGGCAGATCGCGTCGGACTCGCGGATGTTCGCGAGGAACTTGTTGCCCAGGCCCTCACCCTCGGAGGCGCCGCGCACGATGCCCGCGATGTCCACGAAGTCGACCGTGGCCGGAAGGATGCGCTCCGACTTGAAGATCGACGCCAGCCTGGCGAGGCGGCCGTCGGGGACGCCGACCACGCCGACGTTCGGCTCGATCGTGGCGAACGGGTAGTTGGCCGCCAGCACGTCGTTCTTGGTCAGGGCGTTGAAAAGGGTCGACTTGCCGACATTCGGCAGGCCGACGATTCCGATCGTGAGCGACACGTTGCGACTTCCCGTAGATGAGTGGGCCAGGGGCTGCCAGGGGCCAGGGAGACACTGGCCGATCCACCAGTCTACGGCGTCCGCGGCCGCGGGCCCGCGGGAGCACGGCAGGCTCGGCCAAGCTCTCCGCCCCGGCGTGTCCCAGGGCCGATTGAACACATAAACAGACCTAAGTTGGTCGGATGGAGCAACGCAGGACGCGACCCTCTCACCACGGACCGCGACGCGGCACGCCGCCCGCGTCGCTGCCGCCGCAGGCACGGCGCCGGACGGCGGCCGAGCGCGGGCCCGCGCCGGGCGCCGGGGGCTCCGCGCGGGCGGTGCGGCTCTCCCGGCCGGTGCCGCCGCTGCCGGGCCTCCGGCTCACCGGGCTCGGCGGAAGCCTGTTCTGCGTGGCGCTGATGGTCCTGCTCGGTTGGCTGGACCACGTGCTGTTCGGGGCGTCCGCGGCGGTGTACGGGGTGCTGTTCCTGCCGGTGTGCCTGCTGACCGCGCTGTGGGTGCGCGACGGCGACGTGCTGACCGCACCGGTGGCCGTGCCGATCGCCTTCGCCGCGGGCCTGTTCCCCGTCGCCGACACCGGGGGCGGGCTGCTCGGGCGGTTGATGGCGCTGTTCACGGGCCTGGCCACGCAGGCGGGATGGCTGTACGCGGGCACGCTGGCCACCGGTGCGATCGTCCTGGTGCGCCGGGTGCGGTGGGTGCGGCGGCGGCGCGGCGCCTGAGCCGGTGACGCCCGGCCCGGAGCCGGCCCGTACCGGCGCCGGGCTCGCGGGGTCCGGCCTGATCCGAACGACAGACCCTAAAGATCGACCAGGTCGCCATCGTCGACGGAACCCTGGTCCCCACTCGTGACCACCGGCTGGCCGCACCCGGCAAGAACTACCGCTACTCCGCCAATGTGCAGGTGGCCATCGACGCCGACACCCGCCTGGTCATCGCCACCGGCGACCCGCAACCGGGCAACCGCAACGACCGCACCGTCTACCGCACCTGCGGCATCGACCAGAAACCGCCCGGGCGTCCGGTGATGGCTGACGGCGGCTACCAGGGCAACCTCGACGTGATCATGCCCTACCGTAAACCCGCCGACGGGACACTGACCGACTGGCAGGAAGATCTCAACGCCATCCACCGCAAGGTCAGCGCCCGCGTCGAACACGCGCCGGCGCGGATGAAGTGCTGGAAAATCCTGCGGGACTACCGACGCGCGGCCAGCACCCTGGCGGACACCGCCTGGGGCACCGCCCACCTGCACGACCTCGCCCTCACGGGCTGACCGCGAGTCGGTCGGTGGTCACTACCAAGAGCAGCCACGAGACACCCTTAGCTCGGCCCGGCTCAGCTTCCGGCCATGACGATGACCAGTTTGCCGCCCTTCGGGCGCTGCTCGCGCTCCAGCTCCGTCAGGGCGGGAATCGCCTCGGTCAACGGGACCGTACGGGCGATGGGCAGGCGCAGGGTCCGGGCCACCTCCTCCAGGTCGGCGGTCACCGGCCGGCCCATCATCGCCCGGAACGGGCCGGGCAGTGCGCTTCTGATCATTTTGGCCGGGGTTGGGACGATGTCGACGATGGTTCCGCCGGGCTTCAGCAGCGTTCGGGCCGCGGCGAAGGGAAGCATGCCGGGCGTGTCGAAGACGAGATCGAACCGTCCCGCGAGGGCGGCCGGGTCGAAGCCGAAACCCACTACCGGCTCGACGCCGAGCTCGTGGGCCTCGTCGGCCGCAGGGTTGCGGCAGCTGCCGGCGACCGAGGCTCCCCGCGCCCGGGCGAACTGGACGGCGGCCCGGCCCACCCCGCCCAGGCATCCGTTGACGAAGACCGCCTGCCCGGGCCGGATTTCCGCCGTGGCCTGGTAGGCGGTCACGCCCACGGTCGGCAGCGCGGCGGCCTGCTCGTACGAAAGGTCCACCGGTTTGAGCACGACCGCCTTCTCCGGGGCCGTCACCATCTCGGCGAACGCCCCCGCCTGCCGGAACCGAGCGTGGCCGAGTACCGCGTCGCCGGCCTTCAGGCGGGTGACGCCGGCGCCGACCGCCTCGACGACTCCGGCGAAGTCGTGCCCCATCGCCCGGGGAAAGGAGCGGCCGGTCATCAGCTTCATTTCGCCGTTGCGCATCTTCCAGTCCAGCGCGTTGGAAGCCGCCGCCCGGACGCGGACGAGAACCTCGTCCGGACCCGGGCGTGGTGGCTCGAACTCAGCGAGCCGCATCACCTCCGGGCCGCCGTAGCGGTCGTATTGAAGGCGCTTCACGAGGCGTACTCGTTCGAGATCTCGGTGGCGTAGTTCTTCCAGAGCGGTTGCATGGTCTCGGCGTTGACCGGCTGCCCGGAATCGATCATGGCCTTGAAGTCGCGGAAGTACTGCACATACAGGTCCGGCGTGAAGGTGTTCAGCATGACCGCGTTCTCGTCGCCGACGTTGGCGAACGTGTGCGGCGCCCCGGTCGGCACGATGACCCAGGTGCCCGGCCCGGCGTCGTATTGGTCCTCGCCGACGGTGAACCGGAAAGTTCCCGCCAGCACGTAGAAGCCCTCGTCATGCTGGGCGTGGCGATGCTGCAACGGGCTCGGGGTGCCCGGCGGAATGGTGACCTCGGCGAACCCCAGCCGGTGGTCGGTGTGCTCACCGTTCTCCAGGATGCGGATCTGCTGCGCCCTGCTGCCGAGGATCTCGCCCTCACCGGGGCGGACGATGTTTACCTTCGCCACGACTTCTCCTGTTGCTATTGCGTGCCTTGGTCACCACCATCCTTTCCCGGGCCGGCTGTGCGCGTCTTGGTCGTCTGTGCACGGTTGCTGGTTACCAGTGCGCGCGGGTTGTAGCCGTACGTCGCCTTGAAGAGCTTGCTGAAATGGGTGGGATCGGAGAATCCCCACCGGGCGGCCACGGCGGTGACCGTACGTCCGCTTCCGGTCAGCTCGGCTCGGCAGCGCTCCAGGCGGCGACGGCGGATCAGGGCCGCGACGGTGAGCGGCTGGTCCTCGAACAGCTTGTGCAGCCGACGTACTGAGATGTGATGGGCGGCGGCGATGCCGGGCGCGGACAGATCGGGATCGGTCAGCCGCGCCTCGATGTAGCCGGTGATCCGGTCCCGCAGCAACTCGTTCGGGGCCGGTTGTTCGTCGCCGAGCCGGGCCTCCAGTGCGACAGCGATCAGCTCGACGACGGCCGCCGCCGATCGCAGCGCCTCCGTCTCACGGAACCCGGTCGCCGACCGCGCCGACTCCCGGGCCAGCACGGAGACGAGAGCGCCCGGGCCGTGGCTGCCGTCGATGCGTACGCCGATGAGCCGATCGATCTGCGCGGGCCGGATCCGAAGCTCCCGGCGCGGAACCAGGATAGTGACGTGCGCCGCGGCGGTGCTCTCGAACCGGAGCGTACGCGTGGGATCGAGCAGCACCAAGTCGGTCGGCCCGAGTTCGGCGTCGCCGCGCCCTTGCTCGATCCGCGTCCGGCCCCAGGTCATCACCTTGACCGCCAGGTTCTCGCCGTCGGAAGCGTCGCGCTCCCGCCCGATGCAGGCGCTCTCTGGCGTGTCGAGGGAGACCAGCCGCAGCGGCCCGAGGTCGCGGGTGGCGATCCGGCCCCGGAAACCGGCCCCGGCCAGCTTGTTGACCAGCGGCGGAAACCCGCTGGCGGCCAGCTCGTCCTGGAACGTCTCAAGGTTGCCAATCACCGGTCAACGGTAACGGCGACACTTCTGCTCGGGCACGGTGTTCGGCGGGCGTTACAGCGGCGCCGGCCCGCATCTGCTCTCCCAGGCTCTGGTGCACGTGGTGGACGGCCCGGTCGCGCCGGCGACCGACGGCCGAACGCTGAGCACAGCACCGGTATCGGAATCGGTGCGCCGGACCGGGGCCGGTGCCAGTAGCGGACCGGGGGTGTCGATCACACGAGGGGCGGCGGAGTGCGAGACGCCGAACAGCGGTCCGATCCGGCGCATCGTGAGGTTGGTGCCCCGTAGGCGGCGACCAGTAGCACGCGGTCGGCTGGGTCCAGTCGCCACTGCCGGCCGGGGCGGCCGTCGGTGACCTCGTCCCCGCCGCGCTGGGCCACGACGCGCACGAGCTTGCGGAACTGGCCAAACTGTAGGCCGGTGAACGATGCGATCCACCCCGGGCGCGATGCCGTGATCACCTGCATCCCATCATGATCAACGATCACGGCGTCGCGTCTGCCATCGGGTTACGAGACAGCCTTTAGGCCTGCTAGGCCTGCGCCCGCCCCTCCCCCGCGTGCATCGCCGCGCCGACGATCCCCGCGTTGTTCTGCAGCTGCGCCGGCACGATCTCGGCCTTGACGCCCTCGATGAAGTGCAGGAACTTGTCCGCCTTGCGGCTCACGCCGCCGCCGATGATGAACAGTCCGGGCGAGAACAGCATCTCGACGTGCGCGAGGTACTTCTGCACCCGGCGCGCCCACTGCTCCCAGCTCAGGTCGTGGTCCTCCTTGGCCTTGCTGGAGGCCCGCTTCTCCGCCTCGTGGCCGTTCAGCTCCAGGTGGCCCAGCTCGGTGTTGGGAACGAGGACGCCGTCCACGAACAGGGCGCTGCCGATGCCGGTGCCGAAGGTGAGCAGCACGACCGTGCCGCTGCGGTCGCGGCCGGCGCCGAAGCGCATCTCGGCGACGCCGGCCGCGTCCGCGTCGTTGACCACGGTCACCGGCAGGCCACCCAGCCGCTCGCTGAACAGGGCGCGCGCGTCCGTATCGATCCAGTTCCTGTCCACGTTCGCCGCCGTGCGCACCGTGGCGCCGCCGGTGACCACCCCGGGGAAGGTCAGGCCCACCGGACCGGTCCAGCCGAAGTGGTCGACGACCTGCTTCACGCCGTCGGCCACGCCGTCGGGCGTCGCCGGGTGCGGGGTGAGCACCTTGCACCGCTCCTGGGCCAGGTCGCCCTCGTCCAGGTCCACAGGGGCACCCTTGATCCCGGATCCGCCGATGTCCACGCCGAAGATCTGCATGGCTCCACGTTACGACGGACGACGGACGGTCACGCCGCCGGTGTGCCGGATCCGCCGCGCTCGGCCACCAGGGCGGCCGCTTCGTCCCGCAGGTCGCGGCGGAGTTCCTTGGGCAGCGAGAAGGTGATGGACTCCTCGGCCGCCCTGACGATCTCGACGTCGCCGTAGCCGTGCCCGGCGAGCCGTTCCAGGACCTCCTCGACCAGGACCTCGGGGACGGAGGCGCCGGAAGTCACGCCGACCGTGCCGACGCCCTCCAGCCAGGCCTCGTCGATCTCGCTCGCGAAGTCCACCAGGTACGCCGCGCGGGCGCCGGCGAGCTTGGCGACCTCGACCAGCCGCTTGGAGTTGGAGGAGTTGCGCGAGCCGACGACGATGACCAGCTCGGCCTCGGCGCCCATCCGCTTCACCGCGAGCTGGCGGTTCTGGGTGGCGTAGCAGATGTCGTCGCTGGGCGGGGACACGAGGGCCGGGAACTTCGTCTTCAGGGCGTCGACGGTCTCCATGGTCTCGTCCACGGACAGGGTGGTCTGGGACAGCCAGACCACCTTGGAGGGGTCGCGGACCTCCACCTTGGCGACGTCCTCGGGGCCGTCGACGAGCTGGATGTGGTCGGGGGCCTCGCCGGAGGTGCCGATGACCTCCTCGTGGCCCTCGTGCCCGATCAGGAGGATGTCGTAGTCGTCCTTGGCGTACCGGACGGCCTCCTTGTGGACCTTGGTGACCAGGGGGCAGGTCGCGTCGATGGTGGCGAGGCGGCCCCGCCGGGCCTCCTCGTGGACGGCCGGGGCGACGCCGTGCGCCGAGAACATCACGATGTTGCCCGGCGGCACCTCCTCCGTCCGCTCGACGAAAACGGCGCCCTTCTTCTCCAGCGTCTGGACGACGTACTTGTTGTGGACGATCTCGTGCCGGACGTAGATCGGGGCCCCGTACTGTTCGAGGGCCTTCTCGACGGCGATCACGGCGCGGTCCACACCGGCGCAGTAGCCCCGGGGGGCGGCGAGCAGGACGCGGCGGCCAGACGAAGCGGTCATGGCCTCATCGTAAGGCCGCTTCCGGTGGGCCGGGATCACGCACCGCCACGGGCCGCCGGAGCGGCCGGTGCGCCCGGCGGCACGCTCGCCCGCGTCGGCGGTGTTGTCGGCGGTGGCGGCTACCCTCGCCCCATGGCTGTGAACACCTCGCCCGAGACCCCGCTCCCCGTCGGGGAGGTCTCCCGGCTCATCGGGGGATGGATCGACCGGCTCGGGGCGGTCTGGGTCGAGGGGCAGATCACGCAGTTGTCGCGGCGGCCCGGGGCCGGGGTGGTGTTCCTGACGCTGCGGGACCCGTCGTACGACGTCTCCGTCAGCGTGACCTGCTACCGGCAGGTGTTCGACGCGGTGGCCGACGTCGTGGGCGAGGGGGCCCGGGTCGTCGTACTGGCCAAGCCGGAGTGGTACGCGCCGCGGGGGCAGCTCTCGCTGCGGGCCGCGGAGATACGGCCCGTGGGCGTCGGCGAGCTGCTGGCCCGGCTGGAGCGGCTGAAGAAGGCGCTGGCGGCCGAGGGGCTGTTCGCGCCCGAGCGCAAGAGACCGCTGCCCTTCCTGCCCCAGCTGATCGGACTGGTGTGCGGTCGCGCCTCCGCCGCGGAGCGGGACGTGCTGGAGAACGCCCGGCGCCGCTGGCCGGCCGTCCGCTTCGAGGTGCGCAACGTCGCCGTGCAGGGCGTGCACGCCGTCCCGCAGGTCGTGCAGGCCGTCAAGGAGCTGGACGCGGCCGGGGAGGTGGACGTGATCATCGTCGCCCGGGGCGGCGGCAGCGTGGAGGACCTGCTGCCGTTCTCCGACGAGCAGCTGGTGCGGGCCGTGGCGCAGTGCCGTACGCCGGTCGTCTCCGCGATCGGGCACGAGCCGGACAACCCGCTGCTGGACCACGTCGCCGACCTGCGCGCCTCCACTCCGACCGACGCGGCGAAGAAGGTCGTGCCGGACGTGGGCGAGGAGCACGAGCGGGTGCGGATGCTGCGGGACCGGGCCCGGCGCTGCGTGGGCGCGCTGGTGGAGCGGGAGCAGCGGGGACTGGCGCACGCGCTGGCCCGGCCCTCGATGGAGGACCCGCACCGGATGGTCGACGAGCGGGCCGACCACGTCGCCTCCCTGCTGGAGCGTGGCCGGCGCACGCTCGGCCACCTCCTGGACCGCGCCGACTCCGAGCTGACGCACACCCGCGCGCGCGTGGTGGCCCTCTCCCCCGCGGCGACGCTGAAGCGCGGCTACGCGGTGCTGCAGAAGGCGGACGGGCACGTGGTCCGCGATCCCGAAGAGGTCGCGCGGGGCGAGGCGCTGCGGGCCCGCGTCGCCGACGGCGAATTCCCAGTGAAGGTGGGCGAATGACCGGCAAGGTGGACGAGGCACTGTCGTACGAGCAGGCGCGCGACGAGCTGATCGAGGTCGTACGGCGCCTGGAGGCGGGCGGTACGACGCTGGAGGAGTCCCTGGCGCTGTGGGAGCGCGGCGAGGAACTGGCCAAGGTGTGTCGGCGCTGGCTGGAGGGTGCGCGGGCCCGCCTGGACGCGGCGCTCGCCGAGGAGGACGAAGGGGCGCAGGGGGCGGGAGGCGGCGGCGAGTAGGCGCGGGCCGTCGCGGCTGTCGCGCTTGCCGGGGTTACCGCCGCGGCCGTGCCGCCCGCGCGGCACCGCTCACCGGGTCCTCAGCGCCGCCGCCATCTCCGTGAGCCGTGCGAAGGTCGCCGTGCCCGCCACCACGGTCGTGGAGCCGGGGGTGTTCTCCAGTACGAGGGCGTCGTAGCGCCCGCCGGTGTAGCGGGTCCAGGTGCGCGCGCCGATCCGTTCGGTCCGCTTCGTGGCCGCGGCGCCCTGGCTGGCCCGGTCGATGAAGTCGGCCCGCTTCTCGGCGGACTGCTCGACCTGCACGTACTGTCCGTCGGGCGTCCGGAAACCGAGGTGCCAGCGGTCGGAGTCCTCGCCCTGGTAGCGCACCGAGGTCGCCTTCCAGGTCTTCGGCAGGCCCTCCGGAGCGGCCACCGGGTAGCTCGCCGCCCGGCGCGCGGTGAGCAGTTCGATCCGGTAGTCGACCCGCTTGATGTCGGGAGCGTGATCGTCGTGCGGGATGAAGAAGTACATGACCGCGGCCGCGATCCCGATCACGGCCAGGGAGAGGATCATGTCCCGGGCCGTCTTCTGCTTGCCTTTCGAACCTGCCACGCCCTCCATCGTCGCAGGTGCCCGGCACGCTCATCCGTGGGGTCCCCTGCTCATCTTGTATGCCTGGCGTTAGAGTCGGGAGCAACACCCTCATCCGGCCGTCGTCGTATCAGAAAGGTGCGCACCGATGACCGAGCACCATCACCTGCCGTCCGAACTGGACGTCCCCTCCGAGGCCCCCGACCGCAACCTCGCCCTGGAACTCGTCCGCGTGACCGAAGCCGCGGCGATGGCCGCGGGCCGCTGGGTCGGACGCGGCGACAAGAACGGCGCCGACGGCGCCGCGGTGCGCGCCATGCGGACCCTCGTCTCCACCGTGTCGATGAACGGCGTGGTCGTCATCGGCGAGGGCGAGAAGGACGAGGCGCCGATGCTCTTCAACGGAGAGCACGTGGGCGACGGCACCGGGCCCGAGGTGGACATCGCCGTCGACCCGATCGACGGCACCACCCTGACGGCCAAGGGCATGCCCAACGCCATCGCCGTCCTCGCCGCCGCCGAGCGCGGCGCCATGTTCGACCCGTCCGCCGTGTTCTACATGGACAAGCTGGTCACCGGGCCCGACGCCGCCGACTTCGTCGACATCGACGCGCCCGTGTCGGTGAACATCCGCCGGGTCGCCAAGGCCAAGCGGTCCACGCCCGAGGGCGTCACGGTCGTCATCCTGGACCGGCCCCGGCACGACGGCGTCATCAAGGAGATCCGGGAGACCGGCGCGCGCATCAAGCTGATCTCGGACGGCGACGTGGCCGGCTCGATCCTGGCGCTGCGCGAGGGCACGGGCATCGACCTGCTGCTCGGCATCGGGGGCACCCCCGAGGGGATCATCTCGGCCTGCGCGGTGAAGTGCCTGGGCGGCACCATCCAGGGCAAGCTGTGGCCCAAGGACGAGGAGGAGCGGGCACGGGCCGTGGACGCCGGGCACGACCTCGACCGGGTACTGACCACCGAGGACCTGGTCACCGGGGAGAACGTGTTCTTCGTCGCCACCGGCATCACCGACGGCGAACTGCTGCGCGGGGTGCGGTACCGGTCGGAGACCGCTACCACCGACTCGATCGTGATGCGGTCCAAGTCCGGCACCGTGCGGCGGATCGACTCCGAGCACCGGCTGAGCAAGCTGCGGGCCTACAGCGCGATCGACTTCGACCGCGCGAAGTAGCACTGCCGGCGGACGGGCGCTCCCGGTGCGGAGGGGGCGCCCGCCCGCGGCTCAGCCCGCTATGCGGTTCGCCGCCGCCCGCGCCGTCTTCTTCAGCTCCACCTCGCGCCTGCGGCGCCTGGCCAGGACCACACGGCGCTCGGCCGCCGTCAGGCCGCCCCAGACGCCGTAGGGCTCGGGCTGCAGGAGGGCGTGTTCGCGGCACTCGACCATCACCGGGCAGCGGGCGCAGACCCGCTTGGCCGCCTCCTCCCGCGCGAGGCGGGCGGCGGTGGGCTCCTTCGACGGGGCGAAGAACAACCCGGCCTCGTCGCGCCGGCACACCGCCTCGGTGTGCCAGGGAACGTCTTGGTCCCTGTCCCGCGCCGGACCCCGCTGGGCCGGAACGGCGGCTACCCGCAGGGACGAATGCGGCGTTTGCGGCACGGTCTACTCCTGACGACGGCTTCGCGAGCGAGAGACGACGCAGCAAGGCCTACCCGTTGTGCGCGTGCCTATGCACAGCGTTCCCGGCGGCGGGAGCGCGGCGGCCGGTTCGCGCCCCCGGGCCCCCACGCCGGGGACCGCGACGTTCCGGTTGCCGGCGCGTTCGCGGCCGTCAACGGTCCAGGTGTCTGCGCAGCTTCCTGTCGACCTTGTCCTGGACCCGCTCCAGGATGTCCGCCACGCGCCTGCCGCGCTTGGGCCGGGCCTCGACGTTGCCGAGGACGGCCCAGCCGTCGACGTGGACCACGGGCGCGTCGGGATCGGCCGAATCCAGCGGGCTCACGTCGAAGTTGCCCAGCACGCCCCCGCCCGCGCCGCGCAGCGACACGTTCTCCGGAACGCGGATCTGGACGTCCCCGAAGACGGAGACCGCCCTGACGACGACCTGCTGGTACTCGAACAGCGCCTCGCTGAGGTCGATCTCGACGCTGCCGAAGACCGCGTACGCGTGCAGCCGGCGCCCCGCGCGCCAGCGGCCCCGGCGCGTGGCGCTGCTGAAGACGGCCACCACGCTGGCGTCGGCCTCCACCGGGAGCGCCCCGGGCGCGGGGTGCGGCGGGAGCGGGGCGCAGGCCGGGGCGGCCGGGCCCCGGTGGGCGGCGGGCAGGTCCCGGACGAAGACCTCCAGCTCGCCGACCGTCCTGGCGTGCAGCACGCCCTCGACGCGTTCGGAGTGTTCGTCGGCGGTCAGCCGGCCCTCGGCCAGGGCCTCGCGGAGGATGTCGGCGAAGCGGTCGCGGTCGGCGTCCGAGGCGCGCAGCTCGGACACGCGCGGTGCGGTGTCCCGGGGTTCGGCGTGCTTGTGAAGGTCCACGACGGCAGCGTACCGAAACGCGATAGATCGCGACCAGGGGCGGGGCGGGCGCGTCGCGCGTCCGCGCGCGGCCCGGCGACTGAGCCCCACCTCACGGATTCCGCCCCGGCGGGAGGTCCTACGCTGGTGAGGCCCGCCGACGCCGACGGGCGACCGTCCGCAGAGTGAGGAATGGGCTGAGATGCCTGAGTTCGCGTACACCGATCTGCTCCCCCAGGGAGAGGACACCACCCCGTACCGGCTGGTGACGTCCGAGGGCGTCTCCACCGTCGAGGGACCGGACGGGCGGACGTTCCTCAAGGTGGAGCCGGAGGCGCTGCGCAAGCTGGCCGAGGAGGCCGTCCACGACATCCAGCACTACCTGCGCCCGGCCCACCTGGCGCAGCTGCGCCGCATCATCGACGATCCCGAGGCGTCGGGCAACGACAAGTTCGTCGCGCTCGACCTGCTCAAGAACGCCAACATCGCGGCGGCGGGCGTGCTGCCGATGTGCCAGGACACCGGCACGGCGATCGTCATGGGCAAGCGCGGCCAGAACGTCCTCACCGGCGGCGAGGACGAGAAGCACCTGTCGCACGGCATCCACGACGCCTACACCAGGCTCAACCTGCGCTACTCGCAGATGGCTCCGCTCACCATGTGGGAGGAGAGGAACACCGGCTCCAACCTGCCGGCCCAGATCGAGCTGTACGCCACCGACGGCGACGCCTACAAGTTCCTGTTCATGGCCAAGGGCGGCGGCTCGGCCAACAAGTCCTTCCTCTTCCAGGAGACCAAGGCCGTCCTGAACGAGGCCTCCATGATGCGGTTCCTGGAGGAGAAGATCCGCTCGCTCGGTACGGCCGCCTGCCCGCCGTACCACCTGGCCATCGTGGTCGGCGGCACGAGCGCCGAGTTCGCGCTGAAGACCGCCAAGTACGCCTCCGCGCACTACCTGGACAACATGCCGACCGAGGGCTCCGCGCTCGGCCACGGCTTCCGGGACGAGGAGCTGGAGGAGAAGGTCTTCGAACTGACCCAGCGCATCGGCATCGGCGCGCAGTTCGGCGGCAAGTACTTCTGCCACGACGTGCGGGTCGTGCGCCTGCCCCGCCACGGCGCCTCCTGCCCGGTCGCCATCGCCGTCTCCTGCTCGGCCGACCGCCAGGCGGTCGCCAAGATCACCGCCGAGGGCGTGTTCCTGGAGCGGCTGGAGACCGACCCGGCGCGCTTCCTGCCGGACACCACGGACGAGCAGCTCGACGCCGCGGGGGACGTCGTCAGGATCGACCTCAACCAGCCGATGGACGCGATCCTCGCCGAGCTGGGCAAGCACCCGGTCAAGACCCGGCTGTCCCTGACCGGTCCGCTGGTCGTGGCCCGCGACATCGCACACGCCAAGATCAAGGAACGGCTGGACGCCGGCGAGGAGATGCCGCAGTACCTGAAGGACCACCCGGTGTACTACGCCGGTCCGGCCAAGACCCCCGAGGGCTACGCCTCCGGCTCCTTCGGCCCGACGACGGCCGGCCGCATGGACTCCTACGTCGAGCAGTTCCAGGCGGCGGGCGGCTCGAAGGTGATGCTGGCCAAGGGCAACCGCAGCAAGCAGGTCACCGACGCGTGCGCCCGGCACGGCGGCTTCTACCTCGGCTCCATCGGCGGCCCGGCGGCCCGCCTGGCCCAGGACTGCATCAAGAAGGTCGAGGTCCTCGAGTACGAGGACCTGGGCATGGAGGCGGTCTGGAGGATCGAGGTGGAGGACTTCCCGGCGTTCGTCGTGGTGGACGACAAGGGCAACGACTTCTTCCAGGACCCCGCGCCCGCGCCGACCTTCACGACCATTCCGGTGCGCGGTCCCGGCCTGGGCTGACGGACGGCGGGCCGCCCGGGGCACCCGGGCGGCCGGGCGCCCGGAACATCCGCGGCGCTTCGGCCGCTGTACCCGGTATGAGCGAATACCGCATCGAGCACGACTCCATGGGCGAGGTCCGGGTGCCCGCCCACGCCAAGTGGCGGGCGCAGACCCAGCGGGCCGTCGAGAACTTCCCCGTCTCCGGACAGCGGATCGAGCGGGCGCACATCGAGGCGCTCGCGCGGATCAAGGCGGCGGCGGCGAAGGTCAACGCCGAGCTGGGGGTGCTGGACGGGGACGTCGCCGAGGCGATCCGGCAGGCGGCCGCCGAGGTCGCCGGGGGCACCTGGGACGAGCACTTCCCGGTGGACGTGTTCCAGACCGGGTCGGGGACGTCGTCCAACATGAACACCAACGAGGTCCTCGCCACGCTCGCGACCGAGCGGCTCGGCCGGGACGTGCACCCGAACGACCACGTCAACGCCTCGCAGTCGTCCAACGACGTCTTCCCCTCCTCCATCCACATCGCCGCCACCGCCGCCGTCACCCACGACCTGATCCCGGCGCTGGAGCACCTCGCGGACGCGCTGCGGCGCAAGTCCGAGGAGTTCGCCGACGTCGTCAAGTCCGGGCGGACGCACCTGATGGACGCGACGCCGGTGACGCTGGGGCAGGAGTTCGGCGGGTACGCGGCGCAGGTGGCCCACGGGGTCGAGCGGCTGCGCGCCTCGCTGCCCCGGCTGGCCGAGCTGCCGCTGGGCGGCACGGCGGTGGGCACCGGGATCAACACCCCGCCCGGTTTCGCCGCGGCCGTGATCGCGGAGGTCGCCCGGGTCACGGGGCTGCCGTTCACCGAGGCCCGCGACCACTTCGAGGCGCAGGGCGCCCGGGACGGGATCGTGGAGACCAGCGGGCAGCTGCGGACCATCGCGGTCGGCCTGACGAAGATCGCCAACGATCTGCGCTGGATGTCCTCGGGCCCGCGCACCGGGCTCGCCGAGATCCGGCTGCCCGACCTGCAGCCGGGGTCGTCGATCATGCCGGGGAAGGTCAACCCGGTCGTGCCGGAGGCCGTGCTGATGGTCGCGGCACAGGTCGTCGGCAACGACACGACGATCACCCTGGCCGGCGCGTCCGGCAACTTCGAGCTGAACGTGATGCTCCCGGTCATCGCCAAGAACGTGCTGGAGTCGATCCGGCTGCTGGCGAACGCCTCCCGGCTGCTGGCGGACCGGACGGTGGACGGCATCACCGCCGACCGCGAACGGGCCCGCGAGTACGCCGAGTCCTCCCCCTCGGTGGTGACCCCCCTCAACAAGTACATCGGCTACGAGGAGGCCGCGAAGGTCGCCAAGAAGTCCCTCGCCGAGCGCCGGACGATCCGCGAGGTGGTGCTGGAGGGCGGCTACGTGGAGCGCGGCGACCTCACCCTGGAGCAGCTGGACGAGGCGCTGGACGTCCTGCGGATGACACGTCCGTGACCGCCGGCGAACCTTTCCGGCCACGTCGCGCAACCGTGGCCCGCGCCGCAGCGTCGTACGTCCGCGGCACCTAATATCTGGCCATGGCGGACGACGGAACGGTGAGACGAGTGGCGGCGGGCCCTGCGGCGTACTGGACCCCCGGGACCCCCATCCTGTGGCGGTACCGGGAGAACGCCGGCGACCAGGTGCACATCGCGCGGCCCGTCACCGTCGTGCGGGACGACGAGGAGGGCCTCGCGGTGTGGCTGGCGCCCGGTACCGAGTGCGTCAGGCCGGTGCTGGCCGACGGCACGCCGGTGCACGCGGAGCCGCTGGAGTCCCGCTACACCAAGCCGCGCACGGTGCAGCGGGACCGGTGGTTCGGCACGGGCGTGCTGAAGCTGGCCCGGCCCGGTGAGCCGTGGTCGGTGTGGCTGTTCTGGGAGCCGGGCTGGCGGTTCAAGAACTGGTACGTGAACCTGGAGCAGCCGCTGGCCCGGTGGGCGGGCGGGGTGGACTCCGAGGACCACTTCCTGGACATCTCCGTGCACCCGGACCGCAGTTGGCACTGGCGCGACGAGGACGAGTTCGCCCAGGCCCAGCGGGACGGCCTGATGGACGCGGGGACCGCCGAGCGGGTGCGGGCGGCCGGGCGGGCCGCGGTGGAGGTGGTCCGCGCCTGGGGCCCGCCGTTCTCGGACGGCTGGGAGCACTGGCGCCCCGACCCCTCCTGGGCGGTACCGTCACTTCCGGAGGACTGGGACCGTACGCCCGCGCGCGTGTCCACATGAGACCCTTGATGCGCCCCGGGGCAAGAAACGTAGGATCGTCCTCCGCAAGGGCGCACAGCGACAACTCCCGGCGCACGCGCCGGGCCTGATCAGACGTCACCGAGGGGCGGCAGGACGTGAGCGAGGGGTACGAGCGCAGCAGCGCCGCGGACCACGGGGGGTCCGCCGGTGGTACGGGCACGACCCCCGGCCCCGCGGGAACCCCGTTCCCCGGGCACGTATTGCGGGTATCGGCATGTCGGCGGGACCGACTGCGCGCGGAGCGCGCAGCCCCGGACGGATGGATGCGACACGCGTGACGGAGCAGCCCACGTCGTACGACCGCCCGCAGCCGGGCGTCGACCCCGCGGAGGCCCGCGGGGCGCTCCTGCGTGTCCCGGCGGTGTCCGGCTCCCCGGCCTTACCCGTCCGGGCCGGGACGGACGGGACACCCGCCGGCCCGGGGACGGCCACGCCCTGCGGCAACGGGAACAAGGGGAAGGAGCCCCCAGTCAACGGCCCGGAGCATTCCCAGCCCGCCACCGCCGAGACCGACGCGCACCGGCCGCGTCCGGCACCGGAGGCCGTTCCGCCGCAGCCGGGCGCCGAGCAGGAGCGTGCGTCGGGCGGCCAGGAGCGCCGCACCGGGCGGGGCCTGCCGCCGGGGCGGCCGATGCCGATGCGGCGTGACGGGGACCGGTTGCGGTTCGTCGGCGCGGCCACCCGGCGGATCGCGCGCGGCCTGGACCTGGACGAGATCGTCATGGGGCTGTGCCGGGCCACGGTGCCGACGTTCTCGGACGCGATCCTGGTCTACCTGCGCGACCCGCTGCCGGTCGGCGACGAGCGGCCCACCGGCCCGGTGGTGCTGCGGCTGCGCCGCACGGACCGGATACCGGAGGAACGGGACACCGAGAACGGCTTCCTGCTGCCGTCCGCGCCGGACCCGGACCCGGACTCCGCGGCGGCCGTGTTCGCGGGGCTGTCGTCGCTGACGACGGAGCTGTGCGAGGTGCGTCCCGGAGGCGCGCTGAACGAGGTGCTGCGCGGGGTGCGGCCGGTGTTCGCCGACGCGCCCGGCGCCCGGGCCGCGCTGCCCGAACTGCTCGGCGAGAGCGGTGAGACGGTGGTGCCGGGCGGGCGGCACGCGATCCTCGCGCCGCTGCGCGGCCGGCGCCGGGTGATCGGCGCGGCGCTGTTCCTGCGCCGCCCGGAGCGCCTGGCGTTCGAGGCGGACGACCTGCTGGTGGCCGCGCAGCTGGCCACGCACAGCGCGCTCGGCGTCGACAAGGCGGTGCTGTACGGCCGCGAGGCCTACATCGCCGACGAGCTGCAGCGCACCATGCTGCCCGAGACGCTGCCCCGGCCGACCGGGGTGCGGCTGGCCTCCCGGTACCTGCCGGCCGCGGAGACCGCGCGGGTGGGCGGCGACTGGTACGACGCGATCCCGCTGCCGGGCAGCCGGGTGGCGCTGGTCGTCGGCGACGTCATGGGCCACTCCATGACCTCGGCGGCGATCATGGGCCAGCTGCGCACGACCGCGCAGACCCTCGCCAATCTCGACCTGCCCCCGCAGGAGGTGCTGCACCACCTGGACGAGCAGGCGCAGCGGCTGGGCACGGACCGCATGGCGACCTGCCTGTACGCCGTCTACGACCCGGTCACGCACCGCATCACGATCGCCAACGCCGGCCATCCGCCGCCCGTGCTGCTGCACCTGGGCGGACGGGCCGAGGTGCTGCGGGTGCCGCCGGGCGCGCCGATCGGCGTGGGCGGGGTGGACTTCGAGGCGGTGGAGCTGGAGGCACCGGCCGGCGCGACGCTGCTGCTGTACACGGACGGGCTGGTGGAGTCCCGGCTGCGGGACGTGTGGACCGGGATAGAGCAGCTGCGGGAGCGGCTGGCCGCGACCGCGCAGCTGACCGGCCCCGACCACCCGCCGCCGCTGGAAGCGCTGTGCGACGAGGTGCTGGACATGCTCGGTCCGGGCGACCGGGACGACGACATCGCGCTGCTCGCGGCCCGCTTCGACGGGATCGCGCCGAGCGATGTGGCGTACTGGACGCTGGAGCCGGAGGACTCGGCCCCCGGCCGGGCCCGGCGGCTGGCCCGGCGGGCGCTGGCCCGCTGGGACCTGGAGGAGCTGACGGACGCGGTGGAGCTACTGGTCAGCGAGGTCGTGACGAACGCGGTCCGCTACGCCTCGCGTCCGGTCACGCTGCGGCTGCTGCGCACGGACGTGCTGCGCTGCGAGGTCGGCGACGACGTGCCCCAGCTGCCGCGGCTGCGGCAGGCCCGCGCCACGGACGAGGGCGGCCGGGGCCTGTACCTGGTCAACCGGATGGCCCGGCGCTGGGGTGCGACACGGCTGAGCACCGGCAAGGTGGTCTGGTTCGAGCTGAACCGGAGCTAGCCCCCGCTCCGCCGCGCTCCTGCGGCGCGGGAGGGGGCGCCCGGTGTCCGCCGGGCGCCCTCGGCGCGTGTCCGCCCCTAGTCGTCCTGGGCCTCGGGGTCGAGCGGTTCCTCGGTACCGCCGTCCGTCGGCGCGCTGGTGGTCGGGGTGTGCGACGGCGTCTGGGAGGGGCTCTGCGAGGGGGTGCCGCTCGGTGTGCCGCTGGGTGTGCCGGACGGCTCCTCGGACGTCGGCGGCTGGCTGCTCGGCGTCTGCGAAGGGGTCGGGGACGGGCTCCGGGACCAGGTCGGGGTGTCCGTCGGCGCGACGGCCGCGCCCTGGGTGGTGTCGAGGTCGAAGACCGCCCTGCCGGTCACGCCGAAGGTGTACGTCGCCCAGATCTGCGCGGGGTAGCCGCCGCCGTTGATGCGGCCGGGGGCCGGGAGGAGCCCGGTGGCGCCCGTCAGGGAGACGTGGGCGTGGGTCTTGGGGTCCTCGCCGAACAGGCCCACGGAGGTGACCAGGTCGGGCGTGTAGCCGGTGAACCAGGCGGACCTGTTGTAGTCGGAGGTGCCGGTCTTGCCGGCCACCTGCTGGCCGTTGCGCAGCGGGTTGCCGGCCACGGACCTCTTGGCCGTGCCGTCGTCGACCACGCCGGTGAGCACCGAGGTCACGGTGTCGGCGGCGGTGCGGCCGATGACCTGGCCGCCCACCGGGTCGGGTATCTCGGCCGTGCGGTCCTTCTTCTCCGCCGACTTCAGGATGGTCGGCGTGACCTTCCGGCCGTGGTTGTCGAAGGTGGCGTAGATCCCGGCCATCTCCAGGGGGCTCGCGCCCATCGAGCCCAGGGTCTGGGCGGGCACCGCCTCCATGCCCTTGGTGTCCATGCCGAGCTCCCGCGCGGTGGCCATCACGTCGGCCATGCCGACGTCGACGCCCATCTGCGCGAAGACGGAGTTGACGGACTTGTTCATGGCCTCCTGGACGGTGATGTCGCCGTAGCTGACCTCGTCCTCGTTGGGCGGGCCGAAGCCGACCCGGGTGCCGTGGTCCACCACCTGGCGTCCGCTGGTGCCGTCGTAGAGCGTGTCGGCGTTGATCGGCTTGCCGCCCTGCGTGGTGGCGTTGCGCTCCAGCGCGGCGGCGAGGATGACCGGCTTGAAGGTGGAGGCGGGCTGGTAGTCGCGGCGGGTGGCGTTGTTGATGTAGTGCTTGAAGTAGTCCCGGCCGCCGTACAGGGCGACGATGCGCCCCGTCCTCGGGTCCACGGACACGGCGCCGGCCTGGACGTCGGCGTCGACCTTGCGCTTCTCCGGGTCGAGCTTGCCGGTCAGCTGGGACGCGACCGCCCGCTCCAGCGCGGCCTGCTTCCTGCGGTCGATGTTCAGGGTGATGGTCCAGCCCTGGTGCTCGACCTTGGCCTCGGCCTCGGACTCGGAGATGCCGTCCTGCCGCATGATCTGCTGTGCCAGCTGGGAGTTGGCGAGGGCGACGAGGTAGCCCTTCTGGCCCTCCATGCCGGGGGCGCCCTTCGGCTCCTCGGGCACGGGGAACTTCATGGCCCGGCGCTTGGCCCGGTCCAGCCAGCCCTCCTTGGCCATGTTGTCCAGGACGTAGTTCCAGCGCGCCCTGACCAGGCGCTTGCCGGTGTCGGTGGCCACCGCCCAGTCGTACTGGCTCGGCGCCTGCAGCAGCGCGGCCAGGTACGCGCCCTGGGCGACGGTGAGGTCCTCGGCGTCCACGCGGTAGTAGGCCTGTGCCGCGGCCTGGATGCCGTAGGCGCCGCGGCCGTAGTAGCTGGTGTTGATGTAGCCGGCGAGGATGTCGTCCTTGGACTTCTCGCGCTCCACCTTGAGCGAGATGACCAGTTCCTTCAGCTTGCGGGTGACGGTCTGGTCCTGGTCGAGGTAGTAGTTCTTGACGTACTGCTGGGTGATCGTGGAGCCGCCCTGCTTGCCCTTGCCGGCCAGCGTGTTGGCCAGAGCGCGGGCGGTGCCCCGGATGTCGACGCCGGGGTCGCTGTAGAAGGACTTGTTCTCCGCGGCCACGAAGGTCAGCTGGACCTTCCTCGGCACCTTGGAGAGGTCCACGATCTCGCGGTTGACCTCGCCGTCGCGGGCCAGGACCGTGCCGTCGCTGTACTTGTAGACGTTGCTCTGGCGCTGGGCGGCGACGTTGCCGGCCGGGACGTCCACCGACGTGTACAGCGCGACGAAGCCGACGATGCCCAGCAGGCACAGTCCGAAGAACGTGCCGAGGATCTTCTTCCAGGTGAAGAGGCGGCGCAGGAAGCCCTTGGCGGGCTTGCCGCCGGCCGCGGATGCGGAGCGGCGCCCGGGCGCCGCGCGGTGGCCGGCGCGCTGTCGCGCCCGCCTGTCGTCCGCTCGTCCCATGGGTTCCTACGCCCCGCTTCCGTTTCGATGGTCAGCTTCGAAAGCTAACACCCGCCTGTACGACGAAGGACGTCCGATCCGTTCTTTTAGGGCGTGACAATCAGCACCCGCCCCTGGGAACCGACGCTCCGGACCGGACCGCGGTTGCTCGACGCGTTTAAGCGATATCACTTGGATAGGAAAACGATGGACGCCACGAGAGCGGGGGACCCACCCATGCCCGCACACGATCCCGCCGGGCCGGCCGATCCGGCCGCCACCGCCGACGTTCCCGAGATGCCCGCGCCGCGCGTCCGCGAGGTCCCCGCGCACAGCAGCGGCAGCAGGCCGGGGCGGTCGTCGCCGCGCGGCGGCAGATCGTCGACGGCGCGGTCGGCATGGTGGAGGCGGCGCTCGCCCGGATCGCGGAACAGGGCGTCGTGGAACTGGACGAGGAGCGGAAGGCGGCGATGGTGTCGAACCTGATGGTGGTGCCGTGCGGGGACCGGGCACCGCAGCCGGCGCTCAACACGGGGACGCTCCACCAGTGACGGATCCGTCGCGGGAGCCGCAGGGGCGCCGGCCGCTGCAGCGCAAGCAGGTGCCGCTGCGGCTCGACCCGTCGGTGTACGAGGCGCTGGCGCGGTGGGCCGGGGACGAACTGCGGTCGGCCGACGCGCAGATCGGGTTCCTGCTCCGCGGGGCGCTGGCGGACGCGGGGCGGCTGCCGAAGGACACCGGCCCCCTGCCCCGCAGGGGGCGCCCGCCCGTTTCCGAACCGTGACAACCGGCGCCCACCTGCACCGCCGCCCACCCTGCCGCGCTCTCCGCACTCCGTGTATACACCCGGCGTATACACCGTGTGTAGAGTGCGGGGCATGTCCATCGGTCACACCCTCCTGGGACTCCTGGAGTCCGGCCCCCGACACGGTTACGACCTGAAGCGGGCCTTTGACGAGAAGTTCGGTCACGACCGGCCGCTGCACTACGGCCAGGTCTATTCGACGATGTCCCGGCTGCTGAGGAACGGGCTGGTGGAGGTCGACGGGATCGAGGCCGACGGCGGCCCCGAGCGCAAGCGGTACGCCATCACCGACGCCGGCGTCACCGACGTCGAGCGCTGGCTCGCCACCCCCGAGAAGCCGGCGGAGTACCTCCGGTCGACCCTCTACACCAAGGTCGTCCTCGCCCTGCTCACCCACCGCGACGCGGCCGACGTCCTCGACACCCAGCGGGCCGAGCACCTGCGCAGCATGCGGATCCTGACCGACCGCAAGCGCAAGGGCGACCTCGCCGACCAGTTGATCTGCGACCACGCCCTGTTCCACCTGGAGGCCGACCTGCGCTGGTTGGAACTGACGGCCGCGCGGCTCGACAGGCTCCGTGAGGCGGTGTCCGCATGACCCCGCCCCCCGGCTCCCTGCTCGCCGCCGAGAACCTGTGCAAGGCCTACGGTCCCACGCTCGCGCTCGACGGCGCCGCCTTCTCCATCCACCCCGGTGAGGTCGTCGCCGTGATGGGCCCCTCCGGGTCCGGCAAGTCGACGCTGCTGCACTGCCTGGCCGGCATCGTCCCGCCCGACTCGGGCTCGATCACCTACGCGGGCCGGGAACTGGCCACCATGGGCGATGCCGGGCGCAGCGCCCTGCGCAGGAGCGAGTTCGGGTTCGTCTTCCAGTTCGGGCAGCTCGTGCCGGAACTGACGTGCGTGGAGAACGTCGCGCTGCCGCTGCGGCTGAACGGCACCTCCCGCAAGGAGGCCGAGCGGGCCGCGCTCACCTGGATGGAGCGGCTGGAGGTCGACGGCCTGGGGGGCAAGCGGCCCGGCGAGGTCTCCGGCGGCCAGGGACAGCGGGTGGCGGTGGCGCGGGCGCTGGTGACCGGCCCCCGGGTGCTGTTCGCCGACGAGCCGACCGGCGCGCTGGACTCCCTCAACGGCGAGCGCGTGATGGAACTCCTCACCGACGCGGCCCGCTCCACCAACGCGGCCGTCGTGCTGGTGACGCACGAGGCCCGGGTGGCCGCCTACTCGGACCGCGAGGTCGTCGTGCGCGACGGCAGGTCCCGGGACATGGAGCGCATCGTATGAGTGCCCGTCAATGGGCCCGGGACCTGGGCATGGGCGCCAGGTTCGCCTTCACCGGCGGGCGCGAGGGCTGGGTGCGGGTCCTGCTGACGGCGGTCGGCGTCGGACTCGGCGTCGCGCTGCTGCTGCTGACGACCGCGCTGCCGAACGCGCTGGCGGTACGCCACCAGCGCGACGAGGCCCGCCTGGACTACACCTACGCCCGGGAACCGCTGCCGAAGGCCGCCGACACCCTGGTGATCGCGCAAGCCGACACGACGTACCACGGCAAGGACGTCCGCGGCCGGCTGGTGGAGCCCGAGGGGCCGCGAGCGCCCCTGGCCCCGGGCCTGTCGCGGTACCCGGCGCCGGGCGAGATGGTCGTCTCCCCCGCGCTGGAGGAGCTGCTCGGCTCCGGCGACGGCGAACTGCTGCGCGCGCGGCTGCCCTACCGGGTGACCGGGACGATCGGTGAGGCCGGGCTGATCGGCTCGCGCGAACTCGCCTACTACGCCGGCGCGAAGGACCTGGCGCCGCGCATCAACGGCTGGCAGACGGCCCGCATCAAGGAGTTCGGCCGGCCGGACCCGGCGCCGGCCGACCGGCTGGACCCGGTCCTCCTCCTGCTCGTGCTGGTGATGTTCGTGGTGCTGCTCATGCCGGTCGCCGTGTTCGTCGCCGCGGCCGTGCGGTTCGGCGGCGAGCGGCGCGACCGCAGGCTGGCCGCCCTGCGGCTGGTCGGCTCCGACAGCCGGATGACCCGGCGCATCGCGGCGGGCGAGGCGCTCGCGGGCGCGCTGGCCGGGCTGGGCTTGGGCACGGTCTTCTTCCTGTCCGGCCGCCGGCTCGCCGGTTCCGCCGAGGTCCTCGGCATCAGCGTGTTCCCCAGCTACCTCGACCCGACGCCCGGGCTGGCCTCGCTGGTCGCCGTGGCCGTCCCGGCGGCGGCGGTGGTGGTCACCCTGTTCGCGCTGCGCGGGGTGGTCATCGAACCGCTGGGCGTGGTCCGTACGGCCGGATCCGCGCGGCGCCGGCTGTGGTGGCGGCTGCTGCTGCCGCTCGGCGGACTGGCGATGCTCGCGCCGATGATCGGCCAGGGCCGGTCGAACGGCGACTTCAACCAGTACCTGGTGACCGGCGGCGTCCTGCTGCTGCTCGTCGGTGTGACCGCGCTGCTGCCGTGGATCGTCGAAGCGGTGGTCGCCCGGCTCGGTCCGGGCCCGGTCGCCTGGCAACTGGCCGTGCGACGGCTGCAGTTGAGCAGTGGCTCGGCGGCCCGCATGGTGAACGGCATCGCGGTCGCGGTGGCCGGGGCGATCGCGCTGCAGATGGTGTTCGCGGGCGTCCAGAGCGACTACACCAAGGAGACCGGCAACGACGTCACCCGGGCCCAGATGCAGGTCTCCCTGCCCCGGGGGACCGCCCCCGCGCCGGCCGCCGCACGGCTCTCCGCCACCCGGGGCGTGCGGAAGGCCGTCGCGCTGTCCGGCGCCAAGGTCGGCGACCGCAGCTGGCACAGTGAACAGGGGCCCTCCTCCTCGGCGTCCGTGACGGTCGGCGACTGCGCCTCCCTGCGCGAGGTGGCCCGCCTGTCCTCCTGCCGCGACGGGGACGTCTTCGTGGTGCGGGGGACCGACCCGGAAACCGACCGGAACACCGCGGCGCTCGCCCGGACGGGCCGCACGCTCCACTTCGACAGCGACTACGGCTTCCACCGCGGCCCGGAGGTCACCTGGACCGTGCCCGGCGGCCTGAAGCCGGCCCGCACGGCCACCTCCCCCACGGGGGACGAGATCGGCGGGTTCCTGATGACACCGGCCGCCGTGCCCGGCCGGGTGGCGCCGGTGATCAGCGGGACGGTGTACCTGTCGCTGGACGAGGCGGTCCCGGACGCGCGCGAGTACGTCCGCAACACCTCGGCGCGGATCGACCCGCTGGCGGACGTGTCGGTGTGGGCGTCCACGGAGGAGTCCTACGAGTTCACCTCCCTGCGGACCGGGCTGTTCGTCGGGGCCACCTGCGTCCTGGCGCTGATCGGCGCGAGCCTGCTGGTCTCCCAGCTGGAGCAGTTGCGCGAGCGCCGGAAGCTGCTGTCGTCGCTGGTCGCCTTCGGCACCCGGCGCCGCACCCTGGGCCTGTCGGTGCTGTGGCAGACGGCGGTCCCGGTCGTGCTCGGCCTGCTGCTCGCGGCGGCCGTGGGGCTGGTGCTGGGCGTGGTGCTGATGAAGATGACGGGCACGACGGTGGCCGTGGACTGGCGGGGCGTGCTGGCGATGACCGCCGTCGGCGCGGGCGTGGTCCTCGCGGTCACCCTGCTGAGCCTGCCGCCGCTGTGGCGGCTGATGCGGCCGGACGGGCTGCGCACCGAGTAGGCGACCGGCTCCGCGCCAGGGGCCCCCACGGCTTCCGCGGAGGGGCCCCTCGCGGCTTTGCGGCTCCTCTCCAGGAGCCTCCCCCGGCCGCGGGCGGGCTTTCGCGCGTCAGGCGCGTCCGTCCAGGACCCGGACCGGCAGGGGGCGCATGGCCTCGCGCAGGGCGGCCGCCAGCGCCTCGTACTCCGCGCCGCGGGCCGCGCCCGCGCGCATGGCGAGGGCGACACGGCGGCTCGGGGCCGGTTCGGCGAAGGAACCGGTCAGCAGCCGGCCGCCGCGGGCCGTCTCCAGTTCCAGGGCGGTGCGCGGGAGCAGGGTGCAGCCCAGGCCGCCGGCGACGAGCTGGACCAGCGTGGACAGTCCGGCGGCCGTGGTGGTGACCGGGGCGTCCTTGCGCCCCGCCTCCCGGCAGATGTCCAGGGCCTGGTCGCGCAGGCAGTGCCCCTCGTCCAGGAGCAGCAGGTTGAGCTCCCGCAGCGCCTCGCGCGCGATGCCCTCGCGTCCGCCGAGCCGGTGGCCGAGCGGGGTGACCAGCACGAAGTCCTCGTCGAACAGCGGCAGTTCGGTGACCCCCGGGACACCGAGCGGGACGGCGAGCAGCAGCAGGTCCAGGCGGCCGGAGGTGAGGCCGTCGATGAGGCTGGCGGTCTGCTCCTCGTGCACCTGCAGGTCGAGCTGCGGATACCGCTCGTGGACCAGCCGCAGCACGGTGGGCAGCAGGTACGGCGCGACGGTGGGGATGACCCCCAGGCGCAGCGCGCCGGTGAAGGGCGCCCGGACCGCCTCGGCCTCCTCCAGCAGTGCCCCGACCTCGTCCAGCACCGCCCTGGCCCGCACCGCGAGACGCTCACCGGCGGGCGAGAGCAGCACCTTGCGCGTCGTACGCTCGAGGAGGGTCACGCCGAGGGTCTCCTCCAGGGACGAGACCGCGCCCGACAGGGCGGGCTGGCTCATCCCTATGGCCGCCGCCGCGTCGCGGAAGTGCAGGTGCTCGGCCACGGCGGAGAAGGCCCGCAGCTGTGCGAGGCTGGGCTGCCTGCGCCTGCCGTTACTGACGGTCACTGATAGCCACCTCCGATCAACACGACCGAGTGTAGCTATTTCCCGGATCAATGCACCCTGTGCCAACATCAACTTTGTCCGACCCGTGGGAAGCATCCCCAAAAGGGGTGTTTCTTCGTTGCAAGGAGAGCGTGTGCTCACTGTTGGTGACAAGTTCCCCGAGTTCGAACTGACCGCCTGCGTCTCGCTGGAGAAGGGCAGGGAGTTCGAGAAGATCGACCACAAGTCCTACGAGGGCAAGTGGAAGGTGATCTTCGCCTGGCCCAAGGACTTCACCTTCGTGTGCCCGACCGAGATCGCCGCCTTCGGCAAGCTGAACGACGAGTTCGCCGACCGGGACGCCCAGGTCCTCGGCTTCTCCGGCGACTCCGAGTTCGTCCACCACGCCTGGCGCAAGGACCACGACGACCTGCGCGACCTGCCGTTCCCGATGATGGCCGACTCCAAGCACGAGCTGATGCGCGAGCTGGGCATCGAGGACGAGGAGGGCTTCGCCAAGCGCGCCGTCTTCATCGTGGACCAGAACAACGAGATCCAGTTCTCCATGGTGACCGCCGGCTCCGTCGGCCGTAACCCCAAGGAGGTCCTGCGGGTCCTGGACGCGCTGCAGACGGACGAGCTGTGCCCCTGCAACTGGAGCAAGGGCGACGAGACACTCGACCCGGTCGCGCTGCTGGCCGGTGAGTGACGCATGTCGCTCGACTCCCTGAAGTCCCGCGTCCCGGACTACGCCAAGGACCTGAAGCTCAACCTGGGTTCGGTCATCGGCAACTCCGAGCTGCCGGCGCAGCAGCTGTGGGGCACGGTGCTGGCGACCGCCATCGCCTCCCGCTCCCCGATCGTGCTGCGTGAGCTGGAGCCGGAGGCGAAGGCGAACCTCTCGCCCGAGGCCTACTCGGCCGCGAAGGCCGCCGCCGCGGTGATGGCGATGAACAACGTCTTCTACCGCACCCGGCACCTGCTGTCCGACCACGAGTACGGCACCCTGCGCGCCGGTCTGCGGATGAACGTCATCGGCAACCCGGGCGTGGACAAGGTCGACTTCGAGCTCTGGTCGTTCGCCGTCTCGGCGATCAACGGCTGCGGGATGTGCCTGGACTCGCACGAGCAGGTGCTGCGCAAGGCCGGCATCGAGCGCGACGTGATCCAGGAGGCGTTCAAGATCGCTTCCGTGGTGCAGGCGGTCGGCGTCACCCTGGACGCCGAGGCCGTGCTGGCCGAGTAGTCCGTCGGGACCGCCCGGCCGGGGCCTCGCTCACTCCTGGTGGGCGAGGCCCGCCGTGTTCTCCGGGACCTCCCCGGGCTCCCCGTCCGCGGCTTCCGCCCCGGCCCCGGGGTCCTCCACGCCGGGCGCCTCCGGGGCGGCCGGGGGCTGCTGCTGCGCGGGCGGGGACGGCTGCCCCTCGGAGTACGTCCGCAGGTACCCCACCACCGTGTTCGTCACCGCCACCAGCGGGACGGCCACCACCGCGCCGCCGATGCCCGCCACCATGCCGCCCGCCGCCACCGTGAGGACCACGGCCAGCGGGTGGACGCGCACCGCGCGGCCCAGGATGAACGGCTGCAGGACGTGGCCCTCGATCTGCTGCACCGCCAGCACCACCAGGAGGGTCATGACGGCCGCAAAGACGCCCTGGGTCACCAGCGCGACCACGACGGCCAGGGCGCCGGAGGCGACCGCGCCGACCAGGGGGATGAAGGAGAACAGGAAGATGAACACGGCCAGCGGGACGGCCATCGGCACGTCCAGGAAGTAGATGCCGAGGCCGATGAAGGTCGCGTCGATCAGGGCGACCAGGACCGTGCCGCGGACGTAGGCCGTCAGGGTGCGCCAGGCGCGCGGGCCGGCGCCGGCCACGCCCGGGCGGGCGGCGGCGGGCACCAGCTTCAGGAACCACTGCCAGATGCGCGCGCCGTCGTAGAGCAGGAACAGCGTCGAGAAGAACACCAGCAGGATGCCGGTCATGGCCTCGACGACGACCTGGACGCCCTCCAGACCCGCGGACGTTATCTGGTCAGTGTTGGCGCCGATGGCCTCGCGCAGGTTCTTCGCGACCTGGTTGATCTGCTTGTCGGTGACGTGGAAGGGGCTCTTCAGCAGCCAGTTGCGCAGGTCGTCGATGCCGCTCTGGATCTGGCTGGAGAGCGTGTCGATGTTCTCCATGACCTGCCAGGTCACGAACCAGCCCATCAGGCCGATCACGACGAAGCCCAGGATCGCGGTGAGGGCGGTGGCCGGGCCGCGCGGCACGCCGTGCCGGGTGAGCCGGGCAACCGTCGGCTGGAGCAGCGCGGTGACCAGCAGCGCGATGACGAAGGCGAAGACCACCAGTTGCACGGCGCTGATGACCCGCATCAGCACCCACACCGTGCCGGCCAGGACCAGCAGCCGCCAGCCGGCCTCGGCCGCGACGCGCACGCCCCACGGCACGGCCTGCGCGGGATCGGGACGGGGACCGGGCGGGACGGCCGGCGGCGCGGCGGGCGCCGCGGGGCCGGGGAGCAGGCCGGCCGCGGACGCCGCGGACGTGGTGCGCTCCTGCTCCACCTCCGCGCGGCGTTCGTCCAGCCGCTCACTCATCTGGGTGAGTCCGGCGCCGATCCGGCCGAGCCACCCTGGCACTCGTGACATGATCCGTCCTCTTCCCCCGCCTGACCGGGTGCACGCCACTCCCCCTGGAGTCGTTCGTGCTCCGACCGTACAGGGCGAAAGCCCCTCACCCTAGGACGGGGAGGGGCTGCGCGGGGTGGAACGGCCTAGTACCAGTGGTTGGCCTGCCAGAACGACCAGGCCTCGCACGGGCTGCCGTACCGGCCGTTCATGTAGTTGAGGCCCCACTTGATCTGGGTGGCCGGATTGGTCTGCCAGTCGGCGCCGGCGGACGCCATCTTGGAACCGGGCAGGGCCTGGAAGAGACCGTAGGCGCCGGAGGAGGCGTTGACCGCCCGGTAGTTCCAGCTGGACTCGTGGTCCACGATGTTGCTGAAGCACTGGAACTGCCCGCCCGCCACCATCTGACGCGCCATCGCCTGGATCTGCGCGACGGAGTAACTGCCCTGGACGGGGAAGCTGGAGGAGTCGCGGGCGGCGTCGCGGCTGGCCGCGGCCTTCGCCTCGGCGCGCTCCTTGGCCGCCTCCTTCGCCGCCTTCTCGGCGGCGGCCTTCTTGGCGACCGCGATCTCGGCGGCGGCCTTGCGGGCCGCTTCCTCGGCGTCCTTCTTGGCGCTCGCGTCCGCGGCGATGGCCTGCGCGTCGGCCTGCTGCGTCAGGGACGCGGTCTGCACCTGCGCCTGCTGACCCGCGGGTATGTCCGCGAGGAGCGTGGTGTCGGCTGCCGTCGCCTCGGCGGCGTCGTTGGTCTGCGCGGTGCTGCCCGAGGCAACGCCGACGACGCTTCCGACGGCGGTGACCGCGGTGGCCGAGGCCACTGCGAATCCCCGGACCGAAATCCGGCTCACACGGTTTCCTTCCAGCATCGCCCGCTTCGGTGACCCTGGCGGACGCGATCGTGCCCCTGGCACTGGCCTCCCAACTGCGGGGTCACGGGAGGCGCGGGCCCGGTGGGCAACTCCCCGGCAGGGAGCGCCACATGATGCTCGGGCGGCATACGGCGGCTCTATGGAGTTGAGGCTTGTGGTGCCGTACTACTGGGGGTACAGGTGTGCCGTATGCGGGGCCTGACAGGAATGAGACTCTGCCGTAACCCGACGCCGGGTGGCAATTCGGAGTTGCGTGTGAAAGCTCACACCGCGTTCGGCCCCACCGGTTCCGGGAAACCACTCCACGCGAAGGCGCCGCCCGGCTAGGCTTTTTCGCCTTTGCCGGACGGCGCCCTCCAGGACTGCTCAGATGTGACCTTCTTCGAGCATTTCGGTCACAAGGGCCGCGATCTGGGATCTCTCGGACCGGTTCAGCGTGACGTGCGCGAAGAGCGGATGCCCCTTCAGCTTCTCCACCACGGCGACCACGCCGTCGTAGCGGCCGACCCGCAGGTTGTCCCGCTGCGCCACGTCATGGGTCAGCACGACCCGCGAATCGGCGCCGATCCGGGACAGGACGGTCAGCAGGACGTTGCGTTCCAGCGACTGCGCCTCGTCCACGATCACGAACGCGTCGTGCAGGGAGCGGCCGCGGATGTGGGTGAGCGGGAGCACCTCCAGCATGCCGCGCGCGGTGACCTCCTCGATGACCTCGCGGCTGGTGACCGCGGACAGCGTGTCGAAGACGGCCTGCGCCCACGGGCTCATCTTCTCCGCCTCGGTGCCCGGCAGGTAGCCCAGTTCCTGCCCGCCGACCGCGTACAGCGGACGGAAGACCATCACCTTCTGGTGCTGGCGGCGCTCCAGGACCGCTTCCAGGCCCGCGCACAGTGCCAGCGCCGACTTGCCGGTGCCGGCCCGGCC
The DNA here is from genome assembly GCF_030499535.1 of Streptomyces sp. TG1A-8. NCBI lineage: Bacteria > Bacillati > Actinomycetota > Actinomycetes > Kitasatosporales > Streptomycetaceae > Streptomyces > Streptomyces sp. TG1A-8. The sequence goes on from NZ_JASTLB010000001.1 coordinate 2,658,638, forward strand.
GCCCATGGAGACGATCCCGATGTCCGGGTCGAGCAGCAGGTCGAGCGCGATGCGCTGCTCGGCGCTGCGGCCCTTGATGCCGAACGCCTCCCGGTCGCCGCGCACCAGGCGGACGTTGCCCTCGGCGGTGACCCGGCCGAGGGCCTTGCCGCGCTCGGACTGGATGGTCAGGCCGGTGTGCACGGGCAGGTCGGAGGCCTCCGGGACGTACACGTGCCCCTGCTCGAAGAGGATGTCCACCTGTTCGCCCGGCAGGGTCAGTTCCGACATGCCGGTCCAGCCGGAGGCGTCCGTGATGGCCAGTTCGGCCCGGTACTCCTCGGCGAGGAGGCCCACGGACGACGCCTTGATCCTGAGCGGCAGGTCCTTCGAGACGACGGTGACGTCGTACCCCTCGGCCTGCAGGTTGCGGGCCACCGCGAGGATGCGGGAGTCGTTGTCCCCCAGGCGGTAGCCGGTGGGCAGCACGCTGGGGTCCGAGTGGTTGAGCTCGACACGGATGGTCCCGCCCAGTTCCCCGATCGGGATGGGGGCGTCGAGGCGACCGTGCTTCACCCGGTAGTCGTCCAGCAGGCGCAGGGCCTGGCGGGCGAAGTAACCGAGCTCCGGATGGTGCCGCTTGGCCTCCAGTTCCGTGACCACCACGATGGGGAGCACGACCTCGTGCTCGTCGAAGCGGGTCAGGGCGTTCGGGTCGGCCAGCAGGACGCTGGTGTCGAGAACGTAGGTGCGCCGGTCGGGCTTGTGGCGCTTTGTGCTGGTCACCACGGAAGGACGTACCCCCTCGGATGAGGTCGGGGAGCGACGAGGCGGAAGCCGGGCCGGGAGAGCGGGAGCAGGGCGGCCGGTCGGCGGCCGCTGTGCGCGACGGGCCGCGGACCGGCCCTGCGCGGCTGCTTCCGTGCGCCGTCCGCACGGTCGGGCTGGTGCAAAGGGCCTCCCGGGCGGACGGCCCCGTGCCGCCCGCTGAGATCCGACACCCGTGGTTCGGGCGTCGGCCTGCCTGAGTTATGCCCTGGAAGACGCGCCGCCATGCAATTACGGCCAGCGGCACGCCGGTGAACTCCTCGTTGCGTCCGCCCCGGCCGGCGGGGCACCGGGGGCGCGAGCGGGGTCTCAGCCGCCGTAACGGCGGTGACGTGCGGCGTAGTCGCGCAGGGCGCGCAGGAAGTCGACCTTGCGGAAGGCGGGCCAGAAGACCTCGCAGAAGTAGTACTCCGAATGGGCGGTCTGCCAGAGCATGAATCCGGACAGCCGCTGCTCGCCGCTGGTGCGGATGACCAGGTCGGGGTCGGGCTGGTCGCCGGTGTAGAGGTGCCGGCCGATCATGTCGGTGTCGACGGACTCGGCGAGGTCCGCCATCGGCACGCCCTTCTGCTGGGCGTCGAGGAGCATGGAGCGCACGGCGTCGGCGATCTCCTGGCGGCCGCCGTAGCCGATGGCCACGTTGACCACTATCCCGTCGACGTGGGCGGTGGTCTCCTCGGCCTCCTTCAGCGCCGTCTGCATCCGGGCGGGCAGCAGATCGGGCGTGCCGACGTGGTGGACGCGCCAGCGGCCGTCGGCGGCGAGGGTGCGCACGACGTCCTCGATGATGCCCAGCAGCGGCCCCAGCTCGTCCTGGGGCCGGTCGAAGTTGTCCGTGGACAGCAGCCACAGGGTGACGACCTCGACGTCCGTCTCGGCGCACCAGCCGAGGAACTCCTCGATCTTCTCGGCGCCGGCGCGGTGCCCGTGGACCGTACTGGAGCCGGCGGCCTTCGCCCAGCGTCGGTTGCCGTCCATGATGACGCCGATGTGCTTGGGCACCTGAGCGTGGTCCAGGTGGCCCTCCACCCGGCGCGCGTAGAGCCTGACGAGCAGGCCGCGCAACTTGTCGCGCAGGTTCACGTGGCCCTCCGGGGGTCGGACGTGGGGATGGTGGCCGCGGGGCCCGAGCCTACCCGCGCCGCGGGGGCGGGGCGGGCAGGGGGTGCGCAGGGGCGGGTCGGGGCCCCGGCGCGGGCAGGACCCACGCGGGCGGAGCGCCGCGTACGGACGCGGGACCTCCGCCTCGGGTACGGGGACGCCGGTCCTTCGCCGCCCGGTTCCCGCAGTCATTCGCCGCCGGGCCCCGGGCCGGGGCGCCCACGGAAAACGGGCCGGTCCGTGGGGGGAGACGGACCGGCCCGAGGGGGGGTTTCCACCATAACCCTTCGTGAGGGATGGTGCGTGCACCGGCGTGCCACAACTACTCTGCGGAGTCGTCCGGTGACGCCCCGGTGGCCGCGGGACGTTGGATTCAAGGGCGTCACGCGGCCGGTTCGCAGTGGAATCCAAGGAATTCGAGCCGCATACGGAGAGATCGAAAGCGTTTGGGCCGTCCTGACGATCGATCGGCGACTCGCGTCAATGTCCCCCCGATGGGCTACCCCGCCGGTGAACGGCGGCTTGACGCACCCGGCGGCGCGAACCCCCGGCGCCCGCCGGCGCCACGGCACCGCGCAGCCCCCTCCACCGCGGGGTGCCGCCCGCGCAGCTTTGCTCACGCGAATTACCTTGGTCTGCACTTACGTGACCCGCGGGGCGGACGGGAACCATCGCCGGTAACGATGGGGAAACCGGTGGTGGATCCCGGGTGAACCGGACTCCGGTAGGGGCGTCGACCCCTTCGGCCGGGAGGCGCGGGCCCTCGCCGACGGGACCGCTTCCGCCCCGTCGCCGGTGGGGCGGCACGCTCGCGGACGGGGTCGCGGGCGGCGGCCCCTTCGGCCACGGGGTCCCCGCAACGATCGACGGCGCGACGGGCGACCACCGCCCGGCCACCCCCTCGGCCTGACACCCGGCCGACGCCCGCACCTGGGTCCCCGGGGCACCCGGAGCGCCCCGAACCCCGTCGAGCAGGCACCCCGGACCACTCCCCGGAACCGCCGGAGTGGGAACCGGGGGCGGCACACGGGGCCTGGTGCGGCCGGGGGCGGCGGCCGGCTGGTCGGGGTGTGCTCGTCCGTGATCGACCTGCCGGACGGTGGAACGCGAGTGCGTCACCGCGGTCGGCCCCTCGCCGCGGACCTGCCCGGGCCCGTGCCGTTCGCGAAAGCGCGCGTCGCCTCCTGGCGCACTCCGTCAGGCGCCCTGGGACCCGCCGGGCAGGCGCGACAATGGGACGGAGCGGACCGCTTGAGGAGAACCGGACCTCAGTGCCGGGTGGGTCGGGGCAGCGCAGGAGGCTGGGGATGGGGCGTTGGCGGGACGGGTGGGGGCGGCTGGTCGTCGGGCGTGGTGACGGGGGGACGGGGGCGGTCGTGCCCCTGGAGATCGCGGCGTCCTACCGGGCCCGCGCGAAGGGCCTGTTGGGGCGCGACTCCGTCGACGGGGCGATGCTGCTCTCCCCGGCCAGCGGCGTGCACACGTTCCGCATGAGCATCCCCATCGACGTGGCCTACCTCGATCGCCGGCTCACCGTCATCGCCGTACGCACCATGAAGCCGGGTCGCCTCGGCCTGCCCCGGCTCCGTTCCCGGCACGTGCTGGAGGCGGAGGCGGGGGCCATGGCGGGGTGGGGGGTGGAGGCGGGCGTGCGGGTGACCGTCGAGGCCGGTGACGGCGCCGGGGGTGCCGGCCGGGATCCGGGGGGCCGGCGGCCCGGCGGCCGGGGCTGACGGCGCCCGTCGGGGGTCAGGTTCGAGTGGGGGGTCCGCGCGGCGGAGGAGCCGGGACCGCCGGGGTCCGTTCCGGTCACTGGCCCGTGCGCGGGAAGGAGACCTCCACCCGTCGGTTCTTCTTCCGGCCCTCCTCCGTGGAGTTGTCGGCGATCGGGTACTGCTCCCCGTAGCCGCGTACCTCGAAGATGACTCCCGGGTCGTTCAGGTCCTGGTCCAGCACGGTCTGCACGGCGTTGGCGCGCTGCCGGGACAGGACGTCGCCGTGGGCGGAGGAGCCGAGGTTGTCGGTGAAGCCGAAGACGCGGATCCGGGTGGCGTTCTGCTTCTTGATCTCTTCGGCGATCGTCTCGATGCGGGCCCTGGCCTCGTCGCCGAGCCTGGCGCTGTCCCTGCTGAAGAGGACTTCGGCCTGGAGGGCGAAGGTGACGTCGGCGTTGGTGTCCTCGCGGCGCTCGTCCCCGCTCTGGTCCTCGACCACCGACTTGATGTCCAGGACCTTGGGGTCGGCGAGGGTGGCGCCCTCGGGGAGCTTGAGGTCCGGGTCGGTGCGGTCGACCTTCACGGGGGCGGTGGCGGAGGGCTCGGTGCCGGGGGGTTCGCTGGGACCCGTGTCGTCGGCTCCGGCGAGGGTTGCGGCGCACAGGTTCGCTGCGACGAGCAGGGCGGCCGTGGTGAGGGTCAGGGCGAGGCGGGGTGCGGTGGTCACTTCGGCCTCACCCGGTGATCTGGATGGTGGCCGTGGGGAAGGTCGGCAGTTGGAAGCTGACTTCGGCTGTACTCGTGGGGGGTGCCGGGAACTGCATGAAGATGGGGACGGTGTCGCCTGCCCTCACCGATTGAACGCCGATGGTGGTGAGCGGTCGCCCATCCGTGTCTCGGAGAACGTAGTAGCGCTTCCTCCCCTTCGGGTCCACAAGAGTGGCTCCTCCGAAGGACTGTCCGTTCTTCATGATCTCGGTTTCATTGCCGGTGAGCTGCGATGAGAGGACGGCGTCCTTGCTGCCGTCATTCTTGAGCTGTGCGTTGACGGTCACGAAACCACCGGAGTCACGCTCCGCCGACGTGATCTTCAGCGTCAGGCCGTCCGGTCCCCGCAGCTCTGCCAGTGGCTCCGCGGACTGCCCTTCCTGAGGACTTGCTCCGTTGCCGTCCTGCTTAGCGGAGGACGGCGAAGCCTCCGACGCCTTCTCGTCGCCTCCCCCGCCGCAACCGGCTGCACCGAACGCCAAGCCGCCCACGATGGTCATTGCGACCATCCCTCTGCGAGCTTTCGCAGTGAACCGAATGCTCATAGCTCTGCTTCCTTCTCCACTCGTGAATCACTGTCAGTCGGTCAGGTGCACGTCAAAAAGGTCCTCGGCGTTGGGGAGTCCGGCGTGGTCGTCCGGCTCCAGATCCCAGTCCCTTCCCTTGCAGGTGAGTCGGGGCAGCTCCTCACCCCCGGTGTCCTCGCCAGGCAGGTCGAACGTGCACAACGGCTCTATCACAGCGGTGGCTGACTCGGTCGACCTGATGTCCTCGGTCCCGGGGACGACGGAGTCGCCGACGGACTTGTTGGCCTCGACCTCCACCTGGTAGCTCAGCAATCGAGGCGAGTCGCAGGCGTTCAGACGAGCGTCGTTCTGCGCGGCGAGTTGCCCGGCTCTCCAGCAGGGGTCATCAATGTGCGCCTTGCCGTCGAAGACGTCCTGCCACTTGGCGGGGTCGAGGACGTCGTTCAGCCACTGACCGGCGAGCTGGTCACGTGCTTCCTGGGCCGCTGCCAGCGCCGCGGCATCAGCTGCGGTCTGGGCACCATTGCGGTTCACGGCCGCCTGGCCCACCGCCAGGTATGCCAGGGCAAGAAAGAGCAGACCCGCCACCACCGTGATGTAGATGGGGAAGGCCTGCCCGGAGTCGTACTCGGCGCGTAAGGGGATCAGGTGATTTCCGTGATCTTGGACTTGATCTTGTCGAGAATTGTTTTGCCGATGTCCGTGCCGGTGATGGCCAACACGATCGCGACCACCACTGCGATGATGCCCAAGTACTCGACTGCGGTCTGCCCCTTGTCCCCGGCACGCCGTTGAATCGCCGCGACCGTCGTGTTCTTCCAGCCGCTCAAGCGCACCTTGGTCGCCACGGCCGACTTCAGCATCAGATCGCTCACGCTGTTCTCCTCCGCCTACGCTTCCGACGCCCGCACCGTAGAGCGGTGACCGGTCCCTCCCCCAGGGCCCCAGGGCCCAAACCCGGGCCCACGCCCTCGGTGTGGTTGTCACCTCAGACCACCCCCAGCCACTTGGCGGTCGCCTGGGACCGGCTCGTGCTGTGGAGTTTGGCGAAGATGCGGTTGATGTGGTTCTTGACCGTCTTCTCGCTGATGAAGCAGGTGGCGGCGATCTGCTGGTTGCTCATGCCGGACGCGATGAGGTCCATGATCTCCGCCTCCCTCGTACTCAGGTGGAACCGCGACCGGGTCGACTGTCCCACAGTGGATTGCTTCTGCGAAAGTCCGGTGGGGGAAATTTGGCCCTCAACGAGCGGAAGTTGATGCCCCGTGTGTGCATTCGCACTCATCCGCAACTCCGCCAGTAACGCCTTCGCCGCCCCGGGCGTCACGTGCGGCCGGCCCTCCCCGACGTCGCGCACCGCCCTCACCAACTGCTCCGTCGTGAACTCGCCGTGGACCAGGTAGCCCCCGGCCCCCAGCCGCAGCGCATCCCGCACGGTCTCCGCCTCGTGGGTGTACGTGAGCATCATGACGGGGGCCAGCGGGACCAGGTGGGGCAACGCGGTGATTCCGTCGACGCCGGGCATGCGGACGTCGAGGAGGATGACGTCGGGGCGGTGCCGGAGCGCTGCCTCGTAGGCCTGGCGGCCGTCCGCCGCCTCCGCCACCACCGTGATGTCCTCACGGCACGTGAGCAGGGCGGTCAGGCCCGCGCGGACCACCGGGTTGTCGTCGGCCACCACGACGCGCAGGGGGTCCGCTCCGGCGGGCGGGGGGAAGTCCGCCCGGGACGGGTTTCGCTGCATCGTGCGCCTCCTCTCAGGCTTCCGGATGTGGGGGGTCGGGCGTCGGCGGCACCAGGGGCAACTCCACCCGGACTTCCGTGCCCCGCCCGTGGCCGCCCCGGCCGATGCTGATGCGGGCACCCGCCGACTCGGCCCGTTCGACCATGCCGAGCAGGCCGAAGTGGCCCGAGTCGCGGAGGTTGCCCAGGGTGGTGCCGGGGGACAGGCCCCGGCCGTCGTCGCGGACGGTGAGGCGGAGCCGGTCGTCCTCCGCATCCGCCGTCACCTCCACGTGCGTCGCGCGCGCGTGGCGGTGGGCGTTCTCCAGCGCCTCCGCGACGATGGCCAGAAGGTGGCGGGAGAGGTCGGGGGGCAGGGGCGGGAGGGAGTGGATCGCCCGGGGGTGGCAAGTGACTCGCAAACCCGTTTGCGCGGTGAAGTCGGCGAGCCGCGTTGTCAGACGTGTCCAGGTGTCGGTGGCCGTTCCCGGGGGGTCCTCCCGGCGCAGGTCCGTCAGCAGTTCCCTGGACTCCGCCGCCGCCCTGCGCGCCGAGCGGGACACCAGGTCGGCCTGCTGCCGGACGCGTGCCGGGTCGGGGTCCGGGTCCGACGCCGTGGCCGCCAGGCCGTCCGCCGCCAGGGCCACGCCGTACAGGGTCTTGGCCACCGAGTCGTGCATCTCGCGGGCCAGCCGAGCCCGTTCCGCGTGCACCGCCTCCGTCGCCGCCAGCCGGGCCTGGACCGCCGTCAGGGCCTGGGTCGCGGCGCCGAAGCGGAGCATCAGGTTGCGCAGGGTCGAGCCCATCGCGCCCGCGATCACGCACAGGCCGGGCAGCAGGAGGGTCTCCGCGATCCCGGGCCGCCGGTCCGCCTGCACGGTGGCGTGGGCCAGGAGCAGGATCAGGGACTGGAGGGAGGCGAAGCAGGCCGCTCCCCGCCAGCTGTAGACCAGGCCGGCCAGGAGCGGGGTGCAGACGCTGACGTAGGCCAGGGTGGTGTCCGGGCCCGCCGAGACCAGCAGGAAGGAACCGAAGAGGGTGTCCGCGGCCAGGAGCGACGGATGGCGCAGGAGGAGGGGGCCGAAACGCTCCCAGTCGCGGAACAGGACGTAGGAGACCATGACGGTGGCGACGACCGCCGCGCCCACCAGGCGGACGCCCAGGCCGGGAGCGGCGTTGAGCAGGGCGGCGGGGGCCGCCAGGACGATCATCGCCAGCCGGAAGCCGAAGACCTGCCGGCACATCGCCTGCAGGGCCCGGAGCTGGATCTTCTCCGACGGTTCGGGGAGCGGCGCCGGCCGGGGTCCGGTGGGCGGGGACGGCTGGACTCCGGGGAGGGGGGCGGGCCGGGGCCGGGGTCCCCTTGCCGACGCGCCCGCCCTCTTCGTCCCCGTCCTCGGCTCGGGCGGCTCCGCCCCCGCGACCCTCCCCCTCCCCTCGCCCTCCCCTCCCGCACCCGCTTCCTCCCGCCCCTGTCCCTGCCCTCGTTCCTGCTCCGGTTCCCGCCCCCGCCCCTCCTCACGACGGCCCGCACGCCCGAACGGCGCCCAGCCCCGCCCGGACGCCCCCGCCCCACCCCTCGACAGCCCCCGCCCCCGCCCGGACGGCTCCACCGCGCGCACCCCCGATCCCGACCCGGCCGCCACCGACCCCGACCCCACCCTCCTCACTTCCCCGTGAGCGAACCGAAGTCCACGCCCGAGCCCAGGATCAGCCCGGCGCCGAGGAGCAGCATCGTGGCCGGGACCATGAACGTGGTGATCATCAGCGTGGCCTTGGGCACCGCGCGGGCGGCCTTGCGGCGGGCGTTCTGGGCGTCCGTGCGGCGCATGTCCTTGGCCAGGGCGACGAGGGTGTCGACGATCGGAGCCCCCAGTTCCTCGCCCTGCTGCAGCGCGGTCACGAACATGGCGACCTGCTCGGAGTCGTTGCGGCGGCGCAGTTCCGCGAAGGCCTGGCGGCGGCTCATGCCGAGGTCCATCTGACGGAGCGTGATGCGCAGTTCGTCGGCCCACGGACCCTCGTAGCGGGCCGCCACCCGGTCCAGGGCCTGGCGGAAGCCGAGTCCGGCGCTGACCACCACCGCCAGGACGTCGAGGAAGTCCGGCAGGGTCCGCTCGATGACGTCCCTGCGGACGCGGATCGCCGACCAGATGCCGACCTCCGTCCAGAACGCGCCGAAGGCGAGCAGGAGCAGGGCCACGAACCACTGGCCGCGCAGGAGGAAGACCAGGAAGCCGACGCCGCCGAGGGCGCCGTAGACCGCGCGGCGGGCCGCGTAACGGTCGATGGTCAGGCCGCCGGGGTTGCCCGCGAGGTCGATCCTGCGGCGGTACCGGGCGACCAGGCGGGGGCCCATCAGGCGCAGCACGGCGGGGGCGTAGCGCATGCCGAGGCGGTCGATCAGCGAACCGACCGCGCCGGTGCGGGTGGCGCCGACCTCCAGGGCCAGCGCGAGGTCGCCGGGGAGCTTGGCGTCGGCGCGGTACATGCGGATGCCGGCGAAGGCGCCCCAGACGGCGAGGCCCGTCAGCAGGGCGAGCAGGAACGCCATCGTGCCCTCCTCAGACGTCGATCCGGCTCATGCGGCGGATGAGGACGAAGCCGACGGCGTACATGGCGAACGCGACGACCACGCAGGCCTGGCCGACCGGTGAGCCGGTCATGCGTTCCAGGGCGCCGTCCTTGACGCCGTTCATCAGGAACAGGGCGCCGATGCCGAGGACGGGGACGGCGTACGAGGTCATGGTCACCTGGGAGAGCTGGGTGCGGACCTCGCGCCGGGTCTCCTTGCGTTCCTCCAGGGTCTCGGTCAGGTTGCGCAGGGCGGAGACGACCTGGCCGCCCGCCCGGTTGGACAGCACGAGGGTCGTGACGAGGACGACCAGTTCGCGCGAGGGGAGGCGGTCGGCCAGTTCGCCGAGCGCGTCCTCCATGGAGTGGCCGACGGCCAGTTGGTCGGCGACCTTGGACAGTTCCTCGCCCGCGGGCGCCTCCAGCTCCTCGGCGGCCATGCCGATGGCGGTGCGCAGGGCGAGGCCGGCCTGGGTGGCGTTGGCCAGGATGCGGGCCAGTTCGGGAAGTTGGTTGATGAAGCGTTCGATGCGTTTCTGGCGCTGCCAGGTGAGGAACTGCACCGCCGCGCCGATGCCGAGGAGGCCGGCGAGCGGGCCGAAGAAGGGGGCGAGGGTGGCCTGGCCGATCAGCCAGAGCGCGGCGACCGTGGCGAGCAGGTAGGCGAGGAACTCGCCCGGGGTGACGTCCAGGCCGGTCGCGGCGAGCCGGGTCTCCAGCCGGCGGCCCGGGGACGTGCCGCGCAGGCGGCGGTCCAGGGCGCGGAAGCGGCGCCGGCGGCCGGCGGCCGGGGCCTGGCCCGCGTGCGAGAGGCGGTCGATCAGGGCGGCGCGCCGGGCCCGGCCCGAGGCGTAGGTGTGCACGCCGGCGACGGCCAGGACGCAGGTCAGCAGGGCGGTGCCGGTGGTGAGCCGGACGAGGGTGGGCAGTTCCATGGTCCTACCTGGCTTCTCGGGTGGCGAGCTGGTCCGCGGAGCGGGCGACTCCGAAGGCCTGCGGGACGGGCTGGCTCGCCATGTGGAGGCGGTCGGCGGTGCGGCGCGGGAGGGGGTGGTACTCGAAGGTGCCGTGCACGCGTCCGTCGGGCGTCATGGGCCGGGCGTGGAAGCGGGCCGCGGTGGCCAGGCGGTACGGCTCGCCTCCGTGGCTGTCCAGGAGCGCGATCTCGGTGATGCGGCGGGCGCCGTCGGCGAACCGGGTGAGCTGGACGATGACGTCGACGGCACTGTTGATCTGGTCGTGCAGGGCCACGAAGGGGACCTCGACGTCGGACATGGAGGCGAGGGTCTGCAGGCGGGTGAGCGCGTCCTCGGCGCTGTTGGCGTGGACGGTGGCGAGGGAGCCGTCGTGGCCGGTGGACATGGCCTGCAGCATGTCGAGGGACTCGCCGCCGCGGACCTCGCCGACGACGATCCGGTCGGGCCGCATGCGCAGCGAGTTGCGGACCAGGTCGCGGATGGTGACCTGGCCCTTGCCCTCGACGTTGGGCGGGCGGGACTCCAGGCGGACGACGTGGGTCTGCTGGAGCTGGAGTTCGGCCGAGTCCTCGATGGTGATGATGCGCTCGTGCGCCGGGATGAGGCCGGACAGGGCGTTCAGCAGCGTGGTCTTGCCGGTGCCGGTCGCACCCGAGACGATGATGTTGAACTTCGCCTGCACCAGGCCGGCCAGCAGGTACACCATGTGCTCGTCCAGCGAGCCGAAGCCGACGAGCTCCCGCAGGGTGAAGGAGCGCGGGAAGCGGCGGATGGTGAGGATGGGCCCGGTCAGGGACAGCGGCGGGATGATGACGTTGACGCGCTCGCCGGAGGGGAGGCGGGCGTCGACCATCGGGGTGGACTCGTCCACGCGGCGGTTGACCGTGGAGACGATCCGTTCGATGGTCTGCATCAACTGGTCGGCGGAGGCGAAGCGCAGGGGCAGCTGCTCGACCCGGCCGCCGCGTTCGACGAAGATCGCGTCGGGGCCGTTGACCATGATTTCGGTGATGGAGACGTCCTCGAGGAGGGGTTCCAGGATGCCCAGGCCCAGTGCCTCGTCGACGACGCGGCGGATCAGCTGGGAGCGCTCCGCCGTCGACAGGACCGGGCCCTCGCGGCTGATGATGTGTCCCAGGACCCGTTCCAGGCGCGCCCTGCGTTCGGCGGCGACCAGCGAACTCATCTCCGCGAGGTCGATCTCCTCCAGCAGCTTGGCCCGGTAGGCGGCGACCAGGTGCCCGTCCTCGCCCCGGCTGCCCTGCTCCTCGGGGGAGTTGATGCGTGCCCGCAGGCTCATGGGTTCGCTTCTCCTCGGTCAGTGGTCGAGCGGCATGGTGGCGGTCCTGCGGGCGTCGCCGAGGTCCCACACGATCGTGGGGATGTGGACGGTGGCGGTGACGGTGACGGTGTCGCCCCCCGTGGCGGAGGAGCACCGCACGTCGATCCCGCCGCTGACCGCGCCGGCGCAGGCCCCTCCCGCGTCCTGGCGCAGCGACGCGGCCCGCGCCCCCGCCCGCGCGGCCGTGCCGGCCTGTTCGGCGGCGTAGGCGACGGCCCCGAGCTGGAGGCCGGCCAGTCCCACGACCAGCAGGACCGGGATGAACCCGAGGTACTCGATGGCGACCTGGCCCCGGTCGCGGGGCCTCGTGCGGCGGTGGGGCATCTCAGTCCTTCACCTCCTCCACCGTGCCCGCGTGGCCGTGCACCGTGACGGGGAAGGGGACGGCGCCCGGGAAGAGGACGGGGACCTTGAGGGAGACGTCGGCGGTGACGTAGCCGGACGGGCTGCAGTTCACCGCCGCGTCCCCTTCCCACGCCCCCGACAGGTGCCCGAGCCCCGCCTCCCGGCAGGCGGCCAGGCGGGCACCGCCGGGTGCCGCCGCCGTGCCCGCGCGGACCGCCTCGTCGGCGGCGTTCCCGGCGAGCGTGAAGGTGTAGCCCACGAGCACGCACTGCCACATCAGCACCAGCGTCAGGACGATCAGCGGAGTCATCCCGAGCAGTTCGACGCTGACCTGCCCCCGGTCCCCGCGCGCGCCTTCCGGTCGTCTGCGCACCCCTCACTCCTTCCGCCGCCGGAAGCCGGCCGCTCCGCGGTCGCCGCGCACGCGGTCGCCGCGCACGCGCCCCCCGCCCCGGTGCGTCCCCTCGGCGGTCTTCACCAGTCCCAGTTCCCCGGCGAGGCTCCACAGGGCCTGTTTGACCGTGGACCTGCTGTCGAGGTCGTGCAGGCGGCCGGCGTCCACGACCGCCTGGAGTTCCCTGAAGTGGGCGGGGACCGTCGTCCGCGCCAGCGCGGTCCCGGTGATGCGCCGGATGAGCGGTGGCTGGATGTCCGCGGTGCGGGTGTGGCGGTTGACGACGACCGTGGTCTCCTCCGCCTTGCGGATCTGCAGCCGGTCCCACATGCGGACGGTGCGCTTGGCGGCGCGCACGGCGATCACGTCGGGCGTGGTCACCAGCACCGCCGTGTCGGCCGTCTCCACGGCCGCCGCGTTCGCCCCGCCGAGCTGGGCGCCGCAGTCGACCACGACGACCTCGTAGCGCGAGCGCAGGGCGCTGATGATCTGGCGGGCGGCGCGGTCGGTGACCTCCTCGCCGCGTTCGCCCTCGCCGGGGGCGAGGAGCAGGGCGAGGCCGGTGTCGTGGCGGAAGACGGCGTCGGCGAGGACGCGCGGGGAGACGTCGGTGATGGCGGCGAGGTCGGCCACCGAGCGGCGGAACTGGACGTCCAGGTAGGAGGCGACGTCGCCGGTCTGCAGGTCGAGGTCGACCAGGGCGGTGGGCCGGCCGGAGGCCTGGGCGGCGAGGGCCAGTTGGACGGCCGTCAGGGTGGCGCCGACGCCCCCCTTGGCGCCGCTGACCGTGACGACCGTGCCGCCGGCGCCGCCGGAGACGTCGGCTCCGTGCCCGAGATGGCGCCGCACGCCGGTGGACCACTGGGCGACGGCCTGGACGCGGTTGGCGAGTTCCTCGTACGACAGCGGGAGCGCCACCAGGCCGCGGGCTCCGGAGTCCATGGCGGCGGCGAACAGGCCGGGGCTCGCGTCGGTGGTGACGAGGATGACGCCGACGGCCGGGAAGCGCAGGGCGACCTCGCGGATCAGCTCCAGCGCGGGGACGGGACCGATGCGTTCGTGGACGACGACCACTTCGGGCAGTTCGTCCACCGACTCGGCGGCGAGCCGGGCGAGGGCGTCGACCAGTTGGGTGGAGTCACCGAGGGGCGGCTGCGGTTCGGCGTCGGGGAGCTGGCTGAGCAGGGTGACGAGGGAGCGGACGGCGTCCGGGTCCGTGCCGGCCGGGAGGATCCTGGTGGGCATGCGGGCCGCCTCTCACTTGTCCGTCGCGAGTTCGTAGGTGCGGTCCCTGTCCGGGACGCTGGTCTCGCTGCCCGGCGCCACCAGCGCGAGCCGGACCCGCTGGGCGAAGGACTCGGCGTAGGTGATGCGCTGGGCGTCGAGGGTGGACAGCGCGAAGGTGATCGGGACGGCGTCGGTGGGCTGCTGGTCCTTGCCGCTGTCGGGGTCCAGGGCGGTGATCTGGCCGACGTCGAGGACCCGGGCGTTGGTGACGATGATCTTCGATTGGTCGAGGTCGCCCTCCTTCCGCCCCTCGAAGGTGGCGTAGACGTTGACCCGGGCCCCCGGGGTGATCTTGCCCGCCACGCCGGTCGCCGCGTCGATCATGATGGCGACCTCCTGCTGGCCGGGCTGGAGGGCCGGCTGGTCCACGATCATGTCGGTCTGGAGCAGCGAGCCCGCGCGCAGGGTGGTGACGGCGATCTTGCCCCGGATCTGGCGGAGGTCGGTGACGGCGTTGCCGGACAGCCACCGCCTGGGCATCTCCGTCCTCTCGAACTGGCCGGTGGACAGGGCGGTGTAGGGCTTCACGTCGGACTTGACCCGGTAGGCGGTGACCTCGGGGCCGACCTTGGACTGCACGTCGTCCACGACGGACAGGACGCCGGCGAAGGCGCCGACGGCGCACAGGACCGACAGGATCAGGAGCAGCACGCCGCGGCGCTGACGGGAGTTCATGAACCGTGCAACCTCGTTGGGGATCGGCCGAGCGGGATGTGAGCGGGTCCGGGCGGTGCGGGTCAGGCGGGCGTGTGCTGTTCCGGGGCGCGCGGGGCCGGGGGTTCGTGTCCGGGCGGGACGGCCGAGCAGAAGACGCAGCGGTCGCCGATGACGTCGATGCCGCACCAGTGGCAGCTGGACTGTCGTACGGAGGCGACCAGTTGGTACAGCACGGAGAGGTCGGCGAGGTAGCTGCAGAACTCCACCACGCGGCCGGTCCCCCACCACCGCGGCGATTCGGCGGGCAGCGGGGTCTCGCGCAGCCCGTGGACGTTCCACTCCTTGGCGAGGGCGGCGACCCAGTCGCCCGGCAGCTGCCCCTTGGCGACGAGCATCCAGGTGCTGAACTCGGGCCCCTTCAGCGTGGCGTCGGGGCCGATCCGCACGAGCTGGGGTTCGGGGTGGGCGAGGACGGCGAACTGGCTGCCGGGCACCCAGGACCTGGCGTGCGCCTTGAGGCCGACCGGCACCCGGTCCAGCCTGGCCACCGAGCCGAGGACGGCGCCGGCGTGGATGTAGTGGGTGAGCAGCCGGCCGGCGCAGGCCAGCACGCCGGGACTCAGGTCGCAGGAGGCGAGCTGGCGCAGCTGGCGGGCGAGGACGGCGACGCCCAGGGGGGGCAGGTCCGGCCGGAAGAAGGCGATGCGGTCGCTCTCCAGCAGGGAGCGCAGGGTGTACAGCCGGCGCACGACGGTCACCGGGGTGGCCCGGGAACAGATGACGACCACGTGCCCGGACTGCTCGGTCAGGGCGTGCAGTTCGGCGAGGGCCTGCTCCAGCGGCCGCTGGTCGAGGTCGCGCAGCACGACGGCGGGCATGGTCCGGTCGTCCTGCGCCGGCAGTGCCATGTCGGCACTGGTCACGGCGATGGCAGTTGGCACGCGCGGCTCCCCGTTCCTCGCACCTTTCGGCCCACCGGTGCAACGCCAATGCGCCAGGACGACTTCATTGCGTGACTACGTGAGCACTGTATCCACGCCCCCGCGACCGGAGAACAGCGTTCGTGCAGCCGATGGGGAACTCTTCGGTCACAAGTCTCCCCAAACGCGGGCAGGTTGATCCGCGGGTCGGGCGCCCGGTTGGTCTGGACCTCTTGACAGCCGGATTGGTCTGGACCAACTTGGAGCACAGCGGTGGCCACCGCCCCTCACCCCCTTCCCCGTGCCTTTCCTTCCCCATCTCTTCCCCCCTCTCCCTCTCCTCTCCCCTCTCTCCCCCTCCTCTCCCCTCTCTCCCCTCTCTCCCGCGAACTTCCCCACCGGAGGACCGAAGTGGACCGTGCACCAGGCACACCCAGACCTCGTACCCGCCGGATCGCCACGTGGTCCGCCGCCGGCGCCCTCGCCCTGGCCGTGGCGGGCCTCGCCGCCACTCCCGCGGCCGCGGCGGACGTCAACAACGCCAGGAACGCCGGTTTCGAGTCCGGCCTGGCCGACTGGACCTGCACGGCCGGCAGCGGCACCACGGTCTCCTCCCCCGTCCACTCCGGCGCGGCCGCGCTGAAGGCGACCCCGGCCGGGCAGGACAACGCCCAGTGCACCCAGACGGTCGCGGTGAAGCCGAACTCGACGTACACGCTGAGCGCGTGGGTGCAGGGCGGCTACGCCTACCTGGGCGTGACGGGCACCGGCACGACGGACGTGTCGACCTGGACCCCCGACACCGCGTCCTGGAAGCAGCTGTCGACCTCGTTCACGACCGGCGGGTCGACCACGTCCGTCACCCTGTACACCCACGGCTGGTACGGCCAGGCCGCGTACTACGCGGACGACGTCTCCGTCTACGGCCCCGACGGCGGCTCGAGCGGCGACCCGGCCCCGACCGTCCCATCCGCGCCCGCCGGCTTGGCGGTGTCCGGCACGACGTCCTCGTCCGTGTCGCTGTCCTGGTCCGCGGTGCCCGGCGCGACCGGCTACGACGTCTACCGCGACGGCACCAAGGTGACGGCGGTGACGGGCACCTCGGCGACCGTGGCCGGCCTGTCGGCCGCCACCTCGTACTCCTTCCAGGTCACCGCGACCAACTCGGCGGGCGAGTCGGCGAAGTCGGCGGCGGTGACGGGCACGACGGCGACCTCCGGGACCGGCGGCGGGGGCGGCACGCTGCCCAAGCACGCCGTGACCGGCTACTGGCAGAACTTCAACAACGGTGCGAAGGTCCAGAAGCTGTCGGACGTGCCGTCGGCCTACGACATCATCGCCGTGGCCTTCGCGGACGCGACGTCGACGCCGGGCGCGGTCTCCTTCAGCCTCGACTCGGCCGGACTGGGCGGTTACACCACCGACCAGTTCAAGGCCGACGTCAAGGCCAAGCAGGCGGCCGGCAAGAAGGTCATCATCTCCATCGGCGGCCAGAACGGCACGGTCTCGGTGAGCGACACGGCATCGGCCAACAACTTCGCCAGCTCCGTGTACTCCCTGATGCAGACGTACGGCTTCGACGGCGTCGACATCGACCTGGAGAACGGCCTCAACGCGACCTACATGACGCAGGCGCTGCGCTCCCTGTCGGCGAAGGCGGGCCCGTCCCTGATCATCACGATGGCCCCGCAGACGATCGACATGCAGTCGACGTCCAACTCCTACTTCCAGACGGCCCTGAACATCAAGGACATCCTCACGGTCGTCAACATGCAGTACTACAACAGCGGTTCGATGCTCGGCTGTGACGGCAAGGTCTACAGCCAGGGCTCCGTGGACTTCCTGACGGCCCTGGCCTGCATCCAGCTCCAGGGCGGCCTGTCCCCGTCCCAGGTGGGCCTCGGCCTCCCGGCCTCCACCAGCGCGGCCGGCAGCGGCTACGTGTCCCCCACGGTGGTCGACAACGCCCTGGACTGCCTGGCCAAGGGCACGAACTGCGGCACCTTCAAGCCGTCCAGGACCTACCCCGACCTGCGCGGTGCGATGACCTGGTCGACCAACTGGGACGCGACGTCGAACAACGCGTGGTCGAACTCGGTGGGAACGCACGTGCACGCGCTGGGCTGACACCGGCGGGACGGCCCGCCGGGCCCGGCCGCCCTTCTCCGGCGCGTCGACGCCCGGGCCCCCTCGGGGCCCGGGCGTCGACGCGGGCCCCGTCCCGCCGGCCGGGGCCCGCGTCCGGGCCGGCGAAAGTCCGGACGACGGGGCCCCTAGGCCTCCTCGAAGTACGCGTCCAGGACCTCGTCCAGCCGCGTCTCCCACTCCTTGAAGCGCGACCTGGACGCGGCCTCGATCTCGATCGGGTACCAGCGGCGCTCGGGCGTGTGCACCGTGACGGTGAAGCGCTTGCCGAAGCGGGCGGACTCCGTCTCGACCGCGGCGATCTCGTTCCAGCGGAACTCGCAGGCCTCCTCGTCCAGGCTGAGGCGGACACCGCGGCGGTCGGCGACGATCCGGGCGCGGCGGTCGGCGGCCTCGAAGACGGGGCCCCCGGGGGCCTGCTCCTCGTCCGCGCCCTCCTCCTCCGCCACGGCCTCCGCCGCCGGCCCGGCCGGCCGTTCCTCCCCCTCCGCGGCGCCTTCCGGTTCCGGCGACCGCGAGGGCCCCGCCGACTCCGCGTCCTCCGGCTCGGCCGCCGTCGCGGGCGCGGTGATCCCCGGGATGAAGGCCGGGTCGAACCCGGCGCCCTTGACGGGCTCGCCCTTCAGGGGCTGGCTGCTCGATCCTATGCGCTGCTCCACGGCGGCAGTATGGACGACTTCCCTGTGCCGGAACCAGTCAGCCCACCGGTCCCCTCCCCGCTCCGGGCCCACTCGTCCGTGAAGACGGTGCGCCGCGGCCGGATCCCGTCCCCCGGTACCGGTGCCACCACCGCCCGTCCCGCGGGCGCCGCCCGTTCGCGGGACGGGGCGCGGACCTCCTCGATCCGCGCGGGACCGCTGGCACCGGGCGGACGCACCTGGGCCAAGGCCTCAGGACGTACGGCTCCTTCGGGTGCTTCGGCTCCTTCGGCCGGGCGATGCCGCCGCAGGGCGCCCGGTGCCCCCGTGCCCCCACGGGCCCCGACCGCCACGGGTGACGAGCCGGCGGGCGGAGCGCGGAAGGCGGAACACGGAAGGCGAACGCCGGTGACGCCGCGCCGAGAGCGCGGGCGTCGTACCGGACGCACCGTCACGTGGCGCCCCGGCGCGCGTCAGTCCAGGACGGCGAGCGCGTCGATCTCGATGAGCAGGCCGGCCGGCAGGCCGACGTAGACGGTGGTGCGGGCGGCGGGCGGCCCGGTGAGGCGCTGTTCCTGGAAGTAGGCGTTGTAGACCTCGTTCATCTCCGCGAAGTGGTCCACGTCGGTGAGGTAGACGCGGATCATCATCACGTCGTCCCAGTCCGCGCCGCCCTCTTCGAGGACCGCCTTGACGTTGGCGAGGGTCTGCAGGGTCTGCTCGCGCAGGGTGGGCCCGGCGGGCGTCGGGGGCCTGCCCTCCTCGGCGGGCAGGAAGCCGACCTGGCCGGCGACCTGCAGGATGCCGCCCTTGCGCACGCCGTGGGAGAACATCGCGGGCGGCGTGGTGTGCGTGCTCGGGGTGAGCGCGGTCTTCTCGGTCATGCGATGGGGTCCTTCACTGGAGTTCGTCCGGAGTACTCGGCGCTGATGGCGTCCGCGGTACGGCGCACCTGCGGGAGCAGGGCGAGCAGTTCGTCGGCGGGGACGACGACGTTCGGGGCGGACACCGACATCGCGGCGACCACCCGGCCGTCGGCGCCGCGCACGGGGGCCGCCACGCAGTTGATCGACTCCTCGTGGCCGCCGAGGTCGGTGGCCCACCCCTGTTCGCGCACCTGCTCCAGCTCCCGCAGGAAGGCCGCGGCGTTCGGGGTGGAGCGGGGCGTGTACGAGGGGTAGTCGATCCGGTCCGCGAGGGCGCGCCGCTCGGGTTCGGGCAGGTCGGCCAGGAGCAGCTTGGCGACGGCGGCGACGGTGAGCGCGACGGGCTTGCCGATGCGCGAGTACATCCGCACCGGGTAACGGCTCTCCACCTTGTCGATGTAGAGCACCTCGTCCTCCTCGTGGACGGCGAGGTGGACGGTGTGGCCGCACCGCTCGTTGAGCCGGACCAGGTGCGGGTGGGCGATCTCGCGGACGTCGAGGCTCTCCATCGCCTCCTGGGCGAGGGCGAACAGGCGGGCGCCGAGGCGGTAGCGCTGGTCGGACTGGCGGTGGACCAGGCCGTGCCGGTGCAGGGTGCGCAGGAGGCGCAGGGCCGTGGACTTGTGGACGCCGAGGCGGTCGGCGACCCGGCCGAGGTCGGCGGGGCCCTCGGCGAGCAGCGGCAGGATGCTCAGCGCGCGGTCGACGGTCTGGCTCATGGGGTGATCGCCTCCTGGGGGGCCTGCTCGGCCCGCGTCCAGCCGGGGCCGAACCGCAGTCTCCCCCATGCGCCGTCGTCGAGGGCGGCCAGGCGGTCGGCGTGGCCGCGGGCCGGGGGTGCGGCGAGGTCGCCGGGGACGGTGAGGGCGGCGGCGGCCATGAGGTGGCCGTGCCTGAGCCGTTCCCGCAGGGGACGGCCGCGCAGGGTGGCGGAGAGGAAACCCGCCGCGAAGGCGTCTCCGGCGCCCGTCGCCGCCACCACGTCGACGGCGGGGGCGGGGACGGACACGGTCGCCCCGTCCGCGAACACCGTCGCCCCCCTGTGCCCGTCCTTGACCACCAGCACCGCCGGCTCCGGCAGGCACGCGCGGATCGCCTCCGCGTCGCCCGGCACGCCCCAGGCCGCCTGTGCCTCGTCCGCGCCGACGAAGACGAGGTCGGCGCGGTTCGCCAGGTCGCGCAGGACGAGGGCGTCGTCCCGGTGGCGCCACAGGGCCGGGCGGTGGTTGACGTCGAAGGAGACCAGGGGGCGGCCGGGGCCGGGCGCCGTCAGTGCGCGCAGCAGTCCGAGGCAGCCGGCGGACAGCGCCGCCGTGATCCCCGACAGGTGCAGCACGCGCCCCGCCCGGACCGCCTCCGGGCCGACGTTGTGCACGCTCATGGCGGAGGCCGCCGAACCGGCCCGGTAGTACGCCACCTCGTGGGCGTCGCCGGCCCGGTCGGCGGCCGTGCGGAAGTAGACGCCGGTCGGCCGGTCCGGGTCGACGGTGACGGCGCTCGTGTCCACCCCGTACCCGGCGATCCGCTCCACCAGGTGCGTCCCGAACCCGTCCGCCCCGACCCGGCTCACCCAGCGCGTGGGGTGTCCCGCCGCCGCCAGCGCGCACACCACGTTGGACTCGGCTCCGCCGATGGTCCGCGTGAAGGAGGGGACGTCGGCGAGGCGGCCCGGGCGGGTGGGCAGGAAGGTGACCATGGACTCGCCGAGCGCGACGACGTCCACGGCCTCCACGCTCCGCGCGCCGGCGGCCGCGGGGCCGCGGGCGGCGCTGGAGGGGCCGTCGGCGGTCACGGTGGCGGCGCTCCTCGTCGGTCCTGGAATCGGCGGTGCTCCGTTGACCCCGCCCTGGGCGAGATGTTAGACAGCCGCAAGCGGTACACGCAATGGACGTTGCACCATCCGCAACACCGTACGTTCGGGAGGCCCGCATGGTCCGTGACACCGGCGCCGAAGCCCTCGCCCGCCTCGCCGGGGAACGCGTCGACCACCGCTTCAAGGGCCTGCCGCCGGACGCCGCGGGCCTGACCGTCGCCGAACTGGCCGCCCAGCGGCGCAACCTGTTCACCGGCGGCTTCACCACCCCCGTCCTCGCCCTGTCCGCCGAGCGCCTGGAGCACAACCTCGCGCTCATGGAGACGTACGCCGCCCGGCACGGCCTCGCCTTCGCCCCGCACGGCAAGACCTCCATGGCCCCGCAGCTGTTCCACCGCCAGATCGGGCACGGGGCGTGGGGCATCACCCTGGCGGTGCCCCACCAGGTGTGGGTGGCCCGCGCGTTCGGCGTCCGGCGGATCTTCCTGGCCAACCAGCTGGTCGACCCGGCCGCCCTGCGCCGCGTCGCCGCGGACCTGGCGGCCGACCCCGGCTTCCGCTTCGTCTGCTACGCCGACTCCGTGCGCGGGGTGGAGCTGATGGACGCGGCCCTGCGCGGCTCGGCCCGCCCGGTGGACGTCGTGGTGGAACTGGCCGCCGGCGAGGGCGCCCGTACCGGGGCGCGCACGGAGGCGCAGTGCGCGGCCGTCGCCGAAGCCGTGGCCGCCACGCGCACCCTGCGGCTGGTCGGCGTGGCGGGCTACGAGGGCGAGGTGCCGCGGGCCGACCCGGAGCGGGTGAGGGCCTACCTGCGCCGGCTCACCGCGCTGGCCGCCGCGTTCGACGGGGCGGGCCGGTTCGCCGGGACCGACGAGATCGTGGTGAGCGCGGGCGGCAGCGCCTGGTTCGACACCGTCGCCGACGTCCTCGCCGAACTCCCCGAACTGTCCCGGCCGGCTCTGAAGCTGCTGCGCTCCGGCGCGTACGTCTCGCACGACGACGGGCACTACCGCCGGCTCACCCCGTTCACCCGCGTGCCGCAGGAGGGCGCCCTGGAGTCCGCGCTCCGGCTGTGGGCGCAGGTCGTCTCCCGCCCCTGCTCCGAGCAGGCCTTCGCCAACGCGGGCAAGCGCGACGCCTCCCACGACCTGGACCCGCCCTGCGCCCAGGTGGTGCGCCGGGACGGCGCCGAGCGCCCGGCCGCCGGCATCTCGGTGACCGGCCTGTCCGACCAGCACACCTGGCTGCGCACGGCGCCGGAGGCGGACGTGGAGGTGGGCGACTGGATCGGGTTCGGGCTGTCCCACCCGTGCACGGCCTTCGACAAGTGGCAGCTGATCCCGCTCGTGGCGGCGGACGGGACGGTCGTCGACTACATCCGCACGTTCTTCTAGGGGGTCGCCGACCGTGGAACAACTCGTCGTCCGGGACGCGGACGTGGTCGACGGCAGCGGAGAGCCCTCGTACCGCGCCGATGTGGTGGTGGACGGCGGCCGGATCGTCTCCATCGTCAAGGAGGCCGCCGCGGCCGACTGCCAGCGCCCGGGCGCGGTGCGGGAGCTGGACGCCGCGGGCCTTGTCCTCTCCCCCGGCTTCATCGACATGCACGCCCACTCCGACCTGGCCCTGCTGCGCGACCCCGACCACAGCGCGAAGGCCGCGCAGGGGGTCACGCTGGAGGTGATCGGCCAGGACGGCCTGTCGTACGCGCCGGTGGACGACCGGACGCTGGCGGAGGTCCGCCGGACGATCACCGGCTGGAACGGGCACGGCGACGACATCGACTTCGACTGGCGCACGGTCGGCGAGTACCTGGACCGGCTGGACCGCGGGATCGCCGTCAACGCGGCCTACCTGATCCCGCAGGGCACGGTCCGCGCGCTCGCCGTCGGCTGGGAGGACCGTGCGGCCACGCCCGCGGAGCTGGACCGGATGCGGCAGTTGGTCGCGGAGGGCCTCGAACAGGGCGCGGTCGGCCTGTCGTCCGGGCTCACCTACACGCCCGGCATGTACGCCCGCGACGCCGAACTGGGCGAACTGTGCCGGGTGGTGGCGCGGTACGGCGGCTACTACTGCCCGCACCACCGCTCCTACGGCGCCGGTGCCCTGGCGGCCTACGCCGAGATGATCCGACTGGCCCGGGAGGCGGACTGCCCGCTGCACCTGACCCACGCCACCTTGAACTTCGGCGTCAACGAGGGCCGGGCGCCCGAACTGCTGGCCCTGCTCGAACCGGGCGCTGGACTCCGGCGCGGACATCACGCTGGACACCTACCCCTACACGCCCGGCTGCACCACGCTGGCCGCGCTGCTGCCGAGTTGGGCGGGCGAGGGTGGCCCCGAGGCGGTCCTGGCCCGGCTCGCCGACCCGGCGACGGCCGAGCGGATCCGGCACGACCTGGAGGTGACCGGCTCGGACGGCTGCCACGGCGTCCCCGTGGCGTGGGAGACGGTCGAGATCTCCGGCGTGAGCGACCCGGCCCTCGCCGATCACGTGGGCCGCACCGTCCGGGAGGCGGCGGACCTGCGCGGCGAGAGCCCCTGGGCGACCGCGCGCCGCCTGCTGACCGGCGACCGGCTCGGTACGACGATCATCCAGCACGTGGGCCACGAGGAGAACGTCCGCGCGATCATGCGGCACCGCGTCCACACCGGCGGTTCCGACGGCATCCTGCGGGGCAGCAAGCCGCACCCGCGGGCCTACGGCACCTTCCCCCGCTACCTCGGCCACTACGTGCGGGAGCTGGGCGTCCTCCCGCTGGAGGAGTGCGTCGCCCACCTCACCGCACGGCCCGCGGCCCGGCTGCGGCTGCCGGACCGCGGACTGGTGCGCGAGGGCTACCGGGCGGACCTGGTCCTGTTCGATCCGGACACGGTCGCGCCCGGCGCCACCTTCGCGGCGCCCCGCAGCCTCCCGGCGGGGATCCCGTACGTCCTCGTCGACGGCCGTTTCGTCATCGAGGACGGCAAGCGGACGGACGTGCTGGCCGGCCGGGCGGTCCGCCGCACACCGGTGTGACCGGCCGCCCCGCCGGCGGCCTCACGGCCTGGGCAGGGTGCAGCCGGCCGCGTTGAGGTTCAGCGTGTTGCCGGTCGTGAAGCAGGCCGGGATCTGGTAGGTCTCCTCGGCGTAGTTGATGCCCTGGCGGACGGTGACGTTGCCGCTCTGGTCGACCTCGCACGGGTTGTTATCCGTGCAGCGCCCGCCGTCCTCGTTGCCGGTGTTGTTGACGGCGATCACCTTGCCGGTGGCCGTGTCGATCACCGGGGAGCCGGAGGTGCCGCCGATGGTGTCGCAGGCGGAGGTGTAGCGCAGCGAGTCCTTCCAGGTCCAGCTGCCCTCCTTCAGCCGGTACACGAACCCGTCGACGTTGCAGCTGTAGGTCCGCTTCCAGTAGCCGGAGACGACCTTGATGGCGGTGCCGGCGACCGGGTGGCTGTCGTTCAGCGTGAGCGCGCTGATGCCGTACGCGCTCTTGATCTGCGCGTAGGTCGAGGTGAGGCGGTAGATCGTGACGTCCGTGTCCGTCATGGTCGAGTAGACGACCTGGTTGGCACGGAGCGTGGCGACCTTGGTGCCGGCGGAGTTCAGCAGGCCGAAGGTGCGGCTGGAGGACTGGCCGGTGATGACCTGGCCGGGGGCCGGGAAGCCGGTCTCCAGGCAGTGGCCGTTGCTCAGCACGAGCGCCGGGTCGCTGTCCGCGGAGCCGGGGAGGCGGACGACCGAACCGGAGCAGTTGCTGAGCGAGACGGTCCCGGCGTAGCTGACGGTCACCGCCTTGGCCTGCGGCGCGGCGACCACGGGTGCCGCGCCGATCCCGGTGATGGCCAGGGAGGTGAGCGCGGCCAGGAGAGGCTTGTTCATGTGGGGTCCCCTCTGCAGACATGGGCGGCCGGAGATCTTCCGGCCGCCTGTCTTGTCATGGGCATTCTCATGACGGGGGCGTGCGGGGGCAAGGAGCCGTACGCCACGCGCGTCACCGACGTCACGTCACATGGCTTGATCCGACCGGTCGACGGGGGTGTCCCGCGCGGCCGCGCCCCGGCGGACGGAGGGTGCCGGGGCCTGCGCGGATGCGGAGGGGACGGGGCCGCGCAGCGGGCGGCGCGCACCGGAGGCGGTGCGCGAGCGGGAACGGGCGGCACCCTCCCCCGGGACGGCCGGCGGCGGCCCGCGCGCGAAACGCCCGGTCCCGCGTGGCGGAAAACACGAGCCATGAGGCGTTACCGGGCCGTAAGCTCACCGGCATGCAGGTGATCCAGTCGACCAAGCTCGCCAACGTCTGTTACGAGATCCGGGGTCCGGTGCTCGAGGAGGCGATGCGGCTGGAGGCGGCCGGCCACCGCATCCTGAAGCTCAACACCGGCAACCCGGCCGCGTTCGGCTTCGAGTGTCCCCCGGAGATCCTGGAGGACATCCTCCGCAACGTCTCCACGGCGCACGGCTACGGCGACGCCAAGGGCCTGCTGGCCGCCCGCCGCGCGGTCGTCATGCACAACCAGACGCTCGGCATCGAGACGGACGTCGAGCACGTCTTCGTGGGCAACGGCGTCTCCGAGCTGATCGTGATGGCCATGCAGGGGCTGCTGGACGACGGGGACGAGGTCCTCGTACCGGCCCCCGACTACCCGCTGTGGACCGCCGCCGTGTCCCTCTCCGGCGGCACCGCGGTCCACTACCGGTGCGACGAGCAGTCCGACTGGATGCCCGACCTCGCCGACGTCGAGCGCAAGGTCACCGACCGCACCAAGGCCATCGTCGTCATCAACCCGAACAACCCGACGGGCGCGGTGTACGGCGAGGCGGTGCTCAAGGGCCTGACCGACATCGCCCGCCGCCACAACCTGCTGGTCTGCTCGGACGAGATCTACGACAAGATCCTCTACGACGGCGCCACGCACACCCCGACCGCCAAGGTCGCCCCCGACCTGCTCACCCTCACCTTCAACGGCATGTCCAAGGCCTACCGGGTGGCCGGGTACCGCGTCGGCTGGATGGCGATCTCCGGCCCGCGCGCCCACGCCGACTCCTACATCGAGGGCCTGACGATCCTGGCGAACATGCGGCTGTGCGCCAACATGCCCGGGCAGCACGGCGTGGTCGCCGCGCTCAGCGGACGCCAGACGATCAACGACCTGGTCCTGCCGGGCGGCCGGCTGAAGGAGCAACTGGACGTGGCCTACGACCTGCTGACGCAGATCCCGGGGGTGAGCTGCGTGCGGCCCAAGGGGGCGCTGTACCTCTTCCCGCGCCTCGACCCCCAGGTGTTCCGGATCAGGGACGACCGGCGGATGGTGCTGGACCTGCTGCGCCAGGAGAAGATCATGGTCGTCCAGGGCACCGGCTTCAACTGGCCCGAACCCGACCACTTCCGGGTGGTGACCCTGCCGGCCGTCGGCGACCTCAGGGACGCGATCACCCGCATCGGCACCTTCCTGGACGGCTACGGCCAGCCGTAGCACAGAGGCACGGACGCGGTACAGGCCGTGACCCACGTCAACTTTAGACGAAATCCAAGGTAGGATGGTTTCCTGTCAGCGCACAGGAGGCCGTCCCATGTACGAACCGATCCGCACCAAGTCGGTCCACAGCACGGCGGCCGACAGCCCGCCCTCCGACTTCCCCCACCGCTCCCGCGAGGAGGAACTGGACATCCAGCTCGCCGGGCACCTCGCCGCACTGCTCGCCGTCACCGACGAGCTGCGCGCCCTGGTGCCGTCCGCCGAGCTGGACACCGCGGCCGAGCGGCTGGCCGGACAGGTGGCCCGGCTGCGGGGAGGCCGCACGCCGGTACGGGCCGCGCCGGCCGCCGAGGACCGGCCCGCCGCGCTGCACCGGCGGGCGCACGCCCTCGCGGGACGCGCGCTGGTGGTCGCCGCCTCGCGCGCCGACACCGCGGCGGCGATCCTGTCGGCGCAGCGGATGGACGCGCACGCCGCCGCCCTGACCGGCCCCAGGGAACTCACCGCCACCCCCTGATCCGCGCCGGTCCCCCCGATCGGCCCCGGTCCGCGTGCACCCGCAGCGACGCGCGGACCGGGCGCCACGCACGGCACCGGCCCGGCCCGGTGCGGGCCGGCCCGCACCGGGCCGGCCGCGGGGCTCAGTCCAGGCGCTCCACCAGGGCGCGGTACTGGTCCCACAGCTCCTTCGGCGTGTGGTCGCCGAAGGTGTCGAGGTGTCCGGGGATGAGGGAGGCCTCCTCGCGCCACACCTGCGTGTCCACCGTGAGCAGGAAGTCCAGGTCGGACTCGCTCAGTTCGAGGCCGTCGGTGTCCAGGGCCGACTTGGCCGGCAGGATGCCGATCGGCGTCCGCACGCCCTCCGCCCTGCCCTCCAGCCGCTCCACGATCCACTTCAGCACCCGGGAGTTCTCGCCGAAGCCCGGCCAGACGAACGCGCCCTCGTCGTTCTTCCGGAACCAGTTGACGTAGTAGATCCTCGGCAGCTTGGACTGGTCCCTGCCCCTGGCCACGTCGATCCAGTGGGCCATGTAGTCGCCCATGTTGTAGCCGCAGAACGGCAGCATCGCGAACGGGTCGCGGCGCAGCTCGCCGACCTTGCCCTCGGCCGCCGCCGTCTTCTCCGAGGCCACGTTGGCGCCCAGGAAGACGCCGTGGTTCCAGTCGAAGGACTCCGTCACCAGCGGTACCGCGCTGGCGCGCCGTCCGCCGAAGAGGATCGCCGAGATCGGCACGCCCCCGGGGTCCTCCCACTCGGGCGCGATGATCGGGCACTGGGCGGCGGGCACCGTGAAGCGGGCGTTCGGGTGGGCGGCCGGGGTCCCGGACCGGGGGGTCCAGTCGTTGCCCTTCCAGTCGGTCAGGTGGGCCGGGGGCTCCTCCGTCATGCCCTCCCACCACACGTCGCCGTCGTCCGTCAGCGCCACGTTGGTGAAGACCGCGTTGCCCCACAGCGTCTTCATGGCGTTGGCGTTGGTGTGCTCACCGGTGCCGGGCGCGACGCCGAAGAACCCGGCCTCGGGGTTGATCGCGTACAGGCGGCCGTCCTCGCCGAAGCGCATCCAGGCGATGTCGTCGCCGATGGTCTCCACGGTCCAGCCGGGGATCGTGGACTCCAGCATGGCGAGGTTCGTCTTGCCGCAGGCCGAGGGGAAGGCCGCGGCGACGTACTTGGACCCGCCCTGGGGCGGGGTGAGCTTGAGGATCAGCATGTGCTCGGCCAGCCAGCCCTCGTCGCGGGCCATGACGGAGGCGATGCGCAGGGCGTAGCACTTCTTGCCGAGCAGGGCGTTGCCGCCGTAGCCCGAGCCGTAGGACCAGATCTCGCGGGTCTCCGGGAAGTGGGAGATGTACTTGGTGCTGTTGCAGGGCCAGGGCACGTCCCGCTGTCCCGGCTCCAGCGGGGCGCCGAGGGTGTGGACGGCCCTGACGAAGAAGCCCTCCTCGCCCAGCTCGTCCAGCACGTCCTGGCCCATGCGGGTCATCGTGCGCATGGAGACGGCGACGTAGGCGGAGTCGGTGATCTCCACGCCGAGCGCGGACAGCGGGGAACCGAGCGGGCCCATGCAGAACGGGACGACGTACATGGTGCGGCCCCGCATGGAGCCCCGGAACAGGCCGCCCTCGCCGCCGGAGCCCCGGAAGACCTCCCGCATCTCCGCGGGGGCCTTCCAGTGGTTCGTCGGGCCCGCGTCCTCCTCCTTCTCGGAGCAGATGAAGGTGCGGTCCTCGACCCGCGCGACGTCGGTCGGGTCGGAGGCGGCGTGGTAGGAGTGCGGGCGCTTGACCGGGTCGAGCTTCGTGAAGGTGCCCTTCTCGACGAGCTCCTCGCACAGGCGCTCGTACTCGGCCTCGGATCCGTCGCACCAGACCACGTCGTCCGGCTGGGTCAGTTGGGCGATCTCGTTGACCCACGAGACCAGTTCCCGATGGCGGGTGGGCAGGACGCTGGGAGCCGCGATGTCGCGCGCCACGATTGCTCCTAAAAGAGGGATTTTTGACTTGTCGCCCCGTGGGGGCTGCGACCCGGACGCTTCGCAGCCGCTCATCCGGTGCCGACGGCACTCATTTGATCCTGCGATGGAAGCGCCCATCTGTCCAGGGGGCCTCACAGGTGAGCGGCGTGACGATTGCCATGGTTTTCGAGGTCCTTTGCGCTCTCATGACCTCCGGCGGGTGAGCCCTTTGCGTTCCGCCCCGCCGGTCGCGTTCGCCCCGGGCCCGCGGGGCGTGGGTACCATGCCCGCATGACTGCGTCCGCCTCCGACGCGCCCCCGGACACGCAGGCCACCGGCCGCGGTCCCGTGGCGCTCTCCCTGCCGCACCCGGTCAAACCCCGACTCAGGGGCTGGTTGCACCTCGGCATGTTCCCGGCCGCGCTCGTCGCGGGGCTCGTCCTGACCGCGCTCGCCCACTCCACCAGGGGCCGCGTCGCCTGCGGCGTCTACGCCCTGACCGCGTGCCTGCTCTTCGGGATCAGCGCGCTGTACCACCGGGGCACCTGGAGTCCCCGGATGGACGGCGTCCTGCGCCGCCTCGACCACGCCAACATCTTCCTGATCATCGCGGGCACCTACACCCCGCTCACGATCCTGCTCCTGCCCGACGCGAAGGGGCGGTGGCTGCTGTGGGGCATCTGGGCCGCGGCCGGCGCCGGCATCGCCTTCCGCGTCCTGTGGGTCGGCGCGCCCCGCTGGCTCTACACGCCCTGCTACATCGCGATGGGCTGGGCGGCCGTCTTCTTCCTGCCCGACTTCCTGCACGCCGGGGGCGTCGCCGTCCTGGTCCTGGTGGTCACCGGCGGCCTGCTGTACAGCGCGGGCGGCGTGATCTACGGCATCAAGCGGCCCAACCCGTCACCGCACTGGTTCGGCTTCCACGAGGTCTTCCACGCCCTCACGCTGGCCGCGTTCGCCGCCCACTACGTGGGCATCTCCCTGGTGGCGTACCGGCACGCGTAACCCCTCCCCGCCCCTTGAGGCCACGGCTCGCGAGCCGTGGCCTTTTCCATGCCCGGGCCGCCCTACCGCAAGATGATGCCAGTTGACTATGACTAGTTTTTGACAGTTACCTTCACTTCATGGTTACTGTCACCCACTCGGACGGGGCGGGCCGCGACCCCCGCCGCTGGTGGGCAGCCGGACGACGGCCGGCTCCGGCTACGGCTTCACCGCGCCGTGGCTGGCCGTCGCGGGCCTCGGCTTCGGCTTCTCGGTCGCCCCCGCCATGGACGGCGCGCTCGCCGCGCTGCCCGCCGACCGGCTCGACGTGGCCGGACTGCCCGCCCCCGCCGCGCACACCGCCGGACAGTCCGCGGTCGCCGCGCACCTGGTGGCCGCACGGACCGGCTCGGCCCGCCTGACCGCCTCCGCGGACGCCGCCTACGTCCACGGCGTGGACCTGGTGCTGCTGGTGTGCGGGGCCGCGGCCCTGGTCACCGCCCTGCTGGCGGCGCTGCTGCTGCCGGACGCGCCTCCCGCCCGGCACGCCGGGCGGGAGGAGGACGGGCCCCCGGCCGTGGCCGCTCCCGTGGCCGGTGCCGGACAATGACCGTCATGACGGCCGCACACTCCACCAGCACCGCCCCCGCCGACCGCCCCCGCCCCGGCCTGCGGGAGCGCAAGAAGACCAGGACCCGGGAGGCGATCCGCGCGGCGACGTACGCCCTGGTCGAGGAGCAGGGCTACGACGCCACGACGATCGACCAGATCGCCGACCGGGCGGAGGTGTCGCCGTCGACCGTCTTCCGGTACTTCCCGACCAAGGAGGACATCGTCCTCACCGACGAGTACGACTCGGTCGTCCTGGAGCGGCTGCGGGCCCGGCCGGCGGACGAGCCGTGGCTGGACTCCCTGCGCCACGTGATGCGGGAGGCCGTCCGCATCGGCGTCGAGGAGGACGCGCGCGTCTCCCGGCTGCGGACGCACCTGATGGTGCAGGTGCCCGCGGTGCGCTCCCGGATGATGGAGAGCATGTCGGTCACCGGCCGCACGCTCTGCCGGGCCATCGCCGAGCGCACCGGCCACGACCCGGACGGCCTGGAGGTGCGGGTCTACGCCATGTCCCTGATCGGCGGCCTGATGGAGGTCTCCATGTACTGGGCCGAGAACGGCCACCGGGACGACTTCGAGGCCCTCCTCAACCGCGCCCTGGACACCCTGGAGCACGGTCTGCGCCGCGACGGCCGTTGACCGCCGCGCACCGGCCGCGTGCCATCCTGACGGGGTGAACGGACCCGAGATCCACGTCGAAGTCGCTCCCGCCCTGCACCTGTTCGTCCCGTCCGCCCGGCGCACCGGGGCCACCGCGCTCACCACGGACGGCGTCTCGTCCCTCGGCCACGCCGTGGAGTCCCTCGGCATCCCGCTGACCGAGGTCGGCGCGCTGGTCGTGGACGGCCGCGAGGTGCCCGTGTCGCACGTCCCGGCCGGGGGCGAGCACGTCTCGGTGCGGGCGGTCGCCCGCCCCCAGCGGGTCCCCGGCGCCCCGCTGCGCTTCCTCCTCGACGTCCACCTCGGCACCCTCGCCCGCCGCCTGCGCCTGCTCGGCGTGGACACCGCCTACGAGTCGACCGACATCGGCGACCCGGCGCTGGCCGCCCGCTCGGCGGCGGAGCGGCGGGTCATGCTCAGCCGCGACCGGGGCCTGCTGCGCCGCCGTGAGCTGTGGGCCGGCGCCTTCGTCTACAGCACCCGCCCCGAGGACCAGCTCGACGACGTCCTGGGCCGCTTCGCGCCCGAGCTGCGCCCGTGGACCCGCTGCACCGCCTGCAACGGCCTGCTGCGCCGGGCCACCAAGGAGGAGGTCGCCGACCAGCTCAAGGGCGGCACCCAGCGCTCGTACGACGTCTTCGCGCAGTGCTCGGCCTGCGGTCGCGCCTACTGGAAGGGCGCGCACCACGAACAGCTGGAGGCCATCGTGGAGCGGGCCCTGGCCGGGCACGCCGGACGCGGCTGACGCCTCACTCCGCCCGCACCGCGTTCAGCGCGGCACGGAGCCGGTCCGGGTCGGTCGTCGGGGCGTCGCAGGTGAAGTGGCGGCAGACGTACGCCGCCGGCCCTCCGCCGACCAGCGGGCGGCCGGCGAGCAGCGGGAAGCCCTCGCCGTCCGGCGTGCCCGCGGCGACGACCGCGCCCGGGGCGGTGCCCAGGAGCGCCGTGCGGTGCAGGGCGGCCGTCCGCTCCTCGTCCAGGGCCGGTCCGACGACCGCGACCTCCTTGGGCCCGTCCAGGAGCGCCTCGGCGACGGCCAGGCCCCAGCCGATGTACCTCGGCACGCGCGGCCCGAGTGCCCTGACGACACCGAGCGCCCGCTCGGCGGCCGTGCGGTGGGCCTCGGAACCGGTGTGCGCGGCCAGGCCGAGCAGCGCCCCCGCCGCCGCCGACCAGCCGGACGGGGTGGCGTTGTCGGTGGGGTCCTGGGGCCGGCGGATGAGCTGCTCGGCGTCGGACGCCGTGTCGTACAGGGCGCCGCTGCCGGGGTCGGCGAAGCGGGTGAGCACGTGGTCCAGGAGCAGCCCGGCGAAGTCGAGCCACACCCCCTCCCCGGTCACGGACGCCAGGGCGAGGAAGCCCTCGGCGACGTCGGCGTAGTCCTCCAGCACGCCGGCGTTGGGCCCGACGCGGCCGTCCCGGCTGGTCCGGGCGAGCCGGCCGTGCTCGTCGAGGTGCACGCGCACGAGGAGGTCCGCGGCGGCCACGGCGGCCTCCACGAGGTCGGGCCGGCCGAAGTAGGCGCCGGTCTCGGCGAGCGCGGCGACCGCCAGCCCGTTCCAGGCGGCGACGACCTTGTCGTCCCGGCCGGGGGCCGGCCGCCGGTCCCGGCGCTCCGACAGGCGCCGCCTGATGGAGGCGACCTTCTCCGCGTCGAGGACGGTCTCCCGCTGGGGCAGCTGGAGGACGGACTGGCCGTGCTCGAAGGTGCCCTCCCCGGTCACGCCGAAGTACTGGGCGGCGATGTCGGCGTCCTGGTCCCCGAGGGTGGCGCGCAGCTGCTCGGGCGTCCACACGTAGTACGCCCCCTCGACGGGCCGGCCGCTGCCGTCGTCGCTGTCGGCGTCGAGCGCGGAGGCGAAGCCGCCCTCGGCGGTGCGCAGTTCGCGGACCATGAAGTCGGCGGTCTCCAGGGCGACACGGCGGGCGAGAGCCGACCCGGTGGCCCGCCACAGGTGCGCGTACACCCGGCACAGCAGGGCGTTGTCGTACAGCATCTTCTCGAAGTGCGGCACGACCCAGTCCCGGTCCACGGAGTAGCGGGAGAACCCGCCCCCAAGCTGGTCGTAGATGCCGCCCCGGGCCATCCGCTCGCAGGTGTCCCGGGCCATCTGCAGGGCGCCCTCGGCGCCGGTGCGGGCGTGGTGCCGCAGCAGGAACTCCAGCACCATGGACGGCGGGAACTTCGGCGCGCCGCCGAACCCGCCGCGCTGCGGGTCGTACTCGCGGGTGAGCCCCAGGAGGGCCTGGGCGAGCTCCTGCTCGCCGGGCGCCTCGTCGCCGTGGTGGCCGATCTCCCGCTGGGCGAGGTCGCGGACGATCTTCCCGGCGACCTCGCCGACCTCGTCGCGCCGCTCCTCCCAGGCCAGCCGGACGCCTTCCAGCACCTGCCGGAAGGAGGGCATGCCGTGCCGGGGCGCGGGCGGGAAGTAGGTGCCGAAGTAGAAGGGCTCGGCGTCCGGGGTGAGGAACACCGTCATGGGCCAGCCGCCCTGCCCCGTGGCCGCCTGGACGGCCTCCATGTAGACGGCGTCGACGTCGGGGCGCTCCTCGCGGTCGACCTTGACACTGACGAAGTGGTCGTTCATGAAGGCCGCGGTGGCCCGGTCCTCGAAGGACTCGTGCGCCATCACGTGACACCAGTGGCAGCTGGAGTACCCGACGCTCAGCAGCACGGGTTTCCCGGCTCTGCGGGCCTCCTCGAAGGCCTCGGCCGACCAGGGCCACCAGTCGACGGGGTTGTCGGCGTGCTGGAGCAGGTACGGGGACGTCTCATGGGCCAGTCGGTTCACCTCTCCACTCTCCCACGGTGACGCGCGGGACGAGCGGTCGCCGGCGGGGGCGGGGCGCCGGCGGGAGGACGAAACCGGTGCCCGGGCACGACGGCGACCGCCACGCCCGGGGGTGCCGGGGCGGCGGTGCCGGCCGGGGCCCGGCCTCCGGTCAGTCCCGCTGCGGCGCGGACCCGGTCCTCTGCCGTTCCGCGCCGTCCGGGGACTCCTTGAAGTCGACCTTCTGCATGTGCTTGTTCATCGACTTCATCAGGCCCCACACGGCCAGGGCCATCACCGCGAAGACGATGAAGCCGAGGACGCCGGGGGTGACCTTGTTCTCGTCGACCTCCTGGGCGAGGGGTGCGAGATGCGTCAGTGCCAGGCTTGCGCTCATGTCAGGCATTGTCCCGGATGCCCGCGAAGAGGTCGTCCTCGGGGAGGGAGGTGTCGACGAGCGACTTCGCCAGCTCGTACTCCTCCGTCGGCCAGACGTCCTTCTGCAGCTCCATCGGCACCCTGAACCAGCCGCCCTCGGGGTCGATCTGGGTGGCGTGCGCGATCAGCGCCCTGTCGCGGACCTCGAAGAACTCCGCGCACGGGATGTGCGTGGTGAGCGTGCGCTCGGTGCGTTCCATCTCGCTCCAGCGCTTGAGCCACTCCCCGTACGGCGACTCCAGGCCGCGGTTGAGCATCGCCTGGTGCAGCGCCTCGGTGCGGGGGCGGTTGAAGCCCTGGTTGTAGTACAGCTTCAGCGGCCGGAAGGCCGGCCCGAACTCGCTCTCGGGGTACTTCTCGGTGTCCGCCGCGCCCTCGAACGCCACCATCGAGATCTTGTGGGTCATGATGTGGTCGGGGTGCGGGTAGCCGCCGTTCTCGTCGTAGGTGGTGATCACCTGCGGGCGGAAGGAGCGGATCTGCCTCACCAGCTCGCCGGCCGCCTTGTCGACGTCCTCCAGGGCGAAGCAGCCCTCGGGCAGCGGGGGCAGCGGGTCGCCCTCGGGCAGGCCGGAGTCGACGAAGCCGAGCCACTCCTGCCGGACGCCGAGGATCTCGCGGGCCTCGTCCATCTCCTTCCTGCGCACCTCGTGGATGTTCTCCTCGATGTACGCGTCCCCCTGCAGCTTGGGGTTGAGGATGGACCCGCGCTCTCCGCCGGTGCAGGTCACCACCAGCACGTCCACCCCCTCGGACACGTACTTCGCCATGGTGGCCGCGCCCTTGCTCGACTCGTCGTCGGGGTGCGCGTGTACGGCCATCAGTCGCAGCTGGTCAGTCAAGACTCATTCCTCGGTCAGTCGGAGCCCCGTGTCTTCGGGTATTCAACAGGTGCCGTCCGGTGGGACGTCGTCCAGGGCGGCGGTCGGGGGGCGGGGGGAGGGCTTCTATAGTGACGGAATCGGGGGGCGAATAATTCCGCGGAGAGGACGATCATGAGTACGGCGAGCACGCGGCTGCCCGAGGGCCGCTACGGCCGTTCCTCGGACGAGCGTGCCGACCGCAGGCTCAAGGCCGCCGCGGCCGTGTTCGGCGCCGCCCTGCTCGCGCTGGTGGGGTACTTCGCCTACCACTACGTCGCCGAGACGCAGATCAGCGCCCAGGTCGTCGCCTTCCAGGCGTCCGACGACGCGGTGCGGGTGCACCTGGAGGTCCACAAGGACTCCGGCGCCTCCGGCTACTGCACCCTGCGCTCCCAGTCCGCGGACGGCGCCGAGGTGGGCCGGGCGGACTTCCGCTTCACCGGGCCGGCCACGCGCATCGACAAGGTCGTCACGCTGCGCACGACGGCCAGGGGCACGACGGCCGAGCTGCTCGGCTGCCACACGGGCTGACGCGCCGGACATCGCCCGGTGTCACCCGGAATGCGTCGGCCGCGACCTGCGTTGACGCGAAAATAACGGCTTATGTCCTCCCCCTGGGGCCCGTGAATTGTTAGGCTCGTGGTTTCGCCCATCCAAGAAGGAACATTCTTCCGGGTAGGGCGATGCTTTTGTCTTCCCAGTACCGACGAGGAGCACCCTGTGACCCAGACCAGCGAGAACGTCACCTGGCTGACCCAGGAGGCGTACAACAAGCTCAAGGACGAGCTTGAGTACCTTACTGGTCCTGCGCGCACGGAGATCGCCGCCAAGATCGCGGCCGCGCGCGAGGAGGGCGACCTGCGTGAGAACGGCGGGTACCACGCGGCCAAGGAGGAGCAGGGCAAGCAGGAGCTGCGCGTGCGCCAGCTGACCCAGCTCCTCGAGAACGCCAAGGTCGGTGAGGCTCCCTCCTCCGCCGACGGCGCGGTGGCGCCGGGCATGGTCGTCACGATCGCCTTCGACGGTGACGAGGACGACACCCTGACGTTCCTGCTCGCCTCCCGCGAGTACGCGAGCGCCGACGTCGAGACGTACTCGCCGCAGTCCCCGCTGGGGTCCGGTGTCATCGGCCACAAGGTCGGCGAGGACGCGGAGTACGAGCTGCCGAACGGCAAGAAGGCCTCGGTGCGGATCCTGAAGGCCGAGCCGTACTCGGCCTGATCCCGCCCGGACGCCCCGTCGCGCCCCCGCAGTCCGCCCGGCGGACTGCGGGGGCGTCGTCATGCCGTGGCCCAGCGGCGCCCGCGGACCGCGCGGGTGCGCAGGACGGGGACGGCCGGCACCGGGCGGACCGGCGGGGCCCGCACCGGGTGCTGCACGGGGCGGACCGGCCGGGCGGGCGAACAGCACACGGGCCGCCCGCGCGGTGGCGCCGGCCGGGTTCCGCTCCGCGGTGCGGCGCGGCCGGGGGGTCGTGCGGCGGGCGCCGGCGAACGCGCCGGGGTCCCCGCCCTCAGCCGATGACCGTGTACCCCGCGTCGCGCAGGGTCCGGCCGACCTCGGCGCAGTGCACCGGGCCCTTCGTCTCCAGGTGCAGCTCCACCTCCGCCTCCGTGAACCCGAGCCCGGGGTCGGTCCGGATGTGGCTGACGTCCAGGACGTTCGCGTCGGTCGCCGACAGCGCCCCGAGCAGCGTGGCGAGGGCGCCGGGCCGGTCCGTCAGCCGCAGCCGGACCGCCAGGTAGCGGCCCTGCGCGGCCATGCCGTGCCGCAGCACCCGCTGGAGCAGCACCGGGTCGACGTTGCCGCCGGACAGCACGGCGACGACCGGCCCCGGGACGGCGCCGGCCTCCCCCAGCAGGGCCGCGACCGGACTGGCCCCGGCCGGCTCCACGACCAGCTTGGCCCGCTCCAGGCACAGCAGCAGCGCGGCCGAGAGCTGGTCCTCGCTGACCGTGCGCACCTCGTCGACCAGGTGCTCCACGATCCCGAACGGCACCGCGCCCGGCCGGCCCACCCTGATGCCGTCGGCCATCGTCGCCGGGTTGCGCACCGGCACCGGGCGGCCGGCCGCGAGCGAGGGCGGATAGGCCGCCGCGCCCTCCGCCTGCACGCCGACGATCCTGACGTCCGGCCTGAGCGCCTTCACCGCGACCGCGATCCCGGCCGCCAGTCCGCCGCCGCCGATGCCGACGACGATCGTGCGCACCTGCGGGCACTGGTCCAGGATCTCCAGGCCGACCGTCCCCTGGCCGGCGATCACGTCCGGGTGGTCGAAGGGGTGGATGAACACCGCGCCGTTCCTGGCCGCGTACTCCTGGGCCGCGGCCAGCGTCTCGTCGACCACCTGGCCGTGCAGGCGCACCTCGGCGCCGTAGTCCCGGGTCGCGCTGATCTTCGGCAGCGGGGCGCCCCTCGGCATGAAGACGGTGGCGTGCACGCCCAGCAGGGAGGAGGCCAGCGCCACGCCCTGCGCGTGGTTGCCGGCGCTCGCGGCCACCACCCCGGCGGCCCGCTCCTCCGGCAGCAGTCCGGCGATGCGGACGTAGGCGCCGCGCAGCTTGAACGAGCCGGTGCGCTGCAGGTTCTCGCACTTGAGGTGGATCGGTGTGCCGACCAGCCGGGACAGGTGGCGGCTGCTCTCCATCGCGGTCACCCGCGCCACGCCCGAGAGCGTCTTCTGGGCCCCGCGCACGTCGTCGAGGGTGACGGAGCGCAAGGAGTCGGCCGTGCCATAGCTCATGGGCTAAGTCTCGCAGTTCGCGCGCACCCGCTTCGAGCGACCGTGCTCCGGGACCGGTTCGCGCAGCGCCGGTACGGTTCACGGCCGGGCCGCGTACCCTGTTCCCCCAACCCAGCACCCCTCATGAAGCGAGCCTCCGGCCATGCCCACAACACCTGAAATGTCGATGGACATGACGACCGTCGGTGACACCGGCCTCCTCGACACCCTCCAGCACGAGGTGGCGGTGTTCGCCCGCCGAGCGGAACAGACCCGGCTCGGCGGTGTCGGGCAGGTGCGCAACACCATGGACCGCGCCGCGTACCTGCTGCTCAACCGTCTCGACAACGAGGGCCCGATGGGCGTCAAGGCGCTCGCCGCGAGCATGGGCATCGACTCCTCCACGGTCACCAGGCAGGTGGCCCCCCTGGTCGACACCGGCCTCGTCAAGCGCACCTCGCACCCGGAGGACGGACGGGCCGTGGTGCTCCAGCTCTCCCCGCGCGGGGCCGCCCGGCTGCAGGAGGTGCGCTCCTCGCGGCGCCAGCTGATGGCCGAGCTGACGCGCGACTGGACGCCGCAGGAGCGGGAGCAGTTCTGCGCGCTCCTCACGCGCTTCAACGGCGCGCTCTCCGCCCGCACGGCGGTGCAGGGCGCGCCGTCCGCGGAGCAGCCCCCGGCGTCCTGAGCCCCGCCCCGCGCGGCTGCGGTCCGGGCTCTTGACCCCGGGCCGCCGTCGGCCTCATATGGGATCGGGTCCCGCGTCGTGCGCGGTACGGAGTGCGTACCGGAGAGGGCCCTCGGGGAGGCGCGGTGCGTGATCGGCAGGCGTCCCGCGGTGCCCGCCGGGCCCGGGAGTTCGAGGCGTTCGTCGCGGGCGCGGCGGCGCGGCTGCTGCACACCGCCACGCTGCTCACCGCGGAGGCGCCCGACGCCAACCCGCGCGCGCGGCGCCTGCTGGCGCCGGCGCTCGCCCACACCTACGCCCGCTGGGACCGGTTGCGCGGCGACGACCCCTACGACTGCGCCCGCCGGCACCTCGCCGCGCGCTTCGCGCGCCGGACGTGGCAGCACCACGGCGCGTTCGGCCGCGCCCGCCCGGACCCGCGCGGTCCGCTCGCCGTGCTCACGCCGCGGGAACGGCTGGTCCTCGTCCTACGGGTGTACGAGGGTGTCGCCGAGGAGCCGGCGGCGGCGCTGCTCGGACTGCCCGTCGAACGCGTGCGCGCCCTCTGCGACCGCGCGACGGCCACCCTGCTGCGCCCCTCCCGCCCGGCCGCCCCGCGCGGCGAGCGCGAAGGCGGCGCCCTCATGAGGCGGCCGCCGGCCGGGCGGGCCCGGTGAACCGGTCCGAGCGGGAGGCCGCCGTACGGCGGATCATGGAGGCGGCGCCGGTGCCCGTGCCGCCGGGTCTGCACGGTGAGGCCGTCCGGCGCGGCACGCGTCTCCTGCGGCGCCGCAGGTTCGCCCGCCGGCTGCTGTGGCTGCTGCTGTGCGCCGCGGCCGTCGCGTTCACCGTCTGGGCGGTGCGCGCGCACCCCTGGGTGGAGCCGCCGTCGCGGACGACCCCACCGGTCACCGGCTGGTGAGACGCGGCTACCCGCCCAGCGCCTGGTGCAGGTCCTCCAGCAGGTCGTCCACGTTCTCGATGCCCACGGACAACCGCACCAGGTCGGCGGGCACCTCCAGGGGGAGCCGGCCGCGGAGGCGTGCGTCATCCGGCCGGGGTGCTCGATGAGGGACTCGACGCCGCCGAGGGACTCGCCGAGCGTGAACACCCGGGTGCGGTTGCACACCTCGAGGGCGGCCTCCTCGCCGCCCTCGACCCGGAAGGACACCATGCCGCCGAAGGCCCGCATCTGCTTGGCGGCGACCTCGTGCCCCGGGTGCTCGGGCAGGCCCGGGTACAGGACGCCCGACACGCGCGCGTGCCGGGACAGCATGTCGACGATCTTCGTGGCGTTCTCGCTGTGCCGGTCCATGCGCACCGCGAGGGTCTTGGCGCCGCGCAGCACCAGCCAGGAGTCGAAGGGACCGGCGACCGCGCCCATCGCGTTCTGGTGGTAGGCCAGCTCCTCGCCCAGCGCCTGGTCGGCGACGACCAGCGCGCCGCCGACCACGTCCGAGTGACCGCCCATGTATTTGGTCAGGGAGTGCACGACGACGTCCGCCCCGAGCGCCAGCGGCTGCTGGAGGTAGGGGGTGGCGAAGGTGTTGTCGACCACGAGCCTGACGCCCGCGTCGCGGGCGACCTGAGCGACGGCGGCGATGTCGGTGATGCCGAGCAGCGGGTTGGAGGGCGTCTCCACCCAGACGGCCTTGGTCCGCGGGGTGATCGCCTCGCGGACGGAGGCCGGGTCGCCGGTGTCGGCCACGGACCACTCCACGTGCCACCGCGTGGCGACCTTGGCGAAGAGGCGGAAGGTCCCGCCGTAGGCGTCGTTCGGGATGACCACGTGGTCGCCGGGGGTGAGCAGCGTCCGCAGCAGGGTGTCCTCGGCCGCCAGGCCGGACGCGAAGGCGAGGCCGCGGCAACCGCCCTCCAGCGCGGCGAGGTTCTCCTCCAGGGCGGTCCTGGTGGGGTTGGCGCTGCGGCTGTACTCGTAGCCGCCGCGCAGACCGCCGACGCCGTCCTGCTTGTAGGTCGAGACCTGGTAGATCGGCGGGACGACCGCGCCGGTGAGGGGATCCGCGGTGTTGCCCGCGTGGATCGCGAGGGTCTCGAAGTGCTGACTGATGTGCCTGTCGCTCATGGGTACTGAGCGTAGTGCGCCCGGCCGAATGGTGGTGTCCCCCGCCCCCGGGCCGGCCCGGGGGCGGGGGCAGGGCGGGGCCGGGGGGACGGCCGGGACCGGGGTGCCCGCGGTCCGGCGGCGCGCGGGTCGTCCACGGGTCGGCGGTGGGCGGCCGGGTCCTCCACCGGTCCGGCCGCGGGGGTTGGCCAAGTGCCGGCGGCGTCTGGTTCGCTTGTGGCATGGCGATTCTCTGGCTGCTCGTGGCGGTGCTCATGGCGGGCTTCGTACTGCTCCCGGTGTTCCGGCGCGGGCGCGGGGCGGGCGGGCGGCCTCGCGCGGGCCACCGGGGCGCCCCGGACCCGGCGGCGTACGGGTTCGTCCGCCAGGAGGAGCTGGACGTGCGGATGCCCGGCCCCGACCAGGACCTGCTGGACGCCCTGGACGTGGTGCAGCGCACCCAGGACTACACCGCGGCTGCCCGGCTGCTGGCGGTCACCGGGGCCGGGGACGAGTGGCGCTGGCAGCGCGTGCAGGCGCTCGCCGGAGCCGCCGCCCTGGAGCTGCGGCAGCGGCCGGGCGGGGTGCACGAGACCCCGGGCGGCCAGTGGCTCAGGGTGTGGCGGGCCGAGCGGCCCAAGGACGCGGGCGGGACCGCGGTGCACGCCGAGTTCCTGGCGCAGCAGGCGTGGCGGACCTCCGCACCGGGCACGGACGAATTCCGGATCATCATGGAGGAGGCCCGCGAGGCCTGCGCGCAGGCCGCCCTGTGCGCGGCCCCCGACGACCCGGTCCCGTACCTGATCGAGCTGTCCGTCGCCCGCGGCCTCGCCTGTCCGCCGCCGGAGTTCGAAAAGCTCTGGCAGGACGTCACGGAGCGCGCCCCGCACCACATGGGCGCCCACCTGGCCGCGCTGCAGTACTGGTGCGAGAAGTGGCACGGCTCGCGCGCGCAGGCGTACGCCTTCGCCGAGGCCGCCGCCGCCCGCGCCCCCGAGGGCTCGCTGCTCGCCGCGCTGCCGCTGTTCGCGGTCTTCGAGCACCTGCCCGAGGTGAACCTGGTCGCCGGCTTCCACCGGAGCGAGGTCGTCACCAGGGCCGTCCACGGCGCGCTCCACGCGGTGCACACGGCCGACCCCGACGACCCGGTGGCCGCGCACGTCCGCCACCTGCTCGTCTTCTTCCTGGTGCGCGCCGAACGCTGGGCGGAGGCCCTGGACCAGCTGGTGCACGTCGACGGACACGTCGGCGCGCTGCCCTGGATCCTGGACGACGCCCCGGCCGCCGCGTTCGCCCGCTACCGCGCCCTGGCGATGGCCGGCTACGAGGCCGGCGGCGGCCGTCCGGTGCCCCTGCCCGGCTGACGGACCGGACCCGGACCACCCTGCTGGCCTGCGGCAGGGCGCACTCCGCGTGCCCCGGGCCCGGCCCGCAGGCGTGCTCGGCGCCCCTGCGCGCCCATTGGCCGCACCGGCCCACCGGTCGCGTGCGGGAAGGGAGCGGAACCCCGCCGCACGCGGCGTCGCCGAGCCGGCCGCGAAGCCGCCGCCGGCGCGCGTGACCGGCCGGCGGGAGCGGGGCGCCGCTGCACTCCGTGGCCTCCCCGGAGCCGGCCGGAATGCGGCAGCGGCCCCGGCCGTTGTACGAGTGCCGCCCGCCGCGGGGCCGGCGGCCCGCACCACGAGCCCGTTCCGCCATCCCCAGGAGACCCCATGCTCTTCGGCCGCACACCCCAGCTGCCCACCCCCGAGCAGGCGCTCAAGGGCCGCGCCGTGCCCGCCTTCGAGGTCCCCGACCGGCACACCGTCCTCGGCACCCCCCTCCTCGGCCCGTACCCGGAGGGTCTGGAGACCGCCGACTTCGGCCTGGGCTGCTTCTGGGGCGCCGAGCGCGCGTTCTGGCGGCTCCCGGCGGGCGTGTACACGACCCTGGTCGGCTACCAGGGCGGCTTCACCGAGAACCCCACGTACGAGGAGGTCTGTTCGGGCCTGACCGGCCACACGGAGGCCGTCCGCGTGGTCTACGACCCGGAGCTGCTCTCCTACGACCGCCTGCTGAAGACCTTCTGGGAGTCCCACAACCCGACCCAGGGCTTCCGCCAGGGCAACGACGTGGGCACCCAGTACCGCTCCGCGATCTACACCCACACCCCCGCCCAGGCCGCCGCGGCCGAGGCCTCCCGCGCCGCCTACCAGGAGGTCCTGACCTCCTCCGGCCACGGCACGATCACCACGGAGATCCTCCCGGCGCAGGACCGCCCCTTCTACCCGGCCGAGGACCACCACCAGCAGTACCTGGACAAGAACCCCGCGGGCTACTGCGGGCTGGGCGGGACCGGGGTCGAGCTGGGCGACCCGTTCGAGACGAACTGGGGGGCGTCCTGCCCGACGGGCGTCGCGCCGGCTCCGGAGCCGACCGAGAAGTGAGCGGCGGCCGCGCTCACGAGGTCTGAGCGGTCCCCCGTGGTCCCTGGTCGTCCGACCGGGGACCGCACGCGTTCACGTCGGACGCCGGCCGCGCCGGGATCCTTTTCGGTCGGCGGGCCAGGACCCAGCACGCGGTCCCCCACGTCCCGCCACTACGAAGGACACGGCGGCTTCGGGGGCAGGAGCAAGGGGCAGCCGGCCCGTCGTCCGGCAGCGGGTCCGCCGCGGCCCCCGCGATCAGCCGGGAGACCGTCAAGACCGGGTCTGTCAAACGAACGGTGTAACCAGGGTGGTGGGGGTTACTGACGGACTGCGGAGAGTGTCCGGTCCCGGTAGATGCTTGACACTTCGGTCCCAGCTGATGGTTGACGGTGGCCGTGTTCGGCTCTTCTCCTGTGCGCGTCGTTGCGGCGTGTGTGGGGAGGCCGGGATTGGCTCTGGTGGAGTTGTCGGTCGTCGAGCAGAGATATCGGGCTGTGCTTGCGGTGCTGGCGGGTGCGACGGTGACGGAGGTCGCCGCGTCGCTGGGGGTGTCGCGGCAGACGGTCAGCGGGTGGAAGTCGAGGTATGAGGCCTCCGGCCTGGCGGGATTGGTGGATCGTTCGCGTCGGCCGGCGTCGTGTCCGCATCGGGCCTCTGCGGAGGTGGAGGCGGCGGTGTGTGAGCTGCGGCGCAAGCATCCTCGCTGGGGTCCGCGGTGGATCGCGTTTGTGCTGGAGCGGGCCGGTCAGGTGGATCCGGTGCCGTCGCGGATGACCGTGTATCGGATCCTGGTCCGTCATGGGCTGGTGGTGCCGGGGGTGCGGCGGCGGAAGCGGTCGGATTACAAGTGCTGGCAGCGGGACCGTCCGATGCAGTTGTGGCAGATGGACATCGTCGGCGGCGTGATGCTGGTCGACCCGGTGACGGGCGAGTTGACCGAGGCCAAGGTCGTGACCGGGGTGGACGATCATTCCCGGTACTGCGTGATCGCATCGGTGGTCGAGCGGGCGACCGGGCGGGGGTCTGCTCGGCGTTCGTCCGGGCCTTGCAGAGGTTCGGGGTGCCGGAGGAGGTGCTGACCGACAACGGCAAGCAGTTCACCGACCGGTTCGGGCAGGGCGGTGAGGTGTTGTTCGACCGGATCTGCCGGGAGAACGGGATCGCTCACCGGCTCACCCAGCCTGCTTCCCCGACCACGACGGGCAAGGTCGAGCGGTTCCATCAGACGCTGCGGCGTGAACTCCTCGACGAGTGCGGCGCGTTTGAGAGTATCGAGCAGGCTCAGACGGCGCTGGATGCGTGGGTGGAGGAGTACAACTCCTCGCGGCCGCATCAGGCGCTGGACATGCAGTCCCCGGGAGACCGGTTCGCCTCGGTTGCCGAGGAGGAGCGGGACATCCTGGGCTTGAAGCTCCCTGGAGTGCTGGCGCTGGTGCCGCAGCAGCGGACACCTCGGGCGGGCCCGGATCCGGACCCGGGGGCGGCTCGGGCTGAAGAGCCGACTGTGTCTGCTGCTCTGCCTGAGGTGTCGGCGGTGGTGCCGGTGGAGCCCGGTGGGCCTGTGGAGTTCGAGCGGGTGGTGCCTGCGAGTGGGAATCTGCAGGTGGCGGGCAAGCAGTTCTGGCTCGGACCGGCCCGCTCAGGGCTGACTGTGACGTTCTGGGCGGACACGCAGGTGATCCATCTGCTGATCGCCGGGGCGCGGATCAAGACCGTGCGGTCGCACTTGTCGGTGGCGGATCTGGGACGGCTGGCC
The DNA here is from genome assembly GCF_030499535.1 of Streptomyces sp. TG1A-8. NCBI lineage: Bacteria > Bacillati > Actinomycetota > Actinomycetes > Kitasatosporales > Streptomycetaceae > Streptomyces > Streptomyces sp. TG1A-8. Next base: position 2,703,161 of record NZ_JASTLB010000001.1, read on the forward strand.
GCCCGGGGCGGACGTGCGGCCGGATTGGCCCCGCTTCCGGCCGGCGACGGGGCGGCGTTCGAGGTGGACCGGGTGGTGAACAACAGCGGCCTGGTGGGTCTGGGCGGGCACCAGGTGCTGGCGGCGGAGATCCTCGGAGGCCGCCAGGTGGGCATCCGGATCGACGGCGAGACGCTGTCGTTCTTCGACCTGTCCTCGCGGGAACTGCTGCGGGCGCGGCCCAACCCGCTGACCGGTGGGGAAGTGCGCAGGCTGCGGGGCCTGCGTCCGGCCGGACCGCCGCCGCGTCCGGGTATCGAGCCCGTGCGGGTGCAGCGGCGTGTCAGCGCGACAGGCACGATCATGGTCTGCCGCCAGGTCGTCTCCCTCGGCCGCCCCTACGCAGGCCAGACCGTGACCGTGCGCGTGTCGGACACGACGGTCAGCGTCGAGCTGGACGGCCAGGTCCGGGTGATCCGGCGCACGACCGACGTCCCTATCCGCAACGTGAAGGCGAACAAGCCCCACAAGGTTTCCGATGTTGTCTAGGCCCACCGTCAAGCATCACCCGGGACCAGAACGTCAGCCATCACCTGGGACTAGACACAGCGCGGACTGATCCACTTCCACGCCGTCATCCGCCTCGACGGCCCCGCAGGCACTTACACCCCGCCACCCGCATGGGCCACACCCGAACTTCTGGCCGACGCCATCCGGCTCGCGGCCACCCGTGCCCACATCGACGGGCCCGAGGTCAACGGCCGCGCCCGCTCCTTCGCGTTCGGCGAGCAGATCGACACCAGGATCATCCGGTCCACGGCCTTCCAGGCAGGGACCACAATCACGGAGGGCAAGGTCGCCGGATACGTCGCCAAGTACGCCACCAAGGGCACCGAAGCCGCGACCGGCACCCTCGACCACCGGCTGCAGAGGATCACCGTCCTCTGGTTCGAGTCCGTGCCCGAGCACGCCACCCGCATGATCCGCACCGCCTGGGCCCTCGGCGCCCGAGACAACCTCAAGCACCTGAACCTGCGCAAGTGGGCCCACATGCTCGGCTTCCGCGGCCACTTCTCCACCAAAACCCGCGCCTACTCCACCACCCTCAGCGCACTCCGGGCCGCCCGTGCCGCCTGGCACCGCCGCCACACACCGCCGACCTCTCCTACCACCCTCGTCCTCGCCCACTGGGCCTACGACGGCACCGGCCTCACCCCCGACCTCGAACGCCTCGCCGCCCTCATCCACGGCGGCCCGACACGGGAACAGGCGGTGACAGCTGGTGCGTGACGACGAACTCCTCACCGTCCCCGAGGTCATGGCCCGCCTCAAGATCGGCCGCTCCGCCCTCTACGACCTCCTGCGCACCCGCCGCCTGGCCTCGCTCACCATCGGCCGCGCCCGCCGCATCCCCACCCACGCCCTCGCTGACTATGTCCAGCGCCGCCTGGAAGAGGCCGCCTGATGACCGCCCCCAAGCGCAAGAAGGCCCGCGCCAACGGCGAAGGCACCATCTACCAGCGCAAGGACGGCCGCTGGGAAGCTGCCGGCTATGTCCTCGCCGCCAACGGCACCCGCAAACGCGTCCGCGTCTACGGCAGCACCCGGAGAGAAGCCGCCGACAAACTCGCCGAGAAGATCGCCGCCAGCAACCGCGGACTGCCCGTCGCCACCGCAGACAGCACCGTCGGCGACTACCTCACCTACTGGCTGAACGACGTCGCCGTCCACCGGCTCCGCGAGAACACCCACACGCGCTACGCCGCCTGTGTCCGCCTCCACCTCATCCCCGGACTCGGCACCAAGAAGATCGCCCGCCTCACCGCCAAAGAAGTCCGCACCTTCCTCGACCGCCTCCGCACCACCTGCCAGTGCTGTACCCAGGGCCTGGACACCGAACGGAAGAGGTGCTGCGCCATCGGCGAGTGCTGCCAGAAGCAGCTGTCCGCTTTGACCGTGACCTACGTGCACTCGGTGCTCAAGTCGGCACTGGAACACGCCGTCCGCGAAGACGAACTGCCCCGAAACGTCGCCCGCAACGTCAAGACCACCACGCACCAGCCCAGGCGCTTCCGTCCGCTCACCGCAGTAGAGGCCCGTCAGTTCCTCGACGCGGCCCGCGTCGACCCGCTCCACGCGCTGTATGAACTCGCCCTACGCACCGGCCTCCGCAAAAGCGAACTACTGGGCCTCCACTGGGAAGAGCTCGACCTCAACACAGGAACGGCCACCATCCGACACTCACTCCAGCGCACCCGCACCGGCGGCCTCACCCATCTGCCCACCAAGACCCGAGCGTCCGAGCGCCGCATCGCGCTTCCGACCGAATGCATCCACTCCCTCAAGAAGCACAAGGAACGGCAGGACAGGGAGCAGGGAGAGGCCGGGGTGGGATGGAAGGACAGCGGCCTCGTCTTCGCCACCCCGACCGGTGGACCTCTCGACCCGGCAAACCTCACTCGCCGATTCCGCAGCTTTCTCAACCGGGCCGGCCTCCGGCGCATCCGCTTCCACGACCTGCGGCACTCGACCGCCACCCTGCTCCTGGAGCAAGGCGTCGACCTCGTCGTCATCAAGGAACTCCTCGGCCACGCCCACATCGGCGTCACCGCTGGCGTCTACGCCCACGTCCGACTCCGCCTCCAACGCCAAGCCATCGACACCTTGGGCAGCGCCCTCGGTAGCAAGGCTGCCAGCCAGTAGCACTGCACTCATCCAGAACGGCCGACGGCCCCACGAGAAGACTCGTGGGGCCGTCGACGTCCGGCTGCGTTGCCGTCAGCGTTGCCGTCAAAGCAGCTCAGAGGACCGCTGGCGCAATGCCAGAAGACCATTGGCACGTTTGCTTAGCACGCCGTTCACGGTAGACCTATTCCGCCCAGCCCTGTGCATTCGACATTGATTCAATGGGGAATCCGCCGACCGTCACCATTTCACTGCAGAATTTCTTCTTGTAAACGCTAGGAGCGAGATAGAGAAGCCCCTCGGCGGCCTGGAAGAATGGCCTGACGAAACACGTGAACTCTGAGGTCGATCTCAAGACCGCATCGTACGCATCCCTGCCACCCAAGATGCACGCGCAACGCGCATACAGGAAGTGGTCACTTGTTTGCGGCAGCTCCAATCCAACCGCCAACACCACCGGGATCTCCACTAGCTCCCGCCTGTCAATCCTATAAAGAGCCTCATGCAGCTCTTCGGAAAACTTGACCAAATCGGTCGTATCCAGCCGATCAAGTCGCCCAGAGACCCGATCGAGAGCTGACCGCACATCGTCTCCCGACTGAGCGGGATTCGACCCGATGATGCTCCAGAAGTCGGTCACGCGATCCACCCTCACCAGAGCTCCAATTGCTGGAACCCTCTTTGTTGCAGTTACGCAGACGCCTCGCCAGACACTGCCTGACGGGGCGTCAAATTCGCTTGCACACATCGACAAGCAAATGGAAGTTCAACAAACAGCGACATCAATGCGAAATTCGCGCATAACCTCCATGATCGAGTAATAAATACCGTCTCACCGAAAGGGAGATTCCATCTTTCGCCACCGAGAACCTTCATCAGTGCAATGGGTGCCGTGTACCCGAATCTTTGCACCACGGATCCTGACAGTAGGAAGGTGTCACATCTGCCTGTCCATTCAGAGAGTGGTACGCGTCAAAGTCACCACGATCCCAGCAAATCGCCGTAGGCCTCTGACCGCTTCTTAGTTCGCAAAATTCCTCGACGGCCGCACGAATATCAGATATCGGCAGCGTATTGCGGGGCTCGAACAGCCTCCAATCGCCCAAATCAGCAACAACGTTTTGATCCAACGCCGGCGGTTCCGGATTCCTAGAGATCCATACACTCCTCGCAATCTCCCGATCCACTCGAACTACGGAATCCTCGGGAACTTGCCACCTCAATGCGCCATATCCTGTAAGCGGATTTGTCGAGACCTGAAGATAGCTGTCAAAATACCGATCTGATTTCATCGGATCCCTATGTGGCGCCAAGAGCACAAACGTTGCAAGAATGCCACCCTTTGGCTGTCCAACCACATCTGGCTCTCGGCCGGGCCCGCCGGTCACCAACTCGCCAATCAAGCGCCTAAGAATAGCTCCCGATGCTGCATGATATGTCATACCGCCAGTGAAAATAGTCAGAATCATTAATATCCTCCAACGTTCGCAGGTGAGGCGATGCGGAAAACTGAAATTAGACCGGCCCCACCCCGGAGGATTCTACCCCAGGGCAGGGCCGGCCAGATATTACACCTCTTGAGATTAACCGCCGCCCAGCATAGTTACCCCATGCCAGCCCTCTTCAGTGCGCCAAACGGATGTCAGGCTAGACCCTCTTGGTAGAATTGCAGACACCCCAGTCATACATGAATAAGGACCAGAACAAACCCCGTCAGAATTGTTGATTACGACTGTCGCCCTCTGAACGCCATTGCTTCTCATAGCCAAAGCGATCTTGGTTTCTACATGAGATGCGGCCGCGAACCCACCTGCAGCGTCGTGAGGCACGCCAGATTTTCTGAGCGCGTCCCTCACTTGCACGAATGAACCATTCTCACCGCTTGATACAGGAGCTCCGACTCTATTTCCAGCATCATCAACGACCTGACCAGTCGTAATCTTGCTGCCTGCCAACTCGTCCGCGATACCGTCGAGCGGATTGCAGTTGTGTACCAGGACCGGCGTGGCCCCCGCCAGCACATAGTACGTGTGCTACGCGGCCCCTCTCTATCTGCGTATTCGCAGATCAGCGGCGGTTTCGGGTTCCGCTGGTGTCCGTGGCTGTGCGGGGGAATCCGTGGGTGTTGCCGTCGCTACTGCCGTCAGGCGGTTCAGCCCAGGTACGGCTTCTCGCGGTGTTCCAGGAAGTGCTGGAGCCTGAGTCGTTGGGTGTGGTGCATCGGCAACTGCTCGATCTCTTCGGGCGGTACGAACCGGAGTTCGGTGGACTCGTCGGAGATCTCCAGTTGGCCGCCGGTGATGCGGGCGGTGAAGCAGACGTTGAACTGGCGGCGGACCTCGCCGTCGGTGTAGGCGATGACGTGTTTCGGGTCGGTGTAGGTGCCGACCAGACCGGTGATCTCAACGTCGAGGCCGGTCTCTTCCTTGACCTCGCGGACGGCCGTGCCGGGCAGGGAGTCGGTGAGTTCCATACCGCCGCCGGGCAGCGCCCACAAGTCGTTGTCTCGGCGGCGCTGGAGGAGGATGCGCCCGTGGTCGTCGGTGACGACGGCGGAGGCGGCGACGACCATGCTGTTCGGCTTGGGCGCGTTCGGGTCGTCGTAGTACTCGGTGCGGGCCACAGTCAGCCTTCCTCTCGTGCGGGCGTTGCCGTCGTCCACACAGCGTCGAAGCTCTCGGCGTAGGTGTCGAACATGCCGCCTGTCTCGTGTCGGCGAAGATGCCATACGGGGGCGGCGTAGGCGTTGACGCCCCAGACGTGTGCGTTGACGAGTTGCTGGTCGTCGGCGCGGTAGAGGGAGTTGTAGAGCGTGGTGGCGTGGGTGCGGACTTCGATGCCGGGGGTGCCGGCGAGTGGCCTGTAGTGCATGAGGGCGAGGCGGCAGCGGGATTCGATGCCGTGGCCGAACCGTTCCTCCTGGCCGCGGGCTTGGACGGTGTCGCTGTCGGCGTCTCCGATCGCGATGCGGACGGTGCAGCCTTGGGCGGCGCGTTCGGTGAGGAGTTCGTTCAGCCGGGGGTACGCCTCGTGGAGGAAGACGGCCGCGTAGACGAGGATGTCGATCCGTTCCCGGGCCTGGGCCATCAGGTCGGTGAACGCCGAGACGGGGATGTCGGCCCGCTGCTCGTAGAGCGCCACCAGCTCAGGGCTGATGGCGCGGGCGGGGCGGGCCTGGCGGAGCGCCGGCCAGAGTGCGTGCACGTCTTCTCCCAGGGCCTTGGCCGCCTGGAGGGCGGTGGCACGACGTGGGATACGCCCGAGGTTCACCCAGCGCTCGACCGACTTGGGGTCGACCTCGACCTGCTGAGCGAGTGCGGCGTACGTCCAGCCTCCCGCCGCCATGACGGCTCGTAGTCTCTCGTTCGGCACGAGTCTCCCCCTTCGTCTCAGGACGGCACTAGGGACGTTCTACACGGTGCAGGACGTCCCGAAGTGGGGTTTGGCGGAGGTTCCTTCGTCCCGGTGACCGGCGTGAGGATCGGTGCCGACCCTGTGGCACCAACAGGCCCAGGGGCACGCATCCACGCCGCCGAGGAGCGTCACCGTGCGAAAGAGCACCACGCCATGTGTTCCTGCCCTGCGACTGGACGCCCGGTCGCGCGCCGCCTCGCCGGGGTGGTCACGATGACGGCCCCCACCCCTGATGCCGACGGGCACACCGTCTCGCCCGATGCCGGCGCCCTGGTGGTCGACCGGCGGAGCGGCAAGGTGGGCGTGGTGATGGGGCATGTGGGGCCGCACGTGCAGCTTCGGCCGCCGCGCGGTGGCCGGGAGTGGGACGTGCCACCCGAGGACGTACGTACGCCGACTCCGACGGAGGAGTTGAGCGCGAAGGTGGCCGTGGCCAACCGGAGGTGGGGACGGTGACCCCTCGCTCGGTCCTGCGCTACGAGACCTGGACGCTCCAGCCCGACCGCGAGCCGGACGCGGAGCCGGTCCTGTACGCGATGCAGTGCGCCGTGGACGGAGAGACCTCACCGACAAGCGAGGACTTCGCCGAACCGCAGGACTGGGTGCTGCGGCACTGCGGTCAGAACCCGTCGCACCACACCTACCGGGAGATCATCACCCGCCCCTGGCGGACCTGGCGCCAGACGTGAGCCACTCTCCTCGCCCAGGCGCCGCACCGCGCTGACCCACCCGACTCCCGTCCCTGCCGGGCGCAGCCGATCGAGGCTCCCCCGCACTCGTCAGCCCCGGCAGGGACGGGCCCTCACCTGCGTGCCGGGCCCATGGTCATGAGGTTCTGGCCTCTGCCACAGAAAGTCAGCCACGACGGCGGGCGTGCCGACCGATCACCCGCCACGTGTGTCTCGCTCAACCCCGCACCGGCATCAGCCCAGTTATCTCCATCGTCACGGCCCCCAGCCAGGCAGCAAGCATGGGCGTCCGGGACGGCGCAAGCCCGCCGGGCGTCCTCTCAGGTGCCCGGCCAGTCTGCTGCTGAGCGGTCGGACCGGGGCTTCCGATTGGTAGTCCGGCCTACGCTCCCGGGCTCTGCGCGCCGAGTGGTCGGCGGCCGTCGCCAGCGGGGCGGCAGACAGGAGCGGGCGGCGGTCACCGACCGCCGACGCGCGGCGGCCCGCGTCAGCGGGACGCCCTTGATCAAGTAAAGAAACTCTGAACAGCTCACCCCGTCCAACCCACCGGCCGGGCTGCCGGGTCGCTGGTCAGGACCGCCGTTGCCGGCGCTTCTTCGATTCGGCCAGTGCGGCTTCGAGTTTCTCGCGCGGCGATGCGTCCGAGTCGGCGTCGGCGTCATGGAGGGGGGGCAGGAACAGGCCGCGTCGGCTTGTCTCGCGTTTGATCTTCCGGCGCTCGTTGAAGATCCGTTGGTGTTCCTCACGGATCGTGGCCCATCGCTGGTCGAGTTCTGCTTCCCGTGCCAGGAGCTCGTCATCGGTGAGGTCGGCGAAGTCGGCGGCGGCTGCGCGGGCCTCGCGGGCGATCTCTTCCCGTAGCAGGTAGTTCGTGATCGGCCCGTGGTGCTTGCCCGGTTCCGGGGTCTGGCGCACGAAGACACCGCGGCCCTTGACCGAGTACACGAGTCCTTCCTGCTTGAGGCTTCGGTAGGCGTTCTGCGCGGTGGAGTTGGCTACTTGGAAGCGCTCTTGGATCTCACGGGCGGGCGGGAGCTGGGAGCCCGGAGGGTAGGTGCCTTCTGCGATGTCGCGGCGGAGGAAGTCGGCGACCTGAACGTAGGGCGGGCGGCTGTCGTCGTTGCGGATGAGGTCGGCCGGCCAGTCCGGGCCTGACTCCTCTCCGTCTTCGTCCGCTGGGGAGTCCGGGGCATCGCTCCCGCTGTCCGTCGAGCTCACGAAGCTGCCCCGGCCGAGTTGGGAGTAGACCAGCCCTTCCTGTTTGAGGACCCGCAGGGCGTTCTGGACGGTGGAGCTGGAGACGCCGAACCGCTCGCCGAGCACGTTCGCCGAGGGCAGTCGCTCGCCCGATGTGAACTCGCCGGTCAGAATCGCGTCCCGCAGGGCAGCAGCGGCCTGGAGATACGGCGGTCGGGAGTCCTCGTCCAAGGGCAGGGTCATGACCCCACGGTATCGCCTGCCCGGTAGGTCGCTACGGACAGATCACTGTGCTTCCCGCCTGATCGCCCACCCACCTCATCGGTTTCACAACTTCATCGGGGTTGCAAGTTCTGCGATTATCTCCCTATGCTCATGCCGAGCCGATCAAGCGGCTCCATCGAACGAGGATGTGATGGCATGGCCATGACTCGAATCCGGGTTGCTCTGCTGCCGTCGGCGGTGTGCATCGCGGGCACCGAACCGGCGCTGAAGATCAAGGACCAGCAGACCGGGGAGGTCGCCACCGACCGGGAGACCGGCGCGTCGCTGTACACGGTGACCGTGATGCTCATGGAGGACGGTCGCGCCGAAGTCCTGAAGATCACCGTCCCGGAGACGGGCCTTGCGGCCGGGCTGAAGCCGGGGGCGATGGTGCGGCCGGTGGACCTTTTCGCGACCCCGTGGGCGCGGATCTTCAACGGTCAGCTCTCCGACGGCGTCGCCTACCGGGCTTCCCGCCTGGAACTGGTGACGGTGGAGGCGAACCAGTGACCCGCTTCGAACGCCACCTGTCGGAGCGGGAGTTGTCCTCGCTCCGGCCCCTGCCTGATACGGAAGGCAAGGCCACCTTCGCCGTCTCGGCTGCCGTGCTCGATGTCCTCGGCCTGGCCCCGGAACAGGCGGCCTACCTCGACCTGGGCGACGTGTTCCGCCTGATACGCGAAGAGGGGGCCTGACATGGAAGCCATCACGGGATACGCCTCGTACGCGCTGCCGATCACTACGGCGCTCATCGGTGTGTGGCTGGTGTGGACGGTGGTGCGCTACGTGCGGGCCGACAAGGGCACGCGGGTCAGCATGCGGCAGGCCGTCCGGGTCCGCTGGGGCTGGGTACGCCTCGCGCGGATGGCCGGACTGACGGTCACCGACAAGACCCCGAGCCTGCTCACGCAGATCACCGCCCAGAAGGACAGTCCCCCGCCCGCTCCCCGGATCCTGACGCCGAAGATCAAGGTCAAGCCCGACCAGTACGGCGTGATCGTGCAGGCCCGGACGCTGCCACAGGTCGGACTGGAGGAGTACCAGAAGTCGGCGCGGTTCCTGGCGGACGCCTGGCGGTGCACGCGGGTCTCCGTGCTGCCGGACGGCCCCGGCAAGGTGCTGATCCGGGGCGTGCGCTCCGATCCGCTGACCACGCCGACCCGCCATCGGCCCACCGGCCGCCCGCTCGCGGACCTGACGCGCTGGGAGCTGGGAGTGGACGAGTACGCCGCCCGGGTGTGCGTGTCCCTGGCCAACGTGCCCGGAGTGACGGTGGCCGGCGTCCCGGGTGCGGGCAAGACCTCGGGGGTCAACAAGTTCGTCTGCGACTTCGCACCGTCCCCGGCCGTGCAGATCGCGACTGCGGACGGAAAGGTGTCACGGGCCTCGGAGGGCGACTATGCCGACCTGGTCAAGCGGATGTTCGCGTTCTGCGGCGACGACCTCGACGAGGCGAACGCGCTGTTCAAGCGCCTGGTGGAGCTGCGCAAGCGGCGCTCGGCGACCATCCGGGACGTGCTGGGCGTGAAGAACATGTGGCACGTCGCCCCCTCTCCGGAGTGGCCGCTCACGGTCCTGATCATCGATGAGGCGCACACGTTCTTCCGCGAGTACAAGGGCAGCGACGCCACCACGAAGCGCTTGGCCGCGTTGACGGCGGAGAATGCCCGGCTGGTGGAGGACCTGGTCAAGAAGGGCCGCAGTGTCGGCATTCTGGTGATCCTGATCAGCCAGAAGACCACCGGGGATGCGATCCCCACCTTCATCCGCGACGTGTGCCCCATCGGGCTGTCCTTCGCGCAGAAGACGGTGGAGGCCGCGGTGGCCGCGCTGGGTGAGGACATCCGCAACTGGCCCGACGCCAGCCCGGTCACCTTGCAGGACCCCGCCTACGTCGGCGTCGCGGTCATGGCGATGCAGGGCCGCCCCGGCTACACCCGCATCCGCACCCCCTACGTCTCGGATGCCGATGCCGCCCGCATCGCCGAGGAGACCTCGCACCTGACCGCCGACCCGGATCTGTGCCTGGACGCCCTTCTCCGTAAGACCGGCCGGACGGCAGTGTCCACGCCCTCGCTCACCAAGTGATCCAGAACAGCACGCGACAGAAGGGAGGTTGAGGTCATGGCGGAGGAACGGTTCACCCGGCGCACCGTGACCGTGGTCATGGCGGTCATCGCGGCCCTGGCCTTCGTCTTCTCCTTCGGCAACGTCTGGGCGCTCGCCCTGCGCCTCGGTGTCCCCCGCCCGATCGCACCGCTGATCGCGCCCATGGTGGATCTGTCCGTCGTCGGGCTCCTGGTCGCCCTGCGGTTCCTGGCCATGCGCGGCGTACCCAAGGCGGAGTTGCGGTCCGGTACCCGGCTGCTGCACCTGTGCGGGCTGCTCACCCTCGCACTGAACACCGCCGAACCGCTGCTGACCGGACGCTACGGCCGGGCTTGCCTGGACACCGTCGCCCCGCTCCTGCTCCTCGGCTGGGGCCACGTCGGCCCCGCCTTCCTCGCCCAGTTCCACACCCCCACCCACCCCGTCCCGCAGCTGGAGGCCGTACCCACCACTGTCCCCAAGCCGGTGCCCGACGAGGCACCCGCCCCCGAATCGGCACCCCCGACTCTCATCCCGGACGTCGTTACCGCCCCGGCCGAGGAATCGCAGCCCGCCCCGGCTCCGGCCGCGGCTCTGCCCGTCACCGTCGCGAAGACGGCTCGACCCGCCTCTGGCCCGGCCCTGCCGACTGCCCTGCTGGACGCGGCCCGGCGCATCGCAGATACCCACCGCACCGAGCACGAAGCGCCGATCACAGCAGCCCAGTTGGGGACTCGCATGGGCGTCGCCCTGCCGGTGGCCACCGCCGCCCTCGCTCAGCTCTGAGCCCGGCCCTCACCAGCGGCACCCCCTCGCTCAGCCCCACGCCCGTCCATGGGCCTGGTTCGTCATGCCCCAAGCAGCACCAACACACCTCCGCACCTGGCTGGTTGCTGCTCGGGGCCGCCCACCCGAACTGAAGGGACACGCCCCGAATGGTCACCCTGGACCTGCGCCACGTGGCAAGCCCCGCCGTACGGGACCTGCTTCAGCTAGTCAACCAACCCGACTTCGACCGGACACGGCAGCAGATCGAACGCCTCGGCGGCTGCACCGAACCCGTCCGCCTGAACGGCCACACCACCACCCTCAACACGACGACCGGGGAGGTGCTGCGCTCCTACAGCTCCGCCGAGGAGCCCACGGGCAGTCTGCTCACCCCGTGCGGCAATCGCCGCTCCTCGCGCTGCCCGGCCTGCTCCCGCCTCTACGCCGCCGACACCTACCACCTCATCCGCGCCGGCCTCTCCGGCGGCAAGACTGTCCCCGACACCGTCCGCACCCACCCCCGCGTCTTCGCCACCCTCACCGCACCCTCCTTCGGCCCCGTCCACAACCGCCCCGACGCACGGCCCTGCCGCTGCGGCACCCGCCACGACTCAACGGATCCGCTGCTCGGTACGCCGCTCAATCCGGCGACGTACGACTACACGGGCGCAGTCCTCTTCAACGCCCACGCCTCCGCCCTGTGGGCCCGCTTCACCACCTACCTGCGCCGCGAGCTCGCCGCCCGGCTCGGCCTCACCCAGAAGGCCGCCCGCGCCGTACTGCGGGTGTCCTTCGCCAAGGTCGCCGAGTACCAGAAGCGCGGCCTGGTCCACTTCCACGCCGTGATCCGACTCGACGGCCCCGACGGCAGCACCCAGTCCCCGCCCCCGTACGCCACCGTCGCCGTGCTCACGGACGCCATCCGCGCCGCCGCGCCACGCGCCCGCATCTCCGTCGACTCCGACGCGGTCGGGGAACGCGAACTTGGCTGGGGCCAGCAGCTCGACGTGCGCGAGATCGCCGCCTTCGGCACCGACACCGAATTCAGCGATCAGGCCGTGGCCGCCTACGTGGCGAAGTACGCCACCAAGTCCGCCGACGCCTCCGGCACCCTCGACCGCGCCCTGTTCTGCCGCCCCTGCCAGGGACGCGGCGCCACCCTCCTGCCCCACGGGACCCCGCTTCCGTGCAGCGCGTGCGACGGCACCGGGCAGGCCCGGCCGTTGCCCCGCCTCGTCGTCGCCCGGCACGTCCGGCAGATGATCCGCACCTGCTGGGAGCTGGGCCGCCTGCCGGAGTTCGCCGATCTCAAGCTCTGGAAGTGGGCGCACATGCTCGGCTTCCGGGGTCACTTCTCCACCAAGTCCCGTTCCTACTCCGTCACGCTCGGCGCGCTGCGCGACGCCCGCCGCGCCTGGCGTACCGAACAGGCCCGCGCCCACGCCGGCCTTCCCGAACCCGACCCGACGACCACTCTCGTCATCGGCCACTGGGACTACCTCGGCTCGGGCTACAGCCCCGGCGCGAACCTCCTCGCCGCCGCTGTATGGCACCGCAGGGAACTGGACCGGCAGTTCACGGCCGAAGGGGGCTGCTGATGGCCTCGCCCCCGCCCGCCGTCCTCCACGCGGATGCGGGCCGGGCTCCGGAGTTGCTGACGGTTCCCCAGGTCATGGCCCGCCTCCAGCTCGGCCGCTCCGCCGTCTACGACCTTCTCCGCACCGGCCAGCTCGCCTCGATCACCCTCGGCCGCTCCCGTCGCATCCCCACCCACGCCCTCACCGACTTCATCCACGCTCGCCTCGAACAGGAAGCCGCCTGATGACCACGCCCCGCGACACCCCCGTCTCCCGCCGTACCCGAGCCAACGGAGACGGCACGATCTACCAGCGCAAGGACGGCCGTTGGGAGGCCGCCGGATACGTCCTCGCGCCGGGCAATACCCGTCGCCGCGTCCGCGTCTACGACACCACCCGCAAGGAAGCCCTGGCCAAGCTCACCGAGAAGATCGCGGCCAGCAACCGCGGCCTCCCCGTACCGTCCGCGCAGGGCAGCGTGGCCGCGTACCTGACGTACTGGCTGGAGAACGTCGCCATCCACCACCTGCGAGAGAACACGTACACCCGCTACACCGCAGTCGCCGGGCTCTACCTCATCCCCGGCCTCGGACGGAAGAAGGTCGCAAAGCTCACCGCCAAAGACGTCCGCACCTGGCTCAACCAGCTCCGCACCACCTGCCAGTGCTGCACTCGCCGCCTCGACGCCGGCCGAGATAAGCCCCGCTGCTGCGCCGCCGGAAACTGCTGTTCCAAGCGGCTCTCGCCCCTGACCCTGGCCTACGTCCACTCCGTCCTCAAGTCCGCCCTGGAGCACGCGGTACGAGAGGAGGAGATCCCGCGCAACGTCGCCCGCAACGTCCGCATCGGCACACCCCGGCCCCGACGCTTCGAACCCCTCACCGCCGGAGAAGCCCGGCAGTTGCTCGCCGCCGCCCAGGGCCACCGGCTGCACGCGCTGTTCGAACTCGCCCTCCACACCGGACTCCGCAAGGGCGAGCTCCTTGGCCTGCGCTGGGAGGACCTCGACCTCGACGCGGGCACCGCCGCCATTCGCCGCACCCTGCAGCGAACCGCCGCAGGCGGGCTCACCACGCTGCCCACCAAGACGCGGGCCTCCGAGCGCCGCATCGCCCTCCCCACCCGCTGCGTCCAGTCGTTGAAGCTCCACCACGAACAGCAGAAGCGCGAGCGTGAGGCCGCGGGCACCACATGGCAGCACGACGGGCACGTGTTCACCACAGCGCAGGGTCGACCGATCGACCCGACCAACCTCACCCGCGCCTTCATCACGGTCCTCCACAAGGCCGGCCTCCGCCGCATTCGCTTCCACGACCTCCGCCACTCGACCGCCACCCTGCTCCTGGAACAGGGCGTCGAACTCGTCGTGATCAAGGAACTCCTCGGCCACGCCCACATCGGCGTCACCGCCACCGTCTACGCCCACGTCCGACTCCGCCTCCAGCGCGACGCCATCAACACCCTCAGCACCGCACTCGGCAGCCCGGAGACCGCCGAGACGGCAAGCGGCGACGGCGACGAACCGCCGCCCTGCGCCGCCCTCGTCCGCTGACGTTGCCGTCAACTACTGCCGTCATGGCCCACGGGAGCCCCACCTACGGGGCTCCCGTTTTGCTTTAGCGATTTACAGGTCAACTCACGTCGACACCCGGCATGTAGCGCATAATGTCTCACATGAACTCTCTCGCTCCCACGGACAACCCGGGCCTGCTGCGATTTCTGCGGAGGTGGTACGGCGCCCCGCAATCACCCAATGTGAGACTGGGAGAATCACCTGAAGCGCCCAGGGAGCTTGTCGAGTGGCATGAAATCTCTGCCCAGTGGGGCGGGGAGATCACCTCGCACAACTACGCCATCCCCCTTTCGAAACTCGCGGTGGAAGACGGAAAGATTCCGTTCTGGGTTGAGAACCAAGGAACTTGGGTCTGGGCATTCGACCCGGCCAGTGAAGATCGCTCTGTGTACGAGCGAGAGCCGTCCGACGAACCGACCCCATGGCGACGGACTGACGAGCAGCTCTCAGATTTCTTGATTCATGCCACGATCCTAGAGGCAATCCTGGGGGCTCCTGCGACGAAAGTAGCGCAAGGAGTCCCGGCAGATTGGCTCTGGTCTCGGGAAGGAAGTCATGAGCTCCCCTTCCCTGCGTGGAACTGGCCAGCCAACGATTCGCGCATCCTCTTCGGCGAGAGCTGGCTGGCGCTCGTCCACCCGAGCGATGATCCCGACGAAGGTCATGACGTCACCCTGGCGGCGAGGGCGCCAGGCGATCTCTCCTGGGCGGATAATATGCCAGGAGTCAAGTGGCGCTCATACTCCGGCGCTCAGGACCACACAACCGATGAACCACTGCCCTGGTAGACAGGGAAACACGAATCGGCGGCCGATCCACCTGGATGGGCCGCCGATTCCTTTCCTAACTCAGTCAGGAAGTCCCGTGAATTTTTCAGTCCTACGCGGTGAGATCACCCACAGCTGAGCACCTTCGGGCAGCATGTCAGGCAATGTACTTCTGCATGTTCCGCAGGCCCCCGTCGGGTAGTCGATGTAGAGCACGGCCTTTCTGACACCCGGGTTCATACGCAAGAAAGCTGCTGCGTGAGTCTCCACGTGCTCCCCGTTGGCCTTCGTACGACCTGGGAGGTTCTTGAGGAGTCCAGACTGACCGCCTGGACCACTGATCATCGGCAGCTGATCGCCCCCGACATCAAGAATTCCCACAGTGCGCCGCGGGTAGTCCTTCTGCAAATCCTTCAGGGACGGGCCGCAGTTGCTGTTGTGAACAAGGACCGGAGTCTGCCCCGCCAGCACATAGTACGTGTGCTACGCAGCACCCCTCTACCTGCTTCTTCGCAGGTCAGCACCTGATTTGCGTTCCGCTGACGTCCGTGGATGTGCGGGGAAATCCGTGGCTGTTGCCGTCGCTACTGCCGTCAGGAGTCGGGCGGCGGTGCTGGTGCCATTCTCGCTCCGCCGGTCACCGCGAATTTTGTCGGGCCACCGTGTATGCGGTGGGGCCAGTAAGCCCTGTCCCTGTGCCGTCGAACATGTCCAGGACCTCGAAGCCCGCGCCCTCCGCATAGCGTTCCAGTTCGCGGGGGAACAGGACGCGTCTGCGGATCTCGTCTCGGGCCTCGTCGCCCGAGGGGAGACTCCAGTGCCGGTGCATGGTGTTGATCTGGGTCCGCAGGTCCCACGTGTGGCGGATGGTGACGGTCGCGGGTCCCCTCGGGGTGTCGACCGGGGCGGTGGTCGGCTCGGTCCGGGTGATCGGGGCGACGGGGGAACACAGCACGAGCAGCGCTCCTGGCCGGGCGTGGGCGGCGAAGGTGGCGAAGACCTGGCTGATCGCCTCGTTGTCGTGCACGTAGGCGAGGCTGTTGCCCAGGCAGGTCACCACGTCCATGCGGCTGCCGAGTCGTGCGGTGCGCATGTCGCCGGTGCGGATGTCCAGCCCTGGCCGGGCCTGGTGGGCGTAGTCGACCATGCCGGGCTGGAGGTCCACGCCGATGCACTCGAAGCGCTTGGCGAGGATCTCCAGGTCGCGGCCGGTGCCGCATCCGAAGTCGACCAGGGTCCGGGCGTCCGGCCTGTGCCGCTCGATCAGGGTCTGGCACATTCCGGCGCTCGTGCTGTCGGACTGGACCACGTCGTAGAGTGCCGGATCGCGGTACAGGAGGTTGGTGGCTTCCACGTGCTCGGCTTCCGTGTCGGGGCTGGTCACATGAGGCTTCGCAGTCCGACCTCCAGGGCGAGCACATCGCACAGCAGGTCGGGGACGACCGGCGCAGCGTCGGCGTCCCTCCGCGCCTTGGCGAGAGCCTTCCCATCAACGTAGCCGAGGTCCACGAGGATGGACTCTTTCAGCATGTCGTCCAGTACGGGCAGACCGTAGGAACGCAGGCCCTTTTCCAGAACGGCCAGGAAGTTCTCCGGTTCGGCCGGCGCGGCCACCCACTCGGGTAGCCCGGCCCGTCTGATCCGGTCGCGGAACAGCGCCTTGCCGCGCTTGTGCTCGCGCGGCAGTTGCTCCATGAACCGCACGATCCGCGGGTGCACGAGTGGGCTCACTGGCCAGATTCCGGCCCGGAGGAATCCGGGGTTGTGCATCCCGAACGCCATCAGGGTCGGTACGGGCAGTACCGGGATGGGCGCCAAATGCTCGTTCACCTCGGCGAGTGCTCGGGCTGCCTTGACTCCGAGCCACGGTACGGGTTCGGGTGTCGGCAGTTCGGCCTGGGTCCTGGAGTGGTGGGCGTTGATCTCGTCGCCGCCGCTGCCGGTGAACATGACCTCGCAGCGCCGGGCGGCTGCCTGCTCGCGCACGACATCGAACGCCTCCTGATAGAACGCTCCCGCCGGGTCGTGCGGCTTGCACAGATCGCGCACGCCTCCAGCGCAGAAGGGTGGGTGCTGCATGGCGGGGGTGGCCGTGTCCCGGAAGCCGCAGTGCTCCACAAGGACCCGCCGGCGCTCGCGCTGTTGCCTGCCGGTGCTTCCTCCCACCAGCAGGCCGAAGCTGTACACCTCGGGGAAGCGGGCCGCCTTGATGGCCAGGGCGACGTTCCCGGAGTCCGCGCCGCCGGACAGTTCGACGCCCACGCATCCGGTTGCTGTCGGCGCTTGGCGGGTTACGTCGGTCAGCAACTCGTCCAGAGCGGCGAGTGGATCAACGCCGGGACGCAGCGTACGTGGCTCAAGTACGTGTTCGGCGGGGTCGGGGTAGTGGATGCTGAGTCCCGAAGGGGTGAACGTGGCCGCTGCCCGTTCGGTGAGGCGGTAGACGCCTTGGAAGAGCGTCTCGGACGTGTAGCGGTGCTGCCTCGTCAGCGTGCGGGCGACGACACGCGGCACCAGGCGGTCGGCCTGCAGATGCGGTCGCAGCAGTGTCAGGTCCCACGAGGCGTGCAGTTCGCCGGCCTTCTCTGTCAGATAGAGCGGGGCTGTGCCGAAGACGCCCGCCGCCAGGCGGGCTTGTCCGGGCTCCATGGTGAGTTCGACGAAGTCGGCCTCGTCCCGCTTGCACTCCTTCACCCGGACCCGTACGCGCGGCGCTTGGTCGTCGTTGACCTCCATGACGAGAGTGGACACGTTCGCGGGCTCGATCCAGCTCTCGCCGTTGGTCCAACGGCCGCCCTGCGATCTCCACTTGGGCTCCTGGAGATCGGCCAGGCGCAGACGCATCGACAGCATGTCGTCCCTTTCCGATGTCGTGCGGCGGGGCGGGGCCGCGTACGGCCCCGCCCCGCCTGGCGTCAGCCCTGGATCACTTGCTGCAGTGGTCGCCGTTGTTGTCGCCGCCGCCCGGCATCTTGTCGAGCAGCGCGGCTTCGACGGCCGGGACGCCGGTGATCAGGTCGCCGGTGAACAACTCGTCCACGTTCATCGTTTTCTCCCTTACGGTTTTCAGTGGACTCCGCGGCGGACGCTGCGGAGTTGGACCCGTCCGGCTGCCGGACCCTTGCGAAGAAGGCAGCCGGACGGGGTGCCCACCGCTTCCGACGGCGGGCCCTCCCTCATCACAGGTGGGGAGCCTGGATGCGTGACGGGGAGGAGTCAGGTGGGGGTGGATGCGGCGGCGACGCCCAGGACGAAGCCGGCCGATCCCGAGATGGTGATGATCAGGAGTGGTCCGGCGTAGCGGCCGACGGCTGCGGCTAACCGGTTCACAGCCGCTCTCCGCGGCTGCGCTGGTTGGCCTCGCGTACTGCGACGCTCAGCTTCTCCGCGCCGTACTCGGGCGTGGCCCTGCCGTGCTGCGGGCAGAGACACGGCGAGAACCGGTTCGAACCCGGCGGCAGGTCCGCGCCCTCGTAGGAGTCGATCCTCAACACCCCGTCCGTGCCCCGCTCCTCGGTCATCCGAGCCAGACGGGCCCGTGCTTCACTTCTCATCCCTCAGCCCTTCAGACGACGGCTGCGGCGAGGACTCGCCGTTGCCTGCTGTCTCTACGCAACCGCACGACCACGCTCAGCGGTACCGTTGCCGCAGCACCAGGACTTGAAAGCCTTGAAAGTCCGCAAGGTCACGGGGAGTTGAGGGCATGGCCAAGCGTGAACCGAACGCGGCGCTCGGGCGCCTGCTCACCGAGAGCCGCTGGACTCACCGCCAGTTCGCACGGGCGGTAAACCGCGTCGGTACGGAGACCGGGATCCTCCTGCGTTACGACGAGTCGGCGGTGAGCCACTGGCTGGGCGGCACCGTCCCTCGGGGTGCGGTGCGCGGATGCATCCTCGAAGCTCTCTCCCGCCGCCTCGGCCGCCCCGTCACCCATGCCGAGGCTGGGCTGCCCGTTCCACGCAATCGCTCCTCCGCGGCTGCGGATACCGTGGAAGGGGTGATTGACCTGGGGAGGCTGGATATGGACCCGTCCCGCCGGAGTGTCCTGGGTGCCGGCCTGTTCTCCGTGGCCGTCACCATTCCCGGCTGGCCTGATGTAGTCGGGCGTGCCGATGCCATTCAGTCTGGCCGCACGAGTCGCATCGGTATGAACGAAGTGGACATGGTCATCGCCATGACCGAGCGTGTTTCGGAACTGGACGACGAGTTCGGCGGCCGTCACGCACGCCCCATGGCGGCCTCGTTCATGGTCAACACCGTGGCCTCCTACCTGCGCGCCGACGCACCCGAGGGCGTACGCAAGGCAATGCTGTCCGCCGCCTCGGACCTGCTCTACCTGACCGGCTACATGGCCGTGGACGAAGGTCTGCACGGTCTCGCGCAGCGCTACTACGTCAAGGCCCTGGAGCTGGCGGGCGCGGCGGAGGACCACCTGACGTACTGCACCACCCTGCGGGGCATGAGCGTCCAGGCGGTCGACCTCCGCCACGGGGCGAAGGCCATGGAGCTGGCCGACGCCGCTGCCGCCGCCTCCCCGAAGGCCGGCCCTCGGATGCTGGCCTTCCTCGTCGGCCAGCAGGCACACGCCGCCGCGCAGACCGGCGACCGTACGGGTGCGCTGCGCCGCATCCGGGAGGCCGAGGCGGCCATGGACCGTGCCGAGTCACGCGGCAAGGCGTTCGGCTCGTATGACCCCTCTTCGCTCAACTACCACGTCAGCCAGGTCCGTTACGAACTCGGTGACAAGGCCGGAGCCGTCGACGCCATGCAGCAGGCGGACCGGCTCCGCCCAAGCGTGTACCAGCGCACACGAGTACACCGTCGTGGCCTGTTGGCAGAGCGGCAGTTGGAACTCGGCCACCTGGAAGCGGCCTGCGCCACCTGGCACCAGGCCCTCGACGACTACCCCAAGGTGCAGTCCGGCCGCGCCGACGACCGCGTGAAGGCGATGTTCGGTCTCCTTCGCCCTCATCTGAAGAACGCGACGGCGCTCGACCTGTACGACCGAGCACGGACGATCGCACCACCGTCGCTGGTCGCCTGATCCCCGTCGCACCTTCAACCTCAGCCACAGAAAGTCAGCCACGACGGCGGGCGCGCCGAGAGATCACCCGCCACGTGTGCTTCCAGCAACCCCGCACCGGCCTCAACCACGCCTCTTCCTTCCGTCACAGCATCCGCCCCGCTCCGGCCTGGCCGCTCGGCAGCGGGATGGGCTGCTCGATCTGTGGCTTCGCCTGTGACCCACGCCGACGACGATCGATCGCGGCCTTCGGTTGCCGCAGCCTGACGTGGTGCTGTGCGGCGTTCGGCGAGTCGGCCTGGCGGCGCCGCTGCGGTTGCTTCAGGGATCGGAGTCGGCTCGCTTGTCTGCCACTGCGCGCCGAGTGGCCGGTGGCCGTCGCCAGCGGGGCGGCAGACAGGAGCGGGCGGCGGCCACCGGCCGCCGACGCGCGGCGGCCCGCGCAAGCGGGACGCCCTTCTTGATCAAGTAAAGAAACTCTGAACAGCTCACCCACTGGCCGAGCTGTCAGCCTGGTCGTCAGGGGCCCTGCTGGCGGTGCTTCTTCGCGTCGGCGAGTCTGTCTTCGAGTTCCTTGCGAGCGGCTGCGGGATCGTCGTGGAGCGGTGGCGCAAGTTGGCCACGGTGGGCCAGTTCGCGGGTGATCTTCCGGCCCTTCTCAAGCGCTGCTTGGTACGCCGTGCGGGCCTGGTTGAGCTCGTCATGGATTTGGTTGGCAAGCGCTTTGAGCTCGGCGTCGGAGAGGTGCGCAAATTCGCCGGCGGTTCTGCGGGCCTGGCGTTCGATCTCCTCGCGCTGGAGGTGCTGGACGACCTTGGAGCTGTAGTTCTTGCCGGGTGTCGGGGCGGTGCGGACGAAGACGCCGCGTCCCTTGACGGCGTAGATCAGCCCCTCGCTCTTGAGAAGACGAAGGGCGTTCTGCGCAGTGGAGTTGGCGATGGTGAACCGCTCTTGCAACTCACGAGCGGAGGGCAGCTTGCTGCCCGGGGGGAAGAGTCCTTCCTTGATCTCTTCGCGCAGGGTGTCCGCGGTCCGGACGAAGGGGGGGCGGTTGTCCTCTGCGCGGGCCGAACGCCACCCAGGAGGGAAGGGGCCGTCTCCTGCCGCGCCTTCGTCGCCGTCCTTTTCTTCGGTGTCCTGTTGGTCGAGGGGCAGGCTGACGTAGCTGCCCCGGCCGAGGACGGAGTGGACGAGCCCTTCCTGCCTCAGGACGCGCAGGGCGTTTTGGACGGTGGAGCTGGCGACACCGAACCGCTCTTGGAGATCGCGCGCCGACGGCAGGCGCTCGCCGGGCTGAAGCTCGCCGCTCAGGATGGCGGCCCGCAGCACTTCGGCGGCCTGGAGGTAGGGGGGCCGCGGGTCGTCGTCCAGGGGCAGGGTCATGGGCCAACCGTAGCGTCCGTAGCGCCTGCTGCACACGCCCGCACCACCGCCCTTATCGACCGTCCCACCTATGCGTGCGTTGCATCTGTATCGCCGTAGCGCTATGGTCATCGTCGAGTCGATCAAGCGGCTCCATCTCGAACGATGAGGATGTGATGGCATGGCCATGTCTCGAATCCGTGTTGCTCTGCTGCCGTCGGCGGTGTGCATCGCGGGCACCGAGCCGGTGCTGAAGATCAAGGACCAGCAGACCGGAGAGGTCGCCACCGACCGGGAAACCGGCGCATCGCTGTACACGGTGACCGTGATGCTCATGGAGGACGGCCGGGCCGAAGTCCTGAAGATCACCGTCCCGGAGACGGGCCTGGCGGCCGGGCTGAAGCCGGGCGTGATGGTCCGGCCGGTGGAGCTGTTCGCCACCCCGTGGGCGCGGATCTTCAACGGTCAGCTCTCCGACGGCGTCGCCTACCGCGCCGCCCGCCTGGAGCTGGTCGCGACGGAGGCCACCCAGTGACCGGCTTTGGCAGCCGGGGGCCGCAGCGGGAGCTGCATGTGCTGCGGCCCCTGCCGGGCACCGAGGGCAAGGCCACGCTCTCCGCATCTGGTGCGGTGCTCGGCTTGCTCGGCCTGACCTCGGCGGATGCGGCCTCGCTGGACCTGGCCGAAATCCTCCGCCTGATATCCGAGACCGAGGGGGACTGACATGGAGAACTTGACCGATCACATGCCGCAGGTACTGCTGGTCGTGGCCGTGCTGGCGGGCTCCTGGCTGTGCTGCGGCGTCGTGCGCTACGTGCGCGCCGACCGGGGCACGAGGGTCAGCATGCGGCAGGCGGTCCGGGTCCGCTGGGGCTGGGTGCGCCTGGCGCGGATGGCCGGGCTGACGGTCACCGACAAGACCCCCGGCCTGCTCGCGCAGCTCACCGCCCAGAAGGACGGTCCCGCCCCCGCGCCCCGGGTGCTGACTCCCAGGATCAAGGTGAAGCCGGACCGGTTCGGGGTGATCGTGCGGGCCAGGACGCTGCCGCGGGTCGGATTGGAGGAGTACCAGAAGGCGGCACGCTTTCTGGCGGATGCCTGGCGGTGCACGCGGGTCTCCGTCCTGCCGGACGGGCCCGGCCGGGTGGTGATCCGTGGCGTGCGCTCCGATCCTTTGACCACGCCGACCAAGCACCGGCCCACCGGCGGACCGCTGGAGGACGTGGCGCGCTGGGGGCTGGGCGTGGACGAGTACGCGGCGCCGGTGTGCGTGTCCCTGGCGAACGTGCCCGGGGTGACCGTGGCCGGCACCCCGGGTGCGGGCAAGACCTCGGGGATCAACAAGTTCGTCTGTGACCTCGCGCCGTCGGCGGCTGTGCAGATCGTGGGCTTCGACGGGAAGGTATCGCGGGCCGAAGAGGGCGACTACGCGGACCTGGGCAAGCGGATGTTCGCGTTCTGCGGAGACGACCTGAACGAGGCCAACGCGCTGTTCAAGCGCCTGGTGGCGCTGCGCCGACGGCGGTCCTCGGTGATCCGGGACGTGCTGGGCGTGAAGAACATGTGGCACGTCGGCCCCTCGCGGCTGTGGCCGCTCACGGTGGTGCTCATCGATGAGGCGCACACGTTCTTCCGCGAGTACAAGGGCAGCGACGCCGAGACGAAACGTTTGGCCGCGCTGACGGCGGAGAACGCCCGGCTGGTGGAGGACCTGGTCAAGGAGGGCCGCAGCGTCGGCATCCTGACCATCCTGATCAGTCAGAAGACCACCGGCGACGCCATCCCGACCTTCATCCGCGACGTGTGCCCGCTCGGACTGTCCTTCGCGCAGAAGACCGTGGAAGCCGCGGTGGCCGCGCTGGGCGACGACATCCGCAACTGGCCCGATGCCAGCCCGGTGACGTTGCAGGACCCCGCCTATGTCGGGGTCGCGGTGATGGCGATGCAGGGCCGCCCCGGCTTCACCCGCATCCGCACCCCCTACGTCTCCGACGCCGACGCCGCCCGTATCGCGGAAGCCACCTCCCACCTGACCGCCGACCCCGCACTGTGCCTGGACGCCCTCCTCGACACCGCCGACCACACGGGCCCCGGCGACGACGACGGCCCGGCCGTCTCCCTGGCCAAGCCCTGAACACCCCCGATCCCCACGCCCCGAGAGGAGGCCCCGCGCATGGCGGAGGAACGGTTCACCCGGCACACCGTGACCATGGTCATGGCGGTCATCGCGGCCCTGGCCTTCGTCTTCTCCTTCGGCAACGTCTGGGCGCTCGCCCTGCGCCTCGGCGTCCCCCGCCCGATCGCGCCGCTGATCGCGCCCATGGTGGACCTGTCCGTCGTCGGCCTCCTGGTCGCCCTGCGGTTCCTGGCCCTGCGCGGCGTCCCCGAGGCGGAGTTGAAGGCCGGCACCCGGCTGCTGCACCTGTGCGGGCTGCTCACCCTCGCCCTGAACACCGCCGAACCCCTGCTGACCGGACGCTACGGACGGGCCTGCCTGGACACCGTCGCCCCGCTCCTGCTCCTGGGCTGGGGCCACGTCGGCCCCGCCTTCCTCGCCCACTTCCACACCACAGCACATCCGGAGGCCACCACAGCCACCACAGCCCCCGCGCCCATCGCTGAGCCGGTGCCCACCTCCGCGCCCGCTCCCGAAACGGCAACCCCAGCCCCTGAGTCGATCCCCACCGCGACACCTACGCCGCCTCCGGCCGCAGTGCCTACCGTGCTCAAAGTCCCCGACTCCGCCTCCGCCCCGGCTGTCACCACGGCGCCTGCCACCGGCTCCCGCCCGGTCCTCCCCGCCGCACTGCTGAGTGCGGCCCGGCGCATCGCGGACACCCACCACGCCGAGCACGGAACACCAGTCACCGCCGCCCAGCTCGCAACCCGCATGGGCGTCGCCCTGCCGGTGGCCACCGCCGCCCTCGCTCAGCTCTGAGCCACCCCGGCCACCCGCCGGATCGCCTCTCCCCTGAAATCCACGCCCACCCGATGGGCCTGGTTCGTCATGCCCCGAGCAGCACCAACACGCCTTCGTGCCTGGCTTGTTGCTGCTCGGGGCCGCCCACCCGACAGAAGGGACACGCCCCGAATGGTCACCCTGGACCTGCGCCACGTGGCAAGCCCCGCCGTGCGGGACCTGCTCCACCTCGTCAACCACCCCGACTTCGACCGCGCACAGCAGCAGATCGAACACCTCGGCGGCTGCACCGAACCCGTACGCCTGACCGGCCACACCACCACCGTCGACACCATGACCGGTGAGGTGCTGCGCTCCTACACCACCTCCGACGAACCCACCGGCAGCCTGCTCACCACCTGCGGCAACCGCCGCTCCTCCCGCTGCCCCGCCTGCTCCCGCCTCTACGCCGCTGACACCTACCACCTCATCCGCGCCGGCCTCTCGGGCGGCAAGACCGTCCCCGACAGCGTCCGCACCCACCCCCGGGTCTTCGTCACTCTCACCCCGCCGTCCTTCGGCCCCGTCCACAACCGCCCCACCACCCCCGGCGGCGACATCCGGCCCTGCCGCTGCCGCAAGCTCCACGAGCCCACGGACGCCCTGCTCGGGACGCCGCTGAACCCGCAGACGTACGACTACGCGGGCGCGGTCCTCTTCAACGCCCACGCCGGAGCCCTGTGGGCCCGCTTCACCACCTACCTGCGCCGGGAGCTCGCCGCCCGGCTCGGCATGACCCAGAAGGCCGCCCACGCGGTGCTGCGGGTCTCTTTCGCCAAGGTCGCCGAGTACCAGCAGCGCGGCCTGGTCCACTTCCACGCCGTCATCCGACTCGACGGCCCGGACGGCACCAGTCAGCCCCCGCCGCCGTACGCCACCGTCGCCGTGCTCTCGGACGCCGTCCGCGCCGCCGCCTCGCGGGTCCGCGTCAGGGTCGAGTCGGACGCGGTCGGGGAACGCGAACTCTCCTGGGGCGAACAGCTCGACGTGCGCGAGATCGCCGCCTTCGGCACCGACACCGAATTCAGCGATCAGGCCGTGGCCGCCTACGTGGCGAAGTACGCCACCAAGTCCGCCGACGCCTCCGGCGCCCTCGACCGCGCCCTGTTCTGCCGCCCCTGCCAGGGACGCGGCGCCACCCTCCTGCCCCAGGGAACCCCGCTCCCCTGCACCGCGTGCGACGGTACCGGACAGGCCCGGCCCCTGCCCCGCCTCGGCGTCGCCCGGCACGTGCGGCAGATGATCCGCACCTGCTGGGAGCTGGGCAGGCTGCCGGAGTTCGCCGACCTCAAGCTCTGGAAGTGGGCTCACATGCTCGGCTTCCGGGGCCACTTCTCCACCAAGTCCCGCGCCTACTCCACCACCCTCGGCGCGCTGCGCGCCGCCCGCCGCGCCTGGCGCACCGAACAGGCCCGCGCCCACGCCGGCCTGCCCGAGCCGGACCCGGACACCACCCTCGTCGTCGGCCACTGGGCCTACCAGGGCTCGGGCTACAGCCCCGGCGCTGCCCTCCTCGCCGCCCACGTCTGGCACCGCAGGGAACTGGAACGCCGGTTCATCGCCGAAGGGGGCTGCGAATGAACGCGCAGGAACCCGCCCCGACCCGGCAGGGGCCGAGCACGCCGGAAGAACTGCTGACGGTTCCCCAGGTCATGGCCCGCCTTCAGCTCGGCCGCTCCGCCGTCTACGACCTGCTCCGCAGCGGCCAGCTCGCCTCGATCACCCTCGGCCGTGCCCGCCGCATCCCCGCCCGCGCGCTCACCGACTTCATCCGTGTCCGTCTCGAACAGGAAGCCGCCTGATGACCACGCCGCGCTCCTCCTCATTCCGCCGCACCCGCTCCCGCGCCAACGGCGACGGAACCGTCTATCAGCGCAAGGACGGCCGCTGGGAAGCCGCCGGGTACGTCCTCGCCCCCGGCAACACCCGCAAGCGCGTCCGCGTCTACGGCACCACCCGCAAGGATGCCCTCGCCAAGCTCACCGAGAAGATCGCCGCCAGCGACCTTGGCTTGCCCGTCGCGGCGGCCGACAGCACCGTCAGCACGTACCTGACGTACTGGCTGAACAGTGTCGCCATCCACCAGGTGCGGGAGAACACCCACACCCGCTACGCCGCCTGCGTCCGCCTCCATCTCAACCCCGGGCTCGGGGCAAAGAAGCTCGCCCGACTCACTGCCCGCGACGTCCGTACCTTCCTCGACCGCCTTCGCGTCGCTTGCCAGTGCTGCACCCAGGAACGCGACACCGACCGGCGCTCCTGCTGCGCCATCGGCCAGTGCTGCAGTAAGCGGCTCTCCCCGCTGACCGTGACCTACGTCCACTCGGTCCTCAAGTCCGCCCTGGAACACGCCGTCCGCGAAGACGACCTTCCCCGTAACGTCGCCCGAAATGTCAAGACCCCGGCGCCCCGCCCCCGGCGCTTCAAGCCGTTCACCGCGAGCGAGGCCCGGCAGTTCCTCCACGCAGCCAGCAGCGACCGGCTCCACGCCCTGTACGAACTCGCCCTGCGCACCGGGCTCCGCAAGGGCGAACTCCTCGGGCTGCACTGGGACGACCTCGACCTCAACACGGGAACCGCCGCCATCCACCGTTCCCTCCAGCGCACCCGCACCGGCGGCCTGACCGTCCTGCACACCAAGACCCGCGCCTCCGAACGTCGCATCGTCCTCCCCACCGAATGCGTCAACTCGCTGAAGACTCACCGGGAACGGCAGGAGGAAGCACGCCGGGCCGCGGGCACAAGCTGGTCGGACAACGGCCTCGTGTTCACCACCACCACCACCGGCAGCCCTCTCGAACCCGCGAACCTCACCCGCAGCTTCAGCCGACTCCTCAACGGCGCAGGACTTCGCCGCATCCGGTTTCACGACCTACGGCACTCGACCGCCACCCTGCTTCTGGAACAGGGCGTCGACCTCGTCGTGATCAAGGAACTCCTGGGGCACGCCCACATCGGCGTCACCGCCGGCGTCTACGCCCACGTAAGGCTCCGCCTCCAACGCCAGGCCATCGACACCCTCGGCAACGCCCTCAGGTCGACCGATGGCGACCACGACGACCCACCCGCCACAGCCGTCGTCCGCTGACGTTGCCGTCACCGTTGCCGTCAAACACCGCAGAAGCCCCGCCGGGACGAAATCCGGCGGGGCTTCTCGCGAATCCAATTAACGGTCAGACTCTGGCAATCCGAGCCCATCGCGATGGGCCCTCGCTAGAGCACCCTCTTCGATGCCGATTTTGCCTTCATCGGCAACACGAAGGAGAGCAACTCTCATGGACGCATAATCAACGTGCGGCGGCACATCGATTGCCCACAAGTACCCCGTCGTATCGATCTCCCAGGAACACTCAAAGCTGCGGAGCATGGCGTCAATCATGTCCCTCGCGTCGTCATCCTTGATGATGACGCGGACCGTCGAATGCCCGGCCTCCGACACGAACTCCTCGAACACGAACTCTCTTCGCTCGTGATCAGCTCTGACTCGCACAATGTCCCCGAAGGCGATTCCCTTCACGTAGAAGGGAGTGTTCCGAACTTGGACCTCCATCTGTACGGAGGTCTTCCCAGTCCAGAGACGTTCCGCAGAGGCGCGGGCCCAACCGGCAATCTCGTCAGGGAGGTCGAAGGCTACCCTGTACAGCCTCTCGGGCTTACTCGCCGGCACCGACTCACCGCCGCTAGGGGTCGAGGAAGTCTCTGAGCTCATCGTCCCAATCCTCCAAAGCCTTCGTGGATTTATCCCTGTTACATCGACGGCAGGCCACCGCTCCATTGTGGTCGCCGCCATGCCCACCACTGGCCTTCGGTTCTATGTGGTCGATCTGGGCATCGTCGGGCCTCCCCTTGACGGCGTTTCCATTAGCGTCTCGCGATGCGCGCCGCTCCACCGTCTGCCCACAGTAGTCACACTTGTACTCGCCGCCATTCTTCGCGGCGTTGGCGTCGTAAACCTTCTGCCTCTCAGCATCAGTGAAATCCAAACCGGCTCTGTTGCAGTTATGAACCAGGACCGGTGTAGTGCCCGCCAGCACATAGTACGTGTGCAGGGTGTCGACGGTGAGGTCGTAGGTCGTCTTGTGCTGGTGGAAGTTGTGGACCGTCTTGACGGTGACCGTCGTGCCATCGGGGCGGCGGAGTTCGGTGCCGGGGGTGAGGTTGTGGGCGTCGGTCCAGCGGTGGTGGCCGGCGTCCCAGAAGGGGTGATGCCAGGTGGTCGTCAGGGTCTGGGGCCGGTGCTTGCCGGTGTGGGGTGGGCCGCGGACTGGGGTGGTGTCCAGGGTGAGGGTGGTGAAGTCGCGGTCCGTGTGGGTGACGATGACCCTCTGAACCGTTTCCGGTGCGGTGATGCCGGTCTGCGGGTCGGTGGCGAGGACGGTGTCGCCTGGCTTGATGTGGCTGATCGGTCTGGAAGTGCCATCGGCCAGGCGGACGGCTGTGCTGGCGAGGAAGCTGTGCACGGCGCAGCTGGCGGCTTCTGTGCCGGCGCTCTCGATTTCTCTGGTCTCGGCGAGTGCGCGTTCGGCGTCCAGGGCGCCGTTGGCGATTTTCGCGGCTTCTTCGGCGTCCTTGACGGCGGTGTAGGCGCGGTCGAGGGCGCGCCAGACCTTGAAGGCCTCCACACCGACCTTGATGGCCTTGAAGACCTTCCCCCAGGGGACGGCGGTCAGGGCGGTGTTGATGCAGCCCATGACGTCGCCCTTGGTGAAGCAGTTGTAGGCGTCGGTGAGGCCGATGACGTCGGCGACCAGGTTGAGTATGTGGTGCTTGAGGCCGGAGATCTGCTTTTTCGCGGCGGCGGCCGACGCGTCCGCAGTGGCCTTGGCCCGTGCCAGGGCCTGGGATTCGGCCTGAGGGTCGTAGGTCTTCTTGCTGATGTTTCCGCCGCCCGCGCCGCCGCCCGCGCCGAGACGGTGGCCGTCGGTGCAGGAACCATGGTGGCAGTAGGCGTGGTTGGAGCCGCCGGGGTCGACGGGGCCGGTGTCGACGTAGCGCTTGGGGTTGTTCTTGCTGGTGCCGGTGCCGCCGATGGGGTAGCCGACGCCGCACTGGTCGGCCATGCACAGGCCGGAGGGGTCGGAGCTGGTGACGGGGGTGTCGTCGGCGTAGTCGTAGGCGTTCCAGGACTGCGGGTCGCCGGTGTCGAGCAGGGGGTCGGGGGCGAGGAAGCGGCCGATGGAGGGGTCGTATTCGCGGGCGCCGAGGTTGGTCAGGCCGGTGTTGTCGTCCTGGGTGCCGCCGACGTAGCCGCGCTGGCCTGCGCTCCAGATGCCCGTCTGGTCGCGTTGCTCGCCGAAGGGCTTGTACTGGCGGCGGGTGACGGCCTGGGTCTGGGAGTCGATGGCGAGGGTGCCGGTGCCCTGGCGGTCGGGGATCAGGTAGGTGAAGTGGCCGTCGGAGGAGTGGGTGGCCACGGTTTGGCCGGCGATGGAGATGTAGCGCAGGCCGTCGGCGCTGGAGGCGTCCTTCTTGACGGTGAGCTCTTCGTCACCGGTGTAGAGGGTGGTGGCGCCGGGGCTGCGGCGGATCAGCAGGTTGCCGTCGGCGTCGTAGAGGTACTTGGTGTCGCCGACACTGCTGGTGGAGGACAGTTCGGCGAGGTGGTCTTCGTCGTCGTAGGTGAAGGTGTCCGTGCCCGCGCGGGTGGTGCGGGTGAGGACGTTGCCGTTGTCGTCGTAGGTGTAGGTGCTGGTGGTGTTGGCGCTGGGGTCTGCCGGGGTGACCTTGTCCACCTGGGCGACGGCGTGGGCCGGCTGGCCCTTGCCCGCGGTCGGGAAGGGGCTGTAGGTGGCGGTGGTGTCGTGGGAGGTGTCGCCGGCGGGGTCGTGGTCGACCTGGGTCTGGCGGGCGCCGGTGCCGTCGTAGGTCCAGCTCTGCCAGTACGGGGAAGGGCCGCCGACGGTGGTGGAGGCGCCCGGCGCGGGGGTGGCGGAGCAGGCGTCGGTGGCCGTCCAGGCTGCCTTCAGGCGCTGTGCCCAGTCGTAGTCGAAGCACTGGGTGTCGGTCTGGCCGGTCTCCAGCTTGTCGGTGATCTTGGTGACGTTGCCGGAGGGCTGGTAGTCGTAACCGGTCTGGTCGGCGATCGCGCGGCCGGACTGGGTGACGGTGGTGGAGCCGGTCAGGCGGTGGGTCTGGTCGTCGTAGTTGAGGGTCTGCTGGGTGAAGTTGCCCGAGGTGCCGTAGGTGAACTGCTGGGGTTCGTCGAACTCGGTGTAGATCAGGCCGCTGACGTAGGCCCAGCCGTTGGTGTCGCCGCCCACGCCGATGGGGCGGTCGTAGGCGTCGTAGGTGTAGGAGACGGTCTCCTCGGGGAGCGCGATGGTGGCGGGGTCCTGGTCGGTGTAGCTGCTGAGCGTGCCGGTGAGCCGGTAGTGGTTCTGGTGGATGTAGGTGCCGGCCAGGGCGTGCTCGGAGGACGGCACGACGAGTTCTGTTGCCTGCGCCCAGCCGTGGCTGTCGTAGCCGAGGATCTTACTGGTGTAGGCGCTGCCGGAGGTGCCGCCCACGTACCGGGTCGAGGAGGTGGGCTTGCCCTTCTTCAGGGTGTCGTACGTCCAGGCCGCCAGCTCGTTGCTCGAGGAGGGGTCGGCGCCGCCGGTGGTGTCGTATTCGGCGGTCTTGCGGCCCATCTCGTCGTACTTGTAGGTGAGGGTCTTGCCGCGGTTGTCGGTGGTGGACTGCAGTTGGCCTGCGTTGTCGTAGATGGAGCTGGAGGAGCCGGTGTCCGGGTCGCTCTGCGAGGTGCGGCGGCCCAGCAGGTCGTATGTGCTGGTCCAGGAGTGGCCCTGGCCATCGTCCTGGCCGATCTGGTGGCCGGCCGTGTCATAGGAGTAGGTGACGGTGTCGGCGCCCCCGGTGGGAGTGCTGCCGTGGTAACGAAGCAGTTTGACCGTCTGACCACGCGCGTCGGTGAAGGCCGTGGTGGGCGTGGTGCCCTCGGGCGGGGTGACGTCGACGCGGTCGGAGCCGGGGTAGGCGGTGGTGGTGCGCCAGGTCTCCGAGGCGAAGCGGTAGGCGATGGAGGCGGTGACGCGTCCGGCGCCGTCGTAGAGGGTGCCGGTCTGGGAGGGCGTTTGGTTGTCGGGGGCGTCCACCAGTGTGCCGGTGGGGGCGCCGCTGTTGTAGTAGGGGCTGGAGCTGCTCACGGCCCAGCCGTGGCTGTCGTAGACGGTGTCGGTGATGACCCGGCCGCCGTCGACGGTCGCTGTCTGTGTCTCCCGTGGCCGCAGCATCGCGTCGTAGAGGGAGATGGAGGTGCGGTAGGTGTTGTTGTCGAGCAGGGTCTGGGTGGTGACCGTCGACGGTGTCTTGGGGTTGAGGTCGTAGCTGTACTTGGTGTTGGGATTGTTGCTGGTGGAGAAGCCCGGGTTCCACACCGCGGTGAGGCGGCCCAGCGGGTCGTAGGTGCTGGTGGTGGAGTAGCCGGCCGCGTCGGTGGTCTTCAGGTCCAGTCCGCGGGCCGGGTCGAGGGTGGTCGTGGTGGTGAACCCGGCGCTCTGGCCGGTGACCTTGGGCTGGGTGACCTTGATGGAGGTCGGTGCGGCGCCGGTGGTCGGGGTGTACGCCGTCGTGGTGGTACGGCCGTCGGCGTCCGTCTCGGTCAGTTCACGGCCGTAGGAGTCGTAGGTGGTCTTCAGCGCGGTGATGTAGTGGGCGGTGCCGTCACTGGCGACCGAGTCGGCCTTCTGCACCATCGTCACGTCGCCCTTGCCTGGCGGTGCGGTGTTGTCGGTGGAGTTGTCGAAGAACGTCAGGTCGTCGCTGATCAGGTCGTCCGGGTACTTCGGGGTGTCGGCGCAGGAGACGGCGACCTGCTGAACCCTGCGCGGGGTGGGCAGGGTGTTGCCTGAGGCGTCCTTGGAGTACCAGGTGCGGGTGCACTTGTCGTCTTTGGTAGTAGAGGTGTCGCCGCGGTCGTCGACGGAGGTGGGCAGGCCGGTGGCGTCGTCGATGGCGTAGTCGGTCTCGGTGCTGCGCTGAGTACCGTCCGCTTTGGTGGTGACGGAGCGGCTGCGCTTGGTGTTGACGCGGCGGGCGACCAGGCTATCCAGTCCTGCCTTCGTACGGGACTGGGTGGCCGTGGCCGGTGAGCTCCAGGGATCGGTGGTCTCGTCGGACAGCAGCGCGCCACCGTCCCCGTTGAAACCTTCGGTTTCGAAGGTCTGGCCCGCCAGCCAGTCCGAGTCCTTTTGGGGGTCGTCGCCGGCGTGGTCGTCGAGGGTGACGCTGCGGGTTCCGGAGGAGGTCTTGTCGCCGTCCATGCCCCGGAAGTACGTCTGCCGCAGCAGCGTGGTCTTCTCCGGTGAGGTGCCGGTACGCGTCTCCACCGTGCGGTAGCCGCGCCACTGGTTCCAGGTGCGGTATTTGGCCTGGGTGAGCGGGTCGTCGTTGAAGTGCCAGGCCGGGTCACCGACGTAGGTGTAGGAGGTCTGGACGGGCAGGCCGCCGGCGGTCGGGTCCTGGGTGGTCACCGAGTTGACGATGAATTTGTTGAACCAGTCCAGCTGCGGGGAGGTCTGGCCCGGCGGGGTCCAGTACGACGGGTAGCAGCGGTAGGTGTTGTCGTCGGCGCTGGAGGGCAGCACCGTGGTGCCCTTGCGGTGGCACTGCGGGCCGGAGTAGTTGACGGCGATCACTTCGCCTGACTCGGTGGTCACGGCCGTGAGCCGGTAGCGGGTGATCGGCTGGTAGCCGTCGAGGCCGTCGACTCGGTTCGCGAGTGCCTGTCCGGCGAACGTGACCGGGGGCAGGTCGAGGTTGCCGCCGTCCTGGCCGGTGTGGGTGATCGAGGACAGCCACAACGAGGGAGTGGTGGTGTCGCCGGTGGCGGGGAAGGTGTGGGTCAGTGACCAGGCGTCGACATCCTGGTAGGCGGTGCCGACCAGGACCTGGGTGCGGATGCCGGTCAGGCGCTTGGTGGTGAAGAAGGCCGGACCGTGGTTGTCGCAGGTGCCCGTCGAGGCGCAGGTCTGGTCGACGGGGACGTCGGGCCAGTGCGTGGCGTTGGCCGTCGTCATCTTCGAGGTGGCGCAGTCGAAGGTGGAGTCGGGCAGGCAGCGTTCGGCAGTGTCGAAGAAGACCTGTGCGGCGGC
Source organism: Streptomyces sp. TG1A-8 (assembly GCF_030499535.1). Classification (NCBI taxonomy): domain Bacteria; kingdom Bacillati; phylum Actinomycetota; class Actinomycetes; order Kitasatosporales; family Streptomycetaceae; genus Streptomyces; species Streptomyces sp. TG1A-8. Next base: position 2,736,598 of record NZ_JASTLB010000001.1, read on the forward strand.
CGGAGCGTTGGTGGTGTCGTAGACCTTGTCCGCGAGCTGTCCGTACTGGATCTTGGCGAGGTATCCGCCGCGGGTGTACGGCGTGGCGGTGGTGGCGTTGTCGCGACCGTAGTAGCCGGTCTCCGGGGTGTACCAGTAGCTCATGGCGTTGCCATGGGCGTCGACGACGTAGTCGAGGTTCCAGCGGTAGCCCTGCTGGCACCAGGAGGCGGCGAAGGTGGAGGCGTGGCACGGCTCGTCGGTGTCGTTGCCGTACACGGGGGTGGTGAACACCGAGTTGGTGGTGGCGTTGCCCGAGGCCCAACCGGGCAGCCGGTTCAGGCCGAAGTAGTAGCGGGTGCCGTCGGCGGTGGTGACGACGAAGTACTCGTGGTCGTTGTCGTCGTTGACCGTGTCGGTCTTGATTTCGACTTTTTCGCCGTTGTCGTCCTGCGGGTGCCAGGTACCGGTCTTGTCGTCGTGGACGAGGGTGTTGGAAGAGCCGCCCAGGGACAGGGTGAGGGTCTGGACGGTGTCCGACCAGCACTCGTCTGAGGTCTTGGGTGTGCCGTTCGCCGCGTCGTCGGAGCAGGCCTGGTAGCTGCGTTCGACGAAGCCGGGCGAGTAGTCCCAGCCGTCGCCGATCCAGGAGGACTGGGCGTTGGTGGAGGAGGTGCGCCCGTCCACGCTCTGGGAGTTGTAGTTGAGGGTGACGGTGGGAGCCAAGCCGCCGGGGACGTCGGGCACAGTGATGGGGTAGGAGTAGCCGAAGGCGCCGCTGGAGCCGCCGCCGGACCACTGGCCGGACGCGGCCAGCGAGGTCGCCGCGTAGGAGCCGCCTCCGCCGGCCGTCCCCGCCACTGCCGCCAGGACCATCGGGTGGGCCGCGGCCTGGTGGGCGGTGGCGCGGGCCGGCAGGGTGAGGTCGGCGGAGACGTGTCGTGTCTTGGCGTCGTTGGTGGAGGGCAGCGGAGTCTGGGTACGGCAGGCGGGCTTGTCGGGGGTAATCAGTGCGCAGGCCGGCAGTCGCACGAGATGCAGGCGTCCGGACCAGTCGCCGCCGTAGGCGTCCTTGAACGCCGAGTAGTCCAGGCTGAGACGGGCGCTGCCGCCGGAGGTGTGGGTGTCCGGCTGGACGGTGAGGAGCACGCCGCGCACTGCGAGTTTCTGCGCGGCTTTCTGACCGGGCATGCGCACGTGCAGCTTGATGCCCGACGGTGCGCCGTGCCCGCTCCGGGCGGCCGCCAGCGTTACGGGCAGGTGGCCGGCGTGCTGAGCGCGGGCACCGCGGGCGGGTACGACCGCGTCGGCGGTTCCTGCCGCGGGCCAGGCCGCGCGAGCCTTGCCGGGGTTCCAGCGGGCCATGCGTGGTACTCGGGCGTGCTTGCCCCGGATCGGGCTGACCGGGACCGAGTGTTCCTTCTCCACCTTTACGAGGTGGTCAGGCCGGTGTCCGGCGGCGAAGGCTGCCTGGGGTGCGAGGAGACCGGCGAGGAGGCCGAGGGCCGTGATGGCGGCGACCCACAAGCCGGAAACTCTGCCTATGCGCATCGCTCTTCCGTAAATCCGCCACAGCGAATTCCGACGCATCTCTGACCCCCCAATTCAGCCTGACTGCCGAAGGGTTATTCGATCAGGGCGCAATCGACTTTCACAGGGCCTCCACGGTATGGATCACGCATAGACATCACCATGAACAACCCTTGAAACATTCAAGAGATGCCATGTGCGGCTTGAATTGGCTCATAGAATTGCGCGTTACCCCAAGAACTCCCCCAATGGGCCAGATCATTGGCAAGTTACACGTACCACGCGTCCGGCGAGCGAGTGCGCGGCGGTCGGTTTTCAGTGAGCAGTTGCCCATTTGACGCAGGCGCGGGTAGCCTCCTGGCGCCTATCGGCTCTTTTCTCATCGGACGCAACTTGGGGGGCAGATGTCCGGCCTTTTCCGCACACGCCACGTGGACAGATCATTGAAAAAGAAACCGATAATTCCCGGCCGGCTCCTCGCCACGGTCGCGGTCAGCGCGCTGGCGCTGTCCCTTGCGCCCGCCCTTCCGGCCGCGGCAGACAGCGGCAGCGGGTCGCCCATCTCGACGCCCGCGCCGCCATTGTCCCAGTCCTACCCGGACGGCCCCCTGGGCACCACGCGCGCCGCGGACGACTCCGGACTGACCAAGGACCAGCAGACAGCACTGGCCGCAGCACAGAGCAAAGCGGCCGCCACCGACAGCCCCGTTCAAGTGGCGGCGCTGACCAGTGAGACCGACACCGTTCAGGCCAACCCCTCGGGCACGGTCACCTGGACCACCAGTCTGCTGCCCGAACGCGTCCGTCAGAACGGCACGTGGGTGCCCGTCGACACAACGCTGAAGCAGAACGACGACGGCACCTACAGCCCCAGGGCATCGGCCGAGCCCCTGTCCTTCTCCGGCGGCGGCAGCACGCCGCTGGTGTCCATGACCAGTGGCAAGACGAAACTGGCCTTTTCCTGGCCGCAGACACTGCCGGCCCCGACCGTGTCCGGTGCCACGATCACCTACCCCGACGTTCTCAAGGACGTCGACCTCAAGCTGACGGCCAACACCCTCGGCGGGTTCTCCGAGCTCATCGTCGTCAAAACCTCCACGGCGGCCACCGACCCCGCCTTGGCCACCCTGAAACTGACCACCCACGCCAGCGGGGTGACGGTCTCCGACGACGGCCACGACAACCTGGAGGCCGCCACCAGCGCGGGCCAGGTGATGTTCAGCGCACCCCAGCCCCTGATGTGGGACTCCTCCACCGGCGCGAGCGCCACCCGTCTGCTCGCCGCATCCCGCGGCACGACCGGCGCGGCTGCCGCCGACAGCGCGAGTGACGGCACGTCCGGGCCCGGCATCGGCGCCCAGGTCGCCCGAGTCGCCGACGACGTCAGCGGCAGCACACTGTCCCTTACACCCGACCAGAAGCTGCTTGTCGGCTCCGCCACCCACTACCCGGTCTACATCGACCCCACCTGGAACCCGCACTACGCCTCCGGCAGCAAACAGCACTACGTGGAAACCCAGCAGGGCTGCCCCACGGCGAAGAACTACGACTCCACCCAGTACGGCGACCCGGGCGTCGGCTACAACAGCTGGTCAGGCTGCATCGGGGCCGAGCGCTCCTACTTCCAGCTCGGCATCCCCTCCACCGTGTGGGGCACCTACGTCGTGTCGGCCACGGTCGACGCCAAAGAGAACTACTCGGCCAGCTGCAGCCTCTCCTCCACGGTCAAGCTCTACCTCACCGGTGCCATCGGTTCCGGCACGACGTGGAACAACAAGCCGGGCCTGTCCAGCTACCTGACGGGCAAGAGCTTCGGTCCCGCCTGCAGCAGCGAGCCCTCCGGCGGCTTCGACGTGACCTCGACCATCGCCAAGAAGGCCGCCGCGAAGGACTCCAGCTGGACCTTCGCCCTGGTCAACAGCCAGGAATCAAACAGTGACGGCAACTACTTCAAGCGATTCGCCAACAACCCGTCGATGTCGATCGAGTACAACCACATCCCCAGCAAACCGGGCACCCTGGCCGCCAAGTTCGGCACGCACTCGGTCGGCTGCGGCACATCCACTCCCTACCCCGTCATCGGTAAGACCCTCGTCACCACACCACCCACGCTCAACGCCGTGGTCAGTGACGGCGACAAGGACGCCCTGGCGGCGACCTACAAGTACTGGGTCAACGGGGGCAGCTCCACCACGAGCACCAGCGCGACCGTCTCAAGCGGCCAGAACGCCCCCAAACAGCTGTCCTCCTCCTTCATGAGCGGGCTGAGGACCGGTGACACGGTGGGCTGGAACGTCACCTCCAGCGACGGCAAGGACACCAGCACCGCCTCCTCCACCTGCCACTTCACCATCGACCTCACCGCCCCGGCCGAGCCGACCGTCAAGGACAAGGACGGCACCTACCCCGAGGACTCCCCCGGCATCACGCCCGCCGGCACCCCGGGACACTTCACCCTCAGCACCAACAGCGCCACCAGGTTCCTCTACAGCCTCGACGTCACCCCACCCACCTCCAACACTCCCAGCAACGAGGTCGCCACGGCCTCCGGCAACACCGCGACGATCTCCGTCACCCCCACCGCTCCCGGGACGCACACCCTCTACGTGTACGCGGTTGACTCCGCCGGCAACATCTCCACCCAGCAGCAATACCAGTTCACCGCCCTCGGCCACACCGGCAAGACCTACCCCAGCCTGAAGGACGCCTTCAACAACACCGCCGTCACCGACAACGTCAACCAAGCGGCCGCCGACGCCGACGGAGTCGGCGCCACCCTCTCCCTGCAGGACCTCAAGGCCGCCGGCTGGCAGCCCGGCGGCAAGATCACCGTCGACGGCGCCACCTTCACCCTGCCCAGCTTCGCCTCCTCCACCGGCGACAACGTCATGGCCGCCAACCAGACGATCCAGATGAACGGCAGCGGCCACGCGCTGGTCTTCCTCGGCTTCTCCACCTACGGACTCGTCAGTTCACAACGCGCCGAGGACGACTACTCCAGCCCTGCCATTCCCGACGGCACCTCCGTCAGCGGCACCGAATGCACCCTCGGCAACGGCCAGTACGAAGACTGCCGCGCCGGCGGCCCCTACGGCTCCGTCACCTACGCCGACGGCAGCACCTCGGCCTACCACCTGACCGTCCCCGACTGGGTCTACGGCTCCAACGCCCTGGCCGCCGTCACCCTCCCACACCGCAACCACACCAGTGGTACCCAGGAAACACGAAGCAGCAATATCTACGCCTTCGCGGTCCCCCTCAAAACCGGCGCCCAGATCAGCTCCGTCACCCTGCCCGACCTCAGCAACACCGCCCGCCAGTACGTCCCCGGACTCCACCTGTTCGCCATGGCCGTCCGCGACACCACCACCGCACCCAGCGGCGCGCAATGGACCGGCGCCTGGAGCTCCCCCAACGAAGGCGCCTTCAACTACGAAGGCACCGACTACAAGAACCAGACCTTCCGGATCGCGGCCGACCCCAGCGTCGCCGGCTCCAGCGTCCGCATCCGCCTGTCCAACGCCCTCGGCCGCACCCCACTGACCATCGACCACACCACCCTCGCCACCCAGTCCTCCGGCGCCGCCGCCACCGGCACACCCACCGACCTCACCTTCAACAGTGGCAGCAAAACGGTCACCATCCCGGTCGGAGGCGAGGTCTACAGCGACCCGACCCCCTACACCGCCACACCCGGCAAACGCATCATGGTCAGCCTCCACCTGGCCAACACCACGCCCTACCTCGTGCAGCACAGCTGGGCAAGCGCCGCCGTGCAGTACGTCAGCGCCGTCGACTCCGGCGACCACACCACCGACACCAGCACCACCGCCTTCACCGGGACCGGCGTGCAATGGGGCGAATTCACCAACATCCTCACCGGCATCGACATCACCACCAGCGGCAACCAACCCACCGTCGCCGTCCTCGGCGACAACCTCACCGACCCCTTCGCCAGCAGTACCAAAGCCGGCCTGACCACCCCCCGCATCCCCGACGACCTGGCCACCGAGCTGCGCACCAACGATCAGCAGGTACCGGACTACGGCGTCATCGCCTCCGGTATCGAGAACAACCGCATCGCCACCGACCAGGACCAGGGCGGACCGGCCGTCCTCACACGCCTGGACCGCGACATCCTTCAGGAACCCGGCATCAGCACCGTCATCGTCGACGAGGGCCTCAAAGACATCACCGCCGGCACCGACGACATCAGCCTCGAGCAGGGCTACGACCAGCTACTCGCCCAGCTACGCGGCTGGGGCATCAAAGTCGTCCTCACCACCCTCACACCGTGCAAGGGCTACACGCCCTGCACCACCGCCGCAGACGCCAACCGCGCCGACGCCAACACCTGGATCACCGACCAGACCGACTACACCACCCCCACCGTCACCTACCTCGACGCCGAGGCAGCCGTAGCCACCCCCGACCCCACAAGCACCGCAGACCCCACACCCCTGATCCTCACCAACACCACCGCCCCCAACGACTACGACCCCGGCGACCACATCAACCTCACCACCGACGCCTACCAAGCCATCACCAACACCATCGACCTGACCACACTCGTCCCCGCCAACTGAGACCGCCCAATCACCAGCGTCTGCGCGGCAACCCGCGCGGGGGCGCCGCACAACCGAACACAGGCCCGAGAGTCGTTCCTCCGCGCGGTGGCTGCGGAGCAACGGCCCTCTGGCGTCGCTCCCACGATTGTCTGCCATGGCTGTCGCTCGAGGATCCGCCGGCCTGTCGCTTGATCCGCAATCTGCGGCAGTCGCCCTACAACTTGGATCCCGCCAGGACCTGTCCGGCCGATCATGTGCGGAGCCAGATGGCGAGGGCTGCGGCTGTCGCGGTGCCGAGGTAGACGTAGCCGCGCTTGGCGTAGCGGGTGGCCACGGCTCTGGCGTGCTTGAGCCGGTTGATCGCCCGTTCGACGGTGTTGCGTTTCTCGTAGCGCTCCTCGTCGAAGCCGGGTGGCCGTCCGCCGCGTGAGCCTTTGCGCAGGCGGGCGGCCTGGCTGTCGGTCTTCTCCGGAATCGTGTGCCGGATGCCCCGGCGCCGCAGGTGGTCGCGGCACGGGCCGTTGCTGTAAGCCTTGTCCGCCGCGAGGCTGCCAGGCTTCGTGCGTGGTCTGCCGGGCCCGATCCGCAGGACGCGGATTTGCTCCAGCACGGGCTTGAACTGTGTACAGTCCGCTCGCTGTCCCGGTGTGACGATCAGGGACAGCGGGCGGCAGCGGCCGTCCGCGCCCAGGTGGAGCTTGGTGGTGAACCCGCCCCGCGAGCGGCCCAGGCCCTCACCTCCCGCACCACCTCCACCAGTCGGCCGACGAGGCTTTGCCACGGGGTTTCGCCCTGGTGTTCTGCCGTTGGGTCCCCCTTCGAGGCGGGTGTCGGCGGTGGTTCGGTGCGGGCGCCGGCGACGTGCTGATGTGCCCGCACGATGGTGGAGTCGACCGAGATGTCCCAGTCGATCTCCCCAGCCGCGTCGGCCTCGCCTGGACCTGCTGGAGCAGGCGTTCCCAGGTTCCGTCCGCCGACCACGGACGGTGGCGTTCATGGACCGTCTTCCACGGACCGAACCGTTCGGGCAGGTCACGCCACTGCACGCCGGTCCGCACCCGGTGCACAATCCCGTCGATCACCTGCCGGTGATCCCGCCACCTGCCACAACGCCCGTTGCTGACCGGCAGGAACGGCCGAAGCCGTTCCCACTCGGCGCCCGTCAGATCACCCCGCCCCATGTCCACATCAACGACACGACCGCGGAGCAGTCACATGATCGGCCGGACAAGTCCTAGAAGACTGATGAAGATCTTGGTGAGGGGCTGTCCGGCCGGAGGCCGGATGGCTCCTCTTCGTTATGTGGCGGCTGGGGCGAGGTGCCAGGCGCCGTCGATGCGTGTGAGTTTGAGGTTGATCAGTCGGCGGAGGTTGAGGGCGGCGGCTCGGGTGTGGAGCCAGGTGTCGTTCTTGAGGGTGCCGCGGTAGCGCAGGCGGCGGTTGCCGTGGTGGACGAGCCAGGCGACGGCCCGTTCGACCGGTGGCCGCCAGCGGCGGTAGTCGGCCTGCCAGCCGGCGTCGGTGGCGGCCTGGCGGCGGGCGGCGGTCTGGAGGTCGTGGTGGGGTCGGATGGTCAGGATGCGTCCGGCCCTGGCTTTGGTGCACCGCTCACGCAGTGGGCATCCGGTGCACAAGGTGCTGAAAGAGGCTTTGCGCCGGTGGTGCTGCCCGCCGGGTTCGGACAGGGGGACGGTGTGTCCGGCCGGGCAGGTCACGACGGCGGCTTGGGTGTCGATGGCGAAGTCGTCGAGGGTGAAGCCGCCGGGGACGGCGGTCCGCAGCGGGGCGGGTTTGAGGAACAGCCGGTGCCCGGCCTCGTGGAGGGTCTGGCGGGCATCGCCGGTGGAGTAGGCGGTGTCACCGAAGACGTCCACCGGGGTGTTCTCGTCGGCGAGCAGCTCAAGACCCACGGCGGCCTCGTGGTGTTCGGCTCCGGCGTCGGGCCGCAGGGCGAGGGCGGTGTATAAGCCGGTCTCGGGCTCGATGACCAGGTGGGCCTTGAAGCCGTCCTGCCGGTGGCTGCGGGTCTTGTGGACGTGCCGTGCTTCGGGATCAACGGTGGAGACCATCCGGCCCGGGGCGGTGCCCCGGGTGATGCGCCAGCGTCCGTCGCGGCCGCCGGAGTCCTCGGCGGGCTCGACGTCCTGTCCGGCGACCAGGGCCAAGATGCCCACCGCGTTCGCGGCTTTCTCCCCCAGTGGCTGTTCGGGCAGGTGGCCCAGCAGCCGCAGCGCGTCCGTGACCAGCGCGTCGACCAGTTCGGCGCGGGCCTGCTCGTCGTTCCAGGCGATCTTCGGCTTGCCCGGGTCGGTGTAGTCGTGCGCGCTGCACTGCGCGATGGCGACCGCGTCGGCGCCGGGGACCTCGCGGATCACCGCGCGGACGGCGGCGATGAGCTGGGTGACGGTGTCCTGGGTGGCGACCGCGTCGTCCAGCACGGTGGAGTCCAGCGCCCCGCGGTGCTTGCCCTTGAGGACGCCGGTGGCCTTCACGACCTCGCGCACGGCGTCGAACACGCGGTTCGGGCGGGCGGAGCGGGCCGGCCGGCGGCGGAAGCAGGCCAGCAGCGACGGGTCGAAGGCCATGTCGTGCAGGCCCAGCCCGCATGCGGCCTTCCACCGCAGGTCGCACCGCAGTTCCTGGACCGTCTCGAAGTCCGACAGCCCGTGCAGGGCCTGCAAGGTGATCGCGGCGGCCAGGATCTGCGGCGGCATGCTCGGCCGTCCGTTCGCCGACGGATACATGTCCGCGACCATCCCAGCCGGGAACAGCCCGCCGCGATGCTCGGCCAGGAACGCAAACACACTCCCGGCCGGGATCAGACCCCGGCAGGTCTCCCACACGTCCGGCCCGATCGTCTCACCGACCCACTCACCCATCGCCACACAACGGGTCTGGCCCTGCCGCTGACGCGGCAGGGCCAGAACCCAACATCTTCATCAGTCTTCTAGGCGCCGGCGCCACGCCCCGGGGCCGGGTCCGGGGCCGCCACCGGGGTCACCTGCAGCCCGCTCGCCCCTCCCCCGCCGCCTTCGTCAGATCGTCGCCGCGTCGATCACGAAGCGGTAGCGGACGTCGCTGGCGAGGACCCGCTCGTACGCCTCGTTGATCTGCTCGGCGCCGATCAGTTCGATCTCGGCGTCGATGCCGTGCTCGGCGCAGAAGTCCAGCATCTCCTGGATTTCGCGGATGCCGCCGATGACCGAGCCGGCGAGCGTCCTGCGGCCGCCGATCACCGGGAACCGGTTGAGGGAGACGGGCTCCTCGGGGGCGCCCACGTTCACCAGCGCGCCGTCCGTCCGCAGCAGCGATAGGAAGGCGCCGAGGTCCAGCGGGGCGGAGACCGTGGAGACGATCAGGTCGAAGCTGCCGCGCAGCTCCTCGAAGGTCTTGGGATCGCCGGTGGCGTGGTAGGGGTCGGTGCCCAGCTTCAGCCCGTCGTCCTTCTTGCGCAGGGACTGCGACAGGACGGTGACCTCGGCGCCCATCGCGTGCGCGAGCTTGACGCCCATGTGGCCCAGGCCGCCGAGGCCGACGATCGCGACCTTCTTGCCGGGGCCGGCGTTCCAGCGGCGCAGCGGGGAGTAGGTGGTGATGCCGGCGCACAGCAGCGGGGCGGCCGCGTCGAGGGGGAATCCGTCGGGGATGCGGACGACGAAGTCCTCGTCCACGACGATCTTCTGGGAGTAGCCGCCGTAGGTGGGCTCGCCGTCCTTGCCGACGGCGTTGTAGGTGCCGACGCTGCCCCGGAGGCAGTACTGCTCCAGGCCCCTGAGGCAACTCTCGCACTCGCGGCAGGAGTCGACCAGGCAGCCGACGCCCACGCGGTCGCCGACCTTGAACCGGGTGACGCCGGGACCGACCTCGAAGACGACGCCCGCGATCTCGTGGCCGGGGACCATCGGGAAGATCGCCTCTCCGTAGCCCTCGCGGACCCGGTGGATGTCGGAGTGGCAGATGCCGGCGAACTTGATGTCGATCAGGACGTCGGACCCGCGGACCGCCCGCCGCTCGATGGTCGTCCGCTCCGGCGGGGCCTTGGCGGCGGGTGTGGCGTACGCAGCAACAGTGGTCGTGCCGGAGTTCTCCCTGCGGTGGTGTCCGTGCCCGGCGGCCTTCCGGCCGGGCACGGCACCCAGCCTGCCCGGGGCCCGGCCGGCCACCCAGACCACGCCTCTGCGCACGACCGGGGTGCCCGCCACCAGCGGGATCAGGCTGGGGCGGGTACGACCGTGAGTACTGGACACATGGACGTGGGTGCCGGAAGCGGAGACCGCCAGCCGGCCGCTGGACCGGCGGGCCGAGCTGAGCGAGTTCCTGCGCAGCCGGCGGGCCCGGCTGAAGCCGGAGGACGTGGGGCTGCCCGATCTCGGGCGACACCGCCGGGTGCTCGGGCTGCACCGGGAGGAGCCGGCCCAGTCGGCCGGGGCCTGGGTGGCGTACGACACGCGGCTCGAACAGGGCAATGGGCGGAACGTCTCGGCGCAGGTCCTGGACTCGATCGCCCGCGCCCTGCGGCTGACGGACGCCGAGCACGCCCATCTCACCCACCTGACAAAGCCGAAGGCGCACAAGAAGAAGCCGGCGGCCCGGCAGCAGCAGGTCCGCTCGGCGCTGCGCCAGCCACTGGACACGATGGACGGCGTGCCGGCGTACGTGGTGGGGCGCCGGGCGGAGATCCTGGCGTGGAACCGGATGGCGGCCGCGCTCTTCGGCGGCTGGGAGGAGCTGCCGGCCGGTGAGCGGAACCGGGCGCGGCCGGTGTTCCTGCGGCACGAGTACCGCGATCTCTTCGTGGACTGGGAACAGAAGGCGACCGACATCGTCTGCGCGCTGCGCATGGACGCGGGCTGCCACCCGGACGATCCGCGGCTGTCCGCCCTGGTCGGCGAGCTGTCGGTCAAGAACGAGGAGTTCCGCCGGCTGTGGGCCACGCACGGCGTGAAGGAGCAGAACCACGGCGTCAAGCGGCTGTGCCATCCGCTGGTGGGCGACCTGTCGCCGAACTTCGAGGGCTTCCGTCTGGCGAGCGACGCGGACCTGTCCCTGGTGACCTGCCACGCCGAGCCGGGTTCCCCCTCGGCGGAGTCCCCGCGGCTGCTGGCGAGCCGGGGCACGGACGCGGCCCGTGCGGTGCCGTCGGTGTGACCGGCGGCGGCGCGCACGCGGGCGGCCCGCCGGGAGCCGAGGCTCCCGGCGGGCCGCCCGGTCTGCTGCGGGCTACTTGCCGGAGTAGGCGTTGTGGACCGTGATCGTGGAGGTGTTGCCCTTCTTGTCGGTGATCTTCGCCCGGAAGGAGAGGGACTTGCCCTTCGCCGGGTTCTCGACGGTGATCCCGCCGCTGTGGACGGTGACCTTCTTGAAGGTCTTGCCGTCGTGGGCGACGTAGACGGAGAGGGACTTCAGGTTGCCGCCCGCGGCCGATCCCTCGACGCTCACCGGGAGGGTGACGGTCCTGCCGGCCGTGACGCGGCTGTCCAGGCCGGTGGTGGCGCCGAAGTGCAGGGTGGAGGCCGGGAGCTTGGCGAAGCCGCCGGGTTTCTTCGAGCGGAACGTCCAGGTCGCGTCGATCCGCGTGGACGCCCCGGCGACCTTGGCCGACCGTTTGACCGAGGTGGTCAGCTTGTAGGCGGCGCCGGCGGACGGGACCTTGAAGGCCTTCTCGCCGAACAGCGGGTCGTCGTTGGAGCCGACCTTGGTGCCGTTGCGGTACAGGGTCGTGGTCACCGAGGTGAACAGCGACGAGCCGGCGTGCCCGGCGCCGTCGGCGAACAGGGGCAGCGAGCCGTGGATCTGGTTGCCGTCCCGGTAGAGGCCGAAGTCGGCGTTGACGTGCGGGGCGAAGACCGCGGTGTTGAAGGTCTTCGTGTACGTCCTGCCGGCGGTGAGGGACTGGTTGCCCAGGCCGTAACCCGCTTCGGTGACGGGGAAGCCGTCCTGGTCGGCTCCGCCCGCCTGCTCGAACCGCAGGTCCCACGTCGCGCCGCCCCGGGCGGACAGGTGCAGGGTGCGGGTGCCGGGGAGCTTCTGGAGGAAGGACACGGAGGATGCGCCGGAGCCGGCGGTGTTGAGGATGTACGTGCCCCTGGGCACGCGCACCCTCACCGTGCCGGAGGCGTCGTACGGGTCGGGTTCCTGCCCTCGGGCCGGACCGGTCACGCCGGTACGGCGCCGACGGTGAGCGCGGCGTCCGCGCTGCCCGGCGAGCCGATCGACCGGGGGCCTCCGTTGCCCGCGGCGATCGCGAACAGGACGCCCTTGTCGGCGGAGAGCTTGTTGACCTCGGCCTCGAGCGGGTCGACCTCGGGGGTGTCGTACCCGCCGAGGCTCAGGTTGATGACATCGGCGCCCTGCCGGGCCGCCCATTCCATGCCGGCGAGGATGCCGGAGTCGTCACCGGAGCCGGTGTCGTCCAGGACCTTGCCGTTGAGGATCCTGGCGTCGGGCGCGACGTCCTTGTACTTGCCGCCCGACTTGGCGCCGGTGCCCGCCGCGATGGAGGCGACGTGGGTGCCGTGGCCGAAGTGGTCGGTGGCGTCGGCCGCGGTGGTGAAGTTCTTCGACTCGACGACCTGGTTCCTGAGGTCGGGGTGGGTGGTGTCCACGCCCGTGTCGAGGACGGCGACCTTCACGCCCTTGCCGGTGTAGCCGGCGGCCCACGCGGTGGGGGCGCCGATCTGCGGCACGGACTTGTCGAGGGCGGCCCTGCGCACGCCGTCGAGCCGGACGTGCGCGATGCCGGAGGCGGTCCGGTCGCCGTCGGTGACGGCGTGCCGCAGCTCGGCGGTGTCCTGGAGCGGGGTCTGCACGGCGTCCGCGTTCAGCGCCTTGAGGCTGCGGCGCAGGGTGCCGGCGTCCCGGACGTCGGTCCTGGTGGCCGTGGCGGTGCCGCGGTAGCCGACGATGACCTTCAGGCCGTTCTTTCGGGCCCTGCGGGTGGCGGCCCTGTTCAGTTCCGTGACGTCGAACAGCCGCTGGTCGAGCGTGCCGGAGGCGACGAGGCGGGCCGCGTCGGCGGGTACGACCAGTGTGTGGCCGTCGCTCCTGCGGGCCTGGAAGGGGACGTGCTCGCGCCCCTCGGCCCGCTGGAGGCCGACGACGCGGCCCTTGGCGTCGAGGTCGACGCGGTCACCGGTGATCAGGGTGACGTGGTGCCGGGCGGTGAGCGTGGCGGCGGGTGCGCGCTGCCCGGGCATCGCCGACGCCGGGCTGGTCATGCCCGCGGCGAGGGCGACGGCCGCGGCGGTGGCCACCGTGGCCGCAGCCGCTTTCTTCACTTGACTGCGCAAGTTCTCCCCCTGGAGATGGAGTACCGGGCGAATTCCCCGTTCACCCGGCCGGGGGGAGTCCCGCACACCTGCACGTCAACCCCCCGGATCCTGGAGTGTGCCGGGGGGTGATCAGGCGGTTCAACGGCGGAGGGGAAGACGGCGCAGTGTCCCCGGGGACTGTTACGCGCCGGACGGGACACCGTTACACGACCGCGAAGCCCCTTGTGAGCCAAGGGTGTTGTGGCACGTCAGGCGCCCGCGTTCTCCTTCACGGTGATCTTCCCCCTGCGGATCGTGGCCAGGCGCGGTGCCTTCCGCGCGATCGCGGAGTCGTGGGTGACCATGATGAAGGTCAACCCGTGTTCCTTCCACAGGCGTTCGAGGACGTCCATGATCTCGTCGCGCATGCCCTCGTCGAGGTTGCCGGTCGGTTCGTCGGCGAGCAGCACCTTGGGCCGCTTGACCAGGGCGCGGGCGATGGCGACGCGCTGCTGCTGCCCGCCGGACATCTCGGAGGGCAGGTGGCCCAGGCGTTCGCCGAGGCCGACCGACTCCAGCGCCTCGGCCGCCCGTTCGCGCCGCTCCCGCACCTTCACGCCGAGCGGGACGAGGGCGGTCTCGACGTTCTCCTGGGCGGTCAGCGTGGGGATGAGGTTGAAGGACTGGAAGACGAAGCCGATGTTCTCGCTGCGGACCCTGGTCAGCCGTCCCTCGGAGAGCCCGGCCAGGTCGGTGCCGTCGAGGGCGACCTCGCCGGAGGTGGGGCGGTCCAGGCCGCCGAGCATCTGCAGCAGGGTGGACTTGCCGCCGCCGGTGGGGCCCTGGATGACGAGGCGGTCGCCGTCGCCGATGGTGAGGTCGATGCCGTCGAGGGCGGTGACGGTGGACTTGCCGCGGGTGTAGCGCTTGGTGACGTTTCTCAGTTCGTACACGGTGGCTCCTGGAAGGTGGGGTTCGGGCGGGGTGCGCGTCGGTGGCCGCTGCGGGCGGGCGGGGGCCGGTCGCGCGCTGCCCCCGCGCCCCGTCGGGCCGGCACGCGGGTGCGTGCCGGCGGGCGGGCCGTGGCTCCGCTACTCCACGCGCCGCAGCGCGTCCGCCGGGCGCAGTCGCGACGCGCGCCAGCCGCCGAACGCGCCGGCGATCAGACCGCCGGCCACCGCCAGGCCCACGGCGAGGGCGATCGTCGTCACGCTGACGGGGGCGGTCAGGGCGACCTCCAGGGTCTTGGCCGTCTGGCGGCCGGGGCCGCCGAACCCGCCGCCACCGCCGGGGCCGCCGCCGAAGCCGCCGCCGGTCGTGCCGCCGAGCTGGGCCTGCAGGGTCGGGCTGACGGCCGTGACGGCGTACGCGCCCGCCAGGCCGAGCGCGATGCCGAGGACGCCGCCGACCAGGCCGTTGACGACGGCCTCGCCGACCACCTGCCGGGTCACCCGGCCCGACTTCCAGCCCAGCGCCTTGAGCGTGCCGAACTCGCGCACGCGGCGTGAGACCGCGGAGGAGGTGAGCAGGCCGGCCACGAGGAACGCGGCGATCAGGACCACGATGGACAGCCACCTGCCGACCTTGGTGGCCAGGGAGGAGGCGGTGGACAGCGAACCGGAGACCGTCTTGGCCAGGTCGGAGGACGTGGTGACCGTCGTGCCCGAGACGTTCTTCTGGATGGCGCTCTTGACGGAGTCGATCCGCTGGGAGTCGGTCGCCTTGACGTAGATCGTGGTGATCTTGTCCTTCTCGTCGGCGAGGGCCTGCGCCCGCCGGAGCGGGATGTACAGGTTGGCCGCCGAGTCGCCGCTGGTGGCGGTGGCGATGCCGATCACCGTGAACTTGGTGCCCTTGACGGTGACGGTGGAGCCGACCTTGTACTTCTTCTGCTTGGCGTAGGCCGAGTCGGCCACGGCCACCCCGGCGTCGGTCTCGGTGGTCCTGAAGGTGCGGCCGCTGGTGATCTTCGAGGAGGTCAGCGGGCCGAGCGCGGTCCTGGTGACGTCGGTGCCGAAGACCGTGTACTGGTTGACGTCGAAGTCGGCACCGCCGCCCTTGACCTCGCCCTGCGGCTGGCCGGTGCCGCCGCCCCGCTGGAATCCGCCGCCGTTCTGCTGGAACCGGCCGCGGGTGAACTGGCCGCTGACCTTCACCACGTCGAGGCTCAGCCCGCCGACGGCCTGCGAGACGCCCTGCTGGTCCGCGACCTTGGTGACGGTCGAGGAGGCCAGGGTGGTGAACCCCTGCACCCGGACCCGGTCGCTGCTCTGCGTGGAGCCGTCGTCGTCACCCTTGGCGTCGAACCGGAAGCGCGGCTGCTGGGAGCTGCCGGCGGTCGGCGTGGCCGCCTTGGTCACCGTCATGTCCGTACCCAGGCCGTACAGCGACTGCAGGACCTTGTCCTGGGCCTTCCCCATGCCCTGGGACACGGAGTTGACCACGATGACGAGGGCGATGCCCAGCGCGAGGCCGGAGGCGACGACGAGGGCCGCCTTTCTGCGGCGGCGCAGTTCGCGCCTCAAGTAGGTGAAGAACATGCGCCGCAAGGTAGGTACGGCGCGTGATGACTCGATAAGGCCGTCATAAGAGGAGCATGAGAAGGCCGTGCCGGAGCCGGAAGCACCGGTGCCGCCCCTGGAGGGGGGGCGGCACCGGGAGGAGCGTGGAGGGGCTGCGGGACGGGCGTCAGACGGCCGAACCGGCCTTCCACTGGGCCCAGTCCATGTTCCAGCCGTTGAGGCCGTTGTCCGGGGCGACGGTCTTGTCACCGGTGTGCTGGATGACGACCACGTCACCGACCAGGGAGTGCTCGTACATCCACGCGGCCGGGGTGCTCGGGTCGTTGGCGCCCTTGGTGTCGGACAGGCCGACGCAGCCGTGGCTGGTGTTGACGCTGCCGAAGATGGACTTCGCGCCCCAGTAGTTGCCGTGCAGGAAGGTGCCGGAGCTGGTCAGACGGATGGCGTGCGGCACGTCCTTGATGTCGTACTCGCCCTTGCCGTCGTCGTCGGTGAAGCCGACGGTCGCGCCGTTCATGCGCGTCTGCTTGAACTTCTCGGACATCACCATGACGCCCTCGTACGTCTTGTTGTCCGGCGAACCGGCGGAGATCGGGATGGTCTTGACGACCTTGCCGTCCTGGGTGACCTTCATCTGCTTGGTCTGCGCGTCGACGTAGGAGACCTGGTTGCGGCCGATGTGGAAGGTGACCGTCTTCTGCTGCACGCCGTAGACGCCGCTGGCACCCTCGACGCCGTCGAGCGCGAGCTTCAGCGTGACGGTGGAGCCCTCCTTCCAGTAGGTCTCCGGGCGGCAGTCCATGCGGTTGGCGCTGAACCAGTGGCAGACGACCTCCTGGCCGCTGGTGGAGGTGACCGTGACGCCCTTCTGGACGGCGGCCTTGTTGGTGATCGCCTTGTCGAAGTTGATCGACACCGGCATGCCCACGCCGACGGTGGAACCGTTCTCCGGCGTGAAGTTGCCTATGAAGCTGTTGGCCGGGGAGACCGTGGTGAAGGAGGCGTTCTCGTGGGCCACCCGGCCGTCGGAGTCCTTCGCCTCCGCGGCGACCTTGTAGGTGGTCGAGCGCTCCAGCTGGCCGCTGGGCTGCCAGCTCGTCCTGTCGGCGGACAGCGCGCCCGCGACGGCCTTGCCGTCGGCGGTGGTCATCGTCACGCCGGTCAACGTGCCCTTGGCGACCTTGACGGTGGCCGAGTTGTTGATGGAGGCGTTGTTCGAGCCGTCCTTGGGCGTGATGGTGATCTGGGCCTCGGACGCCTTCGTGGCAGCCGCCGCGTCGGCCTGTGCCTGCGAGGCGTCACCGCCGTCGGCCGCCTTCGCGTCGCCGCCGCCGGAACAGCCGGTGAGCACCAGAACACCACCGAGCAGTGCGGACGCGACCGTCAGGCCCTTGCGCCGCTTGCTGTCCGTCATCACACGCTTCTCCATCGTTGCCGATTAGCGAAAACTCCGGGAGTCCCCCGTCGAGAAACTTCAACGCTACGACCGGTTCGTCCCGTTCCACAGGGGTGGCGAATGTGGGCCGCACCACGTCCGCGTCGGCGCGGGCGGTGCGGGAACCGGCCGTACGTCCCCTGAGACGACAGAACCCCGGACGGCGGTTGCCGTCCGGGGTCACTGGTGCCCCGGGACGCTCAGCCGATGCCGTCCTCTTCCTGGTCGTGGCCGTCCCCATCATCCTCGTCCAGGTCCCACTCCGGCGAATCGGGGTCGTAGTCGATCCGCTCGCTGGACCAGGACGCCTGCTGCAGCTCGATCCCGGGCACCTCGCTGACCAGGTCGAACGGATCCACGAGATACGCGAGGGCCTCCGCGGTGTCTTCCGTCACAGCGCCCTCGGCCAAGGAGCGCTCCTCCGGCGGCAGCTCCGGATCGCCGGCGAGCCGGCGCAGCGCCGCCCCGGTCACCCGGCCCTCGTCGTGCACTTCGAGGATCAGCTCCGCCCGGATCCGCACAAACCGTGATGTCTCTTCGTCGCTCATGACGGGAGCGTACGGCCGAAACCTCTCGTGACTTTCCTGTGACCCGCGATTTTCACTACCATCGGCCCACACGGCCAATTCGCCAGCGTCACAAGGGGATCGATATTCCGTGTCATCCGCTCGCCGCCCGCTGCTGACCGCCACCGCCGCGGGCACCCTGCTGTGCGCCCTGTGGTTCGTCCCGTCCGCCAACGCCTCGCAGAACACCCCGGCCGGCGCGACCGCGCGGACGGTCTCGACGACGCGGGTCACCCAGCAGACCGCGGTGGTGTCCGGGACCGCCACCACGCAGGCCGCGGACGCCTCCGACGGCACCCGGCTCGCCGACACCGGCAGTTTCGACACCACTCCGTACGTCGTCGGCGGCAGCGCGTTCCTCGCCGTGGGCGCCGGGTTCGTGGTGTATTCGGTACGGCGGGAACGCCTCGAATTCTGATCCTTCCCGACGTTTCCCCGGCCGGGAACGCGCGGTCCGCCCATGAAGGGGTCACCGGGCGTGCGGCAGTGCGCCACCGCGGCTGTGGGCGTGCTGTCGCCCGCCCTCGTCACGGGCTGTTCCGGCGGGAAACCGAAGGACGCCGGGGACGGCGGGGGCGGCGGGACGGCACGGCGGCGAAGCCGGCCGCGGAGGCGCTGGACGATGGTCCGCAAGGCCTGCTCGGTGCCGGTCGCCGTCATCGGGGCCCAAGCGGCGGAGCCGGGTCGACGTCCCGGGGGCCCGGCACGGCGCCGGGCCCCCACCGGCCTCAGCGCAGCGGGCCGGTCACCTCCTCCACGGCGGCGACGAGTTCCCCGCCGCGCACGAACGCGTCGGCGGCGGCCAGGTCGGGCGCCAGGAACCGGTCCGGGCCGGGCCCCCGCACGCCCGCGGCGCGCACGGCGTCGATCACGGCCCGGGAGGCGGGCGCCGGGGCCAGGCCCTCGCGCAGCTCGATGGCGCGGGTGGCGGCGTACAGCTCGACGGCGATGATCCGGGTGAGGTTGTCGACGGCGGTGCGCAGCTTGCGCGCGGCCGACCAGCCCATGGAGACGTGGTCCTCCTGCATGGCGGAGGACGGGATGGAGTCGGCCGAGGCCGGCACGGCGAGCCGCTTCATCTCGCCGACCAGGGCGGCCTGCGTGTACTGGGCGATCATCAGGCCGGAGTCGACGCCGGCGTCGTCGGCGAGGAACGGCGGCAGGCCGTGGCTGCGGTTCTTGTCCAGCAGCCGGTTGGTGCGGCGTTCGGCGATGGAGCCGAGGTCGGCGGCGGCGATGGCGAGGAAGTCCAGCGCGTAGGCCACGGGCGCGCCGTGGAAGTTGCCGTTGGACTCCACCCTCCCGTCCGGCAGCACGACCGGGTTGTCGACGGCGGAGGCCAGTTCCCGCTCGGCGACCAGGCGGGCGTGCGCGAGGGTGTCGCGTCCGGCGCCGGCGACCTGCGGGGCGCAGCGCACCGAGTAGGCGTCCTGGACGCGGGGCGCGTCGTCCTGGTGGTGGCCGGTGAGCTGCGAGCCCCGCAGCACGGCGAGCATGTTCGCGGCGGAGTCGCCCTGGCCGGGGTGCGGGCGGACGGCGTGCAGCTCCGGGGCGAGCACCTTGTCCGTGCCGAGCAGCGCCTCCAGGCTGAGGGCGGCCGTGATGTCGGCGGACTTGTAGAGCGTGTCCAGGTCGGCGAGGGCCATGAGCAGCATGCCGAGCATGCCGTCGGTGCCGTTGAGGAGGGCGAGCCCTTCCTTCTCGCGCAGCTCGACGGGCCGTATCCCGTGCTCGGCGAGCAGTTCGCCGGCGGGGCGGAGGCTGCCGTCGGGGCCCTCCGCCTCGCCCTCGCCCATGAGCGTGAGGGCGCAGTGGGACAGCGGGGCCAGGTCGCCGGAGCAGCCGAGGGAGCCGTACTCGTGCACGACCGGGGTGATGCCGGCGTTCAGCACGTCGGCCATGGTCCGCGCGACCTCGGGCCGGACGCCGGTGTACCCGGAGCAGACGGTCTTGAGCCGCAGGAACATCAGGGCCCGTACGACCTCCCGCTCGACCCGGGGGCCCATGCCGGCGGCGTGCGAGCGGACGATGTTGCGCTGCAGTTGGGCGCGCAGGTCCTGGCTGATGTGCCGGGTCGCCAGGGCTCCGAAACCGGTGGAGACGCCGTAGACCGGTTCCGGCTTCGCGGCCAGCGCGTCCACGATCTCCCGGGCCGCCGAGAGGGCCGTCTCCGCCTGCGCCGACAGCTCGACGCGGGCACCGCCGCGCGCCACGGCGAGGACGTCGGACGCGGTGACGCCGGACGTCCCCACCACCACAGTGTGCATATCCATATTCAGGAGCGTACGCATTGAATGCGGGGAAGTCACTAGTGGGGGCGCCGGCGCCCCTTACCCTCGCCGCGCCCCGCCCCACTCCCCACCCGGCCGGTCCGGCCGCTCCCGTCCGCCCCCGGACGGCCGGCGGCCGCGGAAGCGGCGGCGCTCGTCGGCCCGGGCGGGCGGTGGCTCGTCGGCGAGCCGGACGACGGGGTCGTCCGGCCCCTCCCGCCCGGCCACCACGGGCCGGTCCGCGCGCATCGCCTTGGCCCGGTACTGGGCGGCGTCGGCCAGCCGGAACAGCCGGCGGGCGTCGCGCACCGGCCCGATCGGGTCCTCGGTCGAGGCGACCCCGCACGCCACGCCCTCGCCCAGCTCCAGTTCGGCGGCGCGGCGGCACAGCTCCCGCGCGGCCTCGACCACGCCGTCGGCGGGCGGGCCCACGGCCAGCAGGCAGAACTCGTCCCCGCCGAGCCGCGCCGCGAGCGCGCCGGGCACCATCGCCCCGCACAGCGACAGCACCGACCCGAAGCGTTCGAGGAGGCGGTCACCGACGGCGTGCCCGTGGGTGTCGTTGACCCGCTTGAGGCCGTTGAGGTCGCAGACGACGAGGCTGACGGCCACGCCCTCGGTGCGGTGCCGTTCGACGGCCTCCTCCAGGCGCACGTCCACGGCGCGGCGGTTGGCCAGGCCGGTGAGGGCGTCGGTGTAGGCGAGGCGGCGGGCCTCCTCCAGGCGCTCGGTCTGCGCGATGCCGGCGGCGACGACGGCGGCCAGGACGGTGGCGAAGTCGGCGTCGGCCCGCGCGAAGAGGTCGGCACCGGTCGCGCGGGCGACGTACAGCTCCCCCCACGCCCTGCCGTGCAGCACCACGGGGGCGACGACGCAGCAGCCGCGGCGCCGGCGGCGCAGGGCGGCGACGCGCTGGTGGAAGTACCCCGGGGTGCCGGCGGCCGGGCCCAGGGCGGTCTCCACCCAGGCGTTGGGGCCGCCGCCGCCGGCCCAGCGCTCGTGCAGGAACTCGGTGATCTCCGGGAACTGGTGCACCGGATAGGTCTCGTCCTCCGGGAACTCCTCCTCGCCCGGGGCGCGGTCCCCCACGTTGACGAGGACCCGCAGCCGGCCCAGCTGGCGCTCCCACACCGACAGCGCCGCGAAGCCGCCGTCCAGCGCCCGGCACGCGCCGAGCGCGGCGGCCCGCCAGCACTCCCGCGGGGTGTGCGCCGCCGCCATCCCCTGGGCCAGCGCCACGACGGCCGCGAGCCGGTTGTCCTCAACCATCCCTCCAGGCTAAGGAGCAATACGACAAATGGGGACATCGATGGGGCGATCAGGTGGATTGTGGGAGAGTCGGCCACGATTCCGGTCCACGGGGGTGTAAAGGCTCCGGGAACGGGGTGGCCGGGACTCACGGGACTCGGCGGCCACGCGGGCGGCGGTGTCGCGCGGGGCGGGGGCGGACGGGTGACCGCCCACATCCCGCCCCCTCGGGCCGACCGCCGCCGGCCCCGCCCCGGGAGCCGCCCCTCACTCCCCCGGCCACTGCGGCCTGCGCTTGTCGTTGAAGGCCGCCACGCCCTCCGCCCGGTCCCCGGAGAACGCCACCGAGCGCCACGCCGCGTCCTCGACCTCCAGGCCGGCCCGCAGATCCAGCCCGTGCCCGAGGCGCAGCGCCCGCTTCGCCGCCCGCAGCCCGACCGGCGAGTTCCCGGCGATGCGCGCGGCCAGCGCCAGCGCCTCCTCGCGGTCCCGCCCCTCTTCCACCAGCTGGTCCACCAGGCCCAGGGCGCGCGCCTCGGCGGCCTCCACCCGGCGCGCCGAGAAGATCAGCTCGGCCGCCCGGGCCGCTCCGACCCGCCGGGGCAGCAGCTGCGTGCCGCCGCCGCCCGGGATCACGCCCACGGACACCTCGGGCAGCCCCACCACGGCCGTGGGGTCGGCCACGATCAGGTCGCAGGACAGGGCCAGCTCGAAACCGCCGCCCAGCGCGAAGCCGTGCACGGCCGCGATCGCCGGCATCGGCAGCTCCAGCACCCCGGTGTACGCCCCGCGCGCCACCGGCCGCTGCCGGACCAGGTCCGCGTCGCTGAAGGAGTTCCGCTCCTTCAGGTCGGCGCCGACGCAGAACGCCCGTTCGTGCGAGGAGGTCAGCACGACCACCCGGGCGTCCCGGTCGGCGGCGAGCGCCGCGCACGCGGCCGTGAGGGAGCGGGCCATCTCCGTGGAGACCGCGTTCATCGCCTTGGGCCGGTCCAGCACCAGCTCCGCGACGTGCCCGTGCCGCCGCACCAGCACGAAGTCCCCGTACCGCTCCTCGCCCATGACACCCTCCGGTTAACGCGGGTTAACTCCCTGACGTCCCGATCATCGCAGCCGCGCCCCCTCTCCGGAAAGGGCCGCCCCGGCTCGCCGTCTACACCCGTTCGAGTGACATCCCGGCCGTCCCGCCCCACACCGCCCACAGTGGCGCATAACGTGCGCCCCGTCGTGCGCCCCGGGCGCGCGGCGGGGAGGGAACCCATGACACCGAAGCCGCCGAAGGCACCGAGCACGCCGATACCCACCCGGCCCCGGGCACACCCCGGCACGGCCGCGCCGGGGGCCCCGGCCTCCGCCGGGCGGGCCGCGTCCGTCCGGCGCACCGGACCACCGCACCCCCGCGAACAGGCCGGGCGGGCCGAACGGGCCGAGCCCGCCAGGGCCGCCGAGCCGCCCGAGCCGCCCGAGCCGCCCGAGCCGCCCGAGCCGCCCGAGCCGCCGAAACCGGTACCACCCGCCGGACGGGCCGGAACGGCCGCGCCCTCCGGGCCCCCGCGCCCCGCCGCCTCCCCCACCGGTCGTGGGCGGCACCGCAGGCCCCGGCGGGGCGGGGTGCTGCTCACCCTCGGCGGTCTCGCCCTCGCCGCCGGGGTGCTCGGCCTCGTCCGGGCCGCTCCGGAACCCGTGGTCGGTGCCCCGGGCACGGCGCAGGCCGGTCCGCAGCACGGTGCGGGCGGCGGCGGTGGCGCCGCCGACCGCGCGGCCGGCACCGCCGCCGCCGGCACCGCCGGACCCTCCCCCGCGCCCCCGGCCACCTCGGTCGGGGGCGCGGTGAGCGCCGCCCCGCCCGGCACGGGTGCCGCCGTCACGCCCCGGGCCGCCCCGTCCGCCCCCTCCGCACCGCCCGCAGCGACCCCGACCGCCCCGGCCGGAGTCCCGTCCGGTCCTGCGCCCCGCCCCCCGGCGACGGTTCCCGCGCCCACGGCACCCGCGCCCACCACCGCGTCCCCGTCCCCGAGCCGGAGCACGCCCGCGCCGGCGCCGGGTGGTGGCGGTGGCAGTACTGGTGGCAGTGACAGTGACAGGCTGTGCGTACCGGTGATCAGGCTGTGCCTGGATCTGCCGGGCCTCCCGGCGAAGGGCTAGGGTCTCCCGTTCGGGTCGGGCCGGATCGGGGGGCGGGGTCCGGTGCCGTGCACCGCGAGGCGGAGGAGGGCGTCACGGCGGAGCCGTGGCAGCCGACGACGCGGCGGGGTGCGGCGCGGTGCCGGGGCCCGCGAGCCCGGCACGATCCGGACGAAAGACCTCAGGACGGGCCGTCGCGGCGGCCCAGCAGCCACGGCTCGACCACGCCGAGCCCGCGGACCGGGCGCTGCCACATCGGCTGGAGCGCGAAGCGGTACGCCGGCGGCTCCTCGCCCCGCTTCTCCGCCTCGGCCGCCGCCTCGGCCGCCTCCGCCTCCGAGGCGGGCGCCTCGCCGGTGCGGATCAGCTCCTCGGCGAAGGCGCTGTCCAGCAGCACGGCGTCGCGCGGTGCTATGGAGGTCAGCCGGGAGGCGAGGTTCACGGTCGTGCCGAAGACATCGCCCATCCGGGTGGTCACGGTGCCGAACGCCATGCCCACGCGCAGCTCCGGCATCGTCTCGTCGTTCGCCAGCGTCTCGACCAGGCGCAGGGCGATGTCCGCGGCCGTGCCGGCGTCGTCGGCGACGTACAGCACCTCGTCGCCGAGGGTCTTGATGAGCCGGCCGCCGCGGGCGGCCACCAGGTCGGCGGCGGTGGTCTCGAACGCCTCGACCAGCTCGCCCAGCTCCTCCTCCTCCATGCGCCGGGTCAGCCGCGTGAACCCGACGAGGTCGGCGAAGCCGACGGCCAGCCGCCGGTCGACCATCTCCTCGTCGTCGGCGGTCTGCACGACCCGGCCGGCCGAGGCGGCGAGCTGGCGGCGCCAGACGTAGACGAGGAACTCCTCCAGCTCGGGCAGGAGCAGCTCGACGATCGGGTAGGTCACCTCGGTGCGGGTCATGCCCGGCTCGGGCGGCTCGGTCAGGCCCTCCAGGAAGGAGTCGATCTGCCATTCGGCCAGCCGTGCGGTGGTCTGGCCGGTGGAGCGGGCCACCTGTACGGCCATGGCCTCACTGAGCAGCCCCGCCTCGACCAGACCGGCCAGGCGGCGCAGCGCGAGCACGTCGGCCTCGGTGAGGGCCCTGGCCTGGCCGATGTCGGCGAAGCCCATGGCCCGCCAGAACCGCGACGCCAGCTCCATGGAGACACCGGCGCTGCGGGCGGCCTGGAAGGGGGTGTAGCGGCGCTCGGCGCCCAGGATGAGCTGTTCCAGGCGCAGGGCCGGCGGGTCGTCGCCGGGGTCGGCGGCGTCGGGATCCACCCGGCCGGCCGCGTCCGCGCCGGAACCCGTGTCGTCGACGGTCACGCCTGCTGCCCTTCCGATCTGTCACGGTCAGGTATCGACCGGCCTCAACTCTACGGCAGGTGTGCGCCAGCTCACTGCGCCGGACGGACCGGCGGCACCCGGCACGGTGCCGGGCCGGCGTCCCTCACGCGGGCCGCACGTGCACGATGTCCCCCGCCCCGACCGGCTCCTGCACGCCTTCCTCCGTGGCGATGACCAGGCGTCCGTCGCCGTCGACCGCCACGGCCTCCCCCACGATCGCCCGGTCGCCGGGCAGCTCGGCCCGCACCGTCCGCCCCA
Organism: Streptomyces sp. TG1A-8; assembly: GCF_030499535.1. NCBI lineage: Bacteria > Bacillati > Actinomycetota > Actinomycetes > Kitasatosporales > Streptomycetaceae > Streptomyces > Streptomyces sp. TG1A-8. The sequence goes on from NZ_JASTLB010000001.1 coordinate 2,761,675, forward strand.
GCGTGGCGCACCCGGCGGCGTACGTCTCCTGCAGCCGGCTGGCCACGGGGTCCCCGCCGGCCGCCCGCCAGCGCCCGTACCACTCCTCCAGGCGGCGCAGCACCGCCCGCAGCAGCGGGTCCCGGTCCGTGCTCACCGCCCCGGCCAGCGCCAGCGACCCCGCCAGGGGCACCGGCAGCTCGTGCGCGCGCAGGGTGACGTTGATGCCGACGCCGACGACCACCGCGTCGTCCCCGGCCCGCTCGGCGAGGATGCCGCCGGCCTTGCGCTCCTCGCCGCCGACCGTCACCAGCAGGTCGTTGGGCCACTTCAGGGCCGTGTCCACGCCCGCCGCCCGGGACAGGCCGGTCGCCACCGCCACGCCGGTGAGCAGCGGCAGCCAGCCCCAGCGGGCCAGGGGGACCTCGGCGGGGCGCAGCAGGACGGAGAAGAACAGTCCGGAGCGCGGCGGTGCGGTCCACCGGCGGTCCAGGCGCCCGCGTCCGGCGGTCTGCTCCTCGGCGATGAGCACCGCGCCCTCGGCGACGCGCTCCCCCGCCGCCCGGGCCGCCAGGTCGGAGTTGGTGGAGCCGGTGCGCGCGACCAGTTCGACGTCCGACCACAGGCTGCCCTCGCGCAGCAGCCCGCGCCGCAGCGACGCGGCGTTCAGGGGCGGGCGGTCCAGGTCGGACCAGCGGCTGTCGTCTGATGCATTGTGCGGCGTCATGCAAGTCACCCTAGGTGTGGGAAACGCCGCACTGCTGACCGGCGACCCCGCCACTACGCTACGGATGAGTAATCGTCCCCCCTTTTGAGCAGGCAGGGAGCCGCGATCCCGATGTCCGAGCCGGAAGAGATCGACCTTCACACGACCGCGGGCAAGCTCGCGGACCTGCAGCGCCGGATCCACGAGGCGACGCACGCCGGCTCCGAGCGCGCCGTGGAGAAGCAGCACGCCAAGGGCAAACTGACGGCCCGTGAGCGCATCGAGCTCCTGCTCGACGAGGGGTCCTTCGTCGAGCTGGACGAGTTCGCGCAGCACCGGTCCACCCACTTCGGCCTGGAGCACAACCGCCCGTACGGCGACGGCGTCGTCACCGGGTACGGCACCGTCGACGGCCGCCCGGTCGCGGTGTTCTCGCAGGACTTCACCGTCTTCGGCGGGGCCCTCGGGGAGGTCTACGGGCAGAAGATCGTCAAGGTGATGGACTTCGCGCTGAAGACCGGCTGCCCGGTCATCGGCATCAACGACTCCGGCGGCGCCCGCATCCAGGAGGGAGTCGCCTCCCTCGGCGCGTACGGCGAGATCTTCCGCCGCAACACCCACGCCTCCGGCGTGATCCCGCAGATCAGCCTGGTCGTCGGCCCGTGCGCGGGCGGTGCGGTGTACTCGCCGGCCATCACCGACTTCACCGTCATGGTCGACCGGACCTCGCACATGTTCATCACCGGCCCGGACGTCATCAAGACGGTGACCGGTGAGGACGTCGGCTTCGAGGAGCTGGGCGGCGCCCGCACCCACAACACCGCCTCGGGCGTGGCCCACCACATGGCCGGGGACGAGAAGGACGCCATCGAGTACGTCAAGCAGCTGCTGTCGTACCTGCCGTCCAACAACCTCTCCGAGGCTCCCGTGTTCCCGGAGGAGGCGGACCTCTCCGTCACCGACGAGGACCGCGAGCTGGACACCGTCGTGCCGGACAGCGCGAACCAGCCGTACGACATGCACACGGTGATCGAACACGTCCTGGACGACGCCGAGTTCTTCGAGACGCAGGCCCTGTTCGCACCGAACATCCTCACCGGGTTCGGGCGGGTCGAGGGGCATCCGGTCGGCGTCGTCGCCAACCAGCCCCTGCAGTTCGCCGGCTGCCTGGACATCGACGCGTCGGAGAAGGCCGCGCGGTTCGTGCGCACCTGCGACGCGTTCAACGTCCCGGTGCTGACCTTCGTCGACGTGCCCGGCTTCCTGCCCGGCGTCGGCCAGGAGCACACCGGCATCATCCGGCGCGGTGCCAAGCTGATCTACGCCTACGCCGAGGCCACGGTCCCGCTGATCACCGTGATCACCCGCAAGGCCTTCGGCGGCGCCTACGACGTGATGGGCTCCAAGCACCTGGGCGCGGACCTCAACCTGGCCTGGCCGACCGCCCAGATCGCGGTCATGGGCGCCCAGGGCGCCGTCAACATCCTGCACCGCCGCACGATCGCCGAGGCCGAGGCCGGCGGCGACGCCGAGGCCACGCGGGCCCGGCTGATCCGGGAGTACGAGGACACCCTCCTCAACCCCTACGTCGCGGCCGGGCGGGGCTACGTCGACGCGGTGATCATGCCGTCCGACACCCGCGCCCACATCGTGCGGGGCCTGCGTCAGCTGCGCACCAAGCGGGAATCCCTGCCCCCGAAGAAGCACGGCAACATCCCCCTCTAGGCCTGTTGGGAGCCGTCATGAACATCAAGGTCGTACGGGGCAACCCGACCCCGGAGGAGTTGGCCGCCGCCCTGGCGGTGGTCCGCGCCCGCGCCGCGGCGGCCGCCGACCGGCCGTCCGGCGCGGCGGCTCCCCGTGACGCGTGGTCCGACCCGGCCCGCATCGCGGGCTCCCGCCTGCCCGGGCCGGGCCCGGTGTCCTGGGCCCGCACCTACTGGCCGGGCTAGACCGCGGGTTCGCCGGGCGCCGATCTGAGTACGCCTACTCAGGCGGGAGGCGCCCGGCGCACCGCACGCTGGGGGCATGCTGTGGTCGGACCCCGAGAACGAACCGCCCGAGGAACTGCGCGCCACGCAGGCGATGCTGCGGCGGCTCGGCCTCCTCGTGGCCCTGGCCATGGTGCTGGCGATGCTCGTGATCGGTCCGAGGTGAGCACGGCGGCGCCCCGCGGCTAATCTGGGCGCATGACCGCCGATCCGCGCCGCCGCCTCGTCCTCGCCTCCCAGTCCCCCGCCCGGCTGGGTCTGCTCCGCCAGGCGGGGCTCGCGCCCGAGGTGATCGTCAGCGGGGTCGACGAGGACGCCGTCACCGCGCCCACCCCGGCCGAGCTGGCGCTCGCCCTGGCCGAGGCCAAGGCCTCGGTGGTGGCGGCGCGGCCGGAGGTGCGGGGCGCCCTGGTGATCGGCTGCGACTCGGTGCTGGAGCTGGACGGACGGGCGCTCGGCAAGCCCGCGGACGCCGAGGAGGCCACCGCCCGCTGGAAGGCCATGCGCGGCCGGGCCGGCGTCCTGCAGACGGGTCACTGCGTCTGGGACACGGTGGCCGAGCGGCACGTGTCCGCGACCGCCTCCACCGTGGTCCGTTTCGGTGAGCCCACGGACGAGGAGGTCGCCGCGTACGTGGCCTCGGGCGAGCCCCTCCACGTCGCCGGGGCCTTCACCCTGGACGGCCGTTCGGCGCCGTTCGTCGAGGGCATCGAGGGCGACCACGGCAACGTGATCGGCATCAGCCTGCCCCTGGTGCGCCGGCTGCTGGCCGAGCTGGGCGTCGGCATCACGGAGTTGTGGGCGCCGACTCCGTGACCTGCGCGGGCACGGAGTCCTGCGGACCGTCGTCCCCGTCCCGCGGCTCGTCCCGGCGGCTGTGCGGTCCGTCAGCGGCCCGTGGGGCCTCCCGCGGCGCCGTCCCGGCCCGCGGGGCCCCGCCCTGTGCCGGGCCGCCCGGGGTGGCCCGCTCCGGGCCGCCCTCGCGGTCGTACGTCACCAGCAGCAGGACGATCAGCGCGAGCATGACCAGCATGAGGACGAACGCCAGCGGACCGACCGTGCTCAGGGCGAACGCGCCCAGCAGGGCGTGCACCACCGCGGCGCTGACCAGCACGACGCGTCCGAAGCCGGCGGGGGCCCGGTCGCGCACCGCGACGGTCGCGGCGACCAGGGCGCACAGGGCGAAGTAGAGGCCGAAGACCACCGCGCCGATCTTCGAGGACGTGGCCATCACGTCGGGGTCGAGGCCGGCCAGCGACATCTTCTGGCGGTCCACGACCACCGCGAGGAACCAGTTCAGCGCCGCGATGCCGCACGCCTCCGCCAGCAGGACGACCGCCACCACCCACGCCACCGGTCTGCGCACCACCGACCCCACCCACTTTCGCCCTCGGCCCCGAGCAGAGCTGCTGTTACCTGAAGTAAGCTCGATTTACCGCGCACGCTACAGGGAGGTCCCCCCTGCTCGTCAGAGCTTGTGGGAGGGTGGATCCCGGGGCAAGGGCCGGGGCCCGGGCAAAGATCCGTTGGGCCATTCGTAGGGACTCGACAAAGAAACGGAGTGGGCCGCAGCACGCCTTCACAGAGACCTTGACCACATGTCAGGGCTAGGGTTTCCCGGAGGAATCCTGCCGCGCCACGGTGCGACAAGGGTTTTCGCGGGTCGAGCGAGCCTCGCGTCACGCTCCGTGTGGGCAAGCTCACCAGTGAGGACGGGTCGATGCGCCGTGTCGGCAGTCCCTAAACTCTGCTTGTTCCAAGGAGGGAGCCTCAATCGTGCGCAAGGTGCTCATCGCCAACCGTGGCGAAATCGCTGTCCGCGTGGCCCGGGCCTGCCGGGATTCCGGGATCGCGAGCGTGGCCGTCTACGCCGACCCGGACCGGGACGCTCTGCATGTCCGCGCCGCGGATGAGGCGTTCGCCCTGGGCGGTGACACTCCGGCCACCAGTTATCTCGACATCGAGAAGGTGCTGAACGCCGCACGCGAGTCCGGTGCGGACGCCGTCCATCCCGGCTACGGCTTCCTCTCGGAGAACGCCGAGTTCGCGCAGGCGGTCCTCGACGCCGGCCTGATCTGGATCGGCCCGCCCCCGCAGGCCATCCGCGACCTGGGCGACAAGGTGGCGGCCCGGCACATCGCCCAGCGCGCCGGCGCGCCCCTGGTGGCCGGCACGCCCGACCCGGTGTCCGGCGCCGACGAGGTCGTCGCCTTCGCCGAGGAGAACGGCCTGCCGATCGCCATCAAGGCCGCCTTCGGCGGCGGCGGCCGCGGCCTGAAGGTCGCCCGCACCCTCGAAGAGATCCCGGAGCTGTACGACTCGGCCGTCCGCGAGGCGGTCGCCGCCTTCGGCCGCGGCGAGTGCTTCGTCGAGCGCTACCTCGACCGGCCCCGCCACGTGGAGACCCAGTGCCTGGCCGACAAGCACGGCAACGTGGTCGTCGTCTCCACCCGTGACTGCTCCCTGCAGCGCCGCCACCAGAAGCTGGTGGAGGAGGCCCCCGCGCCGTTCCTGTCCGAGGAGCAGGTCGCCGAGCTGTACCGCGCCTCCAAGGCCATCCTGAAGGAGGCCGGCTACGAGGGTGCCGGCACCTGCGAGTTCCTGGTCGGCCAGGACGGCACGATCTCCTTCCTGGAGGTGAACACCCGCCTCCAGGTGGAGCACCCGGTCACCGAGGAGGTCGCCGGCATCGACCTGGTCCGCGAGATGTTCCGCATCGCCGACGGCGAACCGCTCGGCTACGACGACCCGCCGCTGCGCGGCCACTCCTTCGAGTTCCGCATCAACGGCGAGGACCCGGGCCGCAACTTCCTCCCGGCCCCCGGCACGGTCACCAGGTTCGACCCGCCGGCGGGTCCCGGCGTCCGCCTGGACGCGGGCGTGGAGGCCGGCTCGGTCATCGGCCCGGCCTGGGACTCCCTGCTGGCCAAGCTCGTCGTCACCGGCCGCACCCGCAAGGAGGCCCTGGAGCGGGCCTCCCGCGCCCTGGAGGAGTTCCAGGTCGAGGGCATGGCGACGGCGATCCCGTTCCACCGCGTGGTGGTGAGGGACCCGGCGTTCGCCCCGGAGCTGACCGGCTCCAGCGACCCGTTCACGGTGCACACCCGCTGGATCGAGACGGAGTTCGTCAACGAGATCAAGCCGTTCGCCGCGGCCGCCGACACCGAGGCGGACGAGGAGACGGGCCGCGAGACGGTCGTCGTCGAGGTCGGCGGCAAGCGCCTGGAGGTCTCCCTCCCGGCCTCCCTGGGCATGACCCTGGCCCGCACGGGCCTGGCGGCCGGCGCCAAGCCCAAGCGCCGCGCGGCCAAGAAGTCCGGCCCGGTGGCCTCCGGCGACACCCTCGCCTCCCCGATGCAGGGCACGATCGTCAAGATCGCGGTCGAGGAGGGCCAGGAGGTCAGCGAGGGCGACCTGATCGTGGTCCTGGAGGCCATGAAGATGGAGCAGCCCCTCAACGCCCACAAGGCCGGCACCATCAAGGGCCTGACCGCGGTGGTCGGCGCCTCGGTGACGTCGGGCGCGGCCATCTGCGAGATCAAGGACTGAGCCCGGCACCGCCTCACACCGACGCCCGGTGGACCCGTAGGGTCGGCCGGGCGTCCGGCTCTCCCGGACGCCCTCCGCGGCGTCTCGCGGTGCCGGCCGCCCCCGGGGCCCCGCTACCGCCGGCGCAGGTCCGCGACGCGTCCCCGTTCGGTTCCCGCGGAGGGCTGTTCCGACAGCACGCCCCGCAGCGCGCCCCCGGGCACCTGTCCCCGCCGGGGGCCGGGCAGGGCCCGCTGCTGGCGTGCCGTGGGCCCCGGCTCACCCCCGGGGTTCCCGCCGGCCCCCGCCACGGCGATCTGCACCCCCTGGTCGGCGAGGGCCTGCAACTCCGTGGCGGCCCGGTCGTCGTGGGCCGGGGGTTCGTCGGTGACCAGGCGGGCGATGAGGTCGGTCGGCACCGTCTGGAACATCGTGTCCGTGCCGAGCTTGGTGTGGTCGGCGAGGATCACGACCTCGGCGGCGGCCTGGACGAGCGCGCGGTCCACGGACGCGGAGAGCATGTTGGACGTGGACAGCCCGCGCTCGGCGGTCAGGCCGCTGCCGGAGAGGAAGGCCCTGGAGACCCGCAGGCCCTGCAGGGACTGCTCGGCGCCGGAACCGACGAGGGCGTAGTTGGAGCCGCGCAGGGTGCCGCCGGTCATCACGACCTCCACCCGGTTGGCGTGGGCCAGCGCCTGGGCGACCAGGAGGGAGTTGGTGACGACGGTCAGGCCGGGGACGCGCGCGAGCCGGCGGGCCAGTTCCTGCGTGGTGGTGCCCGCGCCGACCACGATGGCCTCGCCCTCTTCGACGAGGCCCGCGGCGAGGTCGGCGATGGCCGTCTTCTCGGCGGTCGCGAGATGGGACTTCTGCGGAAAGCCGGACTCCCGCGTGAACCCGCCGGGCAGCACCGCACCACCGTGCCGGCGGTCGAGGAGTCCTTCTGCCTCCAGTGCGCGCACGTCCCGCCGTACGGTCACTTCGGAGGTCTGGACGACGCGGGCGAGTTCACGGAGCGACACGGCCCCGTTCGCTCGCACCATTTCGAGGATCAATTGGCGACGTTCTGCAGCGAACACGAAACTGACAGTAACGCCAACGACCATCTACTTTCAGCGGTTTGCACCGAATAGCAGAAGTTGTTCACATGACGGGGCGGAAAGTGGTATAGCACCCGTTCCGCCCCGCCGTGCCGGTCGGTGATCAGACAACTCCCCGCAACCGACGGGGAGTTGGCGCCGCCCGGGCCGGGTCAGCCCTCCGCGCCCGCCTTGCTCGTGTGCAGCTGCCGGGCCACCTCGGCGATCGATCCCGAAAGGGAGGGGTAGACCGTGAAGGCGCTCGCGATCTGCTGGACCGTCAGGTTGTTGTCGACGGCGATCGAGATGGGGTGGATGAGTTCCGAGGCGCGCGGGGCCACGACCACACCGCCCACGACGATCCCGGTGCCCGGGCGGGCGAAGATCTTGACGAAGCCGTCCCGGATGCCCTGCATCTTCGCGCGCGGGTTGCGCAGCAGCGGCAGCTTGACCGCGCGCGCGTCGATCCTGCCGGCGTCGACGTCGGCCTGCGTGTAGCCGACGGTGGCGATCTCGGGGTCGGTGAAGACGTTGGAGGAGACCGTCTTCAGGTCCAGCGGGGTCACCGCGTCGCCGAGGAAGTGGTACATGGCGATGCGGCCCTGCATGGCGGCGACGGACGCGAGGGCGAAGACACCGGTGACGTCACCGGCCGCGTACACGCCGGGAGCGGTCGTCCGCGAGACCTTGTCGGTCCAGATGTGACCGGACTCGCGCACCTTGACGCCGGCCTCCTCCAGACCGAGGTTCGCGCTGTTCGGGATGGCACCGACGGCCATCAGGCAGTGGCTGCCGCCGATCACGCGGCCGTCGGCGAGGGTGACCTCGACCCGGTCGCCGACGCGCTTGGCGGACTGCGCGCGGGAGCGGGCCATCACGTTCATGCCGCGGCGCCGGAAGACGTCCTCCAGGACGGCGGCGGCGTCCGGGTCCTCGCCCGGCAGCACGCGGTCGCGCGAGGAGACGAGCGTGACCTTGGAGCCGAGGGCCTGGTAGGCGCCGGCGAACTCGGCGCCGGTCACGCCGGAGCCGACCACGATCAGCTCTTCCGGCAGCTCGGTGAGGTCGTAGACCTGGGTCCAGTTCAGGATGCGCTCGCCGTCGGGCCGGGCGTCGGGCAGCTCGCGCGGGTGGGCGCCGGTGGCGATGAGGACGGCGTCGGCGGTGAGGATCTCCTCGGTGCCGTCGGCGGCGGTGACCACGACCCGGCGGGAGCCGTCGAGGGCCTGCATGCCGTCGAGCCGGCCGCGGCCGCGCATGACCCGGGCGCCGGCGCGCGTGACCGAGGCGGTGATGTCGTGGGACTGGGCGAGCGCGAGGCGCTTGACCCGGCGGTTCACCTTGCCGAGGTCCACGCCGACCACCCGGGCCGCCTGCTCCAGCGGCGGGGTGTCGTCGGCGACGATGATGCCCAGTTCCTCGTAGGAGGAGTCGAAGGTGGTCATCACCTCGGCCGTGGCGATGAGGGTCTTCGACGGCACGCAGTCGGTCAGCACCGACGCCCCGCCCAGTCCGTCGCAGTCCACGACGGTCACCTCCGCGCCGAGCTGAGCGGCCACCAGCGCCGCTTCGTATCCGCCGGGTCCGCCACCGATGATCACGATCCGAGTCACGTACCCCATTGTCCCGCACGGCGCGAGGTGCCACGGCCCGGGGGCACACCCCTGTGACGCACGGGGCCCGTGGGAGCCGAGTGACACGCGGTGGACTGCCGTACCCTCTCCCCATGTCGCTCTATGCCGCCTACGCCGGCAACCTCGACGCCCGGCTGATGTCCCGCCGCGCCCCGCACTCCCCGCTGCGTGCCGTCGGCTGGCTGAGCGGCTGGCGGCTGACCTTCGGCGGCGAGCAGCTGGGCTGGGAGGGCGCGCTGGCCACGATCGTCGAGGAGCCCGGGGCCCAGGTCTTCGTCGGCCTGTACGACCTCGCCCCGCTGGACGAGGAGTCGCTGGACCGCTGGGAGGGCGTCGGCCTCGGCATCTACCGGCGGGTCCGGGTCCGCGCGCACACGCTGGAGGGCGAGGAGCCGGCGTGGGCGTACGTGCTGAACGGCTACGAGGGCGGCCTGCCCTCGGCCCGCTACCTCGGCGAGGTCGCCGACGCCGCCGAGTCCGCCGGGGCGCCCCACGACTACGTGATGGAACTGCGCAAGCGCCCCTGCTGAACCGCGCCGGGTGCCCGGCGGGGCCGCGCGGCAGCGGTCGGCGGGGGCCCGGTGGGCGCGCCGGCGGGCCCCGGCGGGGCGTGCCGACGGGGCTTTGCGGCGGTTCGCCCCGCCGGTCGCGGGGAACGACAAGACAACGATCGCATTCCCGTGGACTCTCTCATCTACGCGCGTAGGCGAAGACCAGCTACCCTCATCGGCGTGAACGCATCTCTTCTTCCGGACGACATCCAGGGCGACCCCTACGCCGCCGCCGACGCCGCCGCCGCGCGCCTGCGCGAACTCACCGGCGCCGAGACCCACGACGTCGCCCTCGTGATGGGCTCCGGCTGGGCTCCGGCCGTCGACGCGCTGGGCGCCCCCGACGCCGAGTTCCAGGTCACCGAGGTGCCCGGCTTCCCGCCGCCGGTGGTCGAGGGGCACGGCGGCAAGATCCGCTCGTACTCCTCCGGTGGCAAGCGCGCGCTGGTGTTCCTGGGCCGCACGCACTACTACGAGGGACGCGGCGTGGCCGCCGTGGCGCACGGCGTGCGCACCGCCGTCGCCGCCGGCTGCAAGACCGTGGTCCTCACCAACGGCTGCGGCGGCCTGCGCCAGGGCATGCGCCCCGGCCAGCCGGTGCTGATCAGCGACCACATCAACCTGACGGCGACCTCGCCGATCGTCGGCGCCAACTTCGTCGACCTGACGGACCTGTACTCGCCGCGGCTGCGCGCCCTGTGCAAGGAGATCGACCCCACCTTGGAGGAGGGCGTCTACGCGCAGTTCCCCGGCCCGCACTACGAGACCCCGGCCGAGATCCGCATGGCCCGTGTGATCGGCGCCGACCTGGTCGGCATGTCCACGGTCCTGGAGGCCATCGCCGCGCGCGAGGCGGGCGCCGAGGTGCTGGGCATCTCCCTGGTCACCAACCTCGCGGCGGGCATGACGGGGGAACCCCTCAACCACGAGGAGGTCCTCCAGGCCGGCCGCGACTCGGCGGCCCGGATGGGCTCGCTGCTGGCCCGGGTACTGGACAAGCTGTAACCGCGACCGCGCCCGGCCGGACCGGACCGGTGGCGGGGCGAACGGGCGGAACGGGGGTCCGGGGGCGGGGTCCCCGGGTACCGCACACGGACAAGGAGAGGTTGACCACGACGTGCACGACGATCTCATCGCCAGGGCCACCGCATGGCTCGCCGAGGACCCCGACCCGGAGACCCGCGACGAACTCGCCGGGCTGATCCGGGCGGGGGACGCCGGCGAACTCTCCGCGCGCTTCGGCGGCACCCTCCGGTTCGGCACCGCGGGCCTGCGCGGGGAACTGGGCGCCGGCCCGATGCGCATGAACCGCGCCGTCGTCATCCGCGCCGCCGCCGGCCTGGCCGCGTACCTGAAGAAGGACGGCCGGACCGACGGACCCGTCGTCATCGGTTACGACGCCCGCCACAAGTCCGCCGACTTCGCCCGGGACACCGCGGCCGTGATGACCGGCGCGGGCCTGCGCGCGGCGGTCCTGCCCCGCCCGCTGCCCACCCCCGTCCTGGCCTTCGCCGTCCGGCACCTGGGCGCGGTCGCGGGCGTGGAGGTCACCGCCAGCCACAACCCGCCCCGCGACAACGGCTACAAGGTCTACCTGGGCGACGGCTCCCAGATCGTGCCGCCCGCCGACGCGGAGATCGCCGCCGAGATCGACGCCATCGCCTCGCTGCACGACGTGCCCCGCCCGGACGGCGGCTGGGAGACCCTGGACGACGCGGTCCTGGACGCCTATCTGGCCCGCACGGACGCCGTGCTGGCCGCGGGCTCCCCGCGCACGGCCCGTACCGTCTACACGGCGATGCACGGCGTCGGCAGGGACGTCCTGCTGGCCGCCTTCGCCCGCGCCGGCTTTCCCGAGCCGGTGCTGGTCGCCGAGCAGGCCGACCCGGACCCGGACTTCCCGACCGTCGCCTTCCCCAACCCGGAGGAGCCGGGCGCGATGGACCTGGCGTTCGCGCGGGCCCGGGCGGCGGACCCCGACCTGGTCATCGCCAACGACCCGGACGCGGACCGCTGCGCCGTCGCCGTCAGGGACGGGGACGACTGGCGGATGCTGCGCGGCGACGAGGTGGGCGCGCTCCTCGCCGCCCACCTGGTGGACCGCGGGGCGACCGGCACGTTCGCCGAGTCGATCGTCTCCTCCTCCCTGCTGGGCCGCATCGCCGGGAGGGCGGGACTGCCCCACGAGGAGACGCTCACCGGCTTCAAGTGGATCGCCCGCGTGCCGGGCCTGCGCTACGGCTACGAGGAGGCCCTCGGCTACTGCGTGGACCCCGAGGGCGTGCGCGACAAGGACGGCATCACGGCGGCCCTGCTGATCACGGAACTGGCCTCGCGGCTGAAGGAGGAGGGCCGCACCCTCCTCGACCTGCTGGACAACCTCGCCGTGGAGCACGGTCTGCACGCCACCGACCAGTTGTCGGTCCGCGTCCAGGACCTCTCCGTCATCTCCGACGCGATGCGCCGCCTGCGCGAGCACCCGCCGGCCGTGCTGGCGGGCCTGCCCGTCACCCGCTCCGAGGACCTGAGCCTGGGCGCCGGCGCCCTGCCGCCGACTGACGGCCTGCGCTACACCCTGGACGGCGCCCGCGTGATCGTGCGCCCCAGCGGCACCGAGCCGAAACTGAAGTGCTACCTGGAGGTCGTCGTGCCGGCCCCCGCCCACGCCGACCTCCCGGCGGCCCGCATCCGGGCGGCGGAACTGCTCGCCGCCGTCAAGCGGGACCTCGCCGCGGCCGCGGGCATCTGAGCGCCGGGGTGCCCCCCGCCCGGGGGCGCCCCGCGCCGCGGGGGCGGAGCCGCGTGCAGCGCCGCCCCGGGGCGGAACCTCAGCCCGTGGCGAGCAGGACCGCCAGCAGGACCGCCCCCGCGACCGCCGGCGCGACCACCTCGTACGCCCAGCGGACCGTGACCTCGCCCCGGGCCGTCTCCGTCCCGCCGCGGCGCTCCAGCAGGTCGCGCAGGTCGGTCATGATCTGGTCGGACTCCGCGCGGGCCGGGCCGGCGAAGGCGTCGGAGGTGCTGTAGCCGCCGGGGATGCCGAGGCCGTCGCGGCCGAACCCGCCGCGGCTGCCGCTCCGCAGCGTGGCCGCCGCGCGGGTCTGGCGGCGGGCCGCCTTCCGGCGGGCGCGCAGCGAGACGGGGACGGCCCACAGCTGGTACTTGGCGCCGGACCGGGTGACGACCTCGTTGGTGTAGCGGGAGCGCAGGGACGCGATCTCGCCCCAGGGCAGGACGATCACCCGGAAGGGGTTGCGGATCCGCAGCCGGTCGACGCCGGCGAAGACCGCCGGCCGGAAGGTGAAGGCGATCACCAGCGGCACGACGAGGATCAGGCCGGCGAGCGCCAGCCACGGCGTGCGCCCGTGGCCGCGGAACAGCGCGTCGAAGCCGAGCCAGCCGACGAGCACGAGCAGCAGTGCACCGGCCACGAGCGCCAGGGGCGAGCGGTAGATCCGGTCCTTGGCGGTGGGCACCGGGGGCGGTGGCGCGGGTGACTGGTGGTCCGGGGTCGTCATGGGTTCGATTCTGCCCCACGGCCGCGACCGCGGGCCGACCCGCCCGGGGCCGGTGCGGAGCGCCGCCCGCGCGGGCGGCGGACCGCTTCCCGGGGTGTACAGCCGCTACGCGCGTAGATATGCTCGTCTGGTGACCATGTCCACCACCGCACCCCACTCACTCGCCGACGTCACCGCGTCCGACGGCACGCTGCGCCGCTTCCTCCACGGGCTGCCCGGCGTCGACGCGGTCGGCCTGGAGGCACGCGCCGCGTCCCTCGGCACCCGTTCCATCAAGACCACCGCGAAGGCCTACGCCATCGACCTCGCCATCTCGATGGTCGACCTGACGACGCTGGAAGGCGCGGACACCCCGGGCAAGGTCCGGGCGCTCGGCGCCAAGGCGGTGCGTCCCGACCCGACGGACCGGACGGCCCCCGCCACCGCGGCCGTCTGCGTCTACCCCGACATGGTGGCCGTCGCCAAGGAGGCCGTCGCCGGCTCCGGGGTGAAGGTCGCCTCGGTCGCCACCGCCTTCCCGGCCGGCCGCGCCGCCCTCGGCGTCAAGCTGGCCGACGTGCGCGACGCCGTCGCCGCGGGCGCCGACGAGATCGACATGGTCATCGACCGGGGCGCGTTCCTTGCGGGCAGGTACCTGAAGGTCCACGACGAGATCGTCGCCGTGAAGGAGGCCTGCGGCACCAGTGCCCGGCTGAAGGTCATCTTCGAGACCGGCGAGCTGTCGACGTACGACAACATCCGCCGGGCGAGCTGGCTGGGCATGCTGGCGGGCGCCGACTTCATCAAGACGTCCACCGGCAAGGTCGCCGTCAACGCGACGCCCGCCAACACCCTGCTGATGCTGGAGGCGGTGCGCGACTTCCGCGCCCAGACCGGCGTCCAGGTCGGCGTGAAGCCCGCGGGCGGCATCCGCACGAGCAAGGACGCGGTCAAGTTCCTGGTCCTGGTCAACGAGACCGCGGGCGAGGACTGGCTGGACGACCACTGGTTCCGCTTCGGCGCCTCCTCACTGCTCAACGACCTGCTGATGCAGCGTCAGAAGCTGGCCACCGGCCGCTACTCCGGCCCCGACTACGTGACGGTGGACTGATCACCATGGCATCCGCATTCGAGTACGCGCCGGCACCCGAGTCCCGGTCCGTCGTCGACATCGCCCCCTCCTACGGCCTGTTCATCGACGGCGAGTTCGCCGAGGCGGCCGGCGGCCAGGTCTTCAAGAGCGTCTCGCCGTCCACCGAGGAGGTCCTCTCGGAGGTCGCCCGGGCCGGCGCCGAGGACGTCGACCGCGCGGTGCGCGCCGCCCGCGCGGCGTTCGGGAAGTGGTCGGCGCTGCCGGGCGCCGAGCGCGCCAAGTACCTGTTCCGCATCGCCCGCATCGTCCAGGAGCGCAGCCGTGAGCTGGCCGTCCTGGAGACGCTGGACAACGGCAAGCCGATCAGGGAGACCCGCGACACGGACCTCCCGCTGGTCGCCGCGCACTTCTTCTACTACGCGGGCTGGGCCGACAAGCTCGACCACGCCGGTTTCGGCCCGCACCCGAAGCCGCTGGGCGTGGCCGGCCAGGTCATCCCGTGGAACTTCCCGCTGCTGATGCTGGCCTGGAAGGTCGCCCCCGCGCTCGCCACCGGCAACACGGTCGTCCTGAAGCCGGCGGAGACCACGCCCCTGTCCGCGCTCTTCTTCGCCGACGTCTGCCGCCAGGCGGGCCTGCCGAGGGGCGTCGTCAACATCCTCCCCGGCTACGGCGACGCGGGCGCCGCGCTCGTCGCCCACCCGGACGTGGACAAGGTCGCCTTCACGGGCTCCACGGCCGTCGGCAAGGAGATCGCCCGCACGGTCGCGGGCACGCGGAAGAAGCTCACCCTCGAACTGGGCGGCAAGGGCGCCAACATCGTCTTCGACGACGCCCCGGTCGACCAGGCCGTCGAGGGCATCGTCGACGGCATCTTCTTCAACCAGGGCCAGGTCTGCTGCGCGGGCTCGCGCCTGCTGGTCCAGGAGTCGGTCCACGACGAGGTGCTGGACGCCCTCAAGCGCCGCCTGTCCACCCTGCGCCTCGGCGACCCGCTGGACAAGAACACCGACATCGGCGCGATCAACTCCGCCGAGCAGCTGGCCCGGATCACCGCGCTCGCCGACCAGGGCGAGGCGGAGGGCGCCGAACGCTGGTCCCCGGCCTGCGAACTGCCCTCCTCCGGCTACTGGTTCGCACCGACGCTGTTCACGGGCGTCACCCAGGCGCACACCATCGCCCGCGACGAGATCTTCGGCCCGGTGCTGTCCGTCCTGACCTTCCGCACGCCCGACGAGGCGGTCGCCAAGGCGAACAACACCCCGTACGGCCTGTCGGCGGGCATCTGGACGGAGAAGGGCTCCCGCATCCTGGCCGTCGCGAGCAGGCTGCGCGCCGGTGTCGTCTGGTCCAACACGTTCAACAAGTTCGACCCCACCTCGCCGTTCGGCGGCTACAAGGAGTCGGGCTTCGGCCGCGAGGGCGGCCGCCACGGCCTGGAGGCGTACCTCGATGTCCGATAAGACGGAAAAGATCGAAAAGACCGGGCGGCTCTCCGTCCCCAAGACCTACAAGCTGTACGTCGGCGGGAAGTTCCCGCGTTCCGAGAGCGGCCGGGTGTACGAGGTGACGGACTCGCAGGGCAAGTGGCTGGCCAACGCGCCCCTCTCCTCCCGCAAGGACGCCCGGGACGCGGTCGTGGCCGCGCGCAGGGCGTTCGGCGGCTGGTCCGGCGCGACGGCGTACAACCGGGGCCAGGTCCTGTACCGGGTCGCGGAGATGCTGGAGGGCCGCCGCGACCAGTTCGTGCGCGAGGTGGCCGCCGCGGAGGGCCTGTCGAAGCCGAGGGCGGCGGTGGTCGTCGACGCGGCCGTGGACCGCTGGGTCTGGTACGCGGGCTGGACCGACAAGATCGCGCAGGTGATCGGCGGTGCCAACCCGGTCGCGGGCCCGTTCTTCAACCTCTCCTCCCCGGAGCCGACCGGCGTGGTCGCCGTGCTGGCCCCGCAGGAGTCGTCCTTCCTCGGCCTGGTCTCCGTCGTCGCCCCGGTGATCGCCACCGGCAACACCGCGGTCGTCGTGGCCTGTGCGAAGGCCCCGCTGCCCGCCCTCTCCCTGGGCGAGGTGCTGGCCACCTCCGACGTCCCCGGCGGCGTGGTCAACGTCCTGTCCGGGCGCACGGCGGAGATCGCCGCACCGCTGGCCGCGCACCAGGACGTCAACGCGATCGACCTCGCGGGCGCCGACGAGGCGCTGGCGAAGGAACTGGAGATCGCGGCGGCGGACAACCTCAAGCGGGTCCTGCGCCCACAGGCCGTGGACTACTTCGAGACGCCCGGCACCGAGCGCATGACGGCGTTCCTGGAGACCAAGACGGTCTGGCACCCGACGGGGGCGCTGGGCGCCTCGGGTTCGTCGTACTGAGCGCACCGGGTTCGTCGTACCGCGGCGCGCCCGCCGGGGCTGTTGTCCCGAGCGGGCGCCGGCCGCGGGAGCACCGGAGGCCGCCGCCGGCGGCCCGGGGTCCCCGGCCGGGCGCCCTCAGCCGGCCGGCGTCCCCAGCAGCCGCCCGGCCACCGGCACGCTGCCGAACGACGGCGCCTGCGCCACGGGGCCCGTCAGCATCCGGGACGTCACCGGCTTGAAGTCGGCGACCTGGGTGCCCACCTCGTTGTCCAGCGGGTCCACGCCGGTGCCCGCGAGCGGGTTCGGCTTGAGGCCGGCGACGGGTCCGGTGACGTGGCCCACGGCGCCCCCCAGGGCGCGCGTACCCGCCCGGGGGCCGGTGTGGCCGGTGCCCAGGGGGCCGTGGTCCACGCCCGCGGCCGGCAGCGGGTCGGCGGACGCCGTCGCCGCGCCCGCCCCCAGGGCGGCCGCGGCCGCCGCGAGGGCGATCAGGGCGCGCCGCGCGGTCGGGTGCGGGGAGGAAGTGTGTCGGGCCATCGCTGGTGCCACCTTCTGGTGCGCAGGGTGATGAGGTCGACACGAAGGGTAGTTGAGGTGGGGCTCACGCTCAAAAGCCGACCCGCGGGGTCGGCAGGCGGGCCGCCATGCGTCAAACTGGTGTTCCGTGAGCCTTCATCTCCCGTCCTCCGCCCGCGTCGTGCTGCTGTGCGGCCCCTCGGGCTCGGGCAAGTCCCTCGTCGCCGCCCGTTCCGGGCTCCCCGTGCTGCGCCTCGACGACTTCTACAAGGAGGGCGGCGACCCGACGCTGCCACTGGTGGACGGGAGTTCGGACATCGACTGGGACCATCCGCTGTCGTGGGACGCGGACGTCGCGGTCGAGGCGATCACCCGGCTGTGCGCCACGGGATCGACGTCCGTGCCGGTGTACGACATCGCGCTCAGCGCCCGCACCGGCGCGGAGACGCTGAGCATCGGCCGCACCCCGCTGTTCATCGCGGAGGGCATCTTCGCCGCGGAGATCGTCGGGCGCTGCCGGGACCTCGGGGTGCTGGCGGACGCGCTCTGCCTGACCCGCGGACCGGTCACCACCTTCCGCCGGCGCTTCCTGCGGGACCTGAAGGAGGGCCGCAAGTCGGTGCCCTTCCTGCTGCGCCGCGGCTGGCGGCTGATGCGCGCCGAGCGCACGATCGT
This sequence comes from Streptomyces sp. TG1A-8, assembly GCF_030499535.1. Lineage (NCBI taxonomy): Bacteria > Bacillati > Actinomycetota > Actinomycetes > Kitasatosporales > Streptomycetaceae > Streptomyces > Streptomyces sp. TG1A-8. The sequence goes on from NZ_JASTLB010000001.1 coordinate 2,779,270, forward strand.
CGCCCGCCAGGTCTCCCTGGGCGCCCACCCCTGCGACCGGGACGAGGCGCTGGACCGGCTGGCGGCGGCCGGGCGGCGCGCCCCCGGACACGCCCCCGGGCGGGCGTCCGAGCAGGCACCGGCGCAGGCGTCGTAGCCGTGTGACGGCCGTGCACGGCGCAGCGGGACCGGTCGGCCCCCGGCCCACCGGTCCCGCTGTCGCGCTCCCCCGTTCTCCCCCGTGGGCCCACCCTCCGGTGGTCCCCGCTCCCCCGCTTCCCCCGTACCTTCAGGCGACCAGTTCGCCGAAGGCGTCCTCCTCGTCACGGCCGAAGCTGAGGACCTGGTCCTCGCGCAGCCGGCGCAGCGAGCGCCAGATGCTGGACTTCACCGTGCCGACGCTGATGCCGAGTATGTCCGCGATCTCCGGGTCCGTGCGGCCCTCGTAGTAGCGCAGGACCAGCATGGTGCGCTGCGGCTCGGGCAGCCGGGCCAGCGCCTGCCACAGGACCGCGCGCAGCTCGGTGCCGCGCATCGCGTCCGTCCCGCCGGGCGTCTCCGGCAGTTCCTCGGTCGGGTACTCGTTGAGCTTGCGCCGCCGCCAGGCGCTGATGTGCAGGTTGGTCATGGTGCGGCGGAGGTATCCGCCGACGGCCGCCTTGTCGCTGATGCGGTCCCACGCCCGGTAGGTCGAGAACAGCGCGCTCTGCAGCAGGTCCTCGGCCTCGAAGCGGTCACCGGTCAGGTGGTAGGCGGTGGCGTACAGGGAGGCGCGGCGTTCCTGGACGTAGGCGGTGAACTCCGCCTCCGCCTGCGAACGGCGCTCCCCCGGGTCCTCCCCGTACGCGGTTCCCTCGTGCGTCCCCTCCGTCTGCGCGTCGACCACCGTCATGCAACCGGTGTGCTGACGCCCGGTACCGCGGGCGCACCCCCGTCCCGCGCCGGGCTCCCGGCCCCGCTCGATCAGGGAGGTGCTCCCACCGGTGCCGGCCTTCTCGGGCCCCCGGTGCACGTCGTGCAGACGCGTGACCACTGCGCTGGTGCTCATGCCGTGCGGCGTGTTCATCTCGCGCTCCCCGTGGTCGACTTCCGGCGTCCGGCCTGCTCGGTGCTGCTTGCCCGCCCGTGCCGAAAAGCTTGCCGACCGACCTTCATGGCCGTGTCCGCCGACTGTCACAGACCTGTCACAGGGGCCCGGTCCGGGCGTGTCACGGAGGGCGCACAGGAACGGCCGGCGGCGGCGGTGGCGCCGCACAGGTCGTACGCAAGCGCGTGCATGGGCCAGAATGAGCCCGTGCCTTCCCTGTTGCTGATCGAGGACGACGACGCCATCCGTACGGCCCTGGAGCTCTCCCTGACGCGCCAGGGGCACCGGGTGGCCACCGCTGCCAGCGGTGAGGACGGTCTGAAGCTGCTGCGCGAGCAGCGGCCGGACCTGATCGTGCTGGACGTGATGCTGCCCGGCATCGACGGGTTCGAGGTGTGCCGGCGCATCCGGCGCACCGACCAGTTGCCGATCATCCTGCTGACCGCGCGCAGCGACGACATCGACGTGGTGGTCGGGCTGGAGTCCGGCGCCGACGACTACGTCGTCAAGCCCGTGCAGGGCCGGGTGCTGGACGCCCGGATCCGGGCGGTGCTGCGGCGCGGGGAGCGCGAGTCCAGCGACTCGGCGACCTTCGGCGGCCTCGTCATCGACCGCTCCGCGATGACCGTGACCAAGAACGGCGAGGACCTGCAGCTCACGCCGACCGAGCTGCGGCTGCTGCTGGAGCTGAGCCGGCGGCCCGGACAGGCGCTGTCGCGGCAGCAGTTGCTGCGGCTGGTGTGGGAGCACGACTACCTGGGCGACTCGCGTCTGGTGGACGCGTGCGTGCAGCGGCTGCGCGCCAAGGTGGAGGACGTGCCCTCCTCCCCGACCCTGATCCGCACCGTCCGCGGGGTCGGCTACCGCCTGGACGCGCCTCAGTGACCGACACGCAGGAGGACTCGCGCGGCCGGGCCGCGGGGCGCGGGGGGAGTCTGTCGCGGCTGCGCCTGACCAGCCTCAGGCTGCGGCTGGTCGTGGTGTTCGCGCTGGTCGCGCTGACGGCCGCGGTGTCGGCGTCGGCCATCGCGTACTGGCTGAACCGGGAGGCGGTGCTCACCCGCGCCCAGGACGCGGTGCTGCGCGACTTCGAGCAGGAGATGCAGAACCGGGCGGGCGCGCTGCCGGTGCACCCCACGCAGGACGAACTGCAGCGCACGGCGGGCCAGATGGCGGTCAGCAGCCAGCGCTTCAGCGTGCTGCTGGCCGGCCGGGACGCGAACGGCAAGACGGTGTACGGCAACTCGGGGGCCCTGAACGGGTTCTCGCTGGGGGACGTGCCCGCGTCGCTGCGCACCGCGGTGAACAGGCGGCAGGAGGTGACCGGGAGCAACAGGTCGCCGTACCACCTGTACTGGCAGCGGGTGGACGACCACGGCACGCCCTACCTGGTGGCCGGCACCCGGCTCGTCGGCGGCGGTCCGACGGGCTACATGGCCAAGTCCCTGGAGCCGGAGGCGAAGGACCTCAACTCGCTGGCCTGGTCGCTGGGCATCGCCACCGCCCTCGCGCTGATCGGCGCCGCGCTGCTCGCGCAGGCCGCCGCCACGACCGTGCTGAAGCCGGTGCACCGGCTCGGGGTGGCCGCCCGGCGGCTCGGCGAGGGCCGGCTGGACACCCGGCTGAGGGTGTCGGGCACGGACGAACTCGCCGACCTGTCCAGGACGTTCAACAACGCGGCCGAGGCGCTGGAGAAGCGGGTCGCCGACATGGCCGCGCGCGACGAGGCCTCCCGCCGGTTCGTCGCCGACATGAGCCACGAGCTGCGCACGCCGCTGACCGCCATCACCGCCGTGACGGAGGTGCTGGAGGAGGAGCTGGAGTCCGAGGCCGGGGGCATCGACCCGATGGTCGAACCGGCGGTGCGGCTCGTCGTCAGCGAGACCCGGCGGCTGAACGACCTGGTCGAGAACCTGATGGAGGTCACCCGCTTCGACGCGGGCACCGCCCGCCTGGTCCTCGACGACGTCGACATCGCCGACCAGATCACCGCGTGCATCGACGCCCGCGCCTGGCTGGACGCCGTCGAACTGGACGCCGAGCGCGGCATCCATTCCCGGCTCGATCCGCGCCGCCTGGACGTCATACTGGCCAACCTGATCGGCAACGCGCTCAAGCACGGCGGATCGCCGGTGCGGGTGTCGGTGCGCATCGACGGCGACGACCTGGTCGTCGCGGTGCGCGACCACGGGCCCGGCATCCCCGAGGACGTCCTGCCGCACGTCTTCGACCGCTTCTACAAGGCCAGCGCCTCCCGGCCGCGCTCCGAGGGCAGCGGCCTGGGCCTGTCCATCGCCTTGGAGAACGCCCACATCCACGGCGGCGGGATCACCGCCGCCAACTCCCCCGACGGCGGTGCCGTGTTCACGCTGCGGCTGCCGCGGGACGCCGCGCGGCTGGCCGAGGGGGGCGGGGAGGCCGGCGACGACGGCACGGACGGCCGTCACGGCCAGGACGCCCGGCTCCCCCGGCACGACGGCCGCGGCGGACACGGGGAGGACGGGGGCGCCGGCCGGGCCGGGGCCCCGGGGGAGGAGGGGACGTGACCGTACGCCGAACGCGGCGCCTCCGGCGCCTGCCGGTGCTGCCTCTCCTGGGCGCGCTGCTCACCGGGTGCGGGATCCAGGCCACCGAGGTGCCCACGGACTTCGGCGGGGCGCCGTCGCGGGTGCCGTGCTCGCCGTCCGGGCCGTCCGACGCCTCGGCGCAGTCCTCGCGGGGGGTGCCCGTGCAGGTCTTCCTGCTGTGCGGCTCGTCCCTGGTGGCCGTGGACCGGACGGTCCGCGTGCCGGACGGCACCCCGGACGCGCGGCGCCGGGTGTTCGTGGCCCAGGGCCTGCTGGACCTGCTCGCCGCCTCCCCGTCCGCCGCCGAGAAGGCGGCCGGCTACACGACGTACGTGCCGGGCGGCCTGGGCGCGGCCGGGCCGGACCCGGGGGACCCGGACGACACCCTGCGGCTGGGCACCGCGCCGGACCGGCTCGCCCCGTACGCCCTCGCCCAGCTGGTGTGCACGCTGTCGGACTCGGCGGCGACGGAGGGCGACGGCTCGGTGATCCTCGGTGGCCCGGCCGGCGGGGCCCTGCGCCGCTACGAGTGCACCGACGACGTCCGCGACCACCCGGGCACCACCGAGCCGCCCTCCAGCGAGGCCGCGAAGGGCTGAGGGGACCCGCGGGAGGGGGCACCGCGGGCGCGCGCCGGGACGGTGGTGTGGCGGACGCCTCACGGGCCGTTGCGCGACCGGCCGGAACCGTCCGCGCGCGGAGGTGCGTCTAGGGGGGCGTGCAGCGTCAAGGCTCCATCGGCGGCAGCGCCGCGATCCGCGTCCGTGCGACAGGGGGTGTCCTCCTCGTCGCCCACCTGGCGCTCGTCGCCTGGCTGACGCTGCGGCCCCTCGACGTGCCCTGGGTGATGCCCGCCAACCTGCGCCCGCTGGCCGGCGTCCGCGCGGACCTGGCACTCGGCTGGCCGGCGGCGGCCGGACCGCTCGGCGAGGGGCTGGGGCTGCTCGCCCCGCTCGGCGTGCTGCTGCCGGTGGTCCACGGCAGGCTCGCCGCCTCCCCGCTGTCCTCCCTGATCCGCACGGCGGCTGCGGGGGCGCTGCTCTCCCTGGGCATCGCCCTGCTGCAGAGCGGCGTGCCGGGGCGGGTGGTGGACGTCGACTCGCCGCTGCTGAACACGGCCGGCGTGGTGCTGGCCCACCTGGCGGTGGTGCCCGCGGGCCGCGCCCGACTGCGGCGGCGGCTGCGGCGCGGGCCTCGTCCGGCGCGCGGGGCCGTGACGCCCACCGTGCAGGAGGAGCCGGTTCAGGGACGGACCCCGACGATTCCCAGGGTTGGAATCGCCCCTTAGAGTGATGCTTCGTCCCGTTCTTCTCCGTACCGTGGAACGCAGACGGGGTCGCCGGCAGGGGCCTCGCACCGACTCACGGAGGAGCCGCAGATGTCCAGCCTCGCCCGCCCCACCAACGGCCGCATGATCGGCGGAGTGTGCGCCGCGCTGGCCCGCCGCTTCGGCACGTCCGCGACGACGATGCGGGTGGTCTTCCTGCTGTCGTGTCTACTTCCCGGCCCGCAGTTCGTGCTCTACATAGCACTGTGGATCCTGCTGCCCACCGAGGACGGGACGCGCTCCGCCTGGTAGGCCCGGACCGGGGGACGCCGTTGGAGCGCACCTGGAAGTGCCCGGGCCTCCAACGGCGGGTCCGGGGGTCAGCCGAGTGAAACGCCGTTGACCGACACGCCGCGCGTGGGCAGGCCCTGCACCGGCAGGCCGCCGAGGAGCCCGGTGACGGGCGTGACCCGGCCGTGGGCGAGGGCGCTCTCGGCGGTCGGCACCACGGTGGCGACGCCCTTGGCGACGACCGGCTGCGCGGCGACGACACCCCGCTCGGCCACGGGCTCGACGCGGTTCAGCGTCTCGGTGCCGGACAGCACCTCGACGACCTTCTCCGACGGGAGCGTCCTGGTGACGGTGTCCAGCGCCTGGGCGGCGTCCGGGGCGGCCGGGGCCGCGTTGGCCGCCCCCGCGCCTGCGGCGGCGAAAGCGGCGCCGAGGGCGGCGACACCGAGGGTCTTGGCGGCAGACTGCTTCATCGTGAATGCGTCCTTGAATGCGGAGACGGGTGATCGCAAACGATCCGAGCGGTCCCCGACCGTAAACATGCCGGGCTGTCCGCCGCAAACACGCACATGCGGGCGGCCGGCGTGAGCCCGTCCGCACTCCGCCCGCCGGACCAAGGGTTTTCTAGCCGCGCGAATCCGTGGAACCGCTGGTGGAGGCGGTCTGCTGGAACAGCCATTCGGATTTCAGTTCCGCGTATCCGGGCTTCAGCACGTCATTGATCATGGCAAGTCTTTCGTCGAAAGGAATGAACGCTGATTTCATCGCATTGACGGAGAACCACTGGAGATCGTCGAGCGTGTAACCGAACGCCTCGACAAGGTGCTCGAATTCCCGGCTCATGCTGGTGTGCGACATCAGCCGGTTGTCGGTGTTGACGGTCGCCCGGAAGTGCAGTCGGCGCAGCAGCCCGATGGGGTGCTCGGCGTACGAGGACGCGGCCCCGGTCTGCAGGTTGGAGCTGGGGCAGAGTTCCAGCGGGATCCGCTTGTCGCGCACGTACGCCGCCAGCCGCCCGAGCCGTACCGAACCGTCCCCGCCGACCTCGATGTCGTCGATGATCCGCACGCCGTGCCCGAGCCGGTCGGCGCCGCACCACTGCAGCGCCTGCCAGATGGAGGGGAGCCCGAAGGCCTCGCCGGCGTGGATGGTGAAGTGGTTGTTCTCCCGCTTGAGGTACTCGAAGGCGTCCAGGTGCCGGGTGGGCGGATAGCCGGCCTCGGCACCGGCGATGTCGAAGCCGACGACGCCCGAGTCCCGGTGGCGGTTGGCCAGTTCGGCGATCTCCAGGGAGCGTGCCGCGTGCCGCATGGCGGTCAGCAGGGCGCCGACGCGGATGCGGTGGCCGTTGTCGCGGGCACTCCGCTCGCCCTGCCGGAAGCCCTCGTTGACCGCCTCGACGACCTCTTCGAGGCTCAGTCCGCCCTCCAGGTGCTGTTCGGGTGCGTACCGCACCTCGGCGTAGACGACCCCGTCCCCGGCGAGGTCCTCGGCGCACTCCCGGGCGACGCGGACGAGCGCGTCGCGGGTCTGCATCACGCCGACGGTGTGCCTGAAGGTCTCCAGGTACCGTTCCAGCGAGCCGGAGTCGGCGGCCTCGCGGAACCAGACGCCCAGTTTCTCGGGATCGGTCTCGGGGAGCGAGGGGTAGCCCGTGTCCCGGGCCAGTTCGACGACGGTCGCGGGACGCAGACCGCCGTCGAGGTGATCGTGCAGCAGAACCTTGGGCGCCCGGCGGATCTGGTCCGGCGTCGGGACGCGCGTCTGAACGGTCCCGGTCGGTGCAGTCTGGCTCGTCATCTGCGCACTCTAACGCCTACGCGCGTAGAGCGCCCGGTGGACGCGACCGCGCGCGGGTGTACGTTTCCGTCGATATGTAACGGTGACCGCCCGGACGGGTTTCGTACACCGCGGCTTCTGACACTGTTCTGTCATGCGACAGCAAGCGACGCCGGTCCGAACGGCCGGGCTGGGCAAGGCAGTCGGTACGGAGCCGACGGCGGTCAGTGGAGCGGTGCTGCTGCTCCCCGGCGGGGAGGAGGTCTCCGCCCGCAGACCCTCCCCCGTGCCGGCGGCGCCCTTCGTCCGCTCCCTCGGCCGCAGGTTCGCCCGCGCGGGCCGCGGGGAGGGGCTGGCCGTCCACGCCGTGCACTACCGCTACCGCGGCTGGAACGGCAGCGAAGCGCACCTGGCACAGGACGCGTCCTGGGCCGCCGACGAGGTGGTACGGCGGTACGGGGACGTCCCGGTGTGCCTGGTGGGCGTGGACATGGGCGGGCGGGCCGCGTTGCGGGCCGGGGGCCACGAGGCCGTCAACTCCGTGGTGGCGCTCGCCCCGTGGCTGCCCGAGGAGGACGTGGCCGCGTCCCCCGAGCCGGTGAAGCAGCTGGCGGGGCGGCGGGTGCTGGTCGTGCACGGCACGAACGACACCCGGACCGATCCGGAGCTGTCCTTCCGGCTCGCGGCCCGGGCGAAGAAGGCGAACCGGGAGGTGTGCCGGTTCGAGGTGCACTCCGACGGCCACGGGCTGCGCCAGCACCGCGACGAAGTGCTGTGCCTGACGGTGGACTTCGTGATGGGCGCGCTGTTCGGCCGCCCGGTGTCCCGGCCGGTCGAGGACGCCCTGGCCGCTCCGCCGCCCATCGGCCTGCGGATGCCGCTGGCCGCGGGGTTCGGCAGGTCGCTCCGCAGGAGGCTGTGAGGCGGGTCGCCCTCCGGGGCGGCTCGTACGCGCACGCCCGGCCGGGGCCGGGCGTGCGCGTACGACGGGCCGATCGGGCGCCATCGCGGGGGGCGAGGCCCCTCGGCCGCGGGCGCTGCCGTCCGGTGCGCCGCCGCGCCCGGGGCGACGGCTCAGGCGGGCAGCAGGCTGCCCCGCCTGGACAGCAGGAACCTCTTGAAGGCGGCCACGGGCGGGGTGTCCGGGCGGTCCGCCAGCCAGGCGACGCCGATCTCCCGTACCGCCCGGGGGGCCGTGACCGTCAGCTCCGCCACCCCCGGGCGCGGGACGGTCGGGGGAGGGAGGAGGGCGACCCCCAGTCCGGCGGCCACCAGGCCGCGCAGGGTCTCCGCCTCCTCGCCCTCGAAGGCCACCTTCGGGCGGAAGCCGGCCTGTCGGCACAGGTCGTCGGTGATGCGGCGCAGGCCGTAGCCGGGTTCGAGGGTGACGAAGGTGTCCTCGGCGGCCTCGGCGAGGCGGACGCGCCGGCGGCCGGCCAGGCGGTGGTCGGCGGGGACGACCAGGCGGAGCTTCTGCTCGTCCAGGCGGCGGGCGACCAGGTCGGGGGCGTCCGGGACCGGGGAGGTCAGGCACAGGTCCAGCTCGCCCGCCCGCAGCCGTTCCAGCATCGCCTCGCCGTAGTTCTGCACGAGGCTGAAGCGGACGCGCGGGTGGTCGGCGCGGAAGGCGTGCAGGAGACCGGGTACGGTCTCGGCGCCCATCGTGTGCAGGAAGCCGAAGGCGACCTTGCCGGTGGCCGGGTCGGCGTCGGCGCGGACCTCCTCGGCGGCGCGCCCGATCTCGGCGAGGGCGCGTTCGACGGAGGCGAGGAAGGTGCGGCCGGCGGTGGTGAGGGAGACCGTGCGGCCGTGCCGGGCGAACAGGCCGACGCCCAGGTCCCGCTCCAGGCGGGCCATCGCGCGCGAGAGGGTGGACTGGGGGACGTTCATCTCCAGCGCGGCCCGGGTGACGTGCTCGGTGCGGGCGACGCCGGCGAAGTACGCCAGCCGCGGCGCGAGCGACAGCGCCATGTCTTCTGCGTCACCGGACGGTGACAGGCGCGCTCGTGACCTGTGCTCATGCTCCATGGGAACGATTATGGCGATTTCCTGCATTGGACGGATGAGCGGGCGCGTCCGTAGCGTCGGGTGCATGACTCCCGCCAGTACCGGGGCGTCCCCCCGCGTGGACGCCGGCCCGCCCGCCCCCTCCTCCGACACCGCGCCCCCGGTGCCCCCCGGGTCCCCCGTCCGCGACACGCGCCTGGCTCCCGGCGGTCCCGGTTACCGCCGGATGAGCTTCGCCCTGTTCCTCGCGGGGGTCGCGACCTTCGCACTCCTGTACTCCACGCAGGCCCTGCTGCCGCTGATCTCCGGGGACCTCGGGGCCTCGGCGGGCGAGGCGAGCTGGACGGTGGCGGCCGCGACCGGTGGTCTGGCGCTGTTCGTGCTGCCGATGAGCGCCCTGTCGGAGCGCTTCGGCCGCCGTACGGTGATGACGGCCTCGCTGGCGGTCGCGGTGGGCGTGGGGGTCCTGGTGCCGTTCGCGCCGTCGCTCGGCACGCTGGTGGCGCTGCGGGCGGTGCAGGGGGCCGCGCTGGCCGGGCTGCCGGCCTCGGCGACGGCGTACCTGGCCGAGGAGGTCCGGCCCAGGGCGCTGGTGACGGCGATCGGCCTGTTCGTGGCGGGCAACAGCGTCGGCGGGATGAGCGGCCGGGTCGTCACCGGCTGGGTCGCGCAGGAGTGGGGCTGGCGGGTCGCCGTCGGGGTGATCGGCGCGATCGCGGTGGGCTGCGCGGTGGCGTTCCGGCTGCTGCTGCCGGCGCCGCGGCACTTCACCGCGGGTTCGCTGCGCCCGCGCGTCCTGCTCGGCACGGTCCGCGACCACCTCGCCGATCCCCTGCTGCGCCGCCTGTACGCGATCGGCGCGCTGTTCATGACGGTGTTCGGCGGCGTGTACACGGTGATCGGCTACCGCCTGACGGAGGCGCCCTTCTCGCTCCCGCAGGGCATCGTCGGCTCGGTCTTCCTGGTGTACCTGGTCGGTACGGTGTCCGCGTCGGCGGCGGGCCGCCTGGTGGGCCGCCTCGGCCGCCGGGGCGCGCTGTACCTGGCGGGCGGCACGACGGCGGCGGGCCTGCTGCTGTCCCTGGCCGGCCCGCTCCTCCCGGTCCTGCTGGGCCTGCTGCTGATCACGGCCGGGTTCTTCGCCGGGCACGCGGTCGCCTCCTCGGCGGTCGGCAAGACGGCCGCCCACGGCCGTGCCCAGGCCGCGGCCCTCTACCAGTCCGCGTACTACATCGGCTCCAGCGCCGGCAGCACGGTGGGCGCCACGGCCTTCCGCGCGGTCGGCTGGTCCGGCACGGTCGGCGTCGGCGTCCTCGCGGTCCTCGGGGTCGTGGCGGTCACGGCGCTCGACAGCAGGGCGGCCAGGGCCGCGGCCCGGCGGGAGCCGGCGACGGCGCACTGACCCGGCGGCGGTCCCACCGGGCCTCTCCCCCGCTCCGGGGGCCGTTGTCGGTGGGCTGCGGTAGCTTCCGGAGTGCTGGGGCGCGGCGGCGCGCGAACAGGACGGCCACAGGGGTGGGTGGACGATGGGCGGCGGCACGGCGACGGCGGGTCTCGACGTCGTACTGGAGAAGCACCGGACCGAGCTGACCGGGTACTGCTACCGCATGCTCGGCTCCTCCTTCGAGGCCGAGGACGCGGTGCAGGACACCCTGGTGCGGGCCTGGCGGAGCCACGGGAAGTTCGAGGGCCGCTCCAGCCTGCGTTCGTGGCTGTACCGGATCGCGACCAACGTGTGCCTGGACATGCTGACGGCCGGCAACAGGCGGGCCCGCCCGATGGACCTCACCGAGGCCACACCGCTGGCCCGGGCGGCGCTCTCCCCGCGCCCGGACAGCACCTGGCTGGAGCCGGTGCCGGACGCGCGGGTGCTGCCCGCGGCCGAGGACCCGGCGGAGGCCGCCGTCGCCAAGGAGTCGGTCCGGCTCGCCTTCACGGCCGCGCTCCAGCGGCTGCCGCCCAGGCAGCGCGCGGTGCTGATCCTGCGCGAGGTGCTGGCCTGGCGGGCGAGCGAGGTCGCCGAGCTGCTGGGCACCTCGGTCGCCTCGGTCAACAGCGCCTTGCAGCGGGCACGGGCGACGCTGGCCGAGCGCGGGGATGCGGGTGCCGGCGGCGCGGTGTCCGATCCGCTGGACGAGGGGCAGCGAAAGCTGCTGGAGCGCTATGTGAAGGCGTTCGAGGGGTACGACATGACCGCGCTGACGGCGCTGCTGCACGAGGACGCCGTCATGACGATGCCGCCGTTCGACCTGTGGCTGCGCGGCCCGGCCGACATCACCGGCTTCATGACCACCCTGGGCGCCTCCTGCGCCGGCTCCCGTCTGGTGCCGGTCCGGGCCAACGGCCTGCCGGGGTTCGCGCACTACAAGCCGGACGAGGACGGCGGCGGCTTCAGCCCCTGGGCGGTGCAGGTGCTGGAGATCTCAGCGGGCCGCATCACCGGGTTCCACTGCTTCCTCGACACCCGGCGCTGGTTCCCCCTGTTCGACCTGCCCCTCCACCTGGAGGCGGAGGCCGACGAGACCGAGGAGGGCGCGTAGCGCCGGGTCGGGTCCGCGCAGCCGGATCCGCCCGCCGGACCGGCGGGCGGCCAGCTCCAGCCGCGCGAGCAGGTCGACCGTGGCGAGCCCCGGCGGCCCCGGCCCGCCCACGTCGCACACGACGGCACCGGCCGCCCCGCCGGCCCGCAGCAGCGCCCGCACGTCGTCGCACAGCCCCGCCACCTCGTCCGGGGTGAGCGGACCGCGCGGCACGGGCACGGCCGGTGTCTTGTCGTCCACGCCCGGTGGACCGCCGGACCGCCCCCGACTCATCGCGCCGTCCCCGGGTCCGCCGGAGGGCCGCGCCGGCGCACTGCCGCCGGCCGGTCCGGCGGGTGCCCGCCCGCGGACGCGGGGACGGGACCGGCGCAGGTCACCGGTCCCGTTCGCCCGGGCGTGCGGGGCGCGGGTCAGGCGATGCGTTCCAGGACCACCGGTGACGGCGTGAAGTCCGTCCCCGCGGGGGCGACGTCGTAGGAGCCCGCCACCGCCTGCAGCGCGTAGTCGAAGCGCTCGGGGGTGTCCGTGTGCAGGGTGAGGAGCGGCTGGCCCGCGGTGACCGTGTCGCCCGGCTTGGCGTGCATCTCCACGCCCGCCGCCGCCTGCACCGGGTCCTCCTTGCGGGCGCGGCCGGCGCCCAGGCGCCAGGCGGCGATGCCGATGTCGTAGGCGTCGAGGCGGGTCAGCACGCCCGTGGACGGCGCCGTGACGACGTGCTGCTCCCGGGAGGTGGGCAGTTCGGCGTCCGGGTCGCCGCCCTGGGCCGCGATCATGCGGCGCCACACGTCCATCGCCGAGCCGTCGGCCAGCGCCCTGGCCGGGTCGGCGTCCCGCACGCCGGCCGCGTCCAGCATCTCGCGGGCCAGGGCGACGGTCAGCTCCACGACGTCCGCGGGGCCGCCGCCGGCCAGCACCTCGACCGACTCGCGGACCTCCAGGGCGTTGCCCGCGGTCAGACCGAGGGGGGTCGACATGTCGGTCAGCAGCGCGACCGTCCGGACGCCGTGGTCGGTGCCGAGGCCGACCATCGTCGACGCCAGCTCGCGGGCGTCCGCCAGGGTCTTCATGAAGGCGCCGCTGCCCACCTTCACGTCCAGGACCAGGGAGCCGGTGCCCTCGGCGATCTTCTTCGACATGATCGAGGACGCGATCAGCGGGATCGCCTCGACCGTGCCGGTGACGTCGCGCAGGGCGTACAGCTTCTTGTCGGCCGGGGCCAGCCCGTCACCGGCCGCGCAGATCACCGCGCCGACGCCGTCCAGCACGGACAGCATCTCCTCGTTGGACAGCAGCGCGCGCCAGCCCGGGATCGACTCCAGCTTGTCCAGGGTGCCGCCGGTGTGGCCGAGGCCGCGCCCGGACAGCTGCGGGACGGCCGCGCCGCAGGCCGCCACGAGCGGCGCGAGCGGCAGTGTGATCTTGTCGCCGACGCCGCCCGTCGAGTGCTTGTCGGCGGTCGGACGGGACAGCGACGCGAAGTCCATGCGCTCGCCGGAGGCGATCATGGCCGCCGTCCAGCGGGCGATCTCGCGGCGGTTCATGCCGTTGAGCAGGATCGCCATGGCGAGCGCGGACATCTGCTCGTCGGCGACCTCGCCGCGGGTGTACGCGTCGATGACCCAGTCGATCTGCTCGTCGGTCAGTTCGCCGCGGTCCCGCTTGGTGCGGATGACGGAGATGGCGTCCATGGCCATGGTGTTCCTTCCGGAGGTGCGAAGGTGCACGGCCCCCCTGGCATGAGGTCAGGGGGGCCGTACGGGACTTACGGGGTTACGGGGTTACGGGGTTACGGGGAGAGGTGCTCGGGGCCGAAGGCCTGGGGCAGCATCTCGGAGAGCGGGAGGACGCCCGCCGGGGTGTCCAGGAGCAGGCCGGGTCCACCGAACTCGTACAGCAGCTGGCGGCAGCGGCCGCACGGCACGAGCAGGGCGCCCGTGCCGTCCACGCAGGTGAAGTGCGTGAGCCGGCCGCCCCCGGTGCGCTGCAGCTGGGAGACCAGGCCGCACTCGGCGCACAGGCCGAGGCCGTAGGAGGCGTTCTCGACGTTGCAGCCGGTGACCGTGCGCCCGTCGTCGACCAGGGCCGCCACGCCGACCGGGTAGCCCGAGTAGGGGGCGTAGGCGTGGGACATGGCCTCGCGCGCCTCGGCGCGCAGTGCTTCCCAGTCGACGCCGGGGGCCGGAACGGTCACTTGCCCTGTCCCTTCCGGTACGGCAGGCCGTCCGCCTTCGGCATCCGCAGCTTCTGCGCGGACAGCGACAGGACGAGCAGCGTGACGATGTACGGCGTGGCGGTCACCAGCTGGCGCGGGACCTCGTGGGTGGTGGCGTGCCAGAGGAACATCAGGGCCGCGACGACGACGGTGACGACGGCGGGGACGTACTTCTTCCGCCACGCCAGGTAGGCCGCGCCGAACACCAGCAGGATCGCCAGCAGCAGGATCAGCGCGTGGACGTTCACGGTGCCGCCGCGCAGGTTGAGGCTGTCGGTGTAACCGAACAGGCCGGCGCCGAGGGCGAGGCCGCCCGGCATCCAGTTGCCGAAGATCATCGCGGCGAGGCCGATGTAGCCGCGGCCGGCCGTCTGGCCGTCGAGGTACACGTTCGAGGCGACGATGGACAGGAAGGCGCCGCCGAGGCCGGCGAAGCCGCCGGAGATGACCACGGCGATGTACTTGTACTTGTAGACGTTGACGCCGAGGGACTCGGCCGCCACCGGGTTCTCGCCGCACGAGCGCAGGCGCAGGCCGAAGGCGGTGCGCCACAGCACCCACCAGGTCAGCGGGACCAGGGCGACGGCGATGACGGTCAGCGGGGACAGGTCGGTGACCAGGCCGCCGAGCAGGCCGCCGAGGTCGGAGACGAGGAACCAGTGCTTGCCGTTGAGGGTGTCCAGCCAGTCGGACAGGCCGGGGACGCTGAAGGTGCCCAGCGAGCCGATCGGCGGGGACTGCTTGGAGGAGCCCTGCGGGGCGTTCTCGAAGGTGAACTTCGACAGGTAGCGCGTGGTGCCGAGGGCGAGGATGTTGAGCGCCACACCGGAGACGATGTGGTTGACGTTGAAGGTGACGGTGGCGACGGCGTGCAGGACGGCGCCGAGCGCGCCGCCGACGATGCCGAGGACGACACCGGCCCACGGGCCCCACTGGTAGCCGGCCCAGGCGCCGAACCAGGTGCCGAGGATCATCATGCCTTCGAGGCCGATGTTGACGACGCCCGCGCGCTCGGCCCACAGGCCGCCCAGGCCCGCGAGGCCGATCGGCACCGCGAGCTGCAGTGCGGTGGACATCTGGCCGGTCGAGGTGATGCCGTCCGCGCCGGTGATCAGGCGGACGATCGAGGTCAGCACCAGCACGCCCGCGATGATCAGCAGGAGTACCGGGAGCGACATGCGGCGGCCGCCCCTGCCGGGCTGCTCCGCCTGCGGCTTGGCGATGGTCGCGGTGGACATCAGGCCGCCACCTCCTTGTCGGTGTTCTGAGCGGCGGCCGCTGCCAGCTCGGCGCCGACCCGGCTCTGCTGGCGGCGCAGACCCCACTGCCGTACGGCCTCGTACGAGATGACGACCGCGAAGACGATCAGGCCCTGCATGATCGTGGCTATCTCCTTCGGGTACGCCACCGGGGTCGCGTAGTCCAGGGCGGGCGAGGCCTTGTCGAGGAAGGCCCACAGCAGGGCGGCCAGCGCAATGCCGCCGGGGTTGTTGCGGCCGAGCAGGGCGATGCCGATGGCGGTGAAGCCGAGGCCGGCGGGGAAGCTCAGGCTGTAGGTGTGCGTGTCGCCGAGCAGCAGCGGCAGGCCCGACAGGCCGGCCAGGGCGCCGGAGATCAGCATGGAGACCAGCACCATGCGCTTGGCGTCGACGCCGGAGGCCGCGGCGGCGGTCTCGGAGGCGCCGGTGGCGCGCAGGTCGTAGCCGAAGCGGGTGCGGTTGAGGACGACCCAGTAGCCGATGCCGAGCAGGACGGCGAGGAAGACCAGGCCGTAGATCTCACCGACGTCGGAGCCGAGGTCGATGCCCGGGAACCAGCCGGACCTGTGCATCACGCCGGTGGTCATGTTGTCGCCGACCGGCACGCCCCAGACGTTGGAGAGGGTGACGTAGCCGATGACGGCGGTGGCGATCGAGTTCAGCATGATCGTGGCCACGACCTCGCTGACGCCCCGGGTGACCTTCAGGACGCCGGCGACGCCGGCCCAGAGGGCGCCGGTGCCCATGGCGACGACGAGCAGCAGCGGGATCTGCAGGAAGCTCGGCAGCGCCACGTTGGCGCCGACGACGGCGGTCATCACCACGGCGAGGCGGTACTGGCCGTCGACGCCGATGTTGAACAGGTTCATGCGGAAGCCGAGGGCGACCGCGATGGCGGCGATGTAGTACAGCGTCGCCTGGTTGATGATCAGCACCTGGACGTCGGAGAACGTCGCCTGCTGCAGCATCAGGCCGTAGGGCTCGAACGGGTTCTTGCCCGACGCCAGCAGGACGATCGAGGTCAGCACGACCGCCAGGACGAGCGCGATGACCGGTCCGGCCACCGCGACGAGCACCCGCTCCTTGTCGAACTTCTTCATCGGGCCTCGTCCTCCGGACCGGCGTTGTCGTCGCCCTCGGGCGCGGTCGTTTCGTGCTCCAGGTGGCCGGACGCGGCTCCCGTCATGGCCGAGCCCAGCTCTTCGGGGGTGATGGCGGCCGGGTCGGCGTCCGCGACCAGCCTGCCGTCGTAGATGACGCGCAGGGTGTCCGACAGCCCGATCAGCTCGTCCAGGTCGGCGGAGATCAGCAGCACGGCCAGGCCCTCGCGGCGGGCCTCGCGGATGCGGTCCCAGATCTGCGCCTGGGCGCCGACGTCCACACCGCGGGTCGGGTGGGCGGCGATCAGGAACTTCGGGTCGTGGCTCATCTCGCGGCCGACGATCAGCTTCTGCTGGTTGCCGCCGGACAGGGAGGCGGCGGTGACGTCGATGCCGGGGGTGCGGACGTCGTACTCCTCCACGATCCGGCGGGTGTCGGCCTGGGCGCCCTTGATGTCCAGCCAGAAGCCCCTGGCGTTGGGCTTCTCGGTGACGTGGCCGAGGATGCGGTTCTCCCACAGCGGGGACTCCAGCAGCAGGCCCTGACGGTGGCGGTCCTCGGGGATGTAGCCGACGCCCTGCTCGCGGCGCCTGCGGGTGGACCAGGGGGTGATGTCCTCGCCGAGGAAGACGATCCGGCCGGAGTCGGCGTGCCGGGTGCCGATGAGCGCGTCGATCAGTTCGGTCTGGCCGTTGCCCTCCACACCGGCGATGCCCATGACCTCACCGGCGTGGATGGTGAAGGAGACGTCGTCCAGGACGCGCTTGGCCTCGCCGGCGGCCGGGTCGGTGAGCAGCACGCCGGTGGGGCCGCTCGCGGCGGGCTCGCCCCCGCTGCCGAGGGAGGCGCCGGCGGCGTGGACGGTGAGGTTCTCGACCTGCAGGACGGGCCGGTCGGTGACGGTGGACTCGGCGGTCTCCGGGGTGGGCAGCTCGCTGCCGACCATCATCTCGGCGAGCTGGCGCGGGGTCGTCTCGGACGGGATCGCGGTCCCGACCGTCGTACCGCGCCGGATGACGGTGATGTCGTCGGCGACGGACAGCACCTCGCCCAGCTTGTGGGAGATGAAGATGACGGACAGTCCCTCGGACTTCAGCTCGCGCAGGTTGGCGAAGAGCGCGTCGACCTCCTGCGGGACGAGCACGGCGGTCGGCTCGTCGAGGATGAGGGTGCGGGCGCCCCGGTAGAGGACCTTGACGATCTCCACGCGCTGGCGGTCGGCGACACCGAGGTCCTCGACCAGGGCGTCCGGGCGGATGCCCAGGCCGTAGCGGTCGGAGATCTCCCCGATCCTCCTGCGGGCGCCGCCGCCGATGCCGTGCAGCTTCTCGCTGCCGAGCACCACGTTCTCCAGCACGGTCAGGTTGTCGGCCAGCATGAAGTGCTGGTGGACCATGCCGATGCCGCGGGCGATGGCGTCGCCCGGGGACGCGAAGGCGACCTGCTCGCCGTCGACCGCGATGGTGCCCTCGTCCGGCTTCTGCATGCCGTAGAGGATCTTCATCAGGGTCGACTTGCCGGCGCCGTTCTCGCCGACGAGGGCGTGCACGGTGCCCTTGCGGACCGTGAGGTGGATGTCGTGGTTGGCCACGACACCGGGGAACCGCTTGGTGATGCCCGCGAGCTCCACCGCGACTGTCGACGGAGCGGTGAGCGGAGGGCTGCTGGACGCGTCGATGGCGCACTCTCCTCGGGAAAGGGGTCGCTCTACGCGCGTAGCGCCCCTGCTTTAAATAGTGCCCGGACCCGATCGTTCCTGCCGCGGGGCGAACAGGCGCTCGATCCGTTCCGAGCATTCTGCCGCGCGAACGGGGCGCGGAGAGACCATCCTCACCGCACCCCGTTCCGCGGCCGTAACGCTGCCATTACAGCGCCCTCCGGCCAAGACCTCCGACGCGGACGTCCGCGATCGTCAAGAGGTCTTCACCGTGATGCTGCCGTTCCTGATGCCGTCCTCGGCCTTCTTCACCGCGGCCTGGATGTCGGCGTTGCCCTTGAAGGCCGGGTTGGCGTCGGACAGGCCCACGCCGCCGTTCTCCAGCGAGCCGCGGATCTCGCCGCTCTGCGGCTTCTTGTCCTTGATGACCGACTTGGCCAGGTCGTAGACCGCGCCCTGCACGTTCTTCAGGGCCGAGGTCAGGATGGAGTTCTTGTAGGCCGCCAGCGCGGTCTGCTTGTACTGGTCGGAGTCGACGCCGATGGCCCACACCTTATGCGCGGCGGCGGACTTGATCACGCCCTGGCCGGAGAGGCCGGCGGCCGCGTAGATCACGTCGGCACCCGCGTCGATCTGGCCGTTGGCCGCGTTCTCGCCCTTGTCGGGGCTGGAGAAGCCGCCCTCCTGGGCCGTCTGGGTCAGGTACTGCGACTCGATCCTGATCTTCGGGTTGACCGACTGCGCGCCCTGCTTGAAGCCCGCCTCGAACTTGTGGATCAGCGGGATGTCCACACCGCCGATGAAGCCGACGTGGTTCTTCTTGGTGGCCTTCGCGGCGGCGACGCCGGCCAGGTAGGAGGCCTGCTCCTCGTGGAAGACCAGGTCGGCGACGTTCTTCGCGTGGATGGTGTTGTCGTCGACGATGCCGAAGGTGACCTTCGGGTACTTGGCGGCGACCTGCTTCACGGCCGGGGCGTAGGAGTAGCCGACGCCGATGATCGGGTTGTAGCCCGCCTTGGCCAGGGTCTCCAGGCGCTGCGCCTTGTCCGCGTCCGACTCGCCGTCCTGCGGCTCGATGTCCCGGCCGCCGACGCCGAAGTCCTTCTCGGCCTTCTGGTAGCCGGCGTAGGCTGCGTCGTTGAAGGACTGGTCACCCTTGCCGCCGACGTCGTAGGCCAGGCCGATGCCCTTGGACTTGCCGTCGCCCGAGGAGGACGAGGTGGACGAGCTTCCACAGGCGGAAACGGTGAGGGCGAGCGCTGCGGTCGCAACGCCTGCAATGGTGATACGGGACACCCGGCGCATGGAACGTGACTCCTTTGTGCAAGCGCCCAAACCAGGCGCTGGTTCCGCGGCAGCGTAACGCGCGTAGACCGGACGGAAAACCCCCAATGTCCGGTCCGTTATCGAGCTGTGGCCACCGTCACGGCCAAGGTTACGGACAGCAGCGCGCCCCTCGCACGAGGCAAGGGGCGCACCGTCGCGGCGGGCCGGTGCACGGCCCCGGCCGGCCCGGGACCACGGCAGGAGTCGCCCGGTGCCGACGGCGATCCTGCCGTCGGCGACCGCCCGCCGGTGCCGCGGCCTACGGCGCCTCGAGCAGTGCTGCGGCCGTGAACAGCTCCACGCCGACCGTGATGGCGTTCTCGTCGGCGTCGAAGTCGCCCTGGTGCAGGTCGCGCACCCCGCGGTCGCCGGGGGCGCGCACGCCGAGCCGGACCATGGCGCCGGGCACCTGCTCCAGGTACCAGGAGAAGTCCTCGCCGCCCAGGCTCTGCTCGGTGCTCTCCACGGACTTCATGCCGCGCCGGGCGACCATGGCCCGGCGCAGCAGTTCGGTGGACTCCCGGTCGTTGACGACGGGCGGCACGCCCCGCAGGTAGGTGATCTCCGACTTGGCGCGGTGCAGGGCGGCGACCTCGTCGATGGCCGCGTGCACGATGTCGGGGGCCTGCCGCCAGGCGTCCAGCTCCAGGCAGCGGATGGTGCCGGACAGCTCGGCGTGCTGCGGGATGACGTTGGGGGCGTGACCGGACTCGATCCGGCCCCAGGTCACGGCCAGGCCGCTGCGGCTGTCGATCCGCCGGGCGACGACCGCGGGCACGTCGACGGCGATCCGGGCGGCGGCGGTGACCAGGTCGGTGGTCAGGTGCGGGCGCGCGGTGTGGCCGCCGGGGCCGTCGAGGGCGATCTCCAGGCGGTCGCAGGCGCTGGTGATGGGGCCGTGCCGCAGCCCGATCCGGCCGACCTCGACCTTGGGGTCGCAGTGCGCGGCGAGGATGCGGCCCACGCCGTCGAGCACGCCGTCCTCGATGGCGCCGAGGGCGCCGCCGGGCAGCACCTCCTCGGCGGGCTGGAAGATCAGCCGCACCGGCCGGGACAGCAGGCCCTTGGCGTGCAGGTCGGCCAGGACGAGGCCGGCGCCGAGCATGACGGTGGTGTGCATGTCGTGGCCGCAGGCGTGGGCGCGGTCGGGCACGGTGGACCGGTACGGGCAGTCGGTCTTGGTGTCCGGGATGGGCAGGGCGTCGATGTCGGCCCGCAGGGCGAGCAGCGGCACGGCGGACCGCTGCCCCGGGGGAGCCCGATGTCGCAGACGAGTCCGGTCCCGCTCGCCAGGACGCGGGGGCGGAGCCCGGCGCGCTCCAGCCGCTCCTTGATCGCGGCGGTCGTACGGAACTCCTGGTTGCCCAGCTCGGGGTGCATGTGCAGGTCGCGGCGGAAGGCCACGAGTTCGGCGTGCAGGGACTCGCTGAGCACGCCGGGGAGCACTCCCCCGGGAAGGCCTGCCTCGGACTCTCGGGACATCAATTGGTTCACCCTCTGAAGGGTAGGACGGCCGACCGGTCAACTGACCCTCGATCAACAAAAGTTCAGCCCGTTAGGGGAAGAAAATCTGACCGGCGGACGCATGGCAGCGGACTCTGATGGGTAAAACACTTGTTTCCTCCTCCACGCATACCATGCCTTCCCCTCCGGATGCGCGTCGTGTCCACGAACCGGGACCGGCGTCCGGCGGCGGCCCCGGACACGTCGGCGCCCGCGCGGGCGGGCCCGGAACCGGTGGCCACGGGGTGCGGCGGTCGCACGGGCAGGAGACCCGCCCCGGGCGTTCCTGCCGGCCGGCGGGTTCCGGCCGCCGCGGGCGCGGCCGGCCGCGAGGTGCCCACGGCCCGGACCGGCAGGGCGCCGACCGCCGTTGAAAGCGGCGATCTCGGGCACGCGTAGACGAGTGACCCCGTTGTCGCCCTCCGGAAGGAAGCGGAATGACCGTACCCTCGGGACCCGTCCGGCGCATGGACCGTGAGCGGCGCTTCGACCTGCGCACGACCGCGCTGTTCTTCCTTCTGCTCGCGATCCTCCTGTGCGTCCTGGCGTTCGTGGTCCGCACCGCGGCGGACATCGTCGAACGCCGCCCGTTCTGGGCCGGCTCACTCCTGGTGATCGGGGTGGCCGCCGCGCTGCTGGGCCGGTCCAGGTGGCGCCGCTTCTCCGCCGCGCGGTGCGCGCGGCGTGCCGCCGAGGCGCTGGAGGAGGCGGCCGAGCGGGCGGCCGACGGCCTCGGCGGCACGACGGCGTACGAGGCGGCGCCGGCCGGTGCGCCGCAGGCCGGCGCCGTGCCGGTGGGCGCCGTGCCCGGGCAGCGGCGCCCGGTCGCGGACGCGGCGTGGGGCGCCGGCGCGCCGCCGGTGCCGGACGGGGTGGAGCCGACCGTCGTCCTCGACCACCCGGTGGACTACACCGAGCTGGACCCCGACGGCTTCGAGCAGGCCATAGCCGACCTGTGCGCCCGTGACGAGTGCCGGGAGGTGGAGGTGGTGGGCGGAGCGTGCGACCTGGGCGCCGACGTCGTGGCGGTCACCCCCGACGGACGGCGCGTGATCATCCAGTGCAAGCGCTACGGCGACGCCAACAAGGTCGGCTCGCAGGACATGCAGCGCTTCGGCGGGACGTGCTTCACCGTCCACGGGGCCGACGTCGCGGCGTTGGTCACGACGAGCGACTTCACCGCTCCCGCCCTCGACTACGCGCAGCAGTGCGGAATAGTGTGCGTGAACGGCGAGGAGCTGGCCGCGTGGCGCGACGGGAGCGGGCCCAGCCCCTGGGAGCGGGCGGGCGTCGGCGCCTGACCGGGGTCACCGGGCGGCGGACCCGCGGGAACGTCCGGCCCGGTCGGACCGGGACCCCGGGGCCGCCGCCGTTCACCCGGGCCGACGGCCCCGCGGGCCCGGCCCGGCCCGGGCGGAAGACCCTAGGCCAGGCCCACCGCCGCCAGCCGGTGCACGTCCCGGGCCGTTCCCGTCACGCCCGACAGGAAGCCCGCGGCGCGGGGGGAGGCGTTCTCGGTCAGCCAGCCCGGGTCGATGTCGCAGACGGCGACGCGGACACCCGTGCCGGCCAGGGCCAGCGGGAGGGTGTGGACGACCGTGGAGGGGAAGCTGAGGATCGTGCGGCCCACGGGCCCGCGGCGGGCGATCAGTTCCAGGGGGAGGTCCGGGCGGACGACCTCCAGGCCGGTCTCGGCGGCCAGGCGGTGCAGCTTGCCGGCGCTCTCGCGGCGGTGGGCGAAGTAGCGCGTGGCGCCGTGGGCCTCGGCCAGCGCGCGGACCGCTTCCAGGTAGCGCTCGCCGTCCACGACCCCGGTCTCCACCAGGGACGTGCCGACCATGTCCGCGCTCTGGGTGATGCGCGGGGGGCCGAAGCGGGCGCGGGTCCAGGTGAAGTCGTTGGCGGTGACCGTGACGCCCTGCGGGGTCTGCGTCACCGGCATGGAGGAGAAGACCTCCACGCTGCGTCGCCCGCTGGGCGTCAGCCTGCGGCGGGCGGAGGAGGACACCGGCGCGAAGAGCAGGTCGCGGGGGCCGGGCCGGCCGCCCTTGCGGTGCCAGCGCACCAGGCGCTCACCGCGGGCGAGCTGGGCGACGAACTCCATGGTCGCCGTGCCGTCGTCCACGACCACCAGGTCGCGGGCGCGGGTGATGGTCAGCAGGAGCTGGACGTAGCGGGAGAAGGGGTCGCCCATGACGATGCGGTCCGCCCGGCGCAGCGGTCCCGCCAGGCCGCCGATGGTGTGGAAGGGCGCGGTCGTGCCGCCCCGCGCCTCCTCCCAGCGCACCCGGTGGCCCTCGTCCCGGGCCAGGTCCGCCATGCGGCGCAGCTGGCCCCGGGTCATCGGGTCGGTCGGGGACAGGACGACGACGGTGAGCTCCGCGCCGGGCGGCGCCGGGGCGCCGACCGCGGGCCGCCGCGCCTGCGCGGGCGCCGCCGGCCCGGCCGGCTCGGCGGCGCCGCACAGGCCGTGCAGGTGGGCCCACTCCAGCACGTTCAGCAGCTGTACCGGGCTCTCCACGAAGGCGAGCGTGCGGGCGGGGTGGCCGGCGTGACCGGCTCGGGGGCTCATCGGCGTGCGACCGTCCCGTCGTAGGGCAATCCGTCGGGCAATCAGGGTGCTCAGACCGCGACCGGCTCACCCGCCGCCGCCGCGATCTCCGCCTCGGCGACGACGCCGGAGACGCGGCGCAGCTTCTTCATCGGGCCCAGCTCGGAGTCGTAGACCTTCTTGACGCCGTCGCCGAGGGAGGCCTCGATGGTGCGGATGTCGCGGACGAGGCGGGTGAGGCCCTGCGGCTCCACGGAGGCGGCCTGGTCGGAGCCCCACATGGCGCGGTCGAGGGTGATGTGGCGCTCGACGAAGGTGGCGCCGAGGGCGACGGCGGCGAGGGTGGTCTGCAGACCGGTCTCGTGGCCGGAGTAGCCGATCGGGACGTTCGGGTACTCCTTCTCCAGCGTGTTGATCACGCGGAGGTTCAGCTCCTCGGCCTTGGCCGGGTAGGTGGAGGTGGCGTGGCAGAGCAGGATGTTCTCGCTGCCCAGGACCTCCACCGCGTGGCGGATCTGCTTGGGGGTCGACATGCCGGTGGAGAGGATGACCGAGCGGCCGGTGGCGCGCAGGGCGCGCAGCAGCTCGTCGTCGGTGAGGGAGGCCGAGGCGACCTTGTGGGCGGGGACGTCGAACTTCTCCAGGAAGGCGACGGCCTCGGTGTCCCACGGGGAGGCGAACCAGTCGATCCCCTTCTCCTTGCAGTACGCGTCGATCCGGCGGTACTCGTCCTCGCCGAACTCCACGCGGTGGCGGTAGTCGATGTAGGTCATCCGGCCCCAGGGGGTGTCGCGCTCGATGTCCCACTGGTCGCGCGGGGTGCAGATCTCCGGGGTGCGCTTCTGGAACTTCACGGCGTCGCAGCCGGCCTCGGCGGCCACGTCGATCAGCTTGAAGGCGTTCTCCAGCTCACCGTTGTGGTTGATGCCGATCTCGCCGCAGATGTAGACGGGGCGGCCGGGGCCGACCTCACGCGAACCGAAGGTGCGCAGACGGGAGTTGGTGCTCATGGCAGGGGATGTCCTTACTGGGGGAGGGAGTCGAGGGAGGGGCCGAGGATCCAGCCGGCGATCTCTCGGATCGCGCCGTCGCCACCGGGGACGGTGGTGACCGCGCGTGCGGCACCGCGTACGACGTCGTGGGCGCTCGCGACCGCCACGGGCCAGCCCACGAGGGCGAAGCACGGGAGGTCGTTGACGTCGTTGCCGACGTAGAGCACGCGCTCCGGCGCGATGCCCTGCTCCTCGCACCACTGCTTGAGGGCGAGGTCCTTGCGGTCGACGCCGTGCAGCACCGGGAGCTTCAGCTTCCGGGCCCGGGCGGCGACCACCGGGTTCTGTTCCGTGGACAGGACCAGCATCTTCAGGCCGCTCCTGCGCAGGGCTGCGATGCCGAGTCCGTCTCCGCGGTGCACGGCGACGAACTCCCGTCCCTCGGAGTCGACCAGCACCCGGTCGTCGGTCTGGGTGCCGTCGAAGTCGAGCACGACGGCGTCGATGTCGTCGTGGGTGGGGAGCGAACCGGGCCGGTCCGCGTCGAACAGGGGCGCGAGCGCGCGCGCCCGGGCCAGGTCGTGCGGGTCGTCGATCTCCAGCACGCGGGCCGGGTCGGTGCGGACCAGTTCGGTGCGGCCGAAGAAGCGGTGCCGGTGCTCGCGGAAACCGGCCGCGTCCATCGCGTAGGCGGCACCGGTCTCCAGCAGGTCCTGGGGGCGGTCCTGGCGGCGGGGGCGGAAGGACTTGTCGTGGTTGACGCCGTGGCCGCCGGCCGCTTGCGCCCGGTCGGCCCCGTCCGCCGCGTCCGCCCCGTCCGCCCCGTCCCGCCACAGGAAGCCGTGGAAGGGGGCCACGGTCACGGCGGTGTCCGCGCCGCCCTCGACGAGGGCCGCGGCCACGGCGTCGACGTCCTCGCGGACGACGAACGGGCTGGTGCACTGCACGAGCAGCACCACGTCGGCCGGTGCCCCGTGCAGGGCCTCGTGGGCGTCCATGGCGTGCAGGACCGCGGCCTCGGAGGTGGCCGTGTCGCCGGCGATGGCGGCGGGCCGCAGCACGACCTCCGCACCGGCCTGCCGGGCGGCGGCCGCGATGGCCTGGTCGTCGGTGGACACGACGACGTCGCTCACCAGCCGGGCCGCCCGGCACTCGCGCACCGCGCGCGCCACCAGCGGGACGCCGCCCACGGGCGCGAGGTTCTTGGCGGGCACGCCCTTGGAGCCGCCGCGCGCGGGGATCACCGCGAGGACCCGGTGCGCCGGGGCGCCCTGGCCCGCTTCCGAGTGGGGCATGGTCTCTTCTCCTTGACGTGGGACCCGGTCGCTCACAACTCGCCCATCCGCCGGATCACCGGGGCGACCCGCTGGACTCCGTGCCGGTAGGCGCCGCGCGCGGCCCGGCGCACGATCTGGCGGACCGGCCCGGGCGCCCTGTCGGCGGCGGGCGCGCCGGGCAGCGGGGCGCCGTCGGGGCCGAGGTGGTGGCGGGCGAGGATGCCGGGCAGGTAGCCGGGCGCGGTCTCGGGGGTGTAGTAGGGGTTCAGGGGCGGCAGGCCGCCGGGGCGGTCCAGCAGCCCGGCGATGCGTGCGCGGGCCGCGTCGAAGGCGGTGGCGTAGGAGCCGTCGGCGGCGACGCCCTGCCGGGCCAGCCACCCGGGGTCGGCCACCGGGCGGTGCCCGGCGTCGAGCTGGTCCCAGGAGGCGAGGCACCCGGAGCCGGTGAAGTGGTGGTTGCCGAGCGCCTCGCGCACCCCGAGGTCGGTCAGGACGACCGTGGGGATGCGGCGGTGCAGGGCTTCCAGGGCTGCCGTGGAGCTGACCGTGACGAGCAGGTCGGTGCGGTCCAGCACCTCGCCCATGTGCCCGTACACCAGGCGGAAGTTGGCGGGCGTGTCGGTGCCCTGGACCAGCTTCTGGTAGGGCAGTTCCTCGATGTGGGTGGTGTGTTCGCCGGGTTTGGAGCGCAGTTTCAGCAGCACCTCGCGCCCGGGGTGCCGGCGGGCGTGCGCGATCAGCCGGTCCAGCAGGTAGGTGCGGTCCCTGCGGTTGTCCGGGACGGAGGGCTGGGCGGCGAACACCACGGTGTACGGGTCGTGCTCGCCGGTGTACGGCGCCCCGCCGAGGAAGGGGAGGGCGACCTCGGTGACCGCGGCGGCGTCGGCGCCCACCCCCTCGTACACGGCCCGGAACCGGTCCGCGTCGTGCCGGGAGTTGGCGAGGACGAGGTCGGCGCCGTGCCGCAGCAGCAGTCCGTCGGCGAGCTTCTCGTAGACGACGCCGACGTAGCCGGTGACGACCACGGGGCGCCTCCCGGAGCCCCAGGCGTTGCGCAGCCCGTGCAGCATGGCCTGGACACCGCCGCCGACCAGGGCGAGGACGAGGACGTCGTAGGACTCCTCGGTCATCGCGCGCAGGAACCCGGCGCCGGTGACCTCGTGGAGGGAGTCGGCCCGGACGCCGACCTCGTTCAGCTGGCGGGGGGTGGGAGTGGCGCGGCCCCGCAGGAGGTAGCCGTCGAGCCGGATCCCGGCACCCGCCGGAGCGAGGCGCTGCGCGGTGAGCGCGCCCCACTTCCACCGGGTGTCGGAATCCGCGAGGACGGCGACCCGCAGGGACTTCGTAGCACTTGCTGGCACGTCCAAGACGCTAGGAAGGCATTCCGATGTTCCGCCCAACCCGAATGCAACAAACGGTTAACAGCACATCGCCGAATGGCTAATCGGGCCGGGAACGGCCCGGGAAAAGTCCTGGTTCACGGCTTCGCCACGCGTCGTTCACCTGGCATCAAGGCGACCGTCAGAACGAATGACGGGCATCGCACTAACGTCCCCTGCGTGGTCAAGCTCTCCGTCATCGTGCCGTTCTACAACGTGCAGCAATACGCGCCCGACACGCTCACGAGCCTGCGGGCGAATGCGCGTGACGACTTCGAATTCATTCTCGTCGACGACTGTTCGCGCGACGGGACACCAGAGATCCTCGCGCGCGCGGAGCGCGAGCTGCCCGGCGCGGTGCTGGTCGGGCACGAGCGGAACGGAGGGCTGGCGACCGCCCGCAACACCGGTATCGACCGGGCGCGCGGCGAGTACCTGACCTTCCTGGACGGCGACGACTGGCTCGCCCCCGGCTACTACCCGAAGCTGGTCGCCGCCATCGAGGAACTGGGCTGCGACTTCCTGCGCACCGACCACGTGCAGTGCACCGCACGGGCGCGCACCGTGCACCGGGTGCCGGTCGGCCGGCGCAACGTGGTCATGAACCCGCGGGAGGCGATCCTGCCCGCCGACCGGTCCACCTCGGTGGACTACGCCTTCGCCTGGGCGGGCGTCTACCACCGCCGGCTGGTGGACAGGGGCCTGCTGCACTTCACCGACGGGCTGCGCACGGCCGAGGACCGGCCGTGGATCTGGAAGCTGCACCGGGAGGCCGAGTCCTTCGCCGCGGTGAGCCTGCTGGGTGTGTTCTACCGGCGCGGGGTCGCCTCGTCGCTCACCCAGATCGGCGATGTCCGGCAGCTCGATTTCATCCGCGCCTTCGACCGGGTCATCGCGGAAACCGCCGCGGACCGGGAGGCGGACGTCCTGTTGCCCAAGGCCGTCCGCACGTACTGCGCCATCATTTCCCATCACCTGGGATCCATCGAAAGGTTCGAGCCCGCGGTGGCGAAGCAACTGAGATCACTGAGCGCCGCCGCCCTGCGGCGCATGCCCCAGCACGTGCTGGACGAGGCGCTGGACTCCATGGACCTGCAGCGCGCCACCAGGCTGCGCCGGCTGCGCCGCCGCCCCGCCCCGGCGGGGGCCGCCGCGTGACCACCCAGATCTTCCAGGCGTCGACGCTGTACGGCATGGCCACGCTCGCCGCCGCCCTCGACTCCGGCTGCTTCCGCCCCGCCGACCGGCGCGTCCTGCTGGTCTGCAACAACGCGGCCACCCCCGAGACCACGCCCGGGCTAGAGGAGATGCCCGGCTTCGAGCAGCTGCGCGACCGTTTCGACGACGTCCTGTCGTACAACGAGACGATCTTCCCCTTCCACCCCGGCGGCTGGGCGCCCCGGGTGGACGACATGCCCCTGTGGGAGCGGTACCTGCGGCACGAGTGGCGGCTCGCCGACGACGACGTGGAGCTGGCGGTCGAGTCGATCCAGGTCAACCCGTCGCTCGCGCTCGCCCAGATCTTCCACGGCGCCCCGGTCACCGTCTACGCCGACGGGCTGATGAGCTACGGCCCCACCCGCAACAAGATCGACCCGCTGGTGGGCACCCGGGTGGACCGGGTCCTCCACCTGGACCTGGTGCCGGGTCTGGAGCCCCTGCTGCTCACCGAGTTCGGCGTGCCGGCGCAGATCGTGCCGACGCCGGCCTTCACCAAGGTGCTGGCCCAGCTCCTCCCGGCCGGCGACGGCCTGCCGGAGGTCGAGGAGCCCGCGCTGCTGCTCGGCCAGTACCTCTCCGCGCTGGGCATCCTCTCCGCCGAGGAGGAGGAGGACCTGCACGTGGCGATGGTCAGGGGCGCCGTCGCCCTCGGCCACACGAAGGTGGTGTTCAAGCCGCATCCCACCGCCCCGGCCCGCTTCACCCGCCGCCTGGAGCAGGAGGCCGCGAAGCTCGGTGCCGAGGTGACCGTGCTCGACACGCCGGTCCTGGCCGAGGTGCTGTACCAGCGCACGCGTCCCGCACTGGTCGTCGGCTGCTTCTCCACCGCGCTGCTCACCGCCTCCGCCCTGTACGGCCTGCCGGTGGCCCGGGTCGGCACCGAACTGCTGCTGGAGCGGCTGACCCCGTTCGAGAACAGCAACCGGATCCCGGTCACCGTGGTCCACGCGCTGCTGCCGGACCTGGCCGACCGTGCCGCGGTGACCGGGCAGCGCCGGGGCACGGACGTGGCGGGGCTGGGGACGCTGGTGCGCGCGGTGGGCTTCGCGATGCAGCCGAAGATCCTGCCCCGGCTGCGCGGGGAGGCGGAGCGGTACCTGGCCGCGAACCCGGACGAGCGGACGCTGCGGTACTTCAAGAAGCGGCGGCTGACCGCGCTCGGCCTGCCGGGCGGCGTCCCCGGTGGCCTGATGTTCCTGCCGCGCAACTCCACGGCGCGCAGGGTCGTGCGACGCGCCAGGGCGCTGCGGAAGGCGGTGCGCCGCTGAACCACGGCGGCCGGGACGGGGCGGGGCCGGCCGCCCCCCGCCGGGGGCGGGGGAAGACTGCGGGAAACCTGTCCGACAGCCCGGTGAACCCTTGGGGAGCGCTGGACGAAGGGCGCTTCCCTCGAAGCAGAAGTCCCCGGGGCGACACCTAGGCTGCCGGTGGACGCCTCCCCGCCGGCCCGGGCGGCCGGGAGCGCGCACGGCAGAACCCGCGGCGTACTGCGAGGGGTACCAGCGTGACCGAGACGGTCGTGAGCACGACGAAGCCGCAGTCCGCCACGACTGCGTCCGCGCGGGGGCCAGGCGTCCCCGCCCCGCCCCCGCCGGCCGCCCGCGGGGGCGGCAGGCTCCGGGCCCTGGACGGACTGCGGCTGGTCGCCGCGCTGATGGTGGCGCTCTACCACTACGGCGGCCGCGGCGGTCCCGTCAGCGAGGCCTGGGGCACCTCGCCGCAGCAGCAGTTCCCCACGCTGCACACGCCGTTCGCCTACGGCTGCCTGGGCGTGCAGATCTTCTTCGTCATCAGCGGCTTCGTCATCTGCATGAGCGGCTGGGGCCGTTCGCTGCGCTCCTTCTTCGCTTCCCGCGTCTCCCGCCTGATGCCCGCCTACTGGGCGGCCGTCCTCCTCGTCGCCGCGGTGTTCGCGCTGCCGGTGGTCGCCTACGAGACGGTCCCGCCGAGCGACGCGCTGGTGAACCTGACGCTGCTCCAGCAGCCGCTGGGCGTGGACCGGGTGCTGGGCGTGGACTGGACCCTGTGGGCGGAGATCCGCTTCTACGCGCTGTTCGCCCTCGTCGTGGTCCTGCCGGGCGCGAACCGGCGCAGGGTGATCATGTTCTGCGCGTGCTGGACGCTGGGGGCGGCGATCGCGCAGGGGGTACGGGAACCGCTGCTGGACCTCGTGCTGATGCCGCAGTACGCGCCGTTCTTCATCGGCGGGATGGGTCTTTACCTGGTCCACCGGGACCGCGGGGACGCCCACGCGTGGGGCATCGTCGGCGTCGGTTTCCTGGTCGGCCAGCACTACGCCGTGCGCAGCCTGTGGAACGCCTCCGACCCGCACGCCTTCGCCCACCGCACGTCCTGGGGCGTCGTCCTCGTCGTCGCCCTCGGCTTCCTCGCGGTGGCCGCGGTCGCGCTCGGCCGGCTGGACTGGGCGAACTGGCGCTGGCTGACGGTGGCCGGGGCGCTGACGTACCCGTTCTACCTCGTCCACGAGCACCTGGGCTGGGTGGTGATCCGCGCCCTGCACCGGGGCGCGCACCTCCCGTCGGCGGCGGCCTTCGCCCTGACGCTCGCCCTGATGCTGACGCTGGCCTGGCTGCTGCACCGCTTCGTCGAGCGGCCGCTGACGCCGCGGCTGCGCGGGGCGCTGAGCAGGGTGCGCTGACGTCCGCCCGCCCCCGCGCCGGGCGGGCGCCCCCGTCCGGACCGGCGGTGCGGGCCCGGTCTCAGCCCAGTCCGTACCGCGCCCCCACCCCCGCGACCACCAGGGCCAGCCCCTCCTCGAACTGGGCGTCGTAGCCGTCGAAGAGCAGGTGGCCGGCGGCTGCCGCGAGGGGGAAGCCCGCCATGCGGTGGGCGCGTTCCTCCACGTCGAAGCCCTCCCGGCGCTCGCCCGGCAGGGGGCGCACGCCCTGTTCCTCGGTGACGAAGCCGACGGTGTACGCGGTCGCGGTCCGGCCCGCGTGCACCGCCTGCGCGAGGGTGAGGCCGGCGCCCGTCAGGACGCGCAGGTCCGCCTCCATGTGGCGGGCGTGGTCCAGGCCCGTGAAGCGTGAGCCGCTGAAGACCTTGGCGCCGTCGCGGTAGCCCAGCAGGGCGGTCCGCAGCCCCCGGTTGACCTTGAGCAGCCGCTCCCGCCAGGTGTCGGCGGGGTCGAGCGAGGTGCCGGCGACCATCCGCCGGTACATCTCGGTCGCCATCTCGTCCAGCAGCGCCTGCTTGTCCTTGAAGTGCCAGTACAGCGCCGGCGCCTTGACGTCCAGCTCCCCGGCGATGGCCCGCAGGGTCAGGCCGTCCAGGCCGGTCTCGTTCAGCAGCCGCAGCGCCGTCTCCGCGACCCGCCCGCGGTCCAGGGGCGCCCTTCGTTCCGTGCTCACGCTTGACAGCTTAACAACGTTAAGGGCAACCTCTCGGACAGCGGTACTTAACGTCGTTAAGGGGAATTGCGATGGATGTCCAGACTGATGTCCTCGTCGTGGGCGCCGGCCCGACCGGTCTCACCCTCGGCGTCGACCTCGCGCGGCGCGGGGTGGACGCGCTCCTCGTGGAGCGGGCCGACGCCCTGTTCCCCGGATCGCGCGGCAAGGGGATCCAGCCGCGCACCCAGGAGGTCTTCGACGACCTCGGCGTCCTCGGCGCGATCCGCGCGGCCGGCGGCCCCTACCCGGTGCGGATGGTCTGGGAGGACGGCGAGCGGGTCGGCGAGCAGCCGATGTTCGAGCCGGTGGAGGCGGACGGGGGCGCGCCGTACACCGAGCCGTGGATGGTCGCGCAGTGGCGCACCCAGGAGGTGCTGCACGCGCGGCTGACGGAGCTGGGCGGCCGGGTCGCCTTCGGGCGCGGGCTGACGGACCTGGAGCAGGACGCCGGAGGAGTGACCGCGCGGTTCGCCGACGGTTCGGCCGTCCGGGCGCGGTACGCGGTCGCGGCCGACGGCGGCCGTTCGGCGGTCCGGCGCGCGGTGGGCGTGGGGATGACCGGCGAGGCGGTCGACCCGGCGCCGTTCCTCGTGGCGGACCTGCGGCTGCGCGGGCTCGACCGGGAGCACTGGCACGCCTTCCCCGCGGCCGGCGGCACCGGCGCCATGCTGTGCCCGCTCGCCGGCACGGACGACTTCCAGCTGACGGCACGGCTCCCGGAGGGCACCGGGCCCGAGCCGACCCTCCAGGGCGTCCGCGAGGTGGTCGCCGCGTACACGCACCTCGCCCCCGAGGACGTCACGGAGGTGCGCTGGGCCTCCGGCTTCCGGCCCCGGGCGGCGCTGGCCGACCGGTTCCGGGCGGGCCGCGTCCTGCTCGCGGGCGACGCCGCGCACGTCCACTCGCCGGCCGGTGGGCAGGGCCTGAACACCAGCGTCCAGGACGCCTACAACCTGGGCTGGAAGCTGGGCGCGGTCCTGCTCGGCGGGGCGCCCGACGCCCTGCTCGACACCTACGGGGAGGAGCGGCGCGCCAACGCCGCGGCCGTGCTGGACCTGTCGACGGGCGTGCACCGCGGGGAGGTGCGGCGCGGGCGGGCGACGGCGCAGCTCGGACTGGGGTACCGGGAGTCGTCCCTGAGCCGGGAGCGGCGCACCACGCCGTCGGGGGTCCGGGCGGGCGACCGCGCCCCGGACGGCAGGGTGGACGGCGTCCGGCTCTTCGACGCGTTCCGGGGACCGCACTGGACGCTGCTGGGCGCGGCGCTCCCCCTTCCCGGGGTCCCGGAGGTCCCCGGGGTCCCGGGGGTCCCGGGGGTCCGGGCGCTGCCGGCCGCCCCGGAGTCGTACGGCCCCGGCGTGTTCCTGGTCCGCCCGGACGGCTACGTCGGCTGGGCGGGCGACACGGCCGCGGGACTGGGGGCGTACCTGCGCCGGGTGGGCGTCCGGGGGGCCGCGGACGGCGTCCCGGCCGCGGCCCCCGGGGCGGAGTGAGCGACCGGCTCAGTGCGCGTCGCCCGGCACGAAGGTGCCCCACACCTCCCGCAGCGCGTCGCAGACCTCGCCCACCGTCGCCCGGGCGCGCAGGGCCTCCTTCATGGGGTACAGGACGTTGTCCCCGCCCTGCGCGGCCCTCCTGAGCGCGTCCAGCGCCGAGCCCACCGCCCCCCGGTCACGGCCGGCCCGCAGCGCCGCCAGCCGTCCGGTCTGACGGGCCTCGACGGCCGGGTCCACCCGCAGGGGCCGGTACGGCTCCTCCTCGTCCAGCCGGAAGCGGTTGACACCCACCACCACCCGCTCGCCGGAGTCCGTCTCCCGGGCGATGCGGTAGGCGTTGCGCTCGATCTCGGTCCTCTGCAGGCCCCGCTCGATCGCCGCGACCGCACCGCCCAGGTCCTCGACCCGGCGCATGAGGTCCAGCGCGGCCTCCTCCACGTCGTCGGTCAACCGCTCCACCGCGTAGGAGCCCGCGAAGGGGTCCACCGTCGCCGGCACGTCCGTCTCGTGCGCGAGGACCTGCTGCGTGCGCAGCGCCAGCCGGACGCTCCTGTCCGTCGGCAGGGCGAGCGCCTCGTCGAAGGAGTTGGTGTGCAGGGACTGGGTGCCGCCGAGGACCGCGGCGAGGGCCTGGACGGTGACGCGGACCAGGTTCACCTCCGGCTGCTGGGCCGTCAGCTGGACGCCCGCCGTCTGGGTGTGGAAGCGCAGCATGCGGGACCTGGGGTCGCGCGCGCCGAACTCCTCCTTCATGACCCGTGCCCAGATCCGGCGGGCCGCGCGGAACTTGGCGACCTCCTCCAGCAGGGTCGTGCGGGCCGCGAAGAAGAAGGACAGGCGGGGTGCGAAGTCGTCCACGTCCATGCCCGCCGCCACCGCCGTGCGGACGTAGGCGATGCCGTCGGCGAGCGTGAAGGCGACCTCCTGCGCCGGGGACGCGCCCGCCTCCGCCATGTGGTAGCCGGAGATCGAGATCGTGTTCCACTTCGGGATCTCGGCCCTGCAGTACCGGAGGACGTCGGCGGTCAGGCGCAGCGAGGGCCGGGGCGGGAAGATGTAGGTCCCCCGCGCGATGTACTCCTTCAGGACGTCGTTCTGGACCGTGCCGGTGAGCCGGTCGGCGCTCACCCCCTGCTCCTCCGCCACCAACTGGTACAGCAGCAGCAGGAGGGCCGCCGGGGCGTTGATCGTCATCGAGGTGGAGACCCGGTCCAGCGGGATGCCGTCGAACAGCGCCCGCACGTCCTCGACCGAGTCGACCGCCACGCCCACCCTGCCGACCTCGCCGCGCGCGAGGGGCGCGTCGGAGTCGTGGCCCATCTGGGTGGGCAGGTCGAAGGCGACGGACAGACCGGTGGTGCCGTGGGCGATCAGCTGCCGGTAGCGGGCGTTGGACTCGGCCGCCGTGCCGAACCCTGCGTACTGGCGCACGGTCCAGGGGCGGCCGGTGTACATCGTCGGGTGGATCCCGCGGGTGTACGGGTAGGCGCCCGGTTCGCCCAGCTTCCCCGCCGGGTCCCAGCCGGTCAGGTCCTCCGGTCCGTAGACCGGCTCGATCGGCCGCCCCGACTCCGACTCACGCGCCATGGCCGCCTCCGCAGGACGTTCGCTCCCCCCACCATGCCCCGTAGTTCGGCGGCGGTCACGCGGGGAAGCATCCCCGGCATGAGGATCCCGGGGAGACCTGCCGCCCTGCTCGCCTGCGCCGCC
The DNA here is from genome assembly GCF_030499535.1 of Streptomyces sp. TG1A-8. NCBI lineage: Bacteria > Bacillati > Actinomycetota > Actinomycetes > Kitasatosporales > Streptomycetaceae > Streptomyces > Streptomyces sp. TG1A-8. The sequence goes on from NZ_JASTLB010000001.1 coordinate 2,813,884, forward strand.
GTCCTCGCCGCGCTCTGCGGCTGCACCGTGCGGCCCCCGGGCGCGGACGGCACGGGCCGCTCCCCGGTGCGCGCCGGACCGCCGTCGGGCCGCGGCCCCGGGCCGGCCCGTACGGCCGGGGTCCCGGCCGCCCCCGCGCCCGCGCCCCCCGTGCTGTGGTCGCGCGGGGACAGCGGCGCGGGCGTCCGCGAACTGCAGGCGCGGCTCCGCCAGGTGGCCTGGCTGTTCGACGGGCCGACGGGGAGCTACGACGACCTGACCGAGCGGGCCGTCAGGGGGTTCCAGGCCAAGCGCGGGCTGCCGCCGACCGGCGAGCTGGACACCGTCACCTGGCGGCGGCTGCTGGGGATGACGCGCCGGCCGGGGAAGTGGGAGCTGTACCTGATGGGCGGCCAGCCGGCCGCCGCGCCCGATCCGCGCTGCCTGACCGGACGGGCGCTGTGCATCAGCAAGACCAGCCGGACGCTGCGCTGGATGGTCGACGGGCGGACGGTGTCGACGATGTCCGTCCGCTTCGGCACCCAGTACACCCCGACCCGCGAGGGTGTGTTCCGCATCTACTGGAAGTCACGACACCACGTGTCGACGCTCTACGACTCCCCGATGCCGTACGCGATGTTCTTCAGCGGCGGCGAGGCGGTGCACTACTCGTACGACTTCGCCGCCCGCGGCTACGCCGGCGGCTCGCACGGATGCGTGAACGTACGGGACGAGGCGGCGATCGCCCGGCTCTTCGCGCAGGTGAGGATCGGCGACAAGGTCGTCGTCTCCTGGTGAGGAGTGGGGCGCGGGCGGGACCGGGGGAACGTGTCCCGCCCGCGCCGGGTGCACGAGCCGTAGGTACGGGGGGAACCCCGGCTCAGTGCGACGGCCGATGACCAGTCGGCTCACTCGGTACTGCGTCAGTGGGCGCGGAAACGTCACACCTGACCGGTAGAAAAATCTACGGACCCGCAAAAGCCCAGGTGGGAGCAGCGGGATCGCACGGCGCGGAGCAACCGTGCGGGTCAGCCGCACGGATCAGGGGGTGCCGTGCGACGGGCTCGGCGCCGGGGCCGGTGTCCGCGCCGGCGCGGAGGACGGCCGGCGGGCGGCCGGCGGGGCGGGGGTGGCGGCGGTGCCGCGCCGGCCTTCCGCGCGCCCGGCGCCGCCCTGGTCGCCGTCGTCACCCTTGCTGCCGGACCCGTCCCCGCTCCCGGCCTTGCCCTTCGCTTTCTTCTTCGCCTTGTCCTCGGCCGTGCCGTCGCCGGTCCCGCCGCCCCCGCCGCTCCGGCCCGTGCCGCCGGAGGAGGCCGAGGGGGCCGAGGGGGCGGAAGGAACGGAGGGGGCGGCGGAGGAGGCGGACCGGCCGGCCGCCAGGACGGTCCTGCAGTAGCGGTCCACGCGCGCGGAGCCGCCCGCCAGACCGTCCAGGGTCCGCCTGCGGCCGGCGGTCAGCTCCTTGCCGTCCCGCAGGTCGCGGCAGGCCGCGGCGGCGCCCTGCCGCCGGGTGCCGGAGGGGCCGCCGGAGCCGGACGCGGCGTCCCGGTCCGCACTCCCGTCCGGCCCGACGGCCTCGGCGGAGGAGCCGCCACCGGGGGGCGTGCCCGTACTCCCGCCGGACGTGCCCGCGGCGAGGCCCCCCGGGGAGGGCGCGAACGGTTCCCCGGAGGCCGGCGTGGCGGACGCGGAGGCGGCCGGGCCGGGCTCCTGCCGGCCGAACGGAAGCGGCAGCACGCCGCTGCCGGCGGCCGCGGCGACCCCGCCGAGCGTGCCCGCGGTCACCACCGCGGCGAGTGCGAGCCGTGCCGGGCGGGCCCAGCGCGGGCGGCCGGACCGGATTCCGGTACGGGAGGGGGCGCCGGTGCGGACCGGTCCCGCGTCCGTGCCGGGCGCGGCCGGCCCGGAGCACCGCCCGGCCCCGCCGGAGACCGGTCCGGCGGCGGTACCGCCGGCCCCGGCCGCCTCCCGGGCCTTGCGGAACGCGGCCAGCGCGGCCTGTTCGCCGGGGAGTTCACCGGGCGCGGGGGCCACCTGGGCGGACAGTGCGCCCAGTGCCTCGACGAGCCGTTCCGCCTGGTCACGGACGGAGTCGTCGACGGCTTCCAGCGGCTCGCCGCGCAGCAGGCGTTCCGCCGTCCCACGGTCCAGCCACTTGTCCTGCTCGTCGGCCATCACATGTCCTTCTGCGTCCGCGCCCGCGTACGCGTCACAGTGGTTGACGTCACCGCGCGGCCATGCGGTTGCCGCGGGAGCGGGAGCGCTTCGAGCACGCCCGCCGATTCCGGATCCTCGCCGAGCAGTTCCGCGAGCCGCTTCAGGCCGCGGTGCGCCGCGGTGCGCACGGCGCCCGCGCGCTTGCCGAGCGTCTCGGCGGCGGTCTTGGCGTCGAGGCCCACCACCACGCGCAGGACGACCGCCTCGGCCTGGTCCTGCGGGAGCCGGGCGATGAGCGAGAGGGTGCTGTCGGTGGTCAGCGCCTCGATGGCCTCGCCGGCGGTGTCGGACTCGGCGGCCCGGCCGGTCAGCTCGGTCTCGTCGCCGCCGATCGCGGGGCGCCGGCCGCGCATGCGGATGTGGTCCAGGGCGCGGTTGCGGGCGATCCGGGCGGCCCAGCCGCGGAAGCGGTCGGCATCGCCGCTGAAGCGGTCCAGGTCGCGCGCGATCTGGAGCCAGGCCTCGGACGCGACGTCCTCGGCGTCCGGATCGCCGACCAGCGTGCGCACGTAGCCCAGCAGCCTCGGATGCACCGAGCGGTACACCGTACGGAACGCGGTCTCGTCCCCGTCCTGTGCCGCACGCACCGCGGCGGTCAGTCCCGCGTCGTCCCCCAGCACCGCACTCCCTTTACGCCCGTCTCCGATCGGCGCGAAAGGCACGTTACGGCCTGAAAGCTTCCCTCGTCCACGTCCGCGGGAGATGCAACTAACTCGTGACTCGCCCGGGTGTGACAGAAAACGCACTCATGGCGCTGAAGTGAGTACGGGCCGCCGCGCGGCCCGTGTCGCGCGACGGCCGGGGCCTCTCCTGTGGGGGGTGGCGGCCCCGGCCGTTGCTCCGACAGGGTGCGCCACCGCGTGCTCACCGCCCGCCGGCGGGCTTCCCGGCGGCCTTCCCGGGAACGGCGCCCCCGACGTCACCGGACCTGCCGACGCCCCCGTCGGCGTCCGCCGTGCCCCCGGCCCCGCTCCCGCTGTCGCCCTTGCCCTCGCTGTCGCCCTTGCCCGGGGCGTCACCGGCGCCGCTCCCACCGTCCGCGGGGGCGGCCGGGGGAGCCGCGCGGCGCAGTACGCGGCGACGTTCGCCTCGCCGCCCGCGGCCGTGACGAGCAGCCGCCGGACCGGCGCGTCCAGGGCGCTGCCGCGCTCTTCGGCCCGTTCGTGGGCGCGGCAGCGGACCGCGGTGTCCGAGGCGGCGGCGGAACGGCCGGGCCGTGCGGAAGGGGTCCCGGAGGCGGTGGAGTGCGGTGCCGGGGCCGGCCGCGCCGGGGCGCTGGCCGGCGGGCGCGTCCGCCGGCCCGCGTCGCCGGGGCCGGATCCCGGGCCGGCCGAGCCGATCGCCGCCGCGGCGACTCCGCCCAGCGTGAGGCTCGCGAGGAGCACGGCGAGCGCGGCCTTCGGCGACGGCCTCGCCGGGCGCGGCTCGCGGGGCCGCCAGTCGTCCCGCCGCCGGGTCCGCGCCCGGTCCGTCCCGGCGTCCCGCGCGGTGCGGAACGCGGCCAGGGCGCGCCGCTCGGCCTCACCCCCCTGGGCGCCGGGTCCCCGGCCCGCACGGATCACGGTGCCGAGGAACGCCTCGAAGCCGTCCGGCCCGCGGGAGCCCCCGGGTCCGGGAACCCGGCTCACCGCCCCTTCCTGCGCCCGTACCGCAGCCCGTCCCGTCCCCGCTCCGGCCGCGGGGGCCGTCGCACCGGCCGGGCCGGTGGCGGCGGGGGCCGGGCGGCCTCGGTGACGGCCGGGGAGTTCGCCGTCGTCGTGCCGTTCACCCATGTCCGCGTCCGCTCCGCCACCGTTCATGTCGACTCCCCCAGCGTCCGGGGACCGTCGTCCGTCACGCCCCCGGCCGGCGCGTCCGGGACGCCCAGCTGGCGGGCGAGCCGCCTCAGCCCGCGGTGCGCGGCCGTGCGGACCGCGCCGGGGCGCTTGCCGAGGACGCGTGCGACGGCGGGACCGTCGAGGCCGACGACCACCCGCAGCAGCACGGCCTCGGCCTGGTCGCGCGGCAGGGCCCGCACCAGGTCCAGGGCGCGCTCGGTGGACAGGGACTCCAGTGCCTGGTCGTGCGTGCTGTGCGGTCCGGGCAGGTCCAGTACGTCCTGGTCGAGCGCCGTCGCCCGGGGCCGCACCCGCCTTCGGCGCAGGTGGTCCAGCGCGCGGTGCCGGGCGATGGTCGCGGTCCAGCCGCGGAACCCGGCGCCGTCGCCCCGGAACCTGCCCAGGTCGCGGGCGATCTCCAGCCAGGCGTCGGAGGCCACGTCCTCCGCCTCGTCACCGACGAGGCCGCGGAGGTAGCCGAGCAGGCCCGGCTGCACCAGCCGGTAGGCCACCGCGAAGGCGGTCTCGTCGCCCCCCTGGGCCCGCGCGACCGCCGCGCCCAGCTCCCCGTCGTACGCCTGCACGCGGCGGGGTACCCCTCCCTGGCCCAACGCTGTCCTCGTTCGCCGTGTCCCACGTTCAGCCGTGCGCACGGCTCATGGTCATCAGCGTCGGCCCGCACGGAAATGTCACTGCCGGCCGGGCCCGGTCCCGCGCCGGGACGGCGGCGCGGGCGGCGGCACGGCCGGCCGCGCGGTCCGGGGGCGGCCCGGCCGGCCGTTCATCCGCTCGTCGCGTCCCGGCACAGCAGCCGCAGCGAGCCCTGGCCGCCGAAGCAGCGGCGGGCCTCGTCGAAGGGGTCCCACAGGCGGCCGTCGGGCGTGCGGACCCAGTGGTCGCCGCCGGTCGTCCACCACTCGGCGCCGGTCTGGCGGACGATGACCTCCCCGGCGTAGGCGCCGAAACCGCGCAGTACGGCCTCGACCGCCGCGTACGGCGGGTCCTCGCGGCGGATGTCCTCGATCATGCGGTCCACCCGCCACAGGCTCTGCGCCGAGTAGTCGAGCCGCACCCGCGCACCCTCGCGCATGGTCGCCACCGCGTCCGCCGCCCACCGCACGGGCTTCGCCGCGGCCTGCGGCCTGGTCTCCTGCTGTGCGGTCACGTAATGGGCTGTCACATAGGGAGAAGCGGCCCCGGCCCCGCTTCCGTCACCCGGATCCGCGGTGTTCCCCCGACCGGCGCAGGACCGCCCCACCTCCCCCGCAGGACGCCCACAGGACCCGCCCACGGCAGGGGTTTGGGACGGGGGAGGCCGGGTCCGTCAGGACTGTCCGCGCGTCCTGCGGGAGACCACCGCGCGCAGGACGCGGCGGCCCTCGACCGAGAGGTCCAGGGCGCGGCGCAGGCCGTTCGCGCCGTGTTCGGCGAGGAGTTCCAGGACGGCGACCTGGCGCCGCAGCTCGGCGGCGACCAGCGGGGACAGGGTCTCCGCGGAGACCAGCGGGGACAGGGACCCGGCGCCGTCCGCCGCGGGGTCGAGGAGGCGGTGGATGCGCAGGGAGGCGACGGAGCAGGTGCCGGCCCAGGCCCGTACCGCCTCGGCGCTGCGCACGGCCGGGGCGGTGTCCAGCATGCGGCGGGCGAGCCGCGCGGCTTCGGTCCCGGCCGGGTCCGCCGGACCGAGCGCGGCACGGGCCTCCTCCAGGTGCCCGGCCCAGTCGGAGCCCTCGGCGAGGCTCGTCCACAGCGGGCGCAACACCTCGTCGTCGCCGCCCAGCAACGGCAGGCACCGATCCGAACAAGCCAGACCACTGGCGGCCAGTCCGCGTTCGTCGGCCTGCGCGATCAGTTCCACCAGGCTCATGGAAGCCTCCCCGGCCAGGGCACCGCCGATACGGAGCCCGAACTCGCCCTTACTGCGGGCGAGGAGCCGAGACTGTCACAGCAGCAGGTTTCAGCCAAGATCCGTGGAGGTCACGAAACCGGCGCGGCGGCCCGGACCGCCGGGGCGGCGGCCGCCGCGGGGATCAGCCCAGGCGGTCCGCCAGCTTGCCGAAGTCCGCCCAGGACAGGGCCGGGGTGCGCGGGTCCCACAGCTTCTGCGCGGTGGCCCGCAGCGGCATCCGGATCCCGGCGGCGACCTGGGCCTCGGTCTGCGCGTTGGCGTAGTCGCACCACACCGCGAAGGATCCGCCGAGGATCTGCCCGTCGTACCGCGCCGGAACGGCGGTGGTGCCGCGCAGCACGCGCGGGGTCCACTGCTGGTAGATGCGCTGCCCGGTCGGGTAGACGAAGGTCTGCGGCTGGCCGAGGACGTAGTAGAGGAACTCGTCGTTGTAGTTGAGCACCCTGCGGCCGGCGCTCAGGTACTCCACCGGCTGCCGGGCGCCGATCTCCTTGCCGGTCCAGTAGGCGACCTGGAGGTCCCCGGCGGGCTGCGCGGAGGCGCTCCGGAAGAAGCCGTCGTTCCAGGCCCGCAGGGTGCGGTCGTGGGCGCGGACGGTGTCGGCGCGGTCGTCGAGCCAGTCGGTGGCGAGGTCGGCGACGGTGCCGCCGGAGCCGTGGGCCCGCCGGGCGGCGGCGGCCAGCTGCGGGTAGGCGGCCTGCGGGTCGGACGCGGCCAGCGCCTGGTACTCGTCGCCGCCGAGGTGCCACCGGCCGCCGGGGAACAGCCCGGCGTACTCGTCGAGCAGGTCGTCGACGATCTTCGCGGAGCCGTCCTTGGAGATGTCGATCGCGCCCCTGGTCGCGACCCCGCTCGCGTTGCGCAGCTGCAGCTCGGGGTGGGCGGCGAGGACGGCGCCCAGGTGCCCGGGCGAGTCGATCTCGGGCACGACGGTGATGTGCCGGCTCGCCGCCAGTGCGACGATCCTCCTGACCTGCGCCTTGGTCAGGTGGTCCTTGGAGACGATCTCGGGGTGGGTGCCGGACTCGATCCGGAAGGCCTGGTCGTCGGAGAAGTGCAGCCCCAGTTCGTTGAACTTCAGGTCCCCGAGCTCGCGTATCCGGTCCTCGATCCAGTCCTCGCCGAACGGTTTGCGCGCTATGTCCAGCATGAAGCCGCGCACCGGTTTGGCCGGCCGGTCGCGCACGACGCCCTCGGGGGCCGTGCCGCCGTCGTGCACCTCCTGCTTGAGGGTGCGGGTGCCGTAGAAGACGCCCGCGTCGGCCGGCCCGGTGATCTCGACCCGTCCGCCGCGGACGGTCAGGGTGTACGACTCCGCGTTCCCGCTCCCGGCCAGCGCCAGCCGGACGTCGCCGGCCCGCGCACCGTCCCCCTCCCCCGCGTACGTGAGCCCCAGCTCGCCGGCCACCAGCCGCCCCTCGTCGGCCAGCCTCCCGTCGGCGACGACCACCCGCTCGCCCTTCCTCGGCCGCCAGCCGGGGCCGCGCGCCGGGGTGTGCGAGCGCACCGCGGGTATGGTGCGCGGCGCTGGGGACAGCGGGTAGGACCGGCCGGGCGTGGGCGTCCCGGCCCGGGCGGCCCCGCTGGGCGCGCCGACGGCCCCCTCGTCCGACACCGCCCGCGGCGCGTTCCGCCGCTCGGTCCCGCCCCCGTCCGCCGAGGCCCACACGCCGACACCCGCGCCGAGCGCCACGGTCCCCGCGAAGACGGCGGCCACCGCCGTCCGCTTCCGCCTCACCTGTCGCGCCGAGGCCCGGCGCCTGTGCTGACTCACCCGGCCAACGTACGACCGATCGGCCGGCGATCCGTCATCGAGGGGTCGCCGACCCCTTCCGTCCGGGTGAAATCCGGGCGTCCGCCGGACACACTCCGGCCACACCCGATAACGTGAAGACACACCTTTCACACCATCCCCGGACACCATCCGTGACGCGAGGACCCACGCTGCTGCCTGCGCACCGTCTCCCGTACCTCCCCCAGCCGCTCGACGCCTTCAACGGCGCGCCCGCCGACGAGGCCCGCACCCTGCTCGTGCACTGCCTGCGCAGCCGACGCTGGGCCCGGCGGATCGCCGACCACCGCCCCTATCCCGACCTGGCCGCCCTGCTGGCGGCGGCGGACGAGGCGGCCTACGACCTGTCCCCCGGCGACCTGGCGGAGGCCCTGTCGGGCGAGCCCCTCCCCGAGCTGCCCGCGGACACGTACGCGGCGGCCCGCACGGCCCTGAGCGCGGCCCACGCGGCCTACGAGGCCCGATTCGGACACGCGTTCACCATTTCCCTGGGGGGCGCACCGCCGGACGAGGTCGTCGACCGGGTCCTGGAGGGCATCCGGTCACGATTGGCGAACGATCCGGAGGAGGAGCGGGTGGCGGCGGCGGAGGAACTGCGGCGCCTCGCGGGCGAGCGCCTGCGCCGGTTCCTCGGGGGTCCGGGGCCGTCCGCCCCGGCGGCACCGCCGCGAGGCGCGACCAGCCCGAAGGCGCACACACCCGGCACGTGACCGCCCGTCCCGCGGCGGCCGCCGGCGCGCGGCCCCGCCACTGGACCGACCGCGTGCCAGATAGATCACACAAGGTAGGCCCCCCGTGAGCGTCCCGACGGCACGCGGATACGATGCAGAGGGCCGGTGGACCGTACCCGGCCGGGCCCGACCGACACCGAAGCCGGCGCGGCCCTAGTCCCCGCTCCCGGAGGGTTCTTCCGTGCCGGCTGGAACGCTGTACCGCGGCCGGGAAGGAATGTGGTCCTGGGTGGCTCACCGAGTCACCGGCGTCCTCATCTTCTTCTTCCTGTTCGTTCACGTGCTGGACACCGCACTCGTCCGTGTCTCCCCCGAGGACTACGACAAGGTCGTAGCCACCTACAAGACCCCGATCGTCGCGCTGCTGGAGTACGGCCTCGTCGCCGCCATCCTCTTCCACGCGCTCAACGGCCTGCGCGTCATCGCCGTCGACTTCTGGTCGAAGGGCACGCGCTACCAGAAGCAGATGTTCTGGACCGTCATGGTCGTCTGGGTCGTCCTGATGGCCGGGGCGATCTACCCCGTCCTCGGCCACGCCGCTCGTGTTCTGTTCGGGAGCTGAGGCCCATGTCCACGACTGAAACCCCCGCGTCCGGAGTCGGCCCCGTCGAGGGCGCCCCCGTCTACACCGTCGACAACCCGGCCCCGCTCATCGAGGCGCCGCGCAAGCGGACTAGGAAGTCCCCGAAGTCGACCCGGGGCAACTTCGAGCTGGCGGCCTGGCTGTTCATGCGCCTGTCCGGCATCGTGCTGGTCGTCCTGGTGATCGGCCACCTGCTGATGCAGCTCGTGCTGGACGGCGGCGTCTCCAAGATCGGCTTCGCGTTCGTGGCGGGCCGCTGGGCGTCCCCGTTCTGGCAGGTCTGGGACCTGTTGATGCTGTGGCTGGCGATGCTGCACGGCGCCAACGGCCTGCGCACGGTCATCAACGACTACGCGGAGCGGCCGAACAGCCGGTTGTGGCTGAAGGGCCTGCTGTACACCGCCACGGTGTTCACCATCCTGCTGGGCACGCTGGTGATCTTCACCTTCGACCCGAACATCCGCTAGGCACGGGGCTGCGAGAATCATGAAGATCCACAAGTACGACACCGTCATCGTCGGCGCCGGCGGCGCGGGCATGCGCGCCGCCATCGAGGCGACGAAGCGCAGCCGCACCGCGGTCCTGACCAAGCTCTACCCCACCCGCTCCCACACGGGCGCCGCGCAGGGCGGCATGGCCGCCGCGCTGGCCAACGTGGAGGAGGACAACTGGGAGTGGCACACCTTCGACACGGTCAAGGGCGGTGACTACCTGGTCGACCAGGACGCCGCCGAGATCCTGGCGAAGGAGGCCATCGACGCCGTCCTCGACCTGGAGAAGATGGGCCTGCCGTTCAACCGCACCCCGGACGGCACCATCGACCAGCGCCGCTTCGGCGGTCACTCCCGCAACCACGGCGAGGCCCCGGTCCGCCGTTCCTGCTACGCGGCCGACCGCACCGGCCACATGATCCTGCAGACGCTGTACCAGAACTGCGTCAAGGAGGGCGTGGAGTTCTTCAACGAGTTCTACGTCCTGGACCAGCTGATGACCGAGGTCGACGGCGTGAAGCGGTCGGCCGGCGTGGTGGCGTACGAGCTGGCGACCGGCGAGATCCACATCTTCCAGGCGAAGGCCGTGATCTACGCCTCCGGCGGCTGCGGCAAGTTCTTCAAGGTGACCTCCAACGCGCACACCCTCACCGGTGACGGCCAGGCCGCCGTCTACCGCCGGGGCCTGCCGCTGGAGGACATGGAGTTCTTCCAGTTCCACCCGACCGGCATCTGGCGCATGGGCATCCTGCTGACGGAGGGCGCCCGCGGCGAGGGCGGCATCCTGCGCAACAAGGACGGCGAGCGCTTCATGGAGAAGTACGCGCCGGTCATGAAGGACCTGGCGTCCCGCGACGTCGTGTCCCGCTCCATCTACACGGAGATCCGCGAGGGCCGCGGCTGCGGTCCCGAGGGCGACCACGTCTACCTCGACCTCACGCACCTCCCGCCGGAGCAGCTGGACGCCAAGCTCCCGGACATCACCGAGTTCGCGCGCACCTACCTGGGCATCGAGCCGTACACGGACCCGATTCCGATCCAGCCCACCGCGCACTACGCGATGGGCGGCATCCCGACCAACGTCATGGGCGAGGTCCTGGCGGACAACACCACGGTCGTCCCGGGCCTGTACGCGGCGGGCGAGGTGGCCTGCGTCTCGGTGCACGGCGCCAACCGCCTGGGCACCAACTCGCTGCTGGACATCAACGTCTTCGGCCGCCGGGCCGGCATCGCCGCCGCCGAGTACGCGGAGAAGGCGGACTACGTCGAGCTGCCGGAGGCCCCGGAGGCCTTCGTCGTCGAGCAGATCGAGCGGCTGCGCAACTCCACCGGCGGCGAGCGCGTGGCCACGCTGCGGCGCGAGCTGCAGGAGACCATGGACGCGAACGTCATGGTCTTCCGCACCGAGCAGACGATCAAGACGGCGGTCGAGAAGATCGCCGAGCTGCGCGAGCGCTACCGGAACGTGGCGGTCCAGGACAAGGGCAAGCGGTTCAACACGGACCTCCTGGAGGCGATCGAGCTGGGCAACCTGCTCGACCTGGCCGAGGTCATGGCGGTGTCCGCCCTGGCCCGCAAGGAGTCCCGCGGCGGTCACTACCGCGAGGACTACCCGAACCGCGACGACGTCAACTTCATGCGTCACACCATGGCGTACCGCGAGGTCGGCGCCGACGGCTCCGAAACCGTCCGTCTCGACTACAAGCCGGTCGTCCAGACCCGCTACCAGCCCATGGAGCGTAAGTACTGATGGCTACCCCCGTTCTGGACAAGGAAGGCGCGGCCGGCCAGCCCGAGCCCGGTTTCGCCGACTCCCCCTACATCACCGCCACCTTCCGGATCCGCCGGTTCAACCCGGAGGTCTCGGCGGAGGCGACCTGGGAAGACTTCCAGCTGGAGATCGACCCCAAGGAGCGGGTCCTCGACGCCCTCCACAAGATCAAGTGGGACGTCGACGGCACCCTCACCTTCCGCCGTTCCTGCGCGCACGGCATCTGCGGCTCGGACGCGATGCGGATCAACGGCAAGAACCGCCTGGCGTGCAAGACGCTGATCAAGGACATCAACCCCGAGAAGCCGATCACGGTCGAGCCCATAAAGGGCCTCACGGTCCTGAAGGACCTGGTCGTGGACATGGAGCCGTTCTTCCAGGCGTACCGGGACGTGATGCCGTTCCTGATCACCAGGGACACGAACGAGCCCACGCGCGAGCGTCTGCAGTCCCCCGAGGACCGCGAGCGCTTCGACGACACCACCAAGTGCATCCTGTGCGCCGCGTGCACGTCGTCCTGCCCGGTGTTCTGGAACGACGGCCAGTATTTCGGCCCGGCCGCGATCGTGAACGCCCACCGCTTCATCTTCGACAGCCGTGACGAGGCGGGCGAGCAGCGCCTGGAGATCCTCAACGACCGCGACGGCGTCTGGCGCTGCCGCACGACCTTCAACTGCACGGACGCCTGCCCGCGCGGCATCGAGGTCACGAAGGCCATCCAGGAGGTCAAGCGCGCCCTGATCACGCGCCGCTACTGACCGTCCCGGTCCTGCCCGAGGGCCCCGCTTCCGATCCTCCGGAAGCGGGGCCCTCGGGCGTTTTCACCGGTTTCCCGGCCCGTCGGTTCTAATCTGACGACATGTCAGACAAAGAGTCGTACGAGCTGCTCGGGTTCGACCACGTACTGCTCCCCGTCGGCGACCTCGGGGAGGCCGTCGGGTTCTACGAGCGGGCCGGGTTCCGTGTCGGGTTCCGCTTCGACGAGGGCGGGCTCGCGCTGCTGAAGGTCGGTGCGGAGACGCCCGGCATCCTGCTGCGGGTCGAGGACGAGCTGCACCACCGGACGCCGCCCTGGCCCCCGCCCCGGCTGTGGCTGGAGGTGCCGGACGCGCGGGCCGCGGCGCGGGAGCTGGCCGCCGCCGGGATCGCGCCGCTGGACGAGGCGTTCCCCGGGGCCACCGGATGGACGGTGGAGATCGCCGATCCGTGGGGGAACGTCGTGGGGTTCACGGACTACAGCAAACGGCCGGAGCTGGGCCGCAGGGGGTGAGGCCCAGGTCTCCCACCTCTCGGTTGAACACGTTCAAAAAGAGGGCTACAGTCATGTCCGTCAGCGTTTTGAACGCGTTCAAGAAGGGGTGGGGCATGGACCGCACCGTCATCGCCTACGTCATCTACCTGGTCGTCAGCATCGCGCTGACCATCTGGGTGGCCCGCACGCTCAGCAGCAACGGACGGGTCTTCCTCGCCGACGTGCTGCACGGCAACGAGAAGCTCGCCGACGCCGTCAACCACCTGCTGGTGGTCGGCTTCTACCTGGTCAACCTGGGCTTCGTGGCGCTGTACCTGAGCGACAGCGGGGACATCGAGGACACCCGCGGCGTCTTCGAGGCCCTGTCGGCCAAGCTCGGCGTGGTGCTGCTGGTGCTCGGCGTGATGCACCTGGGCAACGTGTACGTGCTGAACAGGATCCGCCGGCGCGGGGCCATGGAGCACGAGCAGCAGCCGCCCGTGGGCCCGACCGGCTGGGTTCCGCCGGTGACCGGGGCGTGAGCGCGGTGAGCGCGGCGCGGACCGGGACCGCCGCCCTCGGCCGGGACGCCGCCGGCGTCCCGGTCCGCGGGCTCACCGTCCTGTACGACGCCGAGTGCGGGCTGTGCACCCACCTGCGCGACTGGCTGGTGCGGCAGCCGCAGCTCGTGCCGCTGGAGCTGGTCCCCGCCGGGTCGGCCCCGGCCCGCGCGCGCTTCCCCGGCCTCGACCACGCCGCCACCCTCGAGGAGGTCACCGTGGTCGGGGACGCCGGGCAGGTCTACCGGGGCGCCCGCGCCTGGATCGTCGTCCTGTGGGCCCTGCGCGAACACCGCCCGCTCGCCCACCGGCTGAGCACCCCGGCCGGCACCGGGCTGGCCCGGGGGGCGGTGCTGGCCGCCGCGAAGTGGCGGGGCGCCCAGTGGGGCGGGCGGTCGTACCGGAGGGCGGACGGGTGGTCGTACCACCCCGACCGGGGCTGGACCCACGGGCCGCGGTCCTGTTCCGGCGGCACCCGCCCCACTGGTTAGGCTCCTGGTGTGCCCGCGAAGAACGACGGCCCCGAGGGGGCCGGCCCCCAGACCAAGTCCGAGCAGACCCGCGCGCTCATCCTGGAGACCGCGATGCGGTTGTTCCAGGAGCGCGGCTACGACAAGACGACGATGCGGGCCATCGCCAACGAGGCCGGGGTCTCCGTCGGCAACGCCTACTACTACTTCGCGGGCAAGGAACACCTGATCCAGGGCTTCTACGACCGGATCGCCACCGAGCACCAGGTGGCCGTCCGGGAGGTCCTGGACCGGGAGACCGACTTCGAGGCGCGGCTCGCGGGCGTGCTGACCACGTGGCTGGACCTCGCCACGCCGTACCACGAGTTCGCGGTCCAGTTCTTCAAGAACGCCGCCGACCCCGACAGCCCGCTCAGCCCCTTCTCCCCGGAGAGCGAGCGCGCCCGGGAACAGGCCATCAGCATCCACCGCGAGGTGCTGGCCGGCTCCGGGGCGAAGGTGGCGCCGGAACTGCGCGAGGTGCTGCCGGAGCTGATGTGGCTCTCGCAGATGGGGCTCGTCCTGTACTGGATCTTCGACCGCACGCAGGGGCGTGAGCGCAGCTACCGGCTGGCGCGGCGCGGGGCCCGGCTGACCGCGCGCGGGGTCGCCCTGGCCCGGTTCCGGGTGCTGCGCCCCCTGGTGCTGGAGGTCCACGAACTGTTCACGGACTTCCTGCCGGGGATGACGAGGGTGCTGCCGGACCCGGGGCGCGCGGCGCCGAGGTGGCCCCGGTAGCTCCCGTGGGGCGCGAGGACGGCGCTGCGGCCCTTGGTGTACGAGGTGAGCCTGTACGGGCCGGTGCCGTCGACCCGGCTGCCGGTGCGCAGGGCACCGGCCGGGTACCTGTCCCGGTCGACGATCGAACCGGCGCCGGTGGCGACCTTCTGCGGGAAGGTGGCGTGCCCCTGGCCCGGCACGGACTGCGCCACTCCCCTGGTGGCCGGCTCACCCGATCACACGCGTTTCGCCTGGGGAGGAGTGTGTGAACCGAATGAGCGAGAACGTACCGAAGCGTTGTTTCCGCCCGGTTCCACGGTTCCTCCACAGCGGACGGGCGGGATTCCGCTCACGCGCGCGCGGCGGCCAGTTCGATCACCGTCACGTCCGACGGCGCCCCCACGCGCGTGGGCGGGCCCCAGGCCCCGGCGCCCCGGCTGACGTACAGCTGTGTGTCGCCGTAGCGTTCCAGGCCGGCGACGGTGGGGTTGGCGGCGGCCGCGAGGAGGCTGCCGGGCCAGAGCTGGCCGCCGTGGGTGTGGCCGGAGAGCTGGAGGTCGACGCCGTACCGGACGGCCTCGTGGATCTGCACGGGCTGGTGGGCGAGCAGGACGCAGGCGCGGGCCGGGTCCCGGTCGCCGAGCGCCCTGGCGAAGTCCGGCCCCCGGCCCTCGCCCTCGCCCTGGAGGTCGTTGACCCCGGCCAGGTCGAAGTGGGGCAGTTCGGTGCGGGCGTTCTCCAGGGGGTGCAGCCCCAGCGCGCGCACCTGGGCCACCCACTGCTCGGCGCCGGAGAAGTACTCGTGGTTGCCGGTGACGAAGTACGCGCCGTGCCGGGCGGTCAGCCCGGCGAGCGGGGCCGCGGCCGGGCCGAGGTCCTTGACGCTGCCGTCCACCAGGTCGCCGACGACCGCGATCAGGTCGGACCCGGTCGCGTTGACCGTGTCGACGACCCTCTGCGCGAAGTCCCGGCCGAGCACCGGCCCGAGGTGGACGTCGCTGACGACCGCGATCCGGAACCCGTGGGCGGCGCGCGGCAGTGCGGCCAGGGGCACGACGACCCGTCGCACCCGGGGCCCGCGCAGGACGCCGTGGGTGCCGGTGGCGACGGTGCCGACGGCGACGGCCGCGGCGGCCCCGCCGACGACCCGGGAGACGAAGAGCCGGCGGGAGGGCTCCGCCGAGCGCTCCGGCAGGGGCACGGGCCGCTGCCGCGGGCCGGGCTCCGGCGGCGCCGGCACCGGGGCGGCCGGCACGGCGGGCCGGGCCGGCACGGCGGACTGGGCGGGCTGGGCCGGCAGGGCCACCGGGTCCGGTCGCCGGGTCCGGGTCCGCCGAACCGCCACGCGCCGCAGCAGCGGTCGCACGGCCTCCGCCGCCACCACCGTCAGCAGCAGGTAGAGGGACAGGGCGAGCCACAGGAAGCCGGGCCAGGCCAGGGTCCGCTGGAGCCAGAAGGGGGCGCCGGAACGTTCGGCGGCCAGGGCTCCGACGGCCAGGACCGGACCCGCCACGAACACCGCCGTGCCGGTCCGGCGGGCGGGCCCGGGGCCGGCGGTGGTGTCGCGGACCAGCCGCCGCCACACGTACCAGTGCAGGCCTGCCACGACGGCCAGGGCCGCGAGCGCGAGGACGATGACCACTCCGTCCCGTCCCCCGCTACGGCGTCCGGCGCAGGGCGCGCAGCCCGCGCAACCCGATGGCCCCGATGACCGTCCCCAATACGAAGGAGACGACCGCCAGCAGCAGGTGCACCCAGAAGTACGCGGTCGGGTGACCGTCGTCGAAGGCGAGTCCGCTGCTGTCCTTGACGAGGTTCTTGACGAAAGTGACCCAGATGACCCAGCTCCACACCCCGAACGCGAGCAGGAACCAGGAGACCGGGCGGCTGAGCTTCATACGACCAGTATCTCCGCCGGCCGGCCGGTTCCCCGCCCGGGGTGGGGAGGGCGGTGGGACTCCGCGGTCCGCGACCGGTGCGTTCTCGACCGTGTCCGCTGCCGAAAGGACCGTCCGGCGCTGCCTGCTGGTCGCCTCCGCCGCCCTGCTGTCCCTGTCCGCCACCGGGCCCGCCGCCCTCGCCGCCCCGGCCCCGCCGGCCGGCCCCACCACCGCTCCCCCGGCGCTGATGTCCCAGGTGGGCGGTGCCCGGCTGGGGCGGCCAGGGACGCAGGTCGACCTCGCGCCGGGCGTGCCCGTGCTGCCGAAGGACCTCACCGCCCGCTCCTGGATCGTCTCCGACGCCGAGTCCGGCCAGGTGCTCGCCGCGCACAACGCGCACTGGCGGCTGCCCCCGGCGAGCACCCTGAAGATGCTGTTCGCGGACACCGTGCTGCCGAAGTTCCCGGCGACGACGGAGCACACGGTGGCGGCGTCCGACCTGGCGGGCGTGGGCGCGGGCTCCAGCCTGGTCGGGATACGGACGGGCCGCGCCTACACCGTCCGGGACCTGTGGCTCGGCGTGTTCCTGCGCTCGGGCAACGACGCCGTGCACGTGCTGTCCGCGATGAACCACGGGGTCGCGCGGACCGTGCGCGACATGCAGGAGCACGCCGCCGACCTCCAGGCCCTGGACACGCACGTGGTCAGCCCGGACGGCTACGACATGCCGGGGCAGGTGTCCTCGGCGTACGACCTGACGCTGTTCGCGCGCTCGGGGCTGCAGAAGAAGGACTTCCGCGACTACTGCTCGACCGTGCGGGCCAGGTTCGGCCCCAGCGAGATCCGCAACACCAACCGGCTGCTGAGCGGTGACACCGACGTGCCGGTCTACCGGGGCATCGCGGGCGTGAAGAACGGCAACACGACGCGGGCGGGCGCCACCTTCACCGGGGTCGCCGAACGCGGCGGCAAGGTGCTGCTGGTCACGGTGATGCACCCGGACGGGCGCGGGCACAACGAGGTCTACAAGGAGGCCGCGAAGCTGTTCGACTGGGGTTTCCAGGCGGACGGCAAGGTGCAGCCGGTGGGCCGGCTGGTGCCGCCGGGGACCGCCGCCCCGGCCACCGCCCGGCCGGGACCCACCGCCTCCGCCCGGCAGGTGCCGGTGACCGGGGGCACCGGCTCGGAGCCGGTGGCGGGCGCCCCCGCCGGGCCGGGCTCCGGCGCCGGGACCGCCCTGGCGGTGGCCGCCGGGCTGCTGGTGCTGCTCGGGGGCGGGGCGTTCCTGGTCAACCGCCGCTGGCCGCTGCCCGATCTGGTGCGCCGCCGGCCACGGCCCTGACCTCCCCGGTGCCGTGCGGCGCCGCGGCCGAGGCCACCGCCCCGGTGCCGGCCTCGGCCTCCTTGCTCCGCGTCGCCGTCCAGGCGGCGCAGAACAGGACCAGTTTGCAGGTGAAGTTGATCCACAGCAGCAGTGCGACGGGGACGCCGAAGGCGCCGTACATGCTCTTCGCCGCGACCCCCTGGACATAGCCGCTGAGGAGCAGCTTCAGCAGCTCGAAGCCGACCGCGCCGGTCAGCGCGGCCACCACCAGGCGGCGGCGCGGCGGCTCGACTCCGGGCAGCAGGGTCAGCACGTAGAGCAGGACCAGGAAGTCGCCGAGCACGGCGACCGCGAACGCGGCGGCCGTCAGCAGCGCGCTGCCCCAGCCGCGCTGCTCCAGGCCGAGCAGGCCGGCCACCCGGCCGACGGCGGCCGAGGCGAGCGTGGAGGCGGCCAGCGTCACCAGCAGGGCGCCGCCGAGGCCCAGCAGGACACCCGCGTCCTTGGCCTTGGTGACGAGCGGGTTCTCCTCCTGGTCGGGCAGTTCCCACACCGCGCGCAGGCAGTCCCGCACCTGGCCGACCCAGCCGATGCCGGTGAACAGCAGCGCGGCGCCGGCGATGACGCCGACGGTGCCGGCGTTCTGCACCAGGGAGCCGAGGTCCAGCTGGTCGGACAGGCCGGGGAACTGGTCGGCGATCCGGTTCTCGACGGCCTTCTGGCGGGAGTCGCCGAGGGCGGCGGCGGTGACCGCGGCGGCCACGGTCAGCAGCGGGAACAGGGCCACGAAGCTGACGAACGTCATCGCGGCGGCCAGCCGCGTCCACTTGACCCGGTCCAGACGCCCGTACGACCGCCAGGCGTGCGTGAGCGTCAGCCGGGCGACGATCGGCCCGATCCCGGGGATCCTCTTCAGCCAGTCCATGTTCCGCCTGTGCCCTGCGGCATCCCGCTCATCACCCGTCGCGCGGAACCTGACGCCCTTTCGCGGCCCGTTGCCGTCCCTCCCCGGCGGGAGCGACGGCCGCGGGCCCGTCCGGGACACGCGGGGCGCCCCCGCACGCCCCGGTCCCCGCTCGTCCCCGGCGGCACGCGCGGGGAGGAGGGCGGCGGCTAGCGGCTGGCGATCGTGCCGCGCTCGACGAGCCCGGCCTGGGGCGGCACCACGGGTCCGCCGAACGTGTAGTCGCGCAGCTTGCGCCAGGCGCCGTCGGCGCCCTGCTCGTACAGCGCGAAGCCGGTGCACGCCCACTCGGCCGCGAACCCGGCCAGTTCCTCGAAGGCGCGGTCCATCGCCGCGTCGTCGATGCCGTGCGCGACGGTGACGTGCGGGTGGTACGGGAACTGCAGTTCGCGCGCCACGGGTCCGGAGGCGTCGCGGATGTGCTGCTGCAGCCAGGTGCAGTCCTCGGCGCCCTCGACGACCCGCACGTACACCACTGGGGACAGCGGCCGGAAGGTGCCGGTCCCGGACAGCCGCATCGGGAACGGGCGGCCGGCCGCGGCGACCTCGGCGAGGTGCGCGTCCACCGCCGGCAGGTCCGCCCCCTGCACCTCGGTCGGCGGCAGCAGGGTGACGTGCGTGGGGATGCCGTGCGCCGCGGCGTCGCCGAAGCCCGCGCGCCGGCCCTGGAGCAGGCTGCCGTGAGGCTCCGGGACCGCGATCGACACGCCGATCGTTACGGTCCCCACGTCGTCTCCCGTCATCGAACCCTCCCCGGCACGGATGCCCGCCGGGGCAACTCTCGGCTATCGACTGTACGACCACCGCCGCCGTGTTGTACGGCTGCGGCGGTGTGCTCTGCGGCTCAGTGCTTCGCCGGGAGGAGGCCGATCCGCTCGTACGCCCGCGCGAGCGTCTCGGCGGCGACGGCACGCGCCTTCTCCGCGCCCTTGGCCAGGATCGAGTCCAGCGTCTCGGAGTCGTCCAGGTACTGCTGGGTGCGGTCCCGGAACGGGGTCACGAAGCCGGCCACGACCTCGGCGAGGTCCGTCTTGAGCGCACCGTAGCCCTTGCCCTCGTACCGCTGCTCCAGTTCCGCGATCCCGGTGCCGGTGAGGGTGGAGTAGATGGTGAGCAGGTTGCTGACGCCCGGCTTGTGCTCGCGGTCGAAGCGGACCACCGTGTCGGTGTCGGTGACGGCGCTCCTGACCTTCTTCGCGCTGGCCTTCGGCTCGTCCAGCAGGTTGATCAGGCCCTTGGGGGTGGCCGCCGACTTGCTCATCTTGGCGGTCGGGTCCTGCAGGTCGTAGATCTTCGCCGTCTCCTCGGGGATGTACGCGCTCGGGACGGTGAAGGTGTCGCCGTAGGTCTGGTTGAACCGGTCCGCGAGGTCGCGGGTCAGCTCCAGGTGCTGGCGCTGGTCCTCGCCGACGGGGACCTGGTCGGCCTGGTACAGCAGGATGTCCGCGACCATCAGCATCGGGTACGTGAACAGGCCGACGGTGGCGCGGTCGTTGCCGTGCCTGGCGGACTTGTCCTTGAACTGGGTCATCCGGGAGGCTTCGCCGAAGCCGGTGATGCAGTTCATCAGCCAGGCCAGCTGGGCGTGCTCGGGGACGTGGCTCTGCACGAACAGGGTGCAGCGCTCGGGGTCCAGGCCCGCGGCGAGCAACTGCGCCACGGCGACGCGGGTGTTCTCGCGCAGTTGCGCCGGGTCCTGCCGGACCGTGATCGCGTGCAGGTCGACGACCATGTAGAAGGCGTCGTGCGCGTCCTGCAGGTCGACCCACTGGCGGACGGCACCGAGGTAGTTGCCGAGGTGGAACGAGCCGGAGGTCGGCTGGATACCGGAGAGCACGCGGGGACGTTCGAAGGCCATGCCCCCATTGTCGCAGAGGGCGCGGGGTGGGTCCGGTGCCGCCGGGAACCGCGGGCCGGGGCGGCCGGCCGCGCGGTCCCCGGCGCTCCCGGGGGCGTCTCAGCCCAGGTCGATCTCCGGGTACAGCGGGAAGCCGGCCACCAGGTCGGCGGCGCGCCGGGAGATCTCCTGCGCCACCTTCGGGTCCAGCGCGTGGGCCGCCTTGGACGGGGCGCCCGACTTCGTCGTGCCCGGCTCCGTCGTGGTCAGCACCCGGTCGATCAGGCCCGCCACCTCGTCCATCTCCGCGGTGCCGAGGCCGCGGGTGGTCAGCGCCGGGGTGCCGACGCGGATGCCGGAGGTGTACCAGGCGCCGTTGGGGTCGGCCGGGATGGCGTTGCGGTTGGTGACGATGCCGGAGTCGAGGAGCGCGGCCTCGGCCTGGCGGCCGGTCAGGCCGTAGGAGGCGGCCACGTCGATCAGGTTCAGGTGGTTGTCCGTGCCTCCGGTCACCAGGGTGGCGCCCCGGCGCGTCAGACCCTCGGCCAGGGCGCGGGAGTTGTCGACGATGCGCTGGGCGTAGTCCTGGAACGAGGGCCGGCGGGCCTCGGCGAGGGCGACGGCCTTGGCGGCCATCACGTGCGGCAGCGGGCCGCCGAGGACCATCGGGCAGCCGCGGTCGACCTGGTCCCTGAGGGAGTCGTCGCACAGGACCATGCCGCCGCGCGGGCCGCGCAGGGACTTGTGGGTGGTGGTCGTGACGATCTGGGCGTGCGGGACCGGGTCGAAGTCGCCGGTGAGGACCTTGCCGGCGACCAGGCCCGCGAAGTGGGCCATGTCGACCATGAGGGTCGCGCCGACCTCGTCGGCGATCTCCCGCATGACGCGGAAGTTGACCAGGCGGGGGTAGGCGGAGTAGCCGGCCACGATGATCAGGGGCTTGAACTCGCGGGCCGTGGCGCGCAGGGCCTCGTAGTCCAGCAGGCCGGTGGCGGGGTCGGTGCCGTAGGAGCGCTGGTCGAACATCTTGCCGGAGATGTTGGGGCGGAAGCCGTGGGTGAGGTGACCGCCGGCGTCCAGGGACATGCCGAGCATGCGCTGGTTGCCGAAGGCGCGGCGCAGCTCCGCCCAGTCGGCCTCGGTGAGGTCGTTGACCTGGCGGACGCCGGTCTTCTCCAGGAAGGGGGCCTCGACCCGGTCGGCGAGGACGGCCCAGAAGGCGACGAGGTTGGCGTCGATGCCGGAGTGCGGCTGGACGTAGGCGTGGCGGGCGCCGAAGAGTTCGCGCGCGTGCTCGGCGGCCAGGGACTCCACGGTGTCGACGTTGCGGCAGCCGGCGTAGAAGCGGCGGCCGACGGTGCCCTCGGCGTACTTGTCGCTGAACCAGTTGCCCATGGCCAGGAGCGTGGCCGGGGAGGCGTAGTTCTCCGACGCGATCAGCTTGAGCATCTCGCGCTGGTCGGCGACCTCCTGGCCGATGGCGTCGGCGACCCGCGGTTCGACGGCGCGGATGACGTCCAGGGCGGTGCGGAAGGCGGTGGACTCGGTGGAGAGGGACTGCGGCTCGGTCATCTCGGCCTCCGGGTGGCGTGGCGGGTTGCGGTCACGGTGCACGGTTCGGCCCAGGCGCACGGCACTCGATCACTCGCGGGCCGCTCCCCGATGGTCCGTCCCATCCCAGCGCGCCAGTCACGGCCCGCGGCCAGCCTACCGGGCCGTCCGCGGGCGGCCGGAGCACGTCCACCATCCGGTACGCGCCCCGCGGGGCGCCCCGGGGAGGCGGTCCACCGTACCGGGGGACCGCCCGGCGTCACAGGACGACGTGGGGCAGGAAGCGGGCGTACCCGTCGGTGACCAGGCCGGCCGACTCCCGGATGCCGAGGCCGGCCGGCTCGTCCCGGACGACCCAGGCGCCGAGGACGACGTGGTTGCCGTCGAAGGCGGGCAGCGGGGCGAGCTGCTGGTAGCAGCAGGCCTCCTGCCGCACGGCCGCGGGGTCGCCGGGCTCGTGCACGGTGACGCCCTCGCCCTCGCGGCCCAGCAGGGGCTTGGCGACGTACCCGGTGGTCCGCGCCAGCTCGCGCGGGCCGTCCAGGTGGGCGGGCAGGAGGTTGGGGTGGCCGGGGTACAGCTCCCAGAGGACGGCGAGCAGGGCCTTGTTGCTCAGGAGCATCTTCCAGGCGGGCTCGATCCACATCGTCGTGCCGGTGCCGCCGCCGTTGTCCAGCGTGTCGAGGACGTGGCCGGCGAAGGGGTCGGTGGTGAGCCACTCCCACGGGTAGAGCTTGAAGACCGCGCGGATGAAGCGGAGCCGGTTGTCCACGAAGCGGCCGGAGAGGTCGTCCCAGCCGATCTCCTCCACGGAGAGCCAGTCGGTGTCCAGTCCGGCCTGTTCGGCGGTCTCCTTCAGGTAGGCGACCGTCATCACGTCCTCGCCGAGTTCGTCCGCGGACGAGTGCGCGAAGTGCAGGGGGCTGCCGGGCGGCAGGAGCGCGGCCTGCGCGCGCCAGGCGTCGACCAGGCGTTCGTGCAGGGAGTTCCACTGGTCGGCGCCGGGGAAACGGTCCTCCATCCAGAACCACTGCGCGGAGGCGGCCTCGACCAGCGAGGTGGGCGTGTCGGCGTTGTACTCCAGGAGCTTGGCCGGGCCGGTGCCGTCGTAGCGCAGGTCGAAGCGGCCGTAGACGGAGGGGAGTTCGGCGCGGCGGTGCCAGGCCTCGGTGACCGCCGCGGCGATCCGCGGATCGGTGATGCCGAGGTCGGCGAGGCGGTTTCCGGTCACGATGTGCCCGGCGGCCTCCAGGCACATGCGGTGCAGTTCCCCGACGGTCTCCTCCAGCGCCTCGACCTCGGGGAGCGTGAAGGCGTAGTACGCGCTCTCGTCCCAGTAGGGGCGCAGGGAGCCGTCGGGGTGGCGGGTGAGCGGGTAGACGACCCCCTGCTCCTCGACGGTCCGCTGCCAGCCGGGGCGGGGGGTGGTGGTGCGGCGTTCCATGCTGCGTGCTCCCGTCAGCCGCCGGAGCCGCCCTTGCCGCCGCCGAAGCCGCCCCGGGAGACCCCGGCGCGGTGGCCGTCGCCGTCCGAGGAGCCGGAGCCCTTGGCGGGTTTGGTGAGGGAACCGCCGGTGACCCAGGAGCCCTTCCTCTTGCCGCCGTAGTACCACACGCCGCCGCCGGACGTCCCGGTGTTCCTGCAGTGCTTGTCGGAGACGACCTTGTAGCCCTTGGCGAGGGTGTAGCTGTCGCGGTCGACGCAGCGCCTGTCCGGGTCGGAGGAGCAGGCGGTCAGCGCGGCGGCGAGCAGACCCACGCCGCCGAGGACCACCGTGGTGGAGCGGAGCTGCCTGCGCGTGTTCGCCATGCGGTGTCTCCCCCGTCGGCCGTGCGTGTACGGCGGTCAGCCTAGGGACCGGCCCGGGGACCCGCGCAAGGGGGGCCGGGCTCCCCCGCCGTCCCGGTGCCGTTCCGCACCGGTTCGCACGGGTGTGCGCCGTCCACCCGCCCGCCGGGTCCCCGGGCGGCGGTGGTCAGGACAGCCACTTCCGCCACACGTCGGGGTGGCCGTCCACCCACTTCCTCGCCGCCTCCTGCGGGGAGAGCTTCCGCTCGGCGATCATCAGGGAGACCTCGTTCTGGTCCTCGGTCGTCCACCGGAACCGCTTCAGGAGGGCCGCCGCCCGGCCGCCGGACCGGGCGAAGTGGGCGTTGAGGTACTTCTGCAGCGCGGTGTGCGGGTAGGAGCAGGCGACCTCGGCCGGGTCGGCGTCGCAGCCCTCCCGGTGGGGCGGGAGCCTCACTTCCGTCATGGGGACCTTCCGGAACAGCCATTGCGGGGTGTACCAGTACGTCAGGAACGGTTTCCGCTCCTTGGCGAACTGCTCGATCTGGGTGATCTGCGCGGCCTCGGACCCGGCGAAGACGACCTGGTAGTCCAGCTTGAGGTTCCTCACCAGCGCCTTGTCGTTGGTGGTGTAGGACGGGGAGCCGTCCATCAGCTGGCCCTTGCCGCCGCTCTCGGCGGTGCGGAAGAGGGGGGCGTACTTGTTGAGGTTCCTCCAGTCGGTGATGTCGGGGTGCTGCTCGACCAGGTAGGTGGGGACGTACCAGCCGATGTGCCCGGTCACCCCGAGGCCGCCGGCCGGCACGGCGGTCCTCTTGTCGGTGACGTACCGCTTCTCCTGCTCCGGATGCCCCCACTCCTCCAGGAGGGCGTCGACCCGGCCCTGGCTCAGCGCGTCCCAGGCGGGCACCTCGTCCACCTGGACGGTGTCGACCCGGTAGCCGAGCTCGTGCTCCAGGAGGTACTGGACGACGGCCACGTTGGACTGCGCGCCCACCCAGGACTGCACGGACAGGGTCACGGTCTTCGCGCCCCGGGCGTCCGCGAACGGACTGGCCTGCCGGGTCATGTCGGCGCCGCCGCAGCCGGTGAGCAGCCCGAGGACGGCGACGGCGGCCGGGACGGCCGTACGGAACCGCATGTCACGCCCCCTTCTTCGCGCGCCGCCCGGTGGGCTGCGTCACCCGGTCGAGCACCAGGCCCAGGCAGACGATGGCCGCGCCGGCGACCAGGCCGGTCGCCAGGTCGCCCTGGGCGAGGCCGAACGCGACGTCGTAGCCGAGGGCTCCGCCGCCGACCAGACCGCCGATGATGACGACGGCGAGCACCAGGACCACGCCCTGGTTGACCGCGAGCAGCAGGGACCTCCGGGCCAGCGGGAGCTGGACCTGCCACAGCTGCTGGCGGCCGGTCGCGCCGAGCGAGCGCGCCGACTCCAGCGCGGCCGGGTCGACCTGGCGCAGGCCCTGCGCGGTGATCCGGACGACGGCCGGGAGGGCGTAGACGACGGCCGCGGCGACGGCGGGTGCGCGGCCCACGCCGAACAGGGCGACGACCGGGATCAGGTACACGAACTGCGGCATGGTCTGGAGGACGTCCAGGACCGGGCGGAGTGCCCGGTCGACACGGTCGCTGCGGGCGGCGGCGATGCCGGTCGCGAGGCCCAGGACGAGGGTGACGGCCACGGCGGCGAGCACCTGGGAGAGCGTGTCGAGCGAGGGCTCCCACACCCCGAGCACCCCGATCGCGGCCATGGCGAGGGCGGCGGTCAGCGCGGTGCGCCAGGTGCCGATCAGCCAGGCCAGGGCGGCCACCGCGAACAGCACCGACCACCAGGGCAGCCACTGCAGGCCGGCGCGGACGGGGTCCAGGACCCAGGTGGTGAAGCGGCCCGCCCAGTCGGCGGTGCCGCCGACGACCGGGACGCCGGAGTACAGGTGGGCGGTCATCCAGTCGACGGCGCGGTTGACCGGCTCGGCGATGCCGAGGGTCCAGGAGCCGGGCCAGTCCAGGCGGCCCAGGAGGCGGCCGGCCAGGGCGACGGCCGCGGCGGCGGCCAGGACGTGGGGCCGGCCGATGGTGCGGGGGCGCTCGCCGGCCGGGACGCCGTCCCCGGCGGCGCCGGTCACCCGGTCCAGGACGACCGCGAGCAGCACGATCGGGACGCCGGCCGCGAGGGCCGCGCCCACGTCCACGGAGGCGAGCGCCTGGTAGACGCGGTCGCCGAGGCCGCCGGCGCCGATGACCGAGGCGATGACGGCCATCGACAGCGCCATCATGATCGCCTGGTTGAGGCCGAGGAGGAGCTCCTTGCGGGCCAGCGGGATGCGGGCGGTCAGCAGCCGCTGGCGGGCGGTGGCGCCGAGCGAGTCCACGGCCTCCAGGACCTCGGAGTCGGCGCCGCGCAGGCCGAGCGCGGTGAGGCGGGCCATCGGCGGGGCGGCGTAGACGACGGTGGCGAGGACGGCCGCGGGCACGCCGATGCCGAAGACCAGGACGACGGGGAGGAGGTACGCGAAGGCCGGGAGCACCTGCATGGTGTCCAGGACCGGGCGCAGGGCGCGGTCCATGCGGTCGGACAGGCCGGCGGCCAGGCCCAGCAGCGCTCCCACGAGTACGGAGGCGAGGACGGCGACGGCCATGAGCGCGAGGGTCTGCATGGTCGGCACCCACATGCCGAGCGCTCCGCAGGCCAGGAGGGCGAGGGCGGTGCCGGCGGCCAGGCGGGGGCCGGCGGCGCGCCAGGCGACGAGGGCGCCGAGGGCCGTGACGCCCGCCCAGCCCGCGGCGAGGAGGACGAGGTAGACGGCGCGTACGGAGATGACGACGGCGTTGCTGACGTAGCCGAAGAAGTACAGGAACAGCGGGTGGCTGTCGCGGTGGTCGATGACCCAGCCGCTGGCGGTGGCCAGCGGCCGGGACAGGTCGACGGTCAGGGCGTGGGGCCAGGTGCCGCCGCCCCAGCGGGCGGTGGCCAGGGGGACGAGGACCACGGCGGCGGACGCCAGCAGCAGGAGCTTGGCCGCGGCCCGGGTCCGCAGGACGCGGGGGAGCGCCGTCCGGGTGGCCGGGATGCCGAGCGTTGCCATCAGACGGCCTCCGTGCCGGGGCCGACCGGGGCGGGGGCCGTTCGCCGGCGCCCGCCGGGTGACGCCGCGTCCGCCGCCGTTCCGGCGGCGGGAGCGTCCTGGACCGTGGCGGCGGGAGCGTCCGGGAGCGGGGCGGCGGGAGCGTCCGCCGTCGCTTCGGACGTGCCGGCGACCACGCCGAGGAGCCCGTCGGAGTCCACCACGCCCAGGCACCGGCCGCGGTCCATGACGCGGGCCGGGGACCCGGCCCGGGCCACCGCCTCGATCGCCTCGGTGACCGTGGCCTCCGGGCGCAGCGCCGGACCGGTCGCCGATTCGTCCGGGGCGGCGGGGCGCATGGCCGTGCGGACCGTCATGACCTGTTCGCGCGGGACGTCGCGGACGAACGCGCGGACGTAGTCGTCGGCCGGGGAGCCGACGATCTCCTCGGGGGTGCCCAGCTGGACCACACGGCCGTCGCGCATGAGGGCGATGCGGTCGCCGAGCCTGAGGGCCTCGGAGAGGTCGTGGGTGATGAAGACCATCGTGCGGCCCTCCTCGCGGTGCAGGCGGGCCACCTCGTCCTGCATGTCCCTCCGGATGAGCGGGTCGAGGGCGCTGAACGGCTCGTCGAACAGCAGGACCTCGGGGTCCACGGCGAGCGCGCGGGCGAGGCCGACCCGCTGGCGCTGGCCGCCGGACAGCTGGCCCGGACGGCGCTTCTCCATACCGGCGAGACCGACCTTGGCGACGATCCCGGCGGCCCGCTCGCGCCGCTCGGACCGGCCGACGCCCTGGATCTCCAGGCCGTAGGCCACGTTGTCGAGGACGGTGCGGTGCGGGAGCAGGCCGAAGTGCTGGAAGACCATCGCGGCGCGGTGGCGGCGCAGTTCGCGCAGCCGGGTGCGGTCCATGGAGCGGACGTCCTCGCCGTCGATGGCGATGGTGCCGGCGGTCGGTTCGATGAGTCGGGTCAGACAGCGCACCAGGGTGGACTTGCCGGAGCCGGACAGGCCCATGACGACGAAGACCTCGCCCTTGCGCACGTCGAAGGAGACGTCCCGGACGGCGGCGGTGCAACCGGTGCGGGAGCGCAGGTCGGCGGGGCTCAGGGCGCTGAGTTCCGGGTCGGCGGGCACGCGCTCGGCCTTGGGGCCGAACACCTTCCACAGGCCGTCCACGCGGAAGACGGGAGCGGGGGCGGAATCGGGGGCGGAGTCGGGGGACTTGCGGGTGGGGACCGTGAGCGTCATCGGACGTCACCTCCGAGCAGATCGGCGGCCTTCTCCCCGACCATGAGCACCCCGATCATCGGGTTCACGGCGGGTATCGTCGGGAAGACGGACGCATCGGCGATGCGGATGCCGTCGAGGCCACGGATCCTCAGGTCCGGGTCCACCACGGCGAGTTCGTCGTCGGCGGCACCCATCCGGCAGGTGCCGGCGGGGTGGTAGACGGTGTGCGCGGCCCTGCGGGCGTACTCGCTCAACTCGGCGTCGTCCACGACCTGCGGGCCCGGGCAGACCTCGCGCTTGAGCCAGCCGGACAGCGGCTCGGTCCGGGCGATCTCGCGGGCGATGCGGATGCCGTCGACCAGGGTCCGGGCGTCGTAGTCGTCCCCGTCGGTGAAGTACCGGAAGTCCAGGGCGGGCTTGACGGACGGATCGGCGCTGGTCAGGTACAGCCGGCCGCGGCTGCGGGGCTTGGGGATGTTCGGGGTCATCGAGACGCCGTGGGGCGGCCGTTCGTAGCCGAGGCGTTCGGGGTTGTCGGTGAACGGGATCTGGTAGAAGTGGAACATCAGGTCGGGGCCCGGGCTCCGGGGGTCGCGCCGCACGAACAGGCCGGCGTCGGAGTCCATCGCGGAGTTCTCCGGGATGGGGCCGTGGGTCTCCCAGACGATGACCGACTCGGGGTGGTCGAGCAGGTTCTCGCCGACGCCGGGCAGGTCGTGCGCGACCGGGATGCCGAGTGCTTCGAGGTCCGCGCGGGGGCCGATGCCGGAGTGCAGCAGCAGGCGCGGCGAGTCGACGGCGCCCGCGCACAGCACGACCTCCTTCCGGGCCCGGACCAGCAGTTCCCCGCCGTCCCCGGTGCGCACGCGCACGCCCCCGGCGCGGGTGCCGTCCAGCTCCAGCCGGTACGCCCAGGCCTCCAGGAAGAGGCGGAGGTTGGGGCGCCGGTCCAGCACCGGGTGCAGGTAGGCCACCGAGGCGGAGGAGCGCTTGTTGTCCTCCGGATGGTAGGCGAGGTCGAAGAAGCCGACACCCTCGGTGAACGGCTCCTGGTTGAAGCCCTCGACGCGGGGCACGCCGAGTGCCGCGCGGGCCGCGTCGACGAAGTCGCGGGCGATGGCGTTGCGGTCCTTGTCGTCCACGGGGACGATGTTGTTGAGCAGGCGGTCGAAGTAGGGGTCCATGCGGGCGGCGCCCCAGCCCGCGGCGCCGGCCGCCTCCCACTCGTCCCAGTCGGACGGGAGCGGCTTGAAGGAGATCAGGGTGTTGTGGGAGGAGCAGCCGCCGAGCACGCGGGCGCGGCTGTGCCGGATGTGGGAGTTGCCGCGGGGCTGCTCGGTGGTCGGGTAGTCGTAGTCGAGGTCGCCGCCCAGCAGGCCCATCCAGCGGCGCAGGGTCAGCACGTCGTCGCGGCCGACGTCGCTGGGGCCGCCCTCGATGACGGCGACGGTGACGTCCGGGTCCTCGGTCAGGCGGGAGGCGACGACCGAGCCCGCGGTGCCGCCGCCGATGACGACGTAGTCGAAGTCGTGGGTGTGATCGGGCATGGGGTGGTTACTCCTGTGGGGTGGGAGGTCGTACGGAGGCCGGGAGGAAGGGGTGTGGGGCTCCTGCTCCCGGACTCGGGCGGTGGCCCCGGTCCCGCGGCTCGTGAGCCGCGGGACCGGGGCAAGGCCCGGACCGGCGGGACCCGGCCGCGGTTCAGCCGGCGAACCAGCGCACCGGCCTCGGCGCGAGGTTCTGGTAGACGTGCTTGGTCTCGCGGTACTCGGCGAGCCCGGTCGGTCCCAGTTCGCGGCCCGTCCCGCTCCTGCCGAAGCCGCCCCACTCCGCCTGCGGCAGGTAGGGGTGGAAGTCGTTGATCCAGACGGTGCCGTGGCGCAGCCGGCCCGCGACCCTGCGGGCCCTGGCGGCGTCGGCGCTCCACACGGCGCCCGCGAGGCCGTACTCGGTGTCGTTGGCGAGGAACACCGCCTCGTCCTCCGTGCGGAAGGTCTCGACGGTCAGGACGGGTCCGAAGACCTCCTCGCGGACGACCTTCATCCCGCGGTGGCAGGCGTCGAGGACGGTCGGCTCGTAGAAGTAGCCGGATCCGGGCCGGGCGGGGCCGGGCGAGGGCCGCTTGCCCCCGCAGCGCAGCACCGCGCCCTCGGCGAGCGCGGAGGCGACGTACTCCTCGACCTTGGCGCGCTGCTGCTCGGAGACCAGCGGGCCGCACTCGACGCCGTCCTCGGTGCCGCGGCCGAGCCTGATCCGCTGGGCGCGGCGGGCGAGTTCGCCGACGAAGCGGTCCCGGACGGACTCCTCGACGATGAGGCGGGAGCCGGCCGAGCAGACCTGGCCGCTGTGGATGAAGGCGGCGTTGAGGGCCTGGTCGACGGCGGTGTCGAAACCCTCCTCGGTGGCGCAGGCGTCGGCGAAGACGACGTTGGGGTTCTTGCCGCCGAGTTCGAGGGCGACCTTCTTCACGGTGGGGGCGGCGGCCCGGGCGACCTCGGTGCCGCTGGCCAGGCCGCCGGTGAAGGAGACCAGGTCGACGCCGGGGTGTTCGGCGAGGCGGGCGCCGACGGTGCGGCCCGGCCCGGTGACGAGGTTCGCCACTCCG
Organism: Streptomyces sp. TG1A-8; assembly: GCF_030499535.1. NCBI lineage: Bacteria > Bacillati > Actinomycetota > Actinomycetes > Kitasatosporales > Streptomycetaceae > Streptomyces > Streptomyces sp. TG1A-8. The sequence goes on from NZ_JASTLB010000001.1 coordinate 2,844,446, forward strand.
GTGGGCAGGCCGGCCTCGACCAGCAGTCCGACCAGCGCGATGGTGGTCATCGGGGTGATCTCGCTGGGCTTGACCACGAAGGTGTTGCCCGCCGCGAGCGCCGGGGCGATCTTCCAGCTGGCCTGGAGCAGCGGGTAGTTCCAGGGTGTGATCAGGGCGCAGACGCCGACCGGCTCGTGCACGACGACGCTGTGCACCTCGGGCGAACCCGCGTCGACGACCCGGCCGGGGGGCTCGGCGGCGACCAGGTCGGCGAAGTAGCGGAAGGCGTCGGCGACGCAGTCGATGTCGACCCGGCCCTCCTCGGCGGTCTTGCCCGCGTCCCGGCTCTCCAGCAGGCCCAGTTCCTCGCGGTCGCGCGCGAGGAGGGCGGCGACGCGGCGCAGCAGCGCGGCGCGCTCGGCGACGGGGGTCCGGGGCCAGGGTCCGTGGTCGAAGGCGTGCCGCGCCGCGGCCACCGCCCGCTCCGCGTCCTCCTCGTCCCCTTCCGCGACCACGGCGAACGGCCGGCCGTCCGCGGGGTCGAGGATCTCGCGCGTGGCACCGGAGACCGCCTCCAGCCAGTCACCTCCCGCGTGGATGGTCGCCCGGGCCCGCCGTTCGGTTCTGTCCACCATGGTTGGTTTGCCTTCCGTTCCTGTTCAGTGCCCCTATGTCTCAGCCGTGCCACCGTCAGGGACCGTGGCCGCCTGCCCCAGGGCCTCCGGTCACATGCATGATCGGCGGACGAAAGTGCGCTGGGTCACTCCGATTCGTGGAGGAAGCGGGCGGGACGGCCGGCGACCGCCGGGACCGCGGCCGGCCGTGCGGGCCGCCGGAACCGTCCCGGCCGTCCGTCCTCACCCCGGACCGCCCTTCCCGGTACGGGATTTGACGGCAGGGGCGGAAACGGGTGCGGGCCCCGTTCCGGAGGAAACCGGAACGGGGCCCGCACGGGACCGCGGCGTGAACGCCCAGGGCGGTCTCAGATGAGGCCGAGGCCGCGCACCGCCTCGCGCTCCTCCGCCAGCTCCTTGACGGAGGCGTCGATGCGGGCGCGGGAGAACTCGTTGATGTCCAGGCCCTGGACGATCTCGTACGTGCCGTTCTTGGTGGTGACCGGGAAGGAGGAGATCAGGCCCTCCGGGACGCCGTAGGAGCCGTCGGACGGGATGCCCATCGACGTCCAGTCGCCCTCCGCCGTGCCGTTGACCCAGGTGTGCACGTGGTCGACGGCGGCGTTGGCGGCGGACGCGGCCGACGAGGCGCCGCGGGCCTCGATGATGGCCGCGCCGCGCTTGGCGACGGTCGGGATGAAGTCCTCGGCCAGCCACTTCTCGTCGTTGACGACCTCGGCGGCGTTCTTGCCGGCGACGGTGGCGTGGAAGATGTCCGGGTACTGGGTGGCGGAGTGGTTGCCCCAGATGGTCAGGCGCTTGATGTCGGCGACCGTCGCCCCGGTCTTCTTCGCGAGCTGGGTCAGCGCGCGGTTGTGGTCGAGGCGGGTCATCGCGGTGAAGCGCTCGGCCGGGACGTCCGGCGCCGCGGCCTGCGCGATGAGCGCGTTGGTGTTGGCCGGGTTGCCGACGACGAGGACCTTGATGTCGTCCGCGGCGTGGTCGTTGATCGCCTTGCCCTGCGGCTTGAAGATGCCGCCGTTGGCCTCCAGGAGGTCACCGCGCTCCATGCCCTTGGTGCGCGGGCGGGCGCCCACGAGGAGGGCCACGTTGGCGCCGTCGAAGGCCACGTTCGGGTCGTCCGTGATGTCGATGCCCTGCAGCAGCGGGAACGCGCAGTCGTCCAGCTCCATGGCCGTGCCCTCGGCGGCCTTCAGCGCCGGGGTGATCTCCAGCAGGCGCAGCCTGACCGGCACGTCCGCGCCGAGCAGCTGGCCGGAGGCGATGCGGAAGAGCAGGGCGTAACCGATCTGGCCGGCCGCGCCGGTGACGGTGACGTTCACGGGAGTGCGGGTCATGGCGTTCTCCGTATGACAGCAGGCGGTGGGGCGTCCCTGCCCCGGGCGGATGATCGATCTCTTGGCGTCAAGAGAGATCCAGCGGTCAGGCTATCGCGCATCAGGCATCCGGCACGGCCGGGACCGTGTGGCCCACCCCACAAGGCGGGCGCGCGGCGGATCGAGGGGGCGCCCGCTCGCGTGGGGGGCGACCGCCCGTCCGGGAGAGGAGGGACGGGGCGGTCGCCACCGGGGAACCGGTGTCCGGACTCCCGTGGGGGTACCGACCGGGTGCCCGGGAACCGGCGGGCCATGCGCGCCGGACGGATCGCACCCGGATCCGGGTCCCGCCGCCCTCGGCGCGTGCCGTCCCGCTCGGACCCTGCGGCCCGTCCGCCCGCGGGCGGGGGCGGGGGCGGCGCGGTCCGTGGCGGGACGCGGACACCGTAGCGGAACGGTCACTTCCGTGCCACAGCGCGCGGACAGCCGTTGAACCGGCGCTCCACGGCGGGAAGGCTGCTTCCCGACGGCGGTTCGCCCCGACTCGGGGGAGGGGACGAACCGCCGTTCGCCCGCGCTTCCGTGAGGAGGACGCGGGCGAACGGCGCCGGGAGCGGGGGCTACTTGGTGAGCGTGAAGTGCAGGGTGTCCTTCAGGAACGGGATCTCCAGCCATGGGCTGGGCTGGGCCATCATCGCCAGCAGGGCGATCGCGAGGCCGAGGACGCCGTAGGTCACGATGTCCGTGAAGCGCGAGCGGACCGCGAGCATGCCGACACCGGGCAGCGTCCAGCGCATGACCGCGCCGGCCAGCAGGGCCGCGCCCACCAGCAGGGTGCCGGCGCGGAACAGGTCGAGCGCGGCCAGCAGCAGGCCGAGCGCGACCGCGGACAGCACGACGAGCACCGGCCACTGCCGGGCGGGTGCCGGGGCGTCGCCCGGGGCGGCCCGTCCACCGCCCTCCGGCCGCGCGGTGTCCCGGGTGAACAGCGGGAAGCGGCGCGTCACCCGGCGCGGGCGCCCCTGGGCGTCGGGGGCGCTGATCGCGTCACGGACCATCGGCTCCGACTCGGTGCGCCCGTCCTCAGCCGGCACTGCGCTCCGCCGCCTCGACCACGTTGACCAGCAGCTGCGCCCGGGTCATGGGGCCCACGCCGCCCGGGTTCGGGGAGATCCAGCCGGCCACCTCGGCCACCTCCGGGTGGACGTCACCGACGATCTTCCCCGCCGCGTTGCGGGAGACGCCGACGTCCAGGACGGCGGCGCCCGGCTTGACGTCCTCGGCGCGGACCAGGTGCGGGGCGCCGGCGGCCGCGATGATGATGTCGGCCCGCTTGAGGTGCGCGGACAGGTCGCGGGTGCCGGTGTGGCACTGGGTCACGGTGGCGTTCTCGCTGCGCCGGGTGAGCAGCAGCGGCATGGGGCGGCCGATGGTGACGCCCCGGCCGACGACGACGACCTCGGCGCCCTTGATCTCGACGCCGTGCGCCCGCAGCAGGGTGAGGATGCCGTTGGGCGTGCAGGGCAGCGGGGCGGGCTCGTTGAGGACGAGCCGGCCGAGGTTCGTCGGGTGCAGGCCGTCCGCGTCCTTGGCCGGGTCCATCAGCTCCAGGACGCGGTTCTCGTCGATGCCTCCGGGCAGCGGGAGCTGGACGATGTAACCGGTGCAGGCCGGGTCCTCGTTCAGTTCGCGGACGACGGCCTCGATCTCCTCCTGGGTCGCCGTCGCGGGCAGCTCACGCTGGATGGAGGCGATGCCGACCTGCGCGCAGTCGCGGTGCTTGCCGGCGACGTACTTCTGGCTGCCGGGGTCGTCCCCGACCAGGATCGTGCCGAGGCCGGGCGTGACGCCCTTCTCCTTCAGCGCCGCCACGCGGACGGTCAGATCGGACTTGATCGCGGCTGCGGTGGCCTTGCCATCGAGAATCTGGGCGGTCATGCCCCCATCCTCGCGGATGACGGGCCCCCGGTTCCAATCCGGGGCCCCGGCACGGCCGCCGGGGAGGCGCCCCGTCCGGGCCCGGGCGTCGGCTGTGATCAGTGATGTTGCACTTGCACAACGGCTCGGGAATCCGGCTGGACAAGATCTTGACCGTCGATGACGATGAGCCGCACAGCATCGCGGTCCGGTGGGGGGCAAACCGCCCAGTTCGTGACGTTCCTCCGTGCCTTCCGCGTCGTTCCCGTAGCGTCAACGGAGGAATCCCGTCATGAGTTTCGGCTCGCCCAACAGCCCCTACGGTCAGCCGCAGGACCCGCAGCAGGGCTACGGACAGCAGGAGTACGGACAGCCGGGATACGGACAGCCGGGGTACGGCCAGCCGGGGTACGGGCAGCAGGCCCCGCAGGGTGTCCCGCCGCAGCAGGGCTACGGCTACCCGCAGCAGCCCGGTTATCCCCAGCAGCCCGGTTATCCCCAGCAGGGCGGCTACCCGGGCTACCCGCAGCAGTCCGGCTACGGCGCCCAGCCGCCCTACGCGAACTGGGGCCAGCGGTTCCTCGGCACCCTCGTCGACATGCTGGTCTTCCTGGTGCCCTACATCCTGGTGATCGTCGGCAAGGACACCCCGGCCCTGGCGGGCGTCGGCGCGCTCGCCCTGATCGGGCTGGCGATCTGGCAGCTGATACGGGAGGGCCGCACCGGTCAGACGATCGGCAAGAAGGCACTGGGCATCCGCCTGGTGAAGGAGGACACCGGCCAGCCGCTGGGCGTCGGCATGGCGTTCGTCCGCCGTCTCGCCCACTTCCTGGACAGCATCGCCTGCTACCTCGGCTGGCTGTGGCCGGCGTGGGACTCCAAGCGCCAGACGTTCGCCGACAAGGTGTGCGGCTCGATCGTCGTCCGCAGCCACTGAGCCGCCGGGTCCGGCGCCCGCACGGAAAGCGGCCTCCGGGCTCCCACGAGGGGAGCCCGGAGGCCGCTTCGCGTTTGCGCCGCGGGCCGGGGCCGCAGCGCCCCCGGCCCCTCGGCGGACTCAGTGGAAGAAGTGGCGCGTGCCCGTGAAGTACATGGTCACGCCCGCCTTCCCGGCGGCCTCCACGACGAGTTCGTCACGGATCGAGCCGCCCGGCTGGACGATCGCCCGCACCCCGGCGCCGATGAGGATCTCGGGGCCGTCGGGGAAGGGGAAGAAGGCGTCGGAGGCCGCGTAGGAACCGCGGGCGCGCTCCTCGCCGGCCCGCTCGACGGCCAGCTTGCAGGAGTCGACGCGGTTGACCTGGCCCATGCCGACGCCGACCGAGGCGCCGTCCTTGGCGAGCAGGATCGCGTTGGACTTCACCGCGCGGCACGCCTTCCAGGCGAAGACCAGCTCCTTCAGCTCCCCGGCGTCCAGCGGCTCGCCCGACGCCAGCGTCCAGTTGGCCGGGTCGTCGCCGTCGGCCTGGAGGCGGTCGGTGACCTGGAGCAGGACACCGCCGTCGATGTGCCTGACCTCCACCCGGTCGCCGGAACCGTCGGGGGCCTTCAGCACCCGGAGGTTCTTCTTCCTGGTGAGGGCCTCCAGGGCCCCCTCCTCGTAGTCCGGGGCGACGATGACCTCGGTGAAGATCTCCGCGACCTGCTCGGCCATCTCCCTGCTGACCGGCCGGTTGACGGCGATGACCCCGCCGAACGCGGACAGCGGGTCGCAGGCGTGCGCCTTGCGGTGCGCCTCGGCCACGTCCGCGCCGACCGCGATGCCGCACGGGTTGGCGTGCTTGACGATCGCGACGCAGGGCTCGTCGTGGTCGTACGCGGCACGGCGGGCGGCGTCCGTGTCCGTGTAGTTGTTGTACGACATCTCCTTGCCGTGCAGCTGCTCGGCGCCGGCGAGGCCGCCCGCCGGGCCGCCGGCCGCGTACAGGGCGGCGGGCTGGTGCGGGTTCTCGCCGTAGCGCAGGGTGTGCTTGCGCTCGTGGGTGGTGCCGAGGAAGTCCGGGAAGGGGGACTCGTCGACGGGCGCGTAGGAGGAGGCGAACCAGGAGGCGACCGCGACGTCGTACGCGGCCGTGTGCTGGAAGGCCTCGGCGGCGAGCCGCTTGCGGGCGGCGAGGTCGAAGCCGCCGCCCCGGACGGCGGCGAGGACGTCGGCGTACCGCTCGGGGCTGGTGACGACGGCGACCGAGGGGTGGTTCTTGGCGGCGGCGCGGACCATGGACGGGCCGCCGATGTCGATCTGCTCCACGCACTCGTCGTCCGAGGCGCCGGAGGCGACGGTCTCCCGGAAGGGGTAGAGGTTGACGACGACCAGGTCGAACGGTTCGACGCCCAGCTCGGCGAGTTGCGCGCGGTGGCTGTCCAGGCGCAGGTTGGCGAGGATGCCCGCGTGCACCTTCGGGTGCAGGGTCTTCACCCGGCCGTCCAGGCACTCGGGGAAGCCGGTCAGCTCCTCGACCCGGGTGACGGGGACGCCGGCGGCGGAGATGCGGCCGGCCGTGGACCCGGTGGACACCAGCTCGACCCCGGCTTCGTGCAGCCCGCGCGCGAGGTCTTCCAGCCCGGTCTTGTCGTAGACGCTGACGAGCGCCCGGCGGATGGGCCGCTTGGTGCTCTCGGCGGTGGCGGTCACTGGATAACTACCTTTCGTCCCTCAATGCGATGGCCGTTGCGGGCGAGCCGCCCCACGACCTCGACGAGCAGCCTTCGCTCGACTTCCTTGATGCGCTCGTGCAGCGCGCTCTCGTCGTCCTCGTCCCGGATCTCGACCACGCCCTGCGCGATGATCGGCCCGGTGTCGACGCCGTCGTCGACGAAGTGGACGGTGCAGCCGGTGACCTTGGCGCCGTACGCGAGCGCGTCACGGACGCCGTGGGCGCCGGGAAAACTGGGCAGCAGGGCCGGGTGCGTGTTCACGAACCGCCCGCCGAACCGTGCGAGGAACTCCTTGCCGACGATCTTCATGAACCCGGCGGAGACCACGAGGTCGGGTTCGTACGCGGCCACCGCCCCGGCGAGGGCGGCGTCCCACTGCGCCCGCGTGTCGTGGTCCCGCACCCGGCACACGAAGGTCGGCAGCCCGGCGCGCTCGGCGCGGGCGAGCCCCTCGACGCCCTCGCGGTCGGCCCCCACGGCGACGACCCGGGCGCCGTACGCCTCGGCTCCGGTGCGCTCGATCTCGTCCAGCAGCGCCTGCAGGTTGGTACCGGATCCGGAGACCAGCACGACGAGGCGCTTGGCCGCTCGGCCAGGAGGGGTGGCGGCCACGGTGGGGCCCTTTCTCGGGAAGGCGGTGTGCGGCGGTGTGCCCGACCGGCGGTTTGTGCAGTCGTACGAATGCTTCGCGCCCCGGGATACGGGGAAGTCTACGAAGCGGCCGGCCGCCAGCAACGATACCGGCAGTGCCGAAGGCCCCCGTGGGACGGGGGCGTGGCCGGAAGGTAGCGTTCGTGGGAACCGAGACGGTGCAGCGAAGGAGCCGCCCCGGGAACGCGGTCGCCGCGCGGCTCGTTCACGGGGTGCAGCTCACGTCGGACTGCCGTAGTCACCTAGGGGAAGACGCTCTCTTGATGCCCGATCGCAGCCTGCGACTCCTCACGTTCCCGCCGCGCCCGGCCCAGGGGGGCGAGCGGGGTCCCGCGCTGCTGCGGGAACGGCCGGCCGCACCGTCCGAGGCGCCCACCGGCGGACGGGACGGCGATGGGCGCGGTGGTGAGCAGCAGGACGAGAACCCGTTCGCGCCCCCGCCGGAGGGCACCCCCGACCAGCCCTGGCGGCCCCGCCACCCCGAGGGTCCGGGTCCCGGCGGTGACTCCTCCTGGGGCAGCCGGTGGAGCGACCGCCAGCCCGGCCGTTCCCCCGGCGGCTTCGGCGAGCGTCCCGGAGGGGGCCCCGAGGGTCCCGGCGGTCCCGGCGGCCGGCAGGACCGGAACGGCCCCGGCCCGCGCTGGGACCCGGCCGACCCGGTCCAGCGCCGCGCGCGCTACGCCCTGCTGTCCGGCATATGGGCCGTCTTCTTCGCCCTGTTCAGCTGGCCGTACGTGGCCCTGCTGCTGGGCGCGCTCGCCCTGTACTGGGGCATCAGCGCCCTGCGCGCCAAGCCCCGCCCCCCGGCCCCGGACGCCCCCGCCGCCACCTCCGCCCCCGCCGCGGCCCCGGCCGGCCGCTCTCACACCACCGCGGCGATCAGCGGCCTGGTCACGGCCTGCCTGGCCCTGGTCCTGGTGGGCACGACGTTCACCGTGCAACTGGTCTACCGCGACTACTACACCTGTGCCGGCGACGCCCTGACCCACGAGGCGAAACAGTCCTGCGAGCGGCTCCTGCCGGCGGAGCTGCGCGGAGTGCTGAGCGTCGGGGACGGCTGAGGCACACGGATTCCGGCCGGGCCGGCACGGGACGGCCGGGCCCGGCCCGCCGGGGCGTGCGCCGGTCAGCCGGCCGGTTCGGACGGCGGCGGTGCCGTGCCCGGCGCCTTCCGCGGGGTTTGCGGTCCGGACGGCTCCCCGGCCGCCGGCGGGGGTCCGCCGACGGCCGGGGAGCCGTCCGGCGGGGACGGCGCGGGGCCCGGGGAGGAGCGCTCCGGCGGTGCCCCGGCGGCGGCCTTCCGCAGGGCCGCCCAGCGGGAGACGCGGGACAGTTCGTCGTGCCAGGGGGCCGGGAACGGGTCGTCGGCCGGGAGGAAGTCGTACAGTTCGTCCTCGGCGGGACCCGGAGCGGTGGCCGGGCGGGTCCCCGCCCGCTTCCCGGACGGGCCGTCCGCGGGCGGAGCTCCGCGGGCCGCCCGCCGCCCGGCGCCCCGCGCGGAACGCCCGGCGCTCCCGTTCGCGCCCTCCCCCACCGTTTTCCCGTCCGCCCCGCGCTCCGTCCCGCGGGCCGGCTCCGGCGCCCGCGCGGAACGCCCGGCGCTCCCGTTCGCGCCCTCCCCCACCGTTTTCCCGTCCGCCCCGCGCTCCGTCCCGCGGGCCGGCTCCGGTGCCCGCGCCCCCTCCGCCGTCGCCGCCCTCTCCCGTGCCGGCACCCCGCCGCCCCTCGTCCGCCGCCCCCACACCAGCCACGCCCGGACCGTGAGCGTCACCGGCAGCCCGGTCAGCGCCACCCAGAGCCCGGCCGCTCCACCGGCCTGCCACCACACCGGCCCGAAGCGGGACAGCGCGGCCTCGCCCATCGGGCCGCCCGCCTGCGCGGCGAGCAGGCCGACGAGCAGCGCGCTCACCAGGGCGGTCAGCACCAGCACGCCCGTGGTCCGCCCCGCCGACCAGCGCACCGGTCGTTCCCGCGCCCACCCGTCCGCCTCCGCCCGCCCGTCCGCCTCAGGCCGTCCGTCCGTCTCAGGCCGTCCGGGCTTGCCCGGCCCGTCCGCCGCCTCCTGCCCCGGGGCGTCCGGTGCCGCCGCTCCGCGCACCACGGCTCCCCGCGCCACGGAACCGCGCGCCACGAACCACCCCGCCGTCATCCCGGCCGCCACCGGCACCAGTCCCGCGGCCCAGTTCAGCGGTGTCCCGGGGCCCGCGTCCGGTACCGCGGCCAGCAGCGGGAAGGGGGGCAGCAACGGGGCGGGGTCGGAGGCGAAGGGGTGCACCGGGTGCCCGGCACCGAGGACGAAGCCGGGACCGAGGGCGTAGGAGGCCGCCCACACCGCCGCGTTGGGGATGAGGGCGACCCCGAGGAGCAGGACGGCCAACCGCCCGGTCCAGCCCTCCGTCAGCTGCAGGAAGGACGTCCGCGCCGCCTCGCCGTGCCACGCCAGTGACACCCCGGTCAGCACCGCCCCGCCCCCGACGAGCACCGTCGTGCCGGCCCCGGCGGACCGCACCGCCGTACCCAGCCGTGCCCGCGCGTCCGCCCCGGACAGCAGCCGCCGCACCGGTCCCGGAAACACCGGCGGCAGACCGCGCAGGAAGTCGCGCGGGCGGTTGCGCGCGGGCCACCACGCGCCGGCACCCGCCGCGCCCGCGACGACGAGCGGCAGGCAGAACGCCACCGAGGCCCACGCGGGCCGCAGTTCACCGCCGGCGCAGTACAGCGTGGCGGCGGCACCGACGCCGAGGTAGCCGAGCACCACCCCGGTCCAGGCCGTGTGCGCCGGGACCGGCGGGGGCCCGTCGGGCTCCGCGGACGCGTCCCGCGCGTCCCGCGCCGCCCGGTACAGCAGCCACACCGGCAGGGCGAGGAGCAGCAGCGGGGACACCCCGACCGGCACGGGCGCGCCGGAGAGCGTGCCCGTGCGGACCAGGTCGGCCCCGTGCGCCAGGAGCCACAGCGCGGCGGCGGTGCGCAGCGCGCCGTCCGGCCCGCTGTCGGGGTACGGCGAACTGATCCACAGCGCCAGCACGAGCACGGCGATCGCGCCGAGCCCCAGTCCGGCGGCGACCGCACCGCCCAGGAGGCCCGCGGCCAGCCCGGGCGAGCGGCCGCGCGTCCGGGCGGGCGGGGATGACGACGGCGGTCGGCGAGCGGTCATCTGGGTCACGCCGCCATGCTCCCAACGCCACGCGCTTTCCGGCCGCAACAGGCGAACCCCCGAAGTGTCGCTCAATATATGTTTATGTGCTTTTTCGTGCGAAAGGGTGTCCTGTGACGGAGAGTCCTGCCCACCCCCTGCCTCCGCCGGGGGAACGCCGGCGCCTGCGCAAGGCCGCGTCCCTGACGCGGGCCCAGCTCGCCGAGCGGATCGGCGTCGACCGGGCGGCCGTGCGCGCCTGGGAGACGGGGCGCGCCGCTCCGGCCGGCCCGCGGGGCGAGGCGTACGCCCGGTTGCTGGCCGGTCTCGCCCAACCGGGCACCGGTCGGGCGGGCCCGGCCACCGCGCCGTCGGCGTGGGCGCCGGCGCCGGGGGGCCGGGGGGACGCGCAAAGGCCCGCGGCGGTCGGCGGCGGGGCAACGGGCCCGGCGGGCGTGCCGTCCCTGACGCCCGCTCAGGCCTTCGACGCCCTCCACGCGTTCTGCACCCCGGCGCTCGTACGCCAGACCTACCTGCTCACCGGGCGGCGCGGACTGGCGCGGGAGTCCGTCGAGCGGGCGTTCCACCTCGCCTGGCAGCGCTGGCCCGAGGTGGCCCGGGACCGGGACCCGGCCGGGTGGGTGCGGGCGGCGGCGTACGAGTACGCCCTCTCCCCCTGGCACCGTTTCCGCCCCCGCCACCGGCACCCCGAACCCCAGCCCGCCGATCCCGCCCACCGCGCCCTGCTGGACGCGCTGCTGCGGCTCCCGCCGTCCTACCGGCGCACGCTCGTGCTGTACGACGGCGTCGGCCTGGACCTGCCGGAGACGGCGGCGGAGACGGAGGCGAGCACCCCGGCGGCGGCGAACCGGCTCATCCACGCGCGCGAGGCCGTGGCGGCGCGGCTGCCGGAACTGGCCGACCCCGCGGTACTGCACCGGCGCCTGGTCGAACTGGCCTCCGCGGAGCGCACGCACGCCGTCCGGCCGCAGCCGGTGCGCACCCGCGCCGAACGCCGCAGCGTGCTCTGGACCCGGGCGGCCGTCGCCGCCACCTGCGCCATCGGCGGCGCGACGACGCTCACACTGCGCACGGCCCCCACCCACTACGAGGCCCCCCTCGCCCCCGCCCGGGCGGTCCACGGTGTCCCGCCCCCCGCGGCCATGGGCCCCCTGTCCCACGAGGAACTGTCCCTGCGCGAGAAACTCCGTCACGAGGACGGCGGCGGCCCGCAGCGACTGCTGCCCCTGCCCGGGTGAGCCGCCGGAGCATCACGTCACCGGCGCGGGCATCACGTCACCGGCGCGGGCGGCACGGGCGGCGGAAACGCCGGTGGGCCCGCCCCCGGGCGAGGGGCGGGCCCACCGGTGCACCGTCGAAAGGCTCAGGCGCTCAGGATCTCCCGCGCCAGCTTCGCCGTCTCGGTCGGCGTCTTGCCGACCTTGACGCCGGCGGCCTCCAGGGCCTCCTTCTTCGCCTGGGCGGTGCCGGAGGAACCGGAGACGATGGCACCCGCGTGGCCCATCGTCTTGCCCTCGGGCGCGGTGAAGCCCGCGACGTAGCCGACGACCGGCTTGGTCACGTTCTCCTTGATGAACGCGGCGGCACGCTCCTCGGCGTCGCCGCCGATCTCACCGATCATCACGATCAGGTCGGTGTCGGGGTCGTCCTGGAACGCGGCCAGGGCGTCGATGTGGGTGGTGCCGATGATCGGGTCACCGCCGATGCCGACGGCCGTCGAGAAGCCGATGTCCCGCAGCTCGTACATCATCTGGTACGTCAGCGTGCCGGACTTCGACACCAGGCCGATGCGGCCCGGCTTGGTGATGTCGCCCGGGATGATGCCGACGTTCGACTGGCCCGGGGTGATGATGCCGGGGCAGTTCGGGCCGATGATCCGGGTCTTGTTGCCCTTCTTGCCGGCGTACGCCCAGAAGGCGGCCGTGTCGTGCACGGCGATGCCCTCGGTGATCACGACGGCCAGCGGGATCTCGGCGTCGATGGCCTCGACGACCGCGTCCTTGGTGAACTTCTCCGGCACGAAGATGACGGAGACGTTGGCGCCGGTCTTCTCGACGGCCTCCTTGACGGTCCCGAAGACGGGTACCTCGGTGCCGTCGAAGTCCACGGTCTGACCCGCCTTGCGCGGGTTCACGCCGCCCACGACGTTGCTGCCGTCACCGAGCATGAGCTTGGTGTGCTTCATGCCGGTGGCGCCGGTCATGCCCTGGACGATGACCTTGCTGTCCTTGTTGAGCCAGATAGCCATGGTGGTTTGAGTCCTCGTCCTCGTGCTTACTTGGCGGCGGCCAGCTCGGCGGCCTTGTCGGCCGCGCCGTCCATGGTGTCGACGCGCTGGACCAGCGGGTGGTTGGCGTCGGTGAGGATCTTCCGGCCCAGCTCGGCGTTGTTGCCGTCGAGACGGACGACGAGGGGCTTCTCGACCTTCTCGCCGCGGTCCTCCAGGAGCTTCAGGGCCTGCACGATGCCGTTGGCGACCTCGTCACAGGCGGTGATGCCGCCGAAGACGTTCACGAAGACGGACTTGACGTCCGGGTCGCCCAGGATGATCTCCAGGCCGTTCGCCATGACCTGGGCGGAGGCGCCGCCGCCGATGTCCAGGAAGTTGGCGGGCTTGACGCCACCGTGCTTCTCACCGGCGTACGCGACGACGTCCAGGGTGCTCATGACGAGCCCGGCGCCGTTGCCGATGATGCCGACCTCGCCGTCCAGCTTGACGTAGTTGAGGTTCTTCTCCTTGGCGGCGGCCTCGAGCGGGTTGGCCGCGGCCCTGTCGTGGAGCTCCTCGTACTCGGGGTGACGGAACTCGGCGTTGTCGTCGAGCGACACCTTGCCGTCCAGGGCGATGACCTCGCCGGAGGCGACCTTCGCGAGCGGGTTGACCTCGACCAGGAGGGCGTCCGACTTGATGAAGGTGTCCCACAGCCTGACCAGGACGTTCGCGACCTTGTCCGCGACCTCGGCCGGGAACTTGGCGGCCTCGACGATCTCGCGGGCCTTGGCCTCGTCCACACCGTCGATGGCGTCGATGGCGATCTTGGCGACGGCCTCGGGGCGGGTGGCCGCCACCTCCTCGATCTCCATGCCGCCCTCGACGGAGGCGATGGAGAGGAAGGTGCGGTTCGCACGGTCGAGGAGGAAGGAGACGTAGTACTCCTCGACGATCTCCGGAGCGGTCTCGGCGATCATGACCTTGTGGACCGTGTGGCCCTTGATGTCCATGCCGAGGATGTCCGTCGCACGGGCGACGGCCTCGTCCGGGGAAGCGGCCAGCTTGACGCCACCGGCCTTGCCGCGACCACCGACCTTCACCTGCGCCTTGACGACGGACTTGCCGCCCAGACGCTCGGTGATCTCGCGCGCCGCCTCAGGCGTGTCGATGACTTCACCGGCCAGCACCGGTACATCGTGCTTGGCGAAGAGGTCCCTCGCCTGGTACTCGAACAGGTCCACGCGCTTCCGTCCCTATCAGTGATCTCGCGGTTCGTTGGATGCGTGGGCGTGCCGCGAAGGGCAACGTGACGACGTCCGCATGTGTCACAGGGGATGCGCACACGGTGTCCGAGCGCGCGGCATGTCCGTCTCGCAGGTTATCTCTGCCAGCGGGGGGCCTCTAAATCGCGGGTCACACCTGAGCGGTGATACCTGTCACATGATGCCGGGTTCGCTGGCACGCCGTGCCGCCCCGCGAGTGGGGCCGGGACGTCCTGCGCGGTCCCACCGGGCCGGGGCCGGTCCGGTGGGGCCTCCGGGGACGCCCCGGACGCCGCCGGTCCGTCCTGCCGGTCCCCGCCGACGGGGCGTCCCCCCGTCGGCGGGGACCGGCAGGACGGACCGGCGGCGTCCGGCCGTACGGGGCCGGCGGCGGGCCGGCCGCGCGGCCGGTGTCACGCGGTGTCCGGCACCGGCAGCGGCCGTTTCTCGACGGCCGCCGCCATGACCTCGGGGAAGAGGTCCGGCGTGCAGGCGAAGGCCGGTGCGCCGAGCGCGGCGAGCGCTGCCGCGTGATCCCGGTCGTACGCCGGCGTGCCCTCGTCCGACAGCGCGAGCAGCGCCACGAACTGCACCCCGGACGCCTTCATGGCCGCTACCCGCTTGAGCATCTCGTTGCGTATACCGCCCTCGTAGAGGTCGCTGATCAGCACCACGACCGTCTCGGCGGGCCGGGTGATCTGCGCCTGGCAGTAGGCCAGCGCCCGGTTGATGTCCGTGCCGCCGCCCAGCTGGGTGCCGAAGAGGACGTCGACCGGATCGTCGAGCTGGTCGGTGAGGTCGACCACCGCCGTGTCGAAGACGACCAACCGCGTGCTGATCGACCGCATGGAGGCGAGGACCGCCCCGAACACGGACGCGTAGACCACGGACGCGGCCATCGACCCGGACTGGTCGATGCAGAGGATGACCTCCTTCTTCACGGACCGTGCGGCCCGGCCGTAGCCGATGAGCCGCTCCGGCACGATGGTGCGGTACTCGGGCAGGTAGTGCTTGAGGTTGGCCGCGACGGTGCGGTTCCAGTCGATGTCGTGGTGGCGCGGCCGGCTCACCCGGGCACTGCGGTCCAGGGCTCCGGTGAGGGTGGCCCGGGTGCGGGTGGTCAGCCGTTCCTCCAGTTCCTCGACCACCTTGCGGACCACCGCGCGGGCCGTCTCCCTGGTCGTCTCGGGCATCGCCTTGTGCAGCGAGAGCAGCGTGCCGACCAGGTGCACGTCGGCCTCGACCGCCTCCAGCATCTCCGGTTCCAGCAGCAGTGAGGCCAGCCCGAGCCGGTCGATGGCGTCGCGCTGAACGACCTGGACGACGGAGGAGGGGAAGTAGGTGCGGACGTCCCCGAGCCAGCGCGCCACGGACGGTGCCGACGCGCCGAGGCCCGCCGAACGGTCCCGCCCCGCCTGCGGTTTGTCCCCCTGCCGTACAGGGCGGCGAGTGTTCCGTCCATCGCCGCGTCGCGGCCCGACAGGGCGCATCCGGTGCCGTCGGCCCGGTCGCCGCCGAGCACCAGCCGCCAGCGCCGCAGCCGCTCCCGCGCCGGGTCGCCGTTGTCGGCGCGGGCTTCGGCCGCCGTCGGCTCGGTCGTCATGCGCCCACCCCCAGCAGGCCGTCGCCGGCCGTCCGCTGATCCACTGTTCCCCGGCCCGCTGTTCCCCGGCCCGCTGTTCCCTGATCCGCTGGTCCCCGCGCGGCCCGGTCCGCCCGCCGCGGATCCGCCGGTTTCCGGCCCGCCGGGCCCTCGTCCGCCGGCTCGTCCGGTCGCTCGTCCAGGCCGAGCAGCAGCCGCAGCACCGGCAGGACGGCGTCCGCGCGTGCGGTGTCCGGTTCCGCCGCGAAGCCGGGCCGGCCGGGCGGTCCCGTCGTCCGGCCCGCCGGGCCGCCCCCGCCGTCCGGCCCGCGCCGCACCAGCTCGCCGAGCGTCCTGCGCACGCCGGGCTCGTACGCCGAGAACGTGCGCCGCAGCAGCGGCAGTACGTCCGTGAACGCCTCCGCGGGCACCCCGGTCAGCCAGGCGTCGACCAGGCCGAGCAAACGCTCGTCGTGGACCAGCAGCATGCCGCCCCCGCCGCCGACGAACCCCTCGATCCAGGCGGCCGCGTCGGCGGGCGGTGTGCCCGGCGAGAGCACCAGCCCCATGAGCCGGGCCGCCTCCTCGGGCCCCAGCGCGCCGTCGTCCAGCAGCAGCCGCGCGGCCCGCCCCCGCACGACGCCGGGCACGGTGTCCCGCAGGGTCAGGGTCCGCAGCACGGAGCGCCAGCGGTCACGCACGTCACCGTGCCCGGTGGCCGCGGTTCCGGCCAGCGTCTCCGCCAGCAGGCCGACCGCCGTGCGGACGGAGTCGAGGTGGCCCCGCATCTCCTGCGCCGCGTCCGCGTCCAGGGCCGCGCAGGCCGAGGGGAGGCCGACGAAGACACGCTCGGCCAGGCCCGCCGCGACACCGGTCAGGGCGCCGGTGTCGGTGCCGCGCACGTCGCCGTAGCGCAGGGCGCGGACCAGGGCGGGCAGTGCCTGGGCGAGCCGGCCGACGTCCGTGTCGAGGGCCGCCCGGTCGGCGAGCACCCGCATCACCACGGGCAGCGCGTCCGGCAGTCCGGCGAGCAGGCAGTGCTCGGCGAGCGCGGTGACGTCGGCGAGGGCCGGCGCGGCGGTCGCGTCCGCCTCCGCCCTGGCCGTGGCCGCGGCGAGCACGGTCGTCCCCCACACGCCCGCCTCGGCGACCCGCACGGACAGTTCCGGCTCCCAGCGCAGCCGCCACGCCTCCCGGAACGTGCCCGTGCTCCCCCGCGACCGGACCGGCTCCCCCCAGCCGACGCCGAGCAGCCGCAGCCGGTGCAGCAGCCTGCTGCGGCCTACGTCGGCGTCCTTGCGCAGGTCCAGCTCCAGCTCGCGCTCCAACGCCTCCGGCTTGAGCCGCAGCCGGCGCTGCTCGCGGGCCAGGTCGCGCTGCAGGGGCACCGCCGGCGCCGCCTCGGGCACCTCCCCCAGCACGTCCCCGACCACCAGGCGGTCGTGGATCAGGGTCAGCGGCACGTCCGAGCCGTCGCACATCACCGCGCGCACGGCGTCGGTGGTCTCGCCCAGGCCGGGCAGCGGGCGGCCGCGCATCGCCGCGAGGGTCTCGGCCAGCCGGACCGCCTCGATGACGTGCGCCGAGGAGACGATCCGGTCCTCCTCGCGCAGCAGCCCCGCCACCTTGGTCAGCCACCGCTCGACCGGCCGGTCCGGCGCCCGGAACAGGTGCCCGTACCAGCCCGGCGAGTCGATCCCGGCACCGTACCCGCTCGACCGGGCCAGCCTGCGGTGCGTCCACGGCACCCAGGTCATGTCCGCCCTGACCTTGGGCAGGCCCTTCAGCAGCGCCCGGTCGGCGCCGACGGCAGTCTTCTCCCGCAGTGCGGGCACGTGCCAGGCCCCGCACACGACGGCCACCGCCTCCCCGAACTCCCGGCGGGCGGAGCGCAGGTGGAGCCGCATGTGGGCCTCGCGCACCAGGTCGCGGGGGCGCCCGCCGGCGCCGTAGCGCTCCCGCAGCGCCTTCATGGCCTCCTCCAGCGCGGCGAACGGCGCGAAGGGATCGCGCGGGCCGGGTCCCCGGTGCTCGACGACGTCCTCCCACCACCGCTCGGGATCGTCGTACCCGGCGGCCTCGGCGAGCACCCCCAGGGGGTCGACGCGCAGGTGCTGCGCGGCGCCGGCCTCGTCTCCGGGGCCGGCCGCGGTCCCCGGGCCGGAGTCGCCTCCGGGGCCGGTCCCGGACCGGGGGCCGGCCACGGCACCGGGACGTGCCGCCCCCTCTTCCGGACCCGCCTGCTCCCCCGGCCCCGCCGGGTCCGCGTCGGACGGTGGCCGCTCCTCCGCCTCCCTGGCCAGCGCGTGCGTGGCGGGCAGGTCGAAGAAGCGGACCGGAACGCCGTGCGCGAGGGCCCACCGGACGGCCACCCACTCGGGGCTGAACTCGGCCAGCGGCCAGAACGCCGAGCGGCCGGGCTCGTCCACGGCGTGCGCGAGCAGGGCGACCGGGGGCCGCATGTCCGGGTCGGCGGCCAGCGGGATCAGCGCGTCGGCCTCTGGCGGCCCCTCGACCAGCACGACGGCGGGCCGGGCGGCGTCCAGGGCGGCCCGCACCGCCCGCGCGGAGCCGGGTCCGTGGTGCCGCACCCCGAGGAGCAGCGGTCCGGCGGCGTACGCCCTCCCCCTCAAGGAGTCGTCGCTCATGCGCTCACCTCCCGGCAGGCCCGGTAGAAGTCCTTCCAGCCGTCGCGCTCGCGGACCACCGTCTCCAGGTACTCCTGCCAGATGACGCGGTCGGCCGCGGGATCGCGGACGACGGCGCCGAGGAGACCGGCGGCGACGTCGCCGGGACGCAGCACGCCGTCACCGAAGTGGGTGGCGAGGGCGAGGCCGTTGGTGACGACGGAGATCGCCTCGGCGGTGGACAGGGTGCCGCTCGGCGACTTCAGCTTCGTGCGGCCGTCGGCGGTGACGCCGTCGCGCAGCTCCCGGAAGACGGTCACCACCCGGCGGATCTCGTCCGTGCCGTCGGGCGCGGCCGGCAGGTCGAGGGAGCGGCCGATCTGCTCGACGCGGCGGGTGACGATGTCCACCTCGGCGTCGGCGCTCTCCGGCAGCGGCAGCACCACGGTGTTGAAACGGCGGCGCAGCGCGCTGGAGAGGTCGTTGACACCACGGTCGCGGTCGTTGGCGGTGGCGATGAGGTTGAAGCCGCGGACCGCCTGCACCTCCTGGCCCAGCTCCGGTATCGGCAGCGTCTTCTCGGACAGGATCGTGATCAGGGTGTCCTGCACGTCGGCCGGGATGCGGGTCAGCTCCTCCACGCGGGCCGTCATGCCCTCGGCCATGGCCCGCATGACGGGGCTGGGCACGAGGGCGTCGCGGCTGGGGCCGTGGGCGAGCAGCCGCGCGTAGTTCCAGCCGTAGCGGATCGCCTCTTCCGGTGTGCCGGCCGTGCCCTGCACCAGCAGCGTCGAGTCGCCGCTGACGGCCGCGGCGAGGTGTTCCGACACCCAGGTCTTGGCGGTGCCGGGCACGCCGAGCAGGAGCAGGGCGCGGTCGGTGGCGAGGGTGGTGACGGCGACCTCGACGATGCGGCGCGGGCCCACGTACTTCGGTGTGATCACCGTGCCGTCGGGCAGCGTACCGCCGAGGAGGTAGGTGGCGACCGCCCACGGCGACAGCTTCCAGCGGGCCGGGCGCGGGCGGTCGTCCTGGGCGGCCAGCGCGGCGAGTTCGGTCGCGAAGGCCTGCTCGGCGTGCGGCCGCAGCGCCTGCGCGTCCTTAGTCGGGTGCGGTGCGACGGACGTCGGTTCCACGGACACAGTCATGGCTGAGGCCCCCTCCAGCTCGGCCGGTTCGGATCTGCCACCAACGGTGCACCACCCCACTGACAATCGCCCTGACCTGCGCCGACGCGCTCACAGGGCCGATTGTCAGTGGGGGGACCTACCGTCGGTGACATGACTGAGCAGGGGGTGCGCTGGACCGCGGAGCAGGTGCTGGCGCTGGCGCCCGACGCCGCGTCGCGCAAGGCGGGAAGCAAGCTGGGCGCGGCCGGGCCGTGGTCGGGGGCGGGCAGCGCGCGGGGGGCGGTGTGGGGGCTGTGCAGGGGCAGTGGCAGCAGGCCGTACCAGACGGCGGTCGACCTCGCGGACGCGGCGGGGCCGGCGTACAGGTGCAGTTGTCCGAGCCGGAAGTTCCCGTGCAAGCACGCGCTCGGACTGCTGCTGCTGTGGGCGGGCGGCGACGGCGCGGTGCCGGTGGTGGCCGAGCCGCCGGAGTGGGCCGAGCAGTGGATCTCGGGCAGACGCGGGCGCGCCGGGGGCGAGCGGGCGGACGCCGGCGGGAGTTCCGCGTCCGGTTCCGTCGAACCGGAGGCGGCGCGGCGCCGGGCGGAGCGGCGGGCCGAGCGGGTCACGGCGGGCGCGACGGAGCTGGAGCAGCGGCTGGCGGACCTGCTGCGCGGCGGTCTGGCCACGGCCGAGCAGGCGGGGTACGGACTGTGGGACGAGACGGCGGCCCGCATGGTCGACGCCCAGGCGCCCGGACTGGCGGCGCGGGTGCGGGAGCTGGGGGCGATCCCGGCGTCCGGTCCGGGCTGGCCGGCCCGGCTGCTGGAGGAGTGCGCGCTGCTGCACCTCCTCGACCAGGGCTGGCTGCGCCGCGACCGGCTGCCGGCGGACCTCGCCGCCACGGTCCGCGCCCGGCTCGGCCTGCCCGCCCCGGCGGACGGCCCGCCGGAGCGCGACCGCTGGCTGGTCCTCGCCCAGTACGACACGGTCGACCCGAAGTTGACGACGCGCCGGATATGGCTGCACGGCGCCGATTCGGGCCGCACCCGGCTGCTCCTCTCGTACGGCGCGGCGGGCCGGGCCCCGCAGCTGGCGCTGCCGGTCGGCCTGGCGCTGGAGGCGGAGCTGTCGGTCCACCCCGGAGCCGGGCAGGTGCGGGCCGCGCTGGGCGAGCGGTTCGCCCCGCCCGCGCCCGCCGGGATCCGCCCGCCGGGTGTGAACACGGCCCGGGCGGCGGCCCGCTACGGCGAGGCGCTGTGCGCCAACCCCTGGCTGGACTCGGTCCCGGTCACGCTGGACCGGGTGGTACCGGGGCCGGGCGGGGAGCCGGGATCGTGGCAGCTGGCCGACGCGGAGGAGGACTCGGCGCTGCCGCTCACCTCGGCCGCCCGCTCCCACCCCGGCCTGTGGCGCCTAGTCGCGCTCTCGAGCGGACGCCCCGTCAAGGTCTTCGGCGAGTGCGGCCACCGCGGCTTCACCCCCTTGACGGCCTGGCCGGAGGGTCCGGGCGAGCCGGTGACGCTGTGCTGACCGGTCCGGCCCCTCAGGGACACGAAGGGAAGGGAACGCCGTGAACGGCACCTCGACCACCCGGGACACCGCGGCTGCCGCCACCTCCTGGGAGGACCTCGTCACCACCGCCCTGCTCGGCACCGACCGGCGGCCCCCGGCGGGGGCCGGGCCCGGCCGCCGGGCCCCGGTGGCGCTGCTGGACGCCGCCGCCGTGGAGGCCGTACGGCGGCGGGCGGGACTGCGGCCCGCGCCGGCGGCGCGGCGGCCGGAGCCCGCGCCCGAGGATCCGCGCCCGCCGCTGCCCGCGGCCGCGGCGCGCCGGCTCGCGACGCTGCTGGCCGACCGTCCGGGCGGTGGCGGCGGCCGGCGGGGCAGCGCGCCGGACCTGGTGGAGCTGTTGCCGCAGTGGCTGGCGGCGGCCAACGCGCGCGGGTACGCGGCGCCGCCGCAGGCGCTGCCCGCGCTGCTGGACGCCGCCCGGGGCCGTACCGACCTGCGGCCCGCGGCGCTGGCGTTCGCCGGGCCGCGGGCGCTGTGGCTGGCCCGGCTGAACCCGGACTGGCGGTTCGCCCTGCGCGCCGCGCCCGGCGGCGGAGCGGCGCTCCCGGACACCGGGGACGGCGAGGCCGTGCGGCGGCTGTGGCAGGAGGGCCTGTTCGCCGAGCGGGTCGCCCTGCTGGCCGCGCTGCGCGCCCGTACACCCGCGCTCGCCCGGGAACTGCTGGCGCGGACGTGGGCGACGGAGCGGGCCGAGGACCGGCTGATGTTCCTGGACTCGCTGCGTGCGGGCCTGTCCGCCGAGGACGAGCCGTTCCTGGAGCAGGCGCTCGGCGACCGCAGCCGCAATGTCCGGGCGACGGCGGCGGAGCTGCTGTCCGCGCTGCCCGGTTCGGCGCTCGCCGCGCGCATGGCGGCCCGGGCCGCCGTGTGCGTGGCCGTGGACCGCACGGGGGACTCGCCGGTGATCGTGGTGGAGGCCCCGCCCGAGTGCGACCCCGGCATGGAGCGGGACGGCGTGGCGGTCAAACCCCCCGCGGGCAGGGGGGAGCGGTCGTGGTGGCTGGGTCAGCTGGTGGAGGCCGCGCCGCTCGGGACATGGCCGCAGCGGCTCGGGGGACGGACGCCGGAGCGGATCGTGGCGCTGCCGGTGGCGGACGGCTGGCAGGGGGAGCTGCACGCCGCCTGGTGCCGGGCGGCGGTGCGGCAGCAGGACGCCGCGTGGGCGAGGGCCCTGCTGGGCGCGCCGTCGGCACCGGAGGCCGGCGGGCCGGGGGCGGTGTCGCTGGCGGAGCGGGCGAAGCTGCTGGCCGCGCTGGAGGCCGGTGAGCGGGCCGGGTGGGTGGCCGGGTTCATCGCGACGCACGGCCTGTCGGAAGCGTTCCAGCTGCTCGGGGTGTGCGCGGTGCCCTGGGCCCCGCCGCTGGGCCGGGCGGTCGTGGACGCGCTCGACATCGCCCGGGACGCGGGCAGCTACCCGTGGAGCTTCAGCGGGGTCATGGGCCTGGCCGAGCGCTGTCTGGACCCGGCCGAGGCGGTACGGCTGGAGGGCCTGCTGGCGGTGCCCGACGAGCGGGAGGACGCGTCGCCGGGGGCCGGCGGGTACTGGGCGGAGGCGTTCCAGCGGCTGGTCACCACCCTGCGGCTGCGGGCGGCGATGGCCGAGGAGCTGGCGCCGTCCGCCTCCGCCGGTCCGTCCGGCGCATGACGGTGTGGCGGGCGCACGGCGGCGTGGCCGCTCGGGGCCGGACCGGAAATCCGGGGCCGGCCCCCGGGCGCCCCGGCCGGGCCCGGCCCGGCGTCCCGCTCAGCCGCCGGAGGCGGCCGGCTGGCGGACGTTCGTCCGCACCCACTCCACGATCGACGTGGTCGTCGCCCCTGGCGTGAAGATCTCCGCGACGCCCTTCTCCTTCAGCGGCGGGATGTCCTCCTCGGGGATGATGCCGCCGCCGAAGACCAGGATGTCCTCGGCGTCACGCTCCTTGAGCAGCGCTATGACGGCGGCGAAGAGGGTGTTGTGGGCGCCGGAGAGGATGGACAGGCCGATCGCGTCGGCGTCCTCCTGGATGGCCGTGTCGACGATCTGTTCCGGCGTCTGGTGGAGTCCGGTGTAGATGACCTCCATACCGGCGTCGCGCAGCGCCCGCGCGATGACCTTGGCCCCGCGATCGTGGCCGTCGAGCCCCGGCTTGGCCACCACCACGCGGATCGGACCGGCTGCCACACCCATCACTGCCTCCATCAACCGACTACGGAAGCGACCGCTTCCGTCCGTACCGACAAGTACCGCACATCCGGCGCGTTGCGTCACCCGTCGCGAAGTGAACGAACGTTATCGCCAGCATCCCGCAAGCGGCGGTTTCACGGTGCGCAGCGAGGGGGAAATCACACGGTGGGACACAAAGGCACACGGGGGGCCGAGCCGCCCTCCCGCGTGCCGACGGGAGGTCGCCCATGAAGGTCACCGGGGTTCTTCCCTCCCTGCCGCTCTACCGGCGGCTGTGGCCCGGAAGGCTGGCTTCCCTGTCGATGGCCCTGGTGAAGGCCACCGCACTGGAGGCCGCGATCCTGGCGGGGCACGTGCTGCTGTACCCGACCGGCCTCATCCAGGAGCGCCCCTGCCCCGATCCCCCGGCGCCGGACGGCACCACCAGACTCCCCGACCGGTCCGGCCCGCCGGTCGTCCTGCTGCACGGCTTCATCGACAACCGCTCGGTCTTCGTCCTGCTGCGCCGCACCCTGGCCCGACACGGCCGCCAGCGGATCGAGTCGCTGAACTATTCCCCGCTGACCTGCGACATCCGCACCGCGGCGGAACTGCTGGGCCGGCACGTCGAGGAGATCTGCGCACGCACCGGCAGCCGCGAGGTCGACATCGTGGGACACAGCCTGGGCGGGCTGATCGCGCGCTACTACGTGCAACGCCTGGGCGGTGACCTGCGGGTGCGCACCCTCGTCACCCTGGGCACCCCGCACTGCGGAACCCGGGCGGTGCCGCTGGCCAACGCCCATCCGATCGTGCGGCAGATGCGGCCCGGCTCCGAGGTGATCGAGGAGCTGGCCCGCCCGGCGCCCGGCTGCCGCACCCGGTTCGTCGGTTTCTGGAGCGATCTGGACTCCGTGATGGAGCCGCTGGAGGCGGCCTGCGTCGAGCACCCCGATCTGGACGCGCACAACATCCGGGTGACCGGCATCGGGCACCTGGCCCTGCCCGTCCACCCCGCCGTGGCCGCCGGGATCCGGGAGGCCCTGGACTGCGAGCACACCGGGGACCGGCTCGCCGACGGGCTGACGGTGGCCTGAGGGGAGCACCCGGGCGGCGGACCGGGAGCGACCGCGGGGCCACGGCACGGTCCGCGCACAGGTGACTCACGGTCACCTGTTGTCGGGCAATCATCGAACACAAAGCCGAACTCGCGCCCGCCACCCCCCGGAACACGGCCGAATGCCCGTTTCAGGCCAACGTGAAACCAGCCGAAGATTGTCGCGCCCGCATACCGCCGGGTACAGTCGCCGCACTGCTCTGGCAGCCCCTGTTGTCGAGGCGAAAGAGAAGTTGGTGAACGATCGTCACCCGTCGGGGACCATGACCACCCCGGCCCCGGCTTCCGACGCCTCCGACGCGCACTACGCGCCGTACGGGGCACGGGAAACCCCGCAGGACGACCTCACCACGTACGGCGGCTACGACGCCACCCGTTTCCCGGCCGGTGACACCGGCACCGGGACCTTCGAGACCGACCCGCTCTTCGGCGACCTCCCGGGCGGCACGCAGCACACCGGCGCGTACGACACCGGGCAGTGGCGGACCGACACCGACCGGAGCCCGCACCCCGACCCGTACGCGGCCCAACACCACACCTCCTACGCCACCGGCGGGTACGACACCACCGCCTGGACGATCCCCGCACAGACCACCGGGAACGACACCACCGGCCAGTGGGACGCGAACGCCTGGCTCCAGCCCGGCGACGCCGGCGCCGACCCCACCCAGCAGTGGGAGTGGGGCACCCAGACCCTCGACACGGGCGCCTACGACGCCACGCAGTGGAACACCGACGGCGCGGCCGTGGCGCACGAACAGCACGCCGAGCCGTTCGACCAGCAGACCACGGCCACGCTCGAGCAGGTCGGGGACGAGTCGGCGACGAGCGTCTTCGAGCAGGTGCCGCACGAGGGCGCGCCCTTCGGCCCCTTCGACACCTCCTCCGAAACGCCCGACGGGGAAAGCGGGCCGGCCGCCACCGGCGAGCTGCCCGTCGTACCGGAGTTGCTCGACGGGCAGGAGGAGGGCGTCCCGGTCCCGGCCGCCCGCGTCGGCTCGCGCGGGGCGGCACGGTCCCGGCGCCGCACGCCTCCCAAGCGCTCCGCGCTGCTGACCATCGCCGTGCCCTCGGCCTGTGTGATGGGGGTCGCCGGAATCGCCGCCGCCTCCGTCGGCGCCCTGACCGACGGCGCCCAGGAGACCACCGCCTCCGCGTCGGACGCGCACGCGGTGCAGCCGTCCGTGGCCAACAGCCAGTTGGACACCCAGCTCAGGACGCTCTCCGCCGGCGCCGACGACTTCGCCGACCGGGCCAGCCGTACGCAGGAACGCATCGACCTCGAGGTGCAGCAGGAGCTGGAGAAGAAGAAGGCCGCCGCGGAGGCCGCGCTCAAGGAGCGGCTGCGACCGAAGTTCGCGCTGCCGGTCGCGCAGCACGGGCTCAGCGCCTACTTCGGGCAGGCCGGGGTGAACTGGATGTCCGTGCACACGGGCATCGACTTCCCGGTCTCCTACGGCACCACGGTCATGGCCGCCACCGACGGCACCGTCACCACGAAGTGGAACAGCGCCTACGGCAACATGATGATCGTGACGGCGAAGGACGGCACGCAGACCTGGTACTGCCACCTGTCCAACTACCGGGTACCCTCCGGGACGATCGTCAAGGCCGGCGAGCCGATCGCCTACTCCGGCAACTCCGGCAACTCCACGGGCCCGCACCTGCACTTCGAGGTGCGCCCGGCGGGCGGATCGGCCATAGACCCGCTGCCCTGGCTGCGCAGCCACGGCCTGGATCCTTCCTGAGACCCGTCGCGCACCGGGTGGGGTGGGGGTCCCGCCCGGACGGCGGGACCCACCCGTGCCTACAGCTTCTCCACCGGCGCGTACCGCAGCAGCAGCCGCTTGGGCTTGTCGTCGCCGAAGTCGACCGTCGCCTCCGCGTTCGCACCCGTGCCCTTCACCGCGACGACCGTGCCGAGTCCGAACTGGTCGTGGGTGACGCGGTCCCCGACGGCCAGGGCGACCACCGGCTTCTCCCCCGCGCGCCGGGTGGCGAACCCGGACGCGCCCGAGACCGCGGAGCGGGAGCGGGTCGAGGACAGCGAGGCCGCGACCCCGGCGGCGGGACCGGAGGGCATCGGCGCGGTCGCCCCCGTCCGCTTCCAGTCCACATGGGCGGGCGGGATCTCCTCCAGGAAGCGGGAGGGCGGGTTGTACGACGGCTGGCCCCAGGCACTGCGCAGCGTGGAGCGCGTGAGGTACAGCCGCTCCCGGGCGCGCGTGATGCCGACGTAGGCCAGGCGCCGCTCCTCCTCCAGTTCCTTGGTCTGGCCGAGGGCCCGCATGTGCGGGAAGACGCCGTCCTCCATGCCGGTCAGGAAGACGACCGGGAACTCCAGGCCCTTGGCGGTGTGCAGGGTCATCAGCGTGATGACGCCGCTGCCGTCCTCCTCGTCCGGGATCTGGTCGGAGTCGGCGACCAGGGCGACCTGCTCCAGGAAGTCGGCCAGCGTCCCCTGCTCGCCCTCGCCGCGCTCCTGCTCGAACTCCAGGGCCACAGCCGCCAGTTCCTGCAGGTTCTCGATGCGGGTCTCGTCCTGCGGGTCGGTGGAGGCCTGCAGTTCGGCCAGGTAACCGGTGCGTTCGAGCACCGCTTCGAGGACGGTCGCGGGTCCGGCGCCGGACTCCACGATCGTACGCAGGTCCTCCATCAGCGTGTTGAACCGCTTGACCGCGTTGGTGGACCGCGCGGCCATGCCGTACGCCTCGTCCACGCGCTTCAGCGCCTGCGGGAAGCTGATCCTCTCCCGCTGGGCGAGGGCGTCGACCATCGCCTCGGCGCGCTCGCCGATGCCCCGCTTGGGGACGTTGAGGATGCGGCGCAGCGGCACCGAGTCCTCGGGGTTGGCGAGGACGCGCAGGTAGGCCAGGACGTCCCGGACCTCCTTGCGCTCGTAGAAGCGGACGCCGCCGACGACCTTGTAGGGCAGGCCGACGCGGATGAAGACCTCTTCGAAGACGCGGGACTGGGCGTTGGTGCGGTAGAAGACGGCGACGTCGCCGGCCTTGGCCCGGCCCGCGTCGACCAGGCGGTCTATCTCGTCCGCGACGAACTGCGCCTCGTCGTGCTCGGTGTCCGCCACGTAACCGGTGAT
Organism: Streptomyces sp. TG1A-8; assembly: GCF_030499535.1. Taxonomy (NCBI): domain Bacteria; kingdom Bacillati; phylum Actinomycetota; class Actinomycetes; order Kitasatosporales; family Streptomycetaceae; genus Streptomyces; species Streptomyces sp. TG1A-8. Next base: position 2,871,486 of record NZ_JASTLB010000001.1, read on the forward strand.
GCGCGCGCCCTGGCCGGCGTTGGTCCACAGGTTCTTCGGGCGGCGGGACTCGTTGCGCTCGATGACCGCGTTGGCGGCGGACAGGATGGTCTGCGTGGAGCGGTAGTTCTGCTCCAGCAGGATCGTCGTCGCGTCCGGGTAGTCCTCCTCGAACTGGAGGATGTTACGGATCGTCGCGCCCCGGAAGGCGTAGATCGACTGGTCCGCGTCACCGACCACGCACAGCTCGGCGGGCGGGAGGTCGTCCGCGTGGGGCGGGGCGTCCCCGGCGTGCTCGCCGGTGCCGACCAGTTCGCGCACGAGTGCGTACTGGGCGTGGTTGGTGTCCTGGTACTCGTCCACCAGGACGTGCCGGAAGCGGCGGCGGTAGTGCTCGGCGACGTCCGGGAAGGCGCGCAGCAGGTTGACCGTCGTCATGATCAGGTCGTCGAAGTCGAGCGCGTTCGCCTCGCGCAGGCGTGACTGGTACAGCGCGTAGGCCTGGGCGAGGGCCTTCTCGAAGCCGTCGGTGGCCCGGGCGGCGAAGTCCTCCTCGTCGATCAGCTCGTTCTTCAGGTTGCTGATCTTGGCGCTGAAGGACTTGGGCGGGTAGCGCTTGGGGTCGAGCTCCAGGTCGCGGCAGACCAGGGCCATCAGGCGCTTGCTGTCGGCGGCGTCGTAGATCGAGAACGAGGAGGTGAACCCGAGCTTCCTGGACTCCCGGCGCAGGATGCGCACGCACGCGCTGTGGAAGGTCATGACCCACATCGCGTGCGCGCGCGGGCCGACGAGCTGCTCGACGCGCTCCTTCATCTCGCCCGCGGCCTTGTTGGTGAAGGTGATCGCGAGGACCTGGCCCGGGTGCACGTGCCGCTCGGCGAGCAGGTGGGCGATGCGGTGGGTGAGCACGCGGGTCTTGCCGGAGCCGGCGCCGGCGACGATGAGCAGGGGGAGCCGGCGTGGACGACCGCGGCGCGCTGGTTCTCGTTCAGCCCCTCCAGGAGGGCGGCGGCGTCGATCGCGGGGCGCGGGGCGCCGTCGCGGTAGTGGGTGTCCCGCTCCGGCGGCACGTCGAACTTCCCGCCGAACAGGTCGTCCGGAAGCGACTCCGGAACGTGATCGTCCTCGGGCGGCGGCGGGGGCTCCTCCTCGTGCCCGCGAGGGGCTCGGAGGTCCGCCAGGAAGCTGTCGTCAAAGAGGCTGCTCATCGCTCTCCGAGTCTAGGGCGCCCCGCGGACAACCGGTCGCCGCCCCGGGGGCACGACCGGTCCCCCGGGGCGGCGATGACCGCTTCGGCACGCACCGGTCCGCCGCTCACGCTGCGCGGGCGTCCCGTCGCGGAGGCCCGCCCGCTCACAGGTCACGAAAATGTATCGGACATTTCGTGCGCCAACCTTCACAGGAGTCACACGAGTTGGCTAAGTTTCCCTCAGGTCGCACGACCCCTTCCGGCGAACGTCGCCGGGCCGCGCGGCCTCCGCCGAGTCCGGTGCGCCCCTGTGCGGCGACCGGAGCCGGGGACCCACCGATCCTGGGGTGAATCGGCCGACTCCCACCCGGGACGACGCCGTAGGGCAACCCTTCCGAACCACCCGCCCGAACCCGACAGCTAACCCGGTAGGCGGCACATGGAAGGAGTCGCCTCCCTTGGCGTCGCACCGCAAGCCGCGCCCCGGCGGGACGCGCGGAGCAGTCGTCCGCACCAGCCCCGCCCTGGCCACCGCCGCCTTCACCTCCGTGGCCGTGCTGTCGCACGCGGCCGAGGCGGCGCCCGCTCCCGACGGCCGGCCGAGCCGGGAGGAGATCGAGAGGAAGATCGAGGACTTCTACCGGCGGGCCGAGTCGGCGGCCGAACCGCAGGAGGCGGCCGGGGCGCGGACCGGCCGGCCGCGCGAGCGCGCCGACGTCCCGCGCGAGGGGGTCCGGCTCCCGGACGGCCCGCGGGACTACTTCGACCAGAGCCGGGTGATGGACCGGCTGGCCTCGACCGTGCGCAGGCGCCAGGAGACCGCCAGGACCCGTGCGACACCCGTCGTGGCGCCGGCCGAGGCGCCGAACGGTCCGAAGACGGCCAAGGCCGCCGCCCAGCGAAAGCTGGCGTCCGCGCGCGCACTGCTCGCCCGGGAGGCGGCCCGGGGCACGGCACCGCCGCCGGGCCGGTCCGCCCGCGGCATCACGCCGTCCGCCGCCCCGGCCGACCTCCCGACCGACCTCCCGGCCGGCAAGGCCGTCGCCTTCGCCCGCGCACAGATCGGCAAACCGTACGTCTGGGGTGCCGCCGGGCCCGGTTCCTACGACTGCTCCGGCCTCACCCAGGCCGCCTGGAAGGCCGCCGGCGTGGCCCTGCCGCGCACCGCGGCCGGCCAGGCCCGCGCGGGCACGGCGGTCACGGTCGCCGAGGCGCGACCCGGTGACCTGGTCTTCTTCGGCGGCGCGCACCACGTCGGTCTCTACCTGGGCGGGGGCATGATGGTCCACGCACCGGGGCCCGGCGCGTACGTCTGCGAGGAACCGGTCCACCACGGCGGCGAAACGCCCGTCCACAGCGTCGTGCGACCGGCCTGACCCGTCCCGCGCCCGCCGTCCCGCGCGCGGTGCGCTGTTCGGGCCCCCGCGCGCGTGCCCTCCCCCGGACGGACCGCGCGGCTCCCTACCATCGGGCGCATGCCCGGCATCTCAGGTCTGCGTGCGTGGTGGGCCCGGCGCCGGCCGGCGGCCGGGACCGCGGTGATGGCGACCGGCATCGTGTCGGTGGGCCTGCACATGAGCGGTGACGAGACGCCGTCCCGGATCCTCCTGGGGGTCGCCTGCGTCGTCTGGGCGGGGCTCGGTGCCGGGTTCGCCGTACGGCTGGTGGGACAGCGGCACCGGTGGGCGGCGCAGGCGCGCGGCCCGGGTGCGCTCACCGCCGTCGCCGCCACGGCGGTGCTCGGCACCCGGATCTCGGCGCTCGGCCGGCAGACCCCGGCGGAGGCGCTGCTGGCGCTGGCGGCGCTGCTCTGGCCCGTGCTGCTCCTGCTCGCCCCACGGAACCGGGGGCGGCGCATGCCCGGGACGGTGTTCCTGTGCTGTGTGGCCGCACAGGGGCTCGCGGTGCTGGCGGCCGTCCTGGCCGCGAGCGAGGCACTGGCGTGGCTCGCGCACGCCGCGCTGGCGCTGTTCTGGCTGGGCCTGGTGTTCTACGGCCTCGCCCTGACGCGCTTCGAGCCGCGCCAGGTGCTGCACGGGGCCGGGGACCACTGGTTCGCCGGCGGGGCGCTCGGCATCTCGGCGCTGGCGGGGGCCGAACTGCTCCTGGCCGACAGCGCGCGCCTGCCCCTGTGGAACGACGACGACCGCGGCACACTGCGCGACATGACCATCACGCTGCTCGTCCTGGACCTGGCCTGCTACCTCGTCCTGCTGGCCGCCGAGGTGGCGCTGCCCCGGCTGCGCCACGACGTGCGGCGGTGGGCGACGGTGTTCGCGACGGGGGCGACCGCGGCGGCGGTGCTGTCCGTCGCGGCCGCCGTGGACGCGCCCTGGCTGACGGGGCCGGGGCGGGCGCTGGTGTGGGTGGCGGTGGCGGCGTGGCTGGTGGCCGTCGTCGCCGCGGTGCGCGCGGCCCGCGCGGGGGCCGGCCAGGGCGGCAGGGGGGCGCCGGGCGTCACGTCCACAGCACGGCGATGAAGATGTTCGCCGTGGTCAGCAGGCCGACCAGCCCGAAGAGCCCCTTGTCCACGTCCTCCTCGTCGCGCTTCACGTAGACCAGCCCCAGGACGACGATCAGCAGGGCCAGCTTGAGGCCGATCTTGACGGTGTTGACGTGGTGGTCGTCGGCCTCGTTGAGACCGACCAGGACCACGCCGGTGGCCAGCATGGTGAACGCGCCGTGCAGCATGGCGGGGACGAAGCGGGCCGTGCCCCGGCCCATCGCCTTCATCTGGGTGAGGAAACCGCCGAGCAGCGCGGCGATGCCGATGATGTGCAGGCCGACGAAGAGATGGATGAGTACGTCCATGGGCCGGAGCCTAATCAGGGGCCTCCCGGCTTCCCGTCACCGGGCCCGGCCGAGGCGCCCGCCGGTCGCGCCCGCGTGTGTTCCATAGCACCCCAGGGCTCCCGCGCGTCCCGCTTGCCCCACTTCGATCACCACGCTGCGTGAAGGCGGTCATGGGAGATCGGTGAACCGACCACGGCCGGTCACGACTCCGCCCGTCATGGGCAGTTCCGCACAGTGCGTTACCAAGCCGTCACCGTTGGCCCTAGCGTCCTCACCCGGGTGACCGGCTCCTGATCACCGTCCTGACCAGGGGCGGCCGTCGGTCTCCCCGGCCGGGAGGTGTCCGGCGCGCTCCCCGTGCGGGCCGCCGTCGGACGCACCGACCGCTCGGTCCTACGAGTCCTACGGAAGGGACGTGACGGTCCAGGTGGCAGCGCACCGCAAACCCCGGCAACGCTTGCTCGGCGGTCACGCCGCCCGCACGGCCGCGACCATCGCCCTGGCGGGCGCGGCCACCGCAACGGGTTTCGACGGGACGGGACACGCCGAGCCGCAGCTGACGCCGGCACAGGTGAGGACGCGGGTGGACCAGTTGTACCGGGAGGCGGAGGCCGCCGCCGAGAAGTACGACGGGGCCCGGGAGAAGGCGCGGGCGGCCCGGGACCGGCTGGACTCCCTGCGGGACGAGACCGCCCGCAAGCAGGACGAGCTCAACACGGCCCGGGCCGCACTGGGGTCGTTCGCCGCGGCGCAGTACCGCGACGGCGGCATCGACCCGGCCTGGCAGCTCGCGCTGTCCAGCGATCCCGACCGGTACCTCGACGGTGCCGCGTTCGCGGAGCGGGCCGGTGACCGGCAGGCCGGGACCGTGTCCCGGGTGCGCGCACGATTGCGGGAGATCGAGCAGTTGCGCGGCGCCGCCCGCGTCCAGCTGGCCTCGCTGCGGTCGCGGCAGGCCGAGTTGAAACGGCGGAAGGAGACCGTCACCGGCAAGCTCGCCGAGGCGCACCGGCTGCTGGACCGGCTCACGCCCCCGCAGCGGGCCCGGGTCACCGGCGGCTCCGTACCGGGACGCGCCTCGCGCTCGGTCCCGGACGCCCGTCCCGCCCCGGCGCCGCCGGAGTCCGCCGCCCTGGGGGTCCGCGCCGCCGAGGCCGTCGCCTACGCCTACCGGAAGCTCGGCAGCCCCTACGTGTGGGGCGCGACCGGCCCGGACGCCTTCGACTGCTCGGGCCTGGTCCAGGCCGCCTACCGCTCCGCCGGGATCTCCCTGCCCCGCACCACCTACGCCCAGATCAACGCGGGCCGCCGCGTGCCCCGCTCCCGGCTGCGGCCGGGCGACCTGGTGTTCTTCTATTCCGGCGTCAGCCACGTCGGCCTCTACGTCGGCGACGGCCGGATGATCCACGCCCCGAACCCGTCGGCGCCGGTGCGGCTGGCCCCGGTCGACGAGCTGCCGTTCGCGGGAGCCACGCGGGTGGTGTGAGGGTGGCCCCCCGGGCCTGTCAGACCAGCCGGCGGGCCGTGGCCCAGCGGGTCAGCTCGTGGCGATTGGACAGCTGCAGCTTGCGCAGGACCGCCGAGACGTGGGACTCGACCGTCTTCACCGAGATGTACAGCTGCTTGGCGATCTCCTTGTAGGCGTAGCCACGGGCGATCAGGCGCAGCACCTCACGTTCGCGCTGGGTGAGCCGGTCCAGGTCCTCGTCGACCGGCGGGGCGTCGGTGGAGGCGAAGGCGTCCAGGACGAACCCGGCCAGGCGCGGGGAGAAGACGGCGTCCCCCTCCTGGACCCGGAAGACGGAGTCGACCAGGTCGGCACCGGTGATGGTCTTGGTGACGTAGCCTCGGGCACCGCCGCGGATCACGCCGATCACGTCCTCCGCCGCGTCGGACACGGACAGCGCGAGGAAACGCACGGGCCGCTGGGCGTCCGTCGTCAACGCGGCGCACCTGCGCAGGACCTCGACCCCGCCGCCGCCCGGCAGGTGGACGTCGAGGAGGACCACCTCGGGGCGGGTCGCGGTGATGACCGTGACCGCCTGGTCGACGTCCGCGGCCTCGCCGACCACCTCGACGCCGGTCTGCGCGGTCTGCCCGATCTCGGCCTGGACGCCGGTGCGGAACATGCGGTGGTCGTCGACGAGCACCACGCGCACATGGCGCCCACCCGCGCCGTCACCGGCGGTGGGTCCGGACCCGGCCGCCTCCGCCGGCGCCGCAGTGCCGTTCGCCTCGGTCGCGTCGCTCATGACGTCCTCTCCGCCCTCTCCATCTCCAGTTCGACCTCCGTGCCCCCGTCCGGCACCGCCCGCAGGCGGGCCGTGCCGCCGTTGCGCTCCATCCGGCCGATGATCGATTCTCTGACGCCCATGCGGTCGGCGGGTATCGAGTCGGGGTCGAAGCCCGGGCCGCGGTCGCGGACGGACACGAAGACCGTCCTTCCCTCGACCTCGGCGTAGACCTGTACGGCGCCGCCCTGGCCACCGTACTTGGCGGCGTTCACCATCGCTTCGCGCGCGGCCTGCATCTGCGCCGCGGTCCTCTCGTCGAGCGGGCAGTCGCCGACCACGACGACCTCGATGGGCACACCGTGCTTGTCCTCCACCTCGGCGGCGTTGCGGCGCACCGCCTCGGCGACCGTGTCCGGCTCGTCGGCCTCGTCCTTGCCGGTGCCCTCCGGCTTGTAGAGCCAGGTGCGCAGGTCGCGCTCCTGGGCCCGGGCCAGGCGGCGCACCTCGTTCGCGTTGTCGGCGTTGCGCTGGATCAGGGTGAGGGTGTGCAGCACGGAGTCGTGGACGTGGGCGGCGACCTCGGCGCGTTCCTGGGCGCGGATGCGCATCAGGCGCTCCTCGGACAGGTCCTGGGTCATCCGGACCAGGTAGGGGCCGGCGAGCAGGGTGACGCCGACGAGGACGGCGAGCGCGGCCTGGAGGACGGCGCCCAGGTGGGCGGCCGAGCCCTCCATGACGAAGATGGCGGAGACGCCGGCCGTGACGAGCAGGACGCCGACGCCCGCCCGCAGCAGGGTGAGGGTGCGGCGCCTGCTGCCGACCTCGACCCAGCGGGCCCGGCGGGCGTTGTCCGCTTGGCGCCAGACCAGGGCGACACCGGCCGCGACGAGGACGGCGGGCAGCAGGTACGCCTTGGCAGCGCCGCCCGGGTTGACGCTGCCCACGAACACCATGGACACGACGACCATGAGGAGCAGGGCGAGCATCTGGCCCTTGTCCGGCTTGCGGGCCACGAGTCTGCGGCGGCCGTCCGGCGCGGTTTCGGTGCCCACCAGCGAGGACGGCCTGTGGTCGCCGACACCGCCGACACCGAGGGGCACGAAGAACCAGAAGGCCGCGTACAGCAGGGCGCCGAGGCCGTTGGCCATGAACAGGCCGGCGAACGCGAGCCGCACCCAGACCACGGGCAGACCGAGGTGCCCGGCGAGGCCCCGCGCCACTCCGCCGAGCCAGCGGCCGTCGCCGCTGCGGTAGAGCTTGCGCGGCGGCCGCTGGTCGTCGAGGGTCGGTGCTGCGGCTTCCGGCATGCCAACGATGGTCACACGGTCGTGGGGGCGGGGCATCAGGGTCGGCCCCCTAGACGCCCCTGATCTCCGTGCCGGCCCGGCGGGAGCGGGGGCCGACCGCCGCACAGGCTCCCCGTCGAACACCTCCCCGCCGCTGTCTCAGGGCCGATTTCAGGGTTCGCCCAGGGTCGTTCCGACTGCCGCCGCGGTGGCCGGGCCGCCACCATGGACACATGACGGATCACGAGCACGCCGCGACGGGTCCGGGACCCGGCTCCGGCCCGAGCCCGGCCCCGGGCACCGGACCGACGGATGCCGCGTCCGCCGCGGCGGGGGGAACGGGAGCGGCGGGAACGGCGGGGGCAGCCGGCCCCGGCACGAAGGAGCGGTGGGCGGGGCGCGCGGAAGGGGAGCAGGACCCCGCCCCGCGGCGGTCCGCCGAGGGCCCCGGCCGGTTCCGGCGCGACCGCCGGTACAAGACGATCGCGGGGGTGTGCGCGGGACTGGGGCGGCTGACCGGGGCGGATCCGGTCATCTTCCGGATCACCTTGGCCGTGCTGTCCGCGACCGGCGGCATCGGCCTCCTCTTCTACGGCTTCGCCTGGCTCTTCGTGCCGTACGAGGACGAGGACGAGCAGGAGAACGAGGTCCGCAAGCTGCTGACCGGACGGGTCGACGGCCAGGCGCTGGCCGCCGTGCTGTTCGCGCTGGTCGGTTGCGGGATCCTTCTGACCATGGTGCGGAACGGCGGGGTGCTCACCTTCGCCGTGGTGCTCTCCCTGCTGCTGGCCGGCGCCGGGTACTGGTCGCGGCACCGCGGTGCCCCGGACTCCGATCCGCTCGCCGCGCAGGCCGCCGCCGACGCCCCGCCGGAGGCCCAGGCACCGCCGGTCGCCACGGCCTATCCCTCCTGGTGGCGGGACCCGATCGTCAAGGACGGCACCCATGCCGGCGGCACCGGTTACCTGTGGGGCCCCGGCGAGGGCCGCGACTTCCTGTCAGCCGTCGACGTCGGCATGCCCACCCCCTGGACGCACTCCGGTGCCCCTGACGCGGGTGCCGCCGCCTCCCCGAGGCCGCGCGACCCTCGCTGGATCGGCGGTTGGGTGTTCCTGACAGCCCTGGTGGCGGGCTGCCTCGGCACCCGGATGAGCTGGGACACGCGCCCGCTGGGCACCAGTGTGCAGACGGGCCTGGCCTGTGCCCTCGCCGTCTTCGGCCTGGGTATCGCGCTCAGCGCCTTCCTGGGGCGCACCGGGGCGGGGTCGGTGTTCCTGGCGATCGTCACGGCGGCGCTGCTCGCCGGGTCCGCGGCCCTGCCCGGCGACATCACCACCCACTGGAGGCACACGTCCTGGAGACCGGCGACGACGGCGGAGGTGCGGCCCGCGTACGACTTCGGCACCGGTGTGGCCACCCTGGACCTGACCGGGATACGCCCCGCCGAGGGACAGACGGTGACCACGGACGCCAGTGTGGACGCGGGACAGCTGAAGGTGATCGTGCCGGCGGGCGTGCGGGTGCGGTTGAGCATCGACGTGGGGGTCGGAGACATCCGGTTGCCCGGGGACGACCGAAAGGACGTGGACGTGAAACCGGGCAGGCACCAGGAGGTGACGCTGTCCCCGGCCGGCGGCGAGAAGGCGGGCGTGCTGACGATGGGTCTTCAGGTGGGAGTCGGACAGGTGGAGGTCGGCCGTGCTGCGTCATGAGTTCCAGCCCGGGAAGCTGGTCGCCGGTCTCTTCCTCACCGTCACCGGTGCCGTCTACGCCGGGGACGCGGGCGGCCTGTGGGAGACCCCGTGGTTCGTGGCCGTCCCGTTGGTGGTGGGCGGCCTCTGCCTGGCCGGTGCCGCGGCGGTGGTGACGCGGGACGTGCGCAGACGGCGCGGCGGCGGGAGCCGCGGAGCCGGGAGCCGGCACGAAGCCGGGAGCTGTTCGGGAGCGGGGAGCCGCTAGCGGTAGCCGCCCGTCCGCCGGCGCCGCCGGTCCCGCAGGACCGCGTCGAGGGAGAGGCGGGGGGCTCCGGCGAGCACGAGGGGCAGCCAGGCCATCAGGTAGACGAGGTCGTTGCCGTAGTAGTAGGGCGTGGTGGCCCAGCTGACGGTGAGCCACAGGCTGAGCGAGATCAGCGCGCCGCCGAGGGCGGCGAGCCGGGTGAACAGGCCGAGCAGGACGCCGATGCCGACGGCCAGCTCGCCGAGGGCGATGGCGCAGCCGAAGCCGACCGGATTCTTCAGGGCCAGGTCGATCAGGGCCGGGAGGGCGGCGGAGTCGCGGGCGGCACGCATCGTCTCGCCGATGGAGCCGGCGCCGCCGGACCGCAGGAAGGAGCTGTCGGTGAGTTTGTCCAGACCGGCGTAGACGAAGGTGACGCCGAGGAAGAGGCGCAGCGGAAGGAGGGCGTGGTGCGAGGCCGTGTCCCGCCAGTCGCGGCGGCCACCCGGTGGGGAGAGGCGCGTGTCCGCCCGCATACCCTGAGTCATCGATCCCAGCCGCCTCTCACCTGCCGTGCCCGGACTCCTCACCCGACGATACGTGCGGCGGGCGGGGCTCGTTCAATCAACCCCGTGCACCGCTGCCGGATGGCCCTGCCCGCCGGCGGTCCGCCGGGGTCAGTCCGTCACCTCCACCACGCACCGGTTGCTCGCCGTCCCCGCCGCGGTGATCACCTGGATCTCCACCGTACCGGGTTCCACCTCGGCCGGCACCGGGACGGTCAGGGTGGTGTCCGTGGGGTTGCGGAAACCCCCGGTGACGGGGACCAGGGGGACGTGGACGTGGACCGCGCCGATGCGCACGACCATGCGGGAGAGGAGGTCGGCGGACTGTGCCCCCGGGGGCACGAAGCCGGTGCCGCGGACCTCGACGTCGTCGCCGGTCCGGATCGGTCCGTCCAGGTCGCCGGGCTCGCGGGCGCGGACCACGGACAGGATCAGCGGCCGGCCGCCCTCTGCGTACTTGCCGGCCAGGTAGGTCGCCGCGGAGATCAGCACCAGGGCCGCCAGGCCCCAGGGCAGGTCGGGCAGCCCGTCCGGGCGGCGGGCCAGCCGTACGGCGGCGAACAGCAGGGCGACGGCGCTGACGACGACGTACTGGAGATCGGCGAAGGCGCCCCGGCCGGCGTCGTCGGTGAGCAGGTCGGCGGCGCGCGGCCGGTGGGCCGGCAGCTTCTGCAGCCGCTGGGCGAGGATGCGCAGTCCGACCACCCGGCGCACCAGCACGGCGATCCCGCACACGACGGCGATGACGGTCACCAGACCGGCCCCGCGCGCGAGGCCGAGCCCGGAGAGCAGCGCGTCGCGTTCGGCGGGGTCGGAGGCGACGGCCAGGCGGCCGGCCGGCAGCAGGACCGCGTAGGCGGCGAACAGCACCCAGCAGGCGGCCACGGTCCGGGAGGTGGACATCCGGTTGTCCTCCCCGATCACCGGGGCCAGCGCCCCGCCGTGCGCCCGGTGGAACCAGGAAGCGGCGGTCAGCGCGGCGGCGACGACGAGCGCGGCGAGCAGTGCGGCGGTGCGCGCGCTGTTCCAGCCCGCGCCGACGGCGGTGAGCGACTCGGTAAGCAGCAGGACGACGACGGCGCCCCACACCACCGCCGCCGTGCGCACCCACAGCCGGGCGAGCCGCATCCGTCCCTCCGCCCGGCCGCGTTCGGCGACGGTCTCCGCCCACTGGGTCAGCTCCTCGGAGACCCATTGGCGGGACGCGGGCGCGGAGTGCGCCACGCCCGCCGGCAGGCCCGCGCCGGCCGCGTACGCGTCGCGGGCGCGCAGGAACGCGGCGACGGCCCGCCGGTGCCCCTCGCGCGCCCCGTGCGGACAGTTCCCGCAGTCGCAGCCGCCCCCGTGGACCGGGCCGACCGGGTCGGCACCCGTGCCCCGTCCCGCCCCCTGTACCGCCACGCCCGACCCCCGCCTTCCGCACGACCCGCGGCGCGGCCGGCGATGCTCCCGTCCGGGGCGCGCCGGCCACCCAACTCCCTTGTGATGAAAGCGCATTGTGCCCTACGCGGGGGCGGCCCGGAGCGGCCTGGCCGGATCGGGACGGGTGACGTCCCGGCCCCTGCGTTGACCGGCCGTGCCGGGCTCCGCACGGCCGGGGACGTCCAGCGGGCGGGGCCCGGCCTGCGGAGCCCGGAAGGACGGCGGGACGGAAGGACGGCGGGACGGCGGGGCCCGGCCGGGTCCCAGCTGAGCAGGTCGGGCCCGCTGCGGCGGACGTCCTGCCACAGGGGCTGGCGGTTGATCCAGACCACCAGGTCACCGCCGAGCTGTTCGCGGGTGGCGACGGGCCGGCTTGTGGTCGATCCGGGAAGAGGACGCGCCGCCGGAAAATCCGACAGGAGGTGTCGGGTATCACGGCCAGACTGACGCACATGAGCCCTGTCACCTGGGCGGCCTTCGCGGCCGCCGCACCCGAGTTCGCCCGCACCGTCGAGGAACGCTTCGGCGCCTTCCGCCACCACGTCCTCGCCACCCTCCGCGCGGACGGTTCCCCGCGCACCAGCGGCCTGGAGGCCGCCTTCACCGGCGGTGAGCTGTGGCTCGGCATGATGCCGGACTCCCTCAAGGCGCTCGACCTGCGCCGCGACCCGCGCTTCGCCCTGCAGGCGAACCCGGGCGAGGGCACGGGGATGGCCGGCGGGGACGTGCGGATCGCCGGGCGGGCGTACGAGGTGACGGACGGCGAGGCCCGGGCCGCGTACGTGGAAGAGGTGGAACCGCCGCAGCCGTTCCACCTCTTCCGCACCGAACTGACGGAGGTCGTGCGGACCTGCGTCGAGGACGACACCCTCCTCGTCGTCCGGGTCTGGCGGCCCGGAGAGCCGGTGCGCACGCTCAGGCGGACGTGACCTGCGGGACTACTCCCACTCGATGGTGCCCGGGGGCTTCGAGGTGACGTCGAGCACGACCCGGTTGACGTCCCGGACCTCGTTGGTGATCCGGGTGGAGATGCGGGCGAGGACGTCGTACGGCAGCCGCGACCAGTCGGCGGTCATGGCGTCCTCGGAAGAGACCGGGCGCAGGACGATCGGGTGGCCGTAGGTGCGGCCGTCGCCCTGGACGCCGACGGATCGGACGTCCGCGAGCAGGACGACCGGGCACTGCCAGATGTCCCGGTCCAGGCCGGCCTCGCTCAGCTCCTCGCGGGCGATGGCGTCGGCGTCGCGGAGCAGGTCCAGACGCTCCTTCGTCACCTCGCCGACGATCCGGATGCCGAGGCCCGGGCCCGGGAAGGGCTGGCGCTGGACGATCTCCTCGGGCAGGCCCAGTTCCTGGCCGACCATCCGGACCTCGTCCTTGAACAGCTTGCGCAGCGGCTCGATCAGCTGGAACTCGAGGTCCTCGGGCAGGCCGCCGACGTTGTGGTGGGACTTGATGTTGGCGGTACCGGTGCCGCCGCCGGATTCGACGACGTCCGGGTACAGGGTGCCCTGGACGAGGAACTCCACGGCCGGGCCCTCGTCGGCGATGATCTCGGCCTGGGCCTGCTCGAAGACGCGGATGAACTCGCGGCCGATGATCTTCCGCTTCTCCTCGGGGTCGGTGACCCCCTTCAGGGCGGTGAGGAAGCGCTCCTCGGCGTCGACGACCTTCAGCTGGACGCCGGTGGCCGCGACGAAGTCCTTCTCGACCTGCTCGGTCTCGCCCTTGCGCATCAGGCCGTGGTCGACGTAGACGCAGGTCAGCTGCGAGCCGATGGCCTTCTGTACCAGGGCGGCGGCGACGGCGGAGTCCACGCCGCCGGACAGGCCGCAGATGGCGCGCCTGTCGCCGACCTGCTCGCGGATCGCGGCGACCTGCTCCTCGATCACGCTGCCCGTGGTCCAGGACGGGGTCAGGCCCGCGCCGCGGTACAGGAAGTGCTCCAGCACCTGCTGGCCGTGCGTGGAGTGCATGACCTCGGGGTGGTACTGGACGCCGTAGAGCTTCTTCTCGTCGTTCTCGAAGGCGGCGACCGGGACGACGTCCGTGGACGCGGTCACGGAGAAGCCCTCGGGGGCGGCGGAGCAGGCGTCGCCGTGGGACATCCAGACCGCCTGCTCGGCGGGGGTGCCCTCGAAGAGGGTCGAGGAGGCCTTCGACACGTGCAGGTCGGTGCGGCCGTACTCGCGGGCGCCGGTGTTGTCGACGGTGCCGCCGAGGACCTGGGCCATCAACTGGAAGCCGTAGCACATGCCGAAGACAGGGACGCCGGACTCGAAGAGCCGGCGGTCGAGGCGGGGCGCGCCCTCCTCGTACACCGAGGAGGGGCCTCCGGACAGGATGATCGCCGCGGGTTCCTTGGCGAGCATCTCGTCGACCGGCATGGTGCTCGGCACGATCTCGCTGTAGACCCGCGCCTCGCGGACGCGACGGGCGATGAGCTGGGCGTACTGCGCGCCGAAGTCGACGACCAGGACGGTGTCGGGGGTGGCGGCAGCGGGAGTCGCTGATGACACGGGGTGCCTTCCGGCGGTCGGGCGGGGGTCTTGTGCCATCGAGTCTACCGGGGCGTCCGCGGGTGGCCTCGCCGTCCGCCGGGCTCCGCCCCGGCCCCGGGACCCGCTCCGCCCGCCCGCCCGGCCCGGCGGAGCGGGAGCGTGCCGTGGCATACTGGGCGCATGCTCGCGCACTCGACCTTCCTCTTTACCTATGGCACCCGGCCCGCCGGCTGCCATGGTCGTGCTGCTTGAGCGCAACGCCAAGCGACTTCCCAGGCGCCCCGGGCCGACAAGGCCCGGGGCGCCTGTCGTTCTCCGGGTCCTGTCGTTCCGGGCACCGCGCCGGCCACTTCGTCAGGAGCCCCGACATGATGACCCCCGCCACCACGACCGGTCCGGAACAGACCATCGCGGACGCCCGGACGCGCATCGACGCGCTGGACGACCGGATCATCGGCCTGATCCAGGAGCGGATGGCCGTCTCCACCGTCGTCCAGCAGACCCGCATCGCCTCCGGCGGCCGCCGGGTGAACCTCTCCCGCGAGATGGAGATCCTCGGCCGGTACCGGGAGGCCCTCGGCAAGCCGGGCACCCCGCTGGCGATGACCCTGCTGGAGCTGTGCCGGGGCCGCATCTGAGTCCGGCCCCGCCCCACCCGTACGGGGCGTGAACGGCCCGCGCGCCGCTTCGTCGGGTCCGGCGTCGTGCCGGACCCGGCGGCCGCGGCCCTCGGGTCCCCGGGCACCGCGCCGGCCCGCGGACGCTCGCTCCCGGGCGCCCGCACGGACGACGGCGCCGCTCCGGCCGACGAGGGCCCCCGCGGCCCGGAACCCGCGAAGCCCTCCGCCGTGCCGCGTGATCCACGTCACAGGACAATTCCGGGACGGCGGCACAACCGTCCAGGAGCTTCGCCGATCAAACCTGCTACCGGATCGAGAAGACGGTGGACACGAGGGACCTGCGTTCGGAGGGGGACGCAGGTCCCTCGGTGCTCGGCTCACCTGGGTTCGACCCGGCCGAGCGGGCCGGGACCGGCCGCCCGGCGCCCCGCACCCCGCCCGCCGGGCGGGGTCCCCGGGGCACGGCTCGCCGTGGAGGCGGGCCCAGGTGAGCCGCTGGGCCGCGGACACCCGCCCGGGGTCCTCGCCCCGCGGTCCCGGCGACGTCGTGGCCGGAGGCCCCGCAGAGCCCGTGCTCCGCGCCGGACGGGGTGAGCAGGGACTCGCGGCCCGGGGAGGGGCGGTACGGACCGGTGTGTCCCTCCGGGCCGTCGACCGTCGGGCGGGCCGATTCGTCAACGGCCGTCGGCCCCTCCTCCTCTCCCCCTCGGGGGCCGGCGGTGCGCGGGCGGCGCGGCCGGCACCGCGGTCACGGGGTCTTCGCGGTCACGGGGTCTTCGGCGGTACGACCGGGATTCCCAGGAAGGGCAGTCTCAGGGCGCCGAACGCGTCCGCGGGGACCGCCGGGTTGCGCGGCTCCACCGGCTGCAGCCGCTCGTACGCCGCCCCCTGCGCCGGCCGCGGATCCTCCTCGCCCTTGTTCGGCCAGTACGACATGGCGCGTTCGGCCTGCGCGGTGATCGTCAGCGACGGGTTGACGCCCAGGTTCGCCGACACCGCGGCGCCGTCGACCACCGAGATGCCGGGGTGACCGTACAGCCGGTGGTAGGGGTCGATCACGCCGGTCTGCGGGGAGTCCCCGATGGGGCAGCCGCCGAGGAAGTGCGCGGTCAGCGGGGTGCCCATCAGTTCCCCGACGTTGCTGCCGGCGAAGCCGTTGATCTCCTCGGCGAGGGCCGAGGCGGCCTCGGACGCGGCCCTGATCTGCTTGGGGTTCGGCGCGCCGTGGCCCTGCCGGGCGGTGAGCAGGCCCTTGCCCACGCCGCCGGGCTTCAGGTACGTCGTCAGCGAGTTGTCCAGCGACTGCATCACCAGGCCGATGATGGTCCGCTCCGACCAGCGCCGGTTGGACAGGGAGCGGGCGACCAGCAGGGGGTGGCGGGCCGCGTTCGCCAGCCAGGCGAGGACGCGCGAGGAGCCCTCGGCGTAGGGGACCTGAAGGATGGACAGGCTGCCCATCGCGTTGGAACCCCTGCCGTAGCGGACCGGCTCGATGTGGGTGCTGTCGTCCGGGTGGACGGACGAGGTGATGGCGACGCCCCGCGTGAAGTCGGCCGCCGTTCCGTGCACCTTGCGGTAGCGGCGGTTGTCGGTCTGCGCGCCGACCAGCGCCTCGGAGTTGGTCCGGGTCAGGTCGCCCAGCCGGGCGGAGAGGTGCGGCAGTTGCCCGCCCGCCTTCATGCGGTGCAGCAGGGTCTGCGTGCCGTAGGTGCCCGCCGCCACGACGACCTTCCGGGCGGTGAGGATCCGCCCCCCGCCCTTCCTCTTCCGGTCCGTGGGCAGCGTGGCCACCGCGTAGCCGCCCCGCGAGTCGTCCGTGACGGACACGGCCGTCGTCATGGGGTGGACGACCGCGCCGGCCTTCTCGGCCAGGTACAGGTAGTTCTCGTTGAGGGTGTTCTTCGCGCCGTGCCGGCAGCCGGTCATGCACTCGCCGCACTCGGCGCAGGCGGTGCGGGCCGGGCCGGCCCCGCCGAAGTACGGGTCCGCCACCTGCTGGCCCGGCTTCGCCGTGACCGTCCCGTCGGCGTCCTCGCCGTCGCCGAAGAACACGCCGACCGGCGCCAGGTGGAAGGTGTCGCCGACGCCCATCCGCTGCGCCGCCGCCTTCAGGTGCACGTCGGAGGGGGTCATGGTCGGGTTGAGCCGGACCCCGAGCATCCGCCGGGCCTGGTCGTAGTACGGCGCCAGCTCCTCCTGCCAGTCGGTGATGCCGCGCCACTGGGGATCGTCGAAGAACGCCTTCGGCGGGACGTAGAGGGTGTTGGCGTAGTTGAGCGATCCGCCGCCGACGCCCGCGCCCGCCAGCACCATCACGTTGCCGAGCAGGTGGATGCGCTGGATGCCGTACATGCCGAGCCTGGGCGCCCACAGGTAGTTCTTCAGGTCCCAGGAGTTCTTGGGGAGGCCGGCGCGGGTGAAGCGGCGGCCGGCCTCCAGGACGCCGACCCGGTAGCCCTTCTCGCTCAGGCGCAGGGCGGAGACGGAGCCTCCGAACCCCGAGCCGATCACGATGACGTCGTAGTCGTACCCGTCCTCGTCCCTGGTCCGGACGGACTTCTCCTGCGACACGTGCTCTCCTCGTCGAGAAGGGGCTGACTGGCTGGTGACTGGTGGCCGGTGACGCGGACCGCTAGCGGAAACGGAACGCCTTCATCAGGCGCAGGCTGCGGCTCATGAACCGGGCGTAGTGCTCGTCGTCCATGCCCAGCGACGGCGCCATCGGCAGCAGCCGCTGCTGGGCGACCGTCTGGGCCTCCGTGTACTTGAGGATGCCCTCGGAGCCGTGGCGGCGGCCGAGGCCGGAGTCCTTCATGCCGCCCATCGGGGACTGGACGCTGCCGTAGGCGGACGCGTAGCCCTCGTTGACGTTGACGGTGCCGGTGCGCAGACGGGCGGCCACGTCACGGCCGCGCCGGGCGTCCTTCGTCCAGACGGAGGCGTTCAGGCCGTACGGCGTGGCGTTGGCACGCCGGATCGCCTCGTCGTCGCTGCCGAAGCGGTAGACGGAGACGACCGGGCCGAAGGTCTCCTCCTCGCACACGGCCATGGAGTCCTCGACCCCGTCGAGGATGGTGGGCTCGAAGAAGTACGGGCCGATGTCCGGGCGGGCCACACCGCCGGCGATCACCTTCGCGCCCTTGGCGACGGCCTCCTCCACGTGCCGTTCGACGGTCTTCAGCTGCCGCTCCCCGACCAGCGAGCCCATGTCGGCGCCGTAGGCGAGGGAGCTGCCGAGCCGCATGGCCCGGGTGCGGGCGGCGAAGCGGTCCAGGAAGGCGTCGGCCACGGACTCGTGGACGTACAGCCGCTCGATGGAGATGCAGAGCTGGCCGGCGGAGGAGAAGCAGGCGCGGACGGCGCCGGCCGCCGCCTTCTCGACGTCGGCGTCGTCCAGCACCAGCATGGCGTTCTTGCCGCCGAGTTCGAGGGAGACGCCGACCAGGCGGGCGGCGGCGCCCCGGGCGACCTCGCGGCCGGTGCGGGTGGAGCCGGTGAAGGAGACGTAGTCGGCGTGCCGGACGATCTCGGGTCCGACGACCGGGCCCTCGCCGAGCACGACCTGGAAGACGCCGGCGGGCAGTCCCGCCTCGATGAGCAGGTCGCGGGCCCACAGGGCGGTGAGACAGGTCTCGGTGTCCGGCTTCATCACGACCGCGTTGCCGGCGGCGAAGGCGGGCAGCGCGTCGCCGACGGACAGTTCCAGCGGGTAGTTCCAGGGGGCGATCTGGCCCACCACACCGCGCGGGTGCCGCAGTTCGGTCACCTTCGTCAGGGCCGGCACGGCGCCCGTGTGCCGCTTGGGCCGCAGATGGGCGGGGGCCTTCCTGCCGTAGTGCCGGGCGGCGACGGCGACGGCCTGCACCTCCTCGTGCGCGTGCAGGCGGGCCTTGCCGGTCTCCAGCTGGACCAGGTCGAGGACCTCGGCCTGGCGTTCCAGCAGCAGGTTGTGGAAGCGGAGCAGCACGGCGGCGCGCTGCCGCACCGGCGTCCTCTCCCACGCGGGCTGCGCGGCACGGGCCGCCCGGAAGGCCCCGAGGACGTCCTCGGGGGTGGACTCGGGCAGGTCGGCCAGCTTCTCCCCGGTGAAGGGGGTGTGGTTGGCGGTCCGGCCGGAGCCGACGACGTCCTTGGTCAGCCGGGCCACCAGCTCGGGTGTGACCACGTCGGCGGCGGTGCGGGCGCCTTCGGGGGCGGGCGCGAGCGGGTTGGTGCCGGTGCGGCGCAGGGCCTGCGAGTCCGTCATGACGCGCAGGGTATGCCGCGGCGGGGTGTTTGTGTACCCGTCGGTAATCGGGATTCACCGACTGCTCACATCCCGCCAGTGATCACTGGCAGCGAATGTGCTGATCAGGGGCGTTGTCCGGCACCGATCACTCGGTGCCGGGTTTTCTCGCGAGCAGGAGACCGAGCGCGGCGAAGGGGGTGCGGCGGCGGGGCCCGGGCGGGTCCGGCGGGGGCCCGGAGTCCGAGGGGCGCGCGGGGCGCGCGGGGGCGGAGTCTGGGGCGGGCATGGGGACGGGCACGGGTGCCGGCACGGGCCCGGCCGCCGTCCCGGGCGCGAGCGGTTCCGGCCGTGCCGATGACACCTCCGGCTCCGGCTCCGGCTCCGGCTCCGGCTCCGGCGATACGGAGCCGGTCCCGAGGTACGCCTCCAGGACGGCCGTGACCTCCTCCGCGTCCGGCCGGGCCCCGGGGTCCGGTGCGTGGAGCCGGGCCACGAGCGGGCCGAGCGGGCCGGGGTCTCCCCCCTCGACGGCGGTGGCGAGCAGCGTGCCGAGGGACCACAGGTCGGCGGCGGGTCCGGCGACGGACCCGGCCGCCCGCCCGGGCGCCCGCTCCGGGGCGACGAACCCGGCGGGAGCCTCCTCGGCGTGCCCGTCCCCGGTCCCGAAGTCGGTGACGACGACCCGGCCGGTGCCGGACTCGACCAGGACGTTGGCGGGCTTGATGTCCCGGTGCACGATCCCCACCGCGTGCGCCGCGCGGAGCGCCCCGAGGACGGCGAGTCCGACGCGGGCGGCCTCGGCGGGCGGCAGGGGGCCGCGCCGCAGGACCTCGTCCAGCGGTTCGCCCTCGACCAACTCCATGACGATCCAGGGCAGTCCGTCGTCCGTGACCACGTCGTGCAGCGTGACGGCGGAGGGGTGCCGGACCCGGGCGGCGGCCCGCGCCTCCCGGTAGAGCCGGTGCGCGGTCCGCCGGCTGTCCTCGTCGTCGGCCGGGTCCCCGGGCAGTGCGGGCTCCTTGACGGCGACGTCCCGCCGCTCCCGCTCGTCCCGCGCCCGCCAGACGGTCCCGGACGGCCCGGACCCGATGCGCCCGCGGAGGCGGTAGCGTCCGCCGATCAACCGTTCCCCGGGCGGGTGTTCGCCGTCTCGCGTCATGCCCCATGAGTACCGTGCGCGCCGGCCCGTTGTCGAAGCGACACGGTCACCGGGCCCACCGGTGCGGGCCGGTCCGGAGGGTGCCGGGGGCCGGGGTTCGCGATCGGCGGCTGCGCCGCCCCGCGGCCCCGGGCGGGGGCGGCCGCCCTCACGGGGTGCCGGTAAGAATGCTGTCACCAGCCGCAAACGGCGGTGATCAGCCCTCGGACCTGGTGGGTTGGGGCAGTTCCGGCGTGCTCGGCGCCTCAGCGAGTGCGAGGCGACCGCCCTTCAACTCGGGCACGTAGTTATAGATCGTGTTCCTGGAGACGCCGAGGAGCTTCGCGATCGAGGTGACGGTGTTCTCCGGGCGGGCGAGCAGGTCGCGGGCGTGACGTACCTGCTCCTCTGTCATCGCCGGCGGGCGGCCGAGTCGGGCGCCGCGGGCGCGGGCGGCGTCCAGACCCTCGTTGGTGCCCTGCACGATGAGTTCGCGGATGAACTCCGCCAGGGCCGCGAACACGTGGAAGACCAGGCGCCCGCCGGGTGTGATCGTGTCGAGCGCCTCGTGCAGCGAGGTGAAGCCGACGCCGCGCTTGCGCAGGCCGGACACGATTGCGATGAGGTCCTGGATGGAGCGGCCGAGCCGGTCCAGCGACGGGACGATGAGGGTGTCGCCCTCGCGCAGGTAGTCGAGGGCCTTCCACAGTTCCTCGCGTTCGGCGTTCTTGCCGGACTTCTTGTCGGAGAAGATCCGGATGCACCCTGCTGCGGCGAGTGCGTGGATCTGCCGGTCGAGCAACTGCCCCTTCGTGGACACGCGTGCGTATCCCACGAAGCTGCCGGTCCGTACGGCCGGAACGGGGCGAGGAGGTCGGTGGCGTCGTCGTCCTGGGCTGGCCGCACCCGCCAGATCGTACAGAAAAGGGTGCTCCTCAAGTTCTTGGGTACATCGACTTTCTGACACCGTTTCATGGGCATGATCCGACGCCGATCCGGCAGCCGCCGCCGCTTATCGATCTTGCTCATCAATCGGTCGATAGATGAGCGCCGTGCGAACGAGCCGTGTGTTCGCGAACATGCGCGACTCCTTTTGGTCACCCGTTCGCTTGTGCGACCTTCGGGTTGTCGATCCCAGCGCTACTGATCGGCATGCCGCTGATGGTGGTCGGAGCCGGCGGTGCTCGGGGAGGACGACACCGTGTGTGGCTAAGGCGTTGCCGCCGGAGTCCGGTTCGTGGTCCCGCTGCGCTGAATCCGCGGGAGAGCTCCTGCCGGCAGCACGGCGCCTCCCAACAGCCAGGGCAGCGGGCCCGGGAACCTGATTTCGATCCCTGACTATGGGCTTCGAGAACGGGTACTTGTCGCGGTACGGGGTCAGTGGCCCTGATCCGGACGACCGTTGACCGCGCAGGTTGATGTTTCGCGGAATTGTTTGGGTGAGGAACCGACCACGCGGCGGAATGCGGTGCTGAACGCGCTTTCGGATTTGTAGCCGATCATGAACGCGAGTTCGGAGATCGTTCGTGTGCCGCGGCTCAGGGCGTCGCGGGCGAGGCTCATTCTCCACTGGATCAGATAGTCCAGCGGGGTGGTTCCAACCCGGCTCTTGAAGGATGAGGCGAACGCGGAACGTGACATGTGGCTGATATCGGCAAGCTCTTTGAGTGTCCAGGGGTGTGCCGCGTCGGTGTGCATGGCGCGAAGTGCGGCACCGATGCCGTCGTCGTTGAGCGCTCCCAGCCAGCCGGTGGGCTGATCGGCCTGTTCGGCGTGGGCGCGCAGCATGTGGACGAATAGGACCTGGGCGAGGTGGTTCAGGACGAGAGAGCTGCCGGCGGCGGCGGTCCTGGTCTCGGAGACCAGGAGCTCGCTGAGGTGTGCCAGGAGCTTGCCGCGGGGATCTGCGGCACGGACAAGCACGAGCAGCGGTAGGACTTGGGTCAGGGCTGGGGTGTTCGTGCCCTCGAACGAGAAGTGCCCGCCGCAGAGGTATGTGTCTTCCTCGGCCTCCGGGCCGATGCGTACGACACCGTCCCTGGCGCTCCCCCACACCGACTTCGCGGGGCGCGATGGTGCGGTGAGCGTGCTGGCCAGGACGTAGGGCGGGGGGTTGCCCAATAGGTAGAAGTCGCCCTCTTCCAGTAGTACGGGCTTGCGCCCGTCAAGGGTCAGCCAGCACGTGCCGCGCGCGACGACGCCAAGCTTGACATCCGAGGGCTGGTCGAAGCGCAGCGCCCAGGGGCCCGCCGCATGGAGACCGGGGTCGATCACGGTGCGAGGGCGCAGAAGACCGATGGCGTCGGTGATCGGATCGCCGGAGCCGAGCATGCGCTCCTCCCTTCTGGACGATACGTAAAGAAATGAGGACTATACGTGATGCACTGTACCGGGGTGTTCCTGGAGTATGGCTATCGAAGCAGGTCAACACAGAGGGCTATGGAGGCACTCGCATGGGACAGCTTGAGGGCAGGACGGCTGTGGTCACCGGCGGCAGCACCGGAATCGGTCTGGCCACCGCCGCACGTCTGGCAGACGAGGGCGCGCACGTGTTCATCACAGGCCGGCGCAAGACCGAGTTGGATGCCGCCGTCGAGACCATCGGAACATCCAGGGCCACCGCGGTGGTCGGCGACATCTCCGAGGCAGCCGACCTGGACCGGCTCTACGACGCGGTCCGCGCCCGGGGACAGGGACTGGACGTGCTCGTCGCGAACGCGGCGGTCGGTGCGTTCGGCACGCTGGAGCAGACCACCGAAGACCACTTCGACCAGACCTTCGGAGTCAACGTCCGGGGCACTCTGTTCACCGTGCAGAAGGCGCTCCCGCTGCTCAATGACGGCGCCTCGGTCATCCTGATCTCCTCCACAGCCGCCGACAACGGCATGGAGGCGTTCGGTGCATACGCGGCGTCCAAGGCCGCCGTTCGGTCGTTCGCGCGGACATGGTCCAACGAACTCAAGGGTCGGGGCATCAGGGTCAACGCGGTGTCGCCGGGCGGGGTCGAAACTCCCGGACTCGCCAATATTCTCGGTGGCGAGGAGACACTGTCCGCCGTCAAGGAGAATGTCGCCGCGACCGTGGCCAAGGGCCGCATAGGGCGTCCTGAGGAGGTCGCCGCCGCCGTGGCGTTCCTGGCTTCCGGACAGAGCAGCTACATCGTCGGCGCGAACATCTACGTCGACGGCGGGCAGAACCAGATCTGAGAACTTGATTTCGATCCTGAGTCGTTGACCACCCCGGCATTCCTTGCTGATCGGCGAGAAACACCAAGCCTCTGAGCTGCTGCTTCTTCGTTCTTCACGCTCTTGACGCGCGGTGGCGGGGCTGGGAGGCAGGAAGAGGGGCGGGCGGGGCGGTGCCAGGGGTCTGCCCGAGCTGGGTGAGCCGTGAGGAACGGTGGTCGCCGATGGCTCCGAGATGATGCGCTGGTGCCGGATTGGTCGGTCGTCCACGCGTCTGATCCGCAGTTCGACGGGAAGCGGTGGCTGACCGCATGTTCGCGCGAGCACCTGGCTGACCTGGTCGAACAGTGCAAACGGCGCCCGTTCGTGGACGCCGAGCTGGTGGCCTGGGTCACCGCCACCGCGTCGTCGGCGGGACTGGACAGCCTTATGCGTCCGCACCTTCCTCAGCCGGCTCCTCATCGCCCGCTGTACGAGGGCTGGACACCGTGACCGCGGTGAGGTTGAGGCGGGCGGCCATGTCGAGGGTGACCTCGCCGTATGGCCGGACGTGGGACCAAAAGAGCGGGGTCAGGCCGCGCCGGTCGGCCGGGGTGAGCAGGGTGGCCCACTCCGTTTCGCCGAGGATGTCTTGGAGCATCAGGGTGTTCACGTAGACCAGGGCCGATTGCAGAATCCGCAGGCACAGCACGAACATCTCCTGCTCGTCGCGCCGGTTCGAGGCGATCTCCCCGCCCTTGCCGTACGCGATCACGGAGTTCGCGCCGTTGGAGGGCTCCATCACGTTCAGGCCCTCCTCGACCTCCCGCCGAAGGTCCCGAAGCCGCAGGTAGCGGGCCACGAAGATGGTCTTCTGGGCACGGCCGACCTCCAGCATCGCCGCGTAGGTGGGGTGGGAGGCGTTGCGGGTGAAGCGGCGCAGGATCGCCTCGGTGGACGCGGTACGGGTCCGGATGGCGGTGGCGTACTTGATCATCTGGTCGTACTGCTGGGCGATGAGTTCCCAGCGGATCGGACGGGTGAGCGCCAGGGTCAGCTGCGGGTGGGCATCCGGCTCGCCGGCCACCGGCCGGTACAGCTTCACCTTGTTGATCCGCTTGATACGCGGCAGCAGGTCGAAGTTCAGCAATCGCGTGATGCCAAACCCGATTTCCGACTGGCCGTGCCAGTCCGTGTAGTTGGCCTCCACGTCCATCGTCGTTCCGTGCCGCATCGCGCCCTCGATCATCGCGGCGACCTCGGAGGCGGTGCAGTTGATCAGCTGGGAGTGGATGACCAGCGACTTCTTCTCCACGTGCCAGTAGATGAGCACCCCACGGCCGCCGTAGCGCGAGTGCCACTCCGTGAAGAGGTTCTGGTCGTAGGCGCGCACGTGGGTGGAGTCGGAGGCGACCGCGGTCGAGCCCTGGCCCCACAGCTCGGTGCTGCGGGCGGCGAAGGTGGCGTTCGCGATCTGGATGGCGATGGCGCGAGCGGCCTCCGCCGACAGATACCGGCGCCGTACGTAGCGGAGTTCGTCCTCGGTGTGGCCGTGGCCGCCGGACGCCACGGCCTTGATCCCGGTGTTCGTACCGTACGCGTAGATGACCAGCAGCAGGCGTTCGGCCAGCACCTCCGGCGAAAGGCTGCCGCCGGAGACGGAGGTGACCGCGTCCAGGCATCCGGTCCGCAGCACCGCTTCCTTGAGCATGTCGACGAGCGGCACGACGCCCCAACGCCGCTGTACCTCGGCCTTGATCCTGCGCAGGTTGCGCGGCTCGGGCTGGGCCTCGGCCGCCGTCAGCCGGATCGCCCCGGACTTTCGCTCGGCGATGTCCAGCCGGGACAGCTTCGGCATCCCGTCGTTGAGCAGGGTCAGCTCGGCCGTCATCCGCTCGCGCAACTCGTCGACGAACACCGCGGCGTCCAGCGGCTTGCGCAGCTCCCGGTAGTTCTCCGCCCGCCGGGCCTCGAAGTCCTGCGGCAGGTCCTCGTCCGGGTTGCGCCACTTGTCGGCGCCGACCACCCAGATCTCCTTGCACTTGAGCTGATCGCGCAGTGCCTGGAAGGCGACGACCTCGTAGACCATGCGCACCACCCGGCGTCGGCCCCGCTTGTCGGTGCGGTGCACGACCTCCGCCCAGTCCCCGCCCATCGCCTTGTGGACCGGCACCGTCTCGCCCAGCGGGTAGTACGTCGTGTTCCCCGCGTTCGCGTACCGCGCCACCAGCGCCAGGGCCTCGAGCACCGGCCGGTGGACGTGATTGCCGGAACGGAACTCCAGTACGTCCAGCAGCTTGATCAGCCCGCGCCGGTAGTGGTTGGTGTACGACGCCTTCAACGTGGTCTGCACCGTGCGCCGGTAGACCGGCCCCCGGGTCTTGAACTCGTGCACCAGCTCCCGCAGCGTCGCCTCACCCCCGGACACCGCCGGGAAACGACCTGGCGGACCGACCCCTCCGGGGTGCCGAGCGACGCCTCGGCGAGCTTGAAGAGGATGTTCTCCTTGCCCGACACCTTCTTGAACGCGTTGACGAGCTGCTCGGTGACCTTTTTCTCGGCCCGCGCCCCGATCCGGTGCACCGTGGAGATCAGCAGCTCCACCAGCGTGTCCGTGATCTCCCGCTCCCGCTCGTGCAGCAGCGCGGCCAGCAGCGCCACCCGCAGCGCCACCGGGTGCGTCCGCAGATGGGAAGGCGACTCCACCGCGGCCCGCGCCCGCCAGCTCGCCACGACCTTCGGCGCGACGTCGGCGCACAGATCCCGTGGCAGACCGATCGCCCGCACCGCCAGAAGTTTGTCGATCTCGGTGAGCATCGTCTCCAGGCTCACGTTGCCCGGCGCTTCCTTGACCTTCGCCAGCACCGGCGGCGCGTCCTCGCCCTCCGTACCGCCGTCCGTGGGTCCGGCGTCGTCCTGGTCGGCGCCGACCGCCAGAGCCACGATCCGCTCGATGCTCTCCACGGTCAGCCGCGAGGAGATCAGGGCCGTCAGTGCCTCCTCGGCCGCCCGCAGGGCAGCCCCCACGATCCGGTCGCACCGGCCCGACGTGGGCGGCTCGATACTCTCCGCGCGGCAGCGCACCGGCAGTTCCACCCGCACCTGCTCGGGCCTGCGTTCCTTGTGCGCGACGTTGTCAGTCAGATACACCGTCAGCTTCTCCGCGTCCGCGACGCTGCACTCACGGAAGCCGAGGTGCTCCCGGACCTGCGCACGGTGGTACTCGACCGTGCGCCCGTCCAGTCGTAGAAACCCAGCTTCGAGGCAGGAACCTGCACCTGCCGGGCGACGAACTCCACTGCCTCACCGGGCAATTCTGCCCGGTTCCGGGGAAACCGGCCGTACTGCGTGTAGAACTTCAGCAACACGGCGAAGCCCAGTCGCGTCGCACCGCGCTTGCCGGACACGAGCGCCTGCTCGTCCTTCAGCAGCGTCCAGTGCTCGACGAGTTCATCCAGGTCCAACGGAGTACGGGCCACGATCGCCGATCGTCCTCGCAGAGCTTCACCCACCGCAGCCGTACGGCCCAGGACTCACCCACACGGGTGACACCCTCCCAAGATCACCGCCGTTTGCGGCTGGTGACAGCATTCTTACCGGCACCCCCTCACCCGGGCGGCGGGCGGCGAGCCGGTACGGACCGTCACCGGCCCGCCGCGCGGTGCCCGTTCCACCGTGCGGCGGGCCCGGCGGGCAACCGGTACCGCCCGGCGGCCGGCCGCCCGGCACCCGGCTTCCGCGCCGGTGCCCCCGCGGACGCGTGGGCGGCGGGTGCGGGGCCGGTGGTCGCAGCGCACGGCCTGTCGTGCCGTCGACCGGGAGCCGGGTCCCGGCACCACCCGGGCGCCGTCCGCGCCGCGCCGTCCGCGCCGTCCGCGTCGGCCTCGCGGGAGGACTGGCCGGTCGCGACGCCGTGGGCGGGCAGCGGTCAACGGGCGTCGGCCGAGAAGGTGTCGACCGCCACGTCGAAGT
Source organism: Streptomyces sp. TG1A-8 (assembly GCF_030499535.1). Taxonomy (NCBI): domain Bacteria; kingdom Bacillati; phylum Actinomycetota; class Actinomycetes; order Kitasatosporales; family Streptomycetaceae; genus Streptomyces; species Streptomyces sp. TG1A-8. The sequence continues at coordinate 2,898,516 of NZ_JASTLB010000001.1, forward strand.
GCTCCCGGGCCTCGCGCACCGTGCCGACCGGTGCCGACACCCACACGTCGTACATGCGCCCGCCCTCCTCCCAGCACAGGTCGTAGGTGTGCCGGGGGCCCTCCGCGGCGCTGAAGCCGTTCCAGGTGAACTCCCAGAACGCCGCGGGGTGCGCGGCGTGCGTGGTGCGGGTGACCCGGCCGTCGTGGTAGCCGGGGTTGTTCCCGGGGCCGTCGGCCGCGGCCCGCTCCAGCACGGCCACCGGACCGCCCGGCCGGGGTTCGGTGACCTTGATGCCGAGGCGGAAGGTCCGCGTCGGGGAGAGGTAGAGGACGCGCTCGTCCTGCCACTCGCGGGCGAAGTCCTCCGGTACGGCCAGGGAGAAGCCGGCCGGGTCCCGGGCGGTGCGGTAACCGGATGGCGCGGTGCGGGAGACGGCCGTGGCCGGGCCGCCCGTCGGCGCACCCGTGGCGCTGGGCGCGGGGGTGGCCGTCGCGGACGGCGAGGCGGTGGTGCGTGCCCCCGTCGCCGTGCCGGACGGCGGGCCGCCCGGGGTGCCGTCCCCGCCGCCGTCCTGGTTCAGCAGCAGGGCCACCGCCGACACGCCCGCACCGGCCACCGCGGCGACGAGCAGCGCGCCGATGAGCGCTCCGCGCAGGGACCGGTCCACGGACGGCGGTTGCCGGGCCGGGGACCCGGACGGGGCGCGGGGCCCGCGGGGCGCGTCGCGCCCGAACGGCGGGTGGGGTGCGGCGGGGGGAGCGGGGGCGCGCATCCCGATCGCCCCCGGCCCGGCCCCGCGTCCCGGGCCGGGGGCGCCCGGGGCGGCCGGTCCGTCCGGCGCCGGCGGGGTCCGGCCGGTCTCCAGGAACGTCCGCAGCATCCACTCGGCGTCCGCCGCGCCCAGCCGCCGGTCCGGATCGCGCTCCAGCAGCCCCCGCACGACGGGCAGCAGCGGCTCGGCCTGCGCGGGTGGCCGGATCTCGGCGGCCACGACGGCGTGCAGGGTGCCGCCGAGCGAGTCGCGCCGGAACGGCGACTCGCCGCTGAGCGCCGTGCACAGCAGCGCGCCCAGCGACCACAGGTCGGACTCCGGGCCGGTACGGACGCCGGACATCCGCTCCGGGGCGGTGTACTCGGGCGAGCCGACGAAGGAACCGGTCTCGGTGAGCGTGGTGGCACCGGCGACCTGCGCGATGCCGAAGTCGGTGAGCACCACCCGGTCGGTGCCGGACTCGACCAGGACGTTCGCCGGTTTGATGTCCCGGTGCAGCACCCCGGACCCGTGCGCGGTGCGCAGCGCGCTCAACAGGTCGGCGCCGATGCGGGCGGCCTCGACCGGGTCCACCGGGCCCCGTCTGTCGATCCGGTCGGCCAGCGAGCCGCCGTCGATCAACTCCATGACGATGTAGGGGCGTTCGCCGTGCTCCAGGACGTCGTGCACGACGATGATGTGCGGGTGCCGCAACTGCGCCACCGCGCGGGCCTCACGGAAGGTGTGGTCGCGCCGGCGCCGGGCGTCGTCGTCCGGCAGGGAGTCGTCCGGGGCGAGTTCCTTGACCGCGACCCGGCGGCCCAGCACCTCGTCGCTCGCCCGCCACACGACGCCCATGCCGCCGCGCCCGATCCGGGCCTCCAGGCGGTAACGGCCCGCGATCACGCGGCAATCGTCCCCCTCGGTCCCCATGGGGCCCATCATGCCGCACCGGACGCACCGCCTCCGGAGCGCCGACCGGCCAACCCGGCCGGACGCCACCCGGTCGGGTGGCGTCCGGCCGGATCAGCCGGCGTCCGGCTGCCAGCCCTGCAGCACCCGGGTGAACTGCCTGCTCGTCGTCGGCCAGTCCACCGAGGGCGAGGACATGTAGAGGGCGTACTCGGTGCCCTCCCGCGAGTAGTACGTCTCCTCGACGGCGTGCCGCGGCCCGGGCACGTAGGGGGGGTCCTTCTTCAGGGCGGTCCAGGTGTACTCCCACAGCGAGCCCTTGCGGTCGCGGTAGGTGTTCTCCTCCATGGTGACGCGCTGGTAGCCGACCAGCCGGCTGAGCTGCTGCTCCAGGTCCCGCTGGTGCTGGTAGGCGTCGGCGAAGTCCGGTGAGGTGTCGATGGAGACGCGCACGAAGTGCTTGCCGCCGTCGGGCGTGTAGTCGACCTGCTTGAGGTCGCCCTGGATGTCGTAGACCTTGCGCTTCCAGCCCCTGGGCAGGGAGATGCCGAAGCCCAGCGGGTCGACGTGCCGCACCCAGGTGTCGGGGACGGCGCCCTCGGAGCCGGCGGTGCCCGAGCCGCTCGGGGTCGGGGGCACCGGCGTGGGCGTGGTCCCGTCCGTCACCTCGGTCCGTCCCCGGTCGTCCCAGTGCTGGTAGCCGCTCGCCACCGCCCCGCCGAACAGGGCCGCGGCGGCGACGACGAGCGCGACCGTGCGCAGCCGGTGCCGGGCCGCCGGGCGCGCCGTGCCCGCGGCGGCGGGCGCCACGGCCGTCGGCCCGGTGACCGGATGGCCCGGGACGGCGGAGCCGTAGCCGGAGGCCGCCGTTCCGGAGCCGTACGCGGGGGCGGCGGCGCCGTGGCCGGGAGCGGTGGCGCCCGGGCCGTACGCCGGCGCGCCCACCCCGGAGCCGTACCCCGGCGCGCCCGCCGGGCCGTACGGCCCGGCGGTGCCCAGGCCCGAGCCCTGGGTCGGGACGAACGCCCGGGCCGCGTGCGGCCGACGGCCCTCCGCCGCCTCGGCGAGCATCTGCTCGGCCTCTTCCGGCCCCGGCCGCCGGTCGGGTTCCTTGCGCAGCAGTGCGGTGATGACGGGCGCGAGCGGACCGGCGTACCGGGGGTCCTCCGCCTCCTCCTCGACGACCGCCTGCATGGTGCTCAGCGGAGAGGTGCGGCGGAACGGCGAACGGCCCTCGACCGCCGTGTACAGGGTGGCGCCCAGCGCCCACAGGTCCGAGGACGAGCCTGGGTCGTGGCCGCGCACCCGTTCGGGCGCGAGGTAGTCGACCGAGCCGACGACCTCCCCGGTGCGGGTGATGGTGGTGTCGCCGTCGATCTGGGCGATGCCGAAGTCGGTGAGCAGGACCCGGCCGTCCCGGCCGAGGAGCACGTTGCCGGGCTTGACGTCCCGGTGCAGTACGCCGGCGGAGTGCGCGGCGCGCAGTGCCCGCAGCACCCACAGGCCGATCCGCGCGGCCTCCCGGGGCTCGATGCGGCCGCGCTCCTTGACCGCGTCGGCCAGCGAGTTGCCCTCGACCAGCTCCATCACGATCCACGGACGGCCGTCGTGTTCGAGGACGTCGTGCACGGTGACGACGGCGGAGTGGTTGATGCGCGCGGCGGCGCGCGCCTCGGCCCGGGTGCGCGCGAGCAGGATCGCCCGGTCGCTGTCGGAGACGTAGAGCGCGGCGGTCAGCTCCTTGACGGCGACCGCCCGGTGCAGCACCTCGTCGTGGGCGCGCCACACCCGGCCCATGCCGCCGCTGCCGATGGAATCGGCGAGCCGGTAGCGGCCCGCTACGAGCAGGCCCTGCATTTGATTCACGTTGCCCCGCAATGGTCTTGACAGGGTCAGACTAAGGACCGGCCTGCCCGCAGGGAACCTGCGGGGTGGCACGGAAACCGCACTGTGACGGTTGTCGCTTCCGCGCGCGGACGGGAACCGGGTGCCGTCGCGCTCAACAGAAGTGACGGGCGCTCAGTCGCGGTGCCGGGCCCCGGGCCGGAACACGGTGCCCCGGCGGGGGCACCGGTTTCTCAGCCGGTGTAGCGGTACGTCGCCGTCGCCTGCTCGTACAGGCGTGTCACCTCGTCGCGTTCGGCCTCCGGACCGCGGACCTGGACGATGTGGTAGCGGCCGTCGAGCAGGATCGCCATGTTGCGCACGTACAGGTCGCGCCCCTGGTCGTCGGTCCAGGTGAACTGGCCCTCGGCCATGGTCCGTCCGCCCACCTCGATGGTGCGCAGACCGGTGGCCGTGGCCCAGCTGGAGTCCCGGTACGGCTGGAGTTCGCGCTCCTTGTCCCGCTGGTAGGCCATCGGGTCGCCGCCGTTGGCGGAGGCGCTGTCCCTGCCCGGTACGACGATCAGCTCGAAGTCCTCGTGCGCGTACACCACCTGGGCGCTGCCGTTCCTGGGCGTGCGCTGCCAGCCCTTGGCGACGGCGACGCGGAAGCCGTCCGGGTCGGTGCGCAGGGTGAACCCGTCGGCGACGGAGGGGTCCCCCCCGGTCTGGGTCTCCGCGGCGGGCGCGGACTCCGGTGGGTCGCCGTCGGGCGCGTCCTGCCCGGCGGACGGCTGCGCGCCGGAGGGCGCGGAACCCGCCCGGCCGGAGTCTCCCGTGTGCCCGTCGGCCGCCGCGCCACCCGGCCCGTCCTTGGGCATGAACACCATCGCGTACGCGACCGCGCCCGCCAGCAGGAGCAGGACCAGCAGCACCAGGGTCCGGCCGAGACTGCGCGGGGAACGGGCCGCCGGAGCCTCCTGCCGGGCCCGCTTGTGCCGGGCGGGGGCCGCCGGCGCGCCGTTGCGGCGCCACCGCCGCACCAGCTCGCCGCGGCGCCGGACGATCGGCAGCCGCCTGGGGTCGGGCGGCACGGGGACGACGTGGCTGCCGGCGTCCGGTTCGGGCGCGGAACGCACCAGGGAGCGCAGCCAGCCCCCCAGGTCCTCGAAGTCCAGCCGGTCGGTGGGGTCCTGACGCAGCAGCGACTCCACGACCGGGCGCAGCGGACCGCACTCCTCGGCGAAGGCGGGCGGCTCCGCGCACACCAGCTGCACCAGCTCGGCCGTGGACTCCTCGGGGTAGGGCGCGTGTCCCTGCACGGCCCGGAAGAGCAGCGCCCCGAGGGCCCACAGGTCGGTGGCGGGCCCGACCGGTGCCGCCAGCTGCCAGTTCTCGTGCACGGGCACGGCCTGCTCGGGCGCCCAGCGCTCGGTCACCGGCCCCACCACGGTCATCCGCACCTGGCGCGCCCGCTCGGCCGCGAGCGCGGTACCCGGCCCCCGGCGCACGCTCCCACCGGCACCCGGCTCGTCCCAGCGTCCGGCTCCGGGCCCTCCCGCGGCACCGGCGGGGAGGGCGGGGACCGCCCCGGCGGCCGGGCGGCCCGCGGGCAGCTCGGCAGGGCCGTTCTGCTGGGTCTCCTGCACCCGGGCCGCGGCCCGGGCTCCCGCGCGGTAGGCGGCGATCGCCCCGGCGCGGGCGGCCCGGATGTCCTCCCCGGTCTCCGGCGCGCACCGGCCCGCCGGTCCGGTGCCGACCGCTCCGCCGGCCGCCCCGCCCGCGCCCGGCACCGGCAGCCCGCCGGCCGCCCGCGCCTGGATCGCGGCGCGGCGCGCGGCCTCGGGATCGGCGTCGGCGGAGGGCGGGAGCCCCCGGTCCCCCGGACCCCCGGCGGCCGGGACCGGTCCGGGGACGGGTCCCGGCAGCGCACCGGGCCCGCCACCGGCGCCGGGCACCCCGGCACCGGGGCCGCCGGCGCTCCCGCCCGCGGGGAGCACCGGTCCCGCACCGTCCGCCTCCGCGTCCTGCGCGGGCACCGGGTCGTACCCGCACAGCGCCTCCTCCGCCGCGCCGACGGCGAGGCCGGTCAGCAGCACGCGGCCGTCGTCGCAGACGAGGACCGTGCGGGCGGTGATGTTGCGGTGGACCCAGCCGTGGGCGTGCAGCACCCGCAGGGCCATGAGGACGTCGGAGGCGACCTCGGCCGCCCGGTACGGGCTCAGCGGCTCCTCGGCCAGCAGCGAGGCCAGCGGGCGCGCGGGCACCAGTTCGCTGACGATCCACAGCGAACCGCCCTCGGCGAACACGTCGAAGACCTGGTCCAGGCGCGGATGGTCGGGGATGCCGGCCACCGCCTGCACGGCCTCGACCGCGCGCCGCACCGCCGGGTCCGAGGGCCGGCGGGTGGCGGCGCGGGCCGCCGGGCCGCGGCGCGCCCCGTGCGCGCGGGCGGTGAACCCCTCGGGCAGGCCCTCCGCGTCGAGCACCTCGGCCTCGACGACCTCGGGCAACAGCACCTGGCGAACCAGGACTTCCTGCCCGCTGTAGGTGTCGAAGGCCGGGGTCTCGGTCAGTTCGTACTCGTCGGAGGGGGGCAGCGGCAGGCGGTAGCGGTCGGCGAGCACCCGGCCCGCGTAGTCGTCCACGTTGCCTCCCCCGGCCGCCCGGCCGCTCGGTCCCGTTCGCCTCACGGCCCGTTCCGCGCACACACCCGGCTGCGTACGGTCCTCGACCCTTCACGATACGTGCCGGAGGCAAGCGCAATGAGCGGATGACGGATTCTCAAGCTCCCAACCCGGGCTCGTTCAGGTCACGACTTGGGCTCGAAGGCCTTCGCCAGCGTGTACCAGGTGTCCTTGCGCAGGCCGCTGTGCCAGTTCGCGTCCTTCGCGGTGTACATCAGCGCGTAGCCCTGGTGGGCGTTGACGACGAAACCCCGGTCGACGGTGTGGTACCTGGTGCCGCCGTCCACGTAGGTGAACTCCCAGTCGGCGGCCTTCCAGCCGCGGTAGTCCACCTCTTCGATGCCGATCCTCTTGTACTGGGAGCGCACCATGTAGCGCTCCTGGTTCTTCCAGTCCGCCACCGGGTCGCCCTTGGGCGTGCCGGTCCAGGCGATGAGCAGCTTCTGCCCGTCCGGTCCGGTGTAACGGTCCCCGGCGGCTCCGGTGGACTGGTACTTCCAGCCCTCGGGCAGCCCGATCGAGTACCCCTGGCCGCCCCTGTGCGTCGACACCACCGGCGCGCTCCCGCCGCCGGACGGGCCCGACGACCCGGAGCCGTCCTTGCCGGAGGCGCTCGCGCTCGGCGCGTCGTCCCGGCCCGCACCGGCGGTGGCGGTGGCGGAGGCCGAGGTGTCCCCGTCCGGCCGCGCGTCGCTGGGCGTGCTCCGCGCGCTGCCGGAGCCCCCGTCGTGCCGGGCGGAGGCGCCGGCGCTCGCCGTGGTGCCGGCCGCGCCGCCCTTGCCGTCCTGGTCGTCGCCGCCGAGGGTGAGGACCAGCACGGTGCCGATCACGGCGAGGACGACCACGACCGCGATGATCACGAGCGTGCGCCTGGGCACCACGTCGGTGAGCGGTGCCCTCGGCACCGGTCGCGTCGGCAGGTCCATGTCCGGCGGCGGCACCACGGGCCATCCCGAGCCCGGCTTGCCCGCACCGGAGTGGGGCACGGACGCGGTGCCCGTGGCCGGCCGGCCCGCCGGTGCGGCGGAGCCCGCCGCACCGGAGCCGGCCTGTCCCGGAACCCGCGCCCCGCCGGAAGCCGTGCCGGAGGTCGTGCCCGCGGCCCCGCCGGGCGTGCCCGCCACGCCACCGGTGCCCGGCGCCGCCGTGCCGCCGCTCCCGGACCGCGCGGCGGCGGCCGCGCCGGCCGCCCCGGCCGCCTTGCGGACCGAGCGCAGCGCCCCGCGCAGCTTCTCCCCCGGCTCCTCGCCCCGCTTGTCCTCGGACCCGCCGGACTGCTCCGGCAGTGGCACCACGCGCGTGGCGTCCATGGCCTGCGGCTCGGGCGCGTGGATGACGGCGTTGAGCATGGCCCGGGCGCCGGCGTCGTCCAGCCGCTGGGCCGGGTCCTTGGTGAGCAGGCCGTAGATGACGTCCTTGAGCGGACCGGCGTTCCTGGGCTCCTCCAGGGGCTCGGTCATCACCGCGGTCAGGGTGGCGATCGCCGAGCCCTTGTCGTAGGGCGGCATGCCCTCGACCGCCGCGTACAGCAGGCCGCCCAGCGACCACAGGTCGGCGGCCGGGCCCGGCTTGTGCCCGCGGGCGCGCTCCGGGGAGATGTAGGAGGGGGCGCCGACGAGCATGCCGGTGGAGGTGATGGACGGGTCGCCCTCGACCTGCGCGATGCCGAAGTCGGTGAGTACGACCCGGCCGTCCTCGGCGATGAGCACGTTGGACGGTTTGACGTCCCGGTGCAGGATGCCCTGGCGGTGCGCGGAGCGCAGCACGTCCAGGACGGCGAGCCCGACCTCGGCGGCCCGCCTGGGCTCCAGCACGCCGTCCTCGCGGATGACCTCGGCCAGCGACTTGCCCTCGACCAGCTCCATGACGATCCACGGCCGGTCGTCCTCGTCGACCACGTCGAAGACCGTCACCGCGCTGTTGTTGCGGATCCGGGCGATCGCCTTGGCCTCGCGCAGGGTGCGCGTGATCAGGCGCCGCTTCTCCTCCTCGTCGATGTTCGACGGGAACCGCAGCTCCTTGACGGCGACCGTCCGGCCCAGGGTCTCGTCCTCGGCCCGCCACACCGTGCCCATGCCACCGCGGCCCAGCACGTCTCCCAGCCGGTACCGCCCGGCGAGGAGACGACGCTCGCTCTTGTCCTGACGAGTCTCCTGACGAGATGTTCCCGCCCGCTCCGCCTCCGACATGCGTCCCCTCATGCAACCCGCCCTGACAGAGCCTCCATTGTCCCTCACCCGACAAGTGGTCCACGCCCAGGGTGTCCCCGGGCGCGGACCGGGCCCCGCATTCCGGCGGACCGCCGGAGCGGCCGGACCGCCTGCCGGAATGATGGGGGCCCGACGAGGAGGGGACCCGGATGCCGACGCTTCGGACACTGCTGTCCATACCGGTGCTCCTGGTCCTGCTGTTCGCGCCCAGCGCCTCCGGTGGCGCCACCACGGCCGGCGCCACGCGGGCGGTGCTCCGGCTGCTGGTGACCGAGGGCGGGGCCCCGGCCGCCGCCCTGCTGGACCAGGACGCGGACGGCTCCCGCTACACGGCCGCCGGCCGGGGCATCACCGCCTCCGACCACTTCCGCGCCGGCAGCATCACCAAGACCTTCCTGGCGACGGTGGTGCTGCAACTGGCCGCGGAGCACCGGCTCTCCCTGTCCGACACCGTGGAGCGGCACCTGCCCGGCCTGCTGCGCGAAGGCGGCACCGACGGACGGCGCACCACCCTGCGCGCCCTGCTCACCCACACCAGCGGACTCGCCGACTTCACCCGGACCACGCACGGCGCCGTGGCCCTGACGCCCCTTCAGGCCGTCCACACCGCTATCGCCCTCCCCCCGGGCCGCCCGGGCCGCTATTCCTACTCCAACACCAACTACGTCGTGCTCGGCATGGTCGTCCGGCAGGTCACCGGCCACCCGTACGCCGTCGAGGCCCGGCGCCGGATCATCGCTCCGCTGGGTCTGACGGGCACCTCCTTCCCCGGATCCCGCAGGTCCCTGCCCTCGCCGCACGGCCACGCCTACTCGGCCGACGGCACCGACGTCACCGCGCTCGACCCGCGGGTGGCCGGGGCCGCGGGCGAGCTGGTGACCACGCTGGCCGACCTGAACCGCTTCTACGCGGCCCTGCTGGGCGGCCGGCTGCTGCCCCCGCGCCGGCTGCGCGAGATGCTCGGCACCCGTGCCGCGCACGGGGCGTACGGCATGGGGATCTTCCCGGTGAGGCTTCCGTGCGGTGTGACGGTGTGGGGGCACAACGGTCGGATACCCGGAAGCTACGTGCGCAGTGCAGCCACCGCCGACGGCCGGCGCGTCCTCACCTTCCGCGTGAACACGGACGCGTTCGCGGATCCCCGGCTGGAGCGGGCCCTGCTCGCCGCCGCGTTCTGCCCCCGCACCGGATAGAACGGCCGGGCCCCGCCCGGAGATCCCGGCCGGGGCCACTCGTCCGGGTGATGTCGGCGGCCCGTGCCGGATCCGCCCGGGGCGCGGGCCCGGAGGCGGACACCGGTCCGGCACGGCCGGCGGCCGGCCCGTCACAGCGGCACGATGTCCGGTGCCCCCAGCCGTGCCGCGTCCGCCGTCAGGTCGTCGGGCTGGAGCTGCGACTCGCGCTCGGCCTCGACCCGCTTCTCGTAGTGCGTGACCTCCCGTTCGGTCCGGTCCGCGTCCCAGCCGAGGACCGGTGCCATCAGCTCGGCGGCCTCGCGGGCGCTGCGGGTGCCCCGGTCGAAGGTCTCGATGGAGATGCGGGTGCGGCGGGTCAGGACGTCGTCCAGGTGCCGGGCGCCCTCGTGCGAGGCGGCGTACACGACCTCGGCGCGCAGGTAGTCGTCGGCGGCCCGCAGCGGCTCGCCCAGGGCGGGGTCGGCGGCGATGAGGTCCAGGACCTCCTCGGCCATGGAGCCGTACCGGTTCAGCAGGTGCTCGATCCGGACCACGTGCAGTCCGGTGCGGGCGGCGATCCGCGCCCGGGCGTTCCACAGCGCCTGGTAGCCCTCGGCGCCGAGCAGCGGGACGTCCTCGGTGACGCAGTCGGCCACGCGCGCGTCGAGGCCGTGCACCGCCTCGTCGACGGCGTCCTTCGCCATCACCCGGTACGTCGTGTACTTGCCGCCCGCCACGACCACCAGACCCGGCGCCGGATGCGCCACGGTGTGTTCGCGCGAGAGCTTGCTGGTGGCGTCGGACTCACCGGCCAGCAGCGGGCGCAGTCCCGCGTACACGCCCTCCACGTCATCGCGGCCGAGCGGCACGGCGAGCACCGAGTTGACGTGTTCCAGCAGGTAGTCGATGTCGGCGCTGGACGCGGCCGGGTGGGCCTTGTCGAGGTCCCAGCCGGTGTCGGTGGTGCCGACTATCCAGTGCCGGCCCCAGGGGATGACGAACAGGACGGACTTCTCGGTGCGCAGGATCAGGCCGGTGGTGGAGTGGATGCGGTCCTTGGGGACGACCAGGTGGACGCCCTTGGATGCGCGGACGTGGAACTGGCCGCGCTCGCCCACCATGGCCTGTGTGTCGTCGGTCCACACACCGGTGGCGTTGACGACCTGCCGGGCCCGGATCTCGTACCGGCCGCCGCCCTCCACGTCCAGGACCCGGGCGCCGACGACCCGCTCGCCCTCGCGCAGGAACCCGGTCACGCGCGCACGGTTGGCCGCCTGCGCGCCGTACGACACCGCCGTGCGCACCAGGGTCGCCACGAAGCGGGCGTCGTCCATCTGGGCGTCGTAGTACTGCAGGGCGCCGACCAGCGCGTCCTTCTTCAAGCAGGGCGCCACGCGCAGCGCGTGACGCCGGGTCAGGTGGCGGTGCAGGGGCAGGCCCCGGCCGTGTCCGCGGGCCGTGGACATGGCGTCGTAGAGCGCGACGCCCGAACCGGCGTAGAACCGCTCCCAGCCCTTGTGCCGGAGGGGGTAGAGGAACGGCACCGGTTTGACCAGGTGCGGGGCCAGCCGCTCCAGGAGGAGACCGCGCTCCTTGAGGGCCTCGCGGACCAGGGCGAAGTCCAGCATCTCCAGGTAGCGCAGGCCGCCGTGGATGAGTTTGCTGGACCTGCTGGAGGTGCCCGACGCCCAGTCGCGGGCCTCGACGAGGCCGGTGGACAGGCCGCGGGTGACCGCGTCCAGCGCGGTGCCGGCCCCGACCACTCCGCCGCCGACCACCAGGACGTCCAGTTCGCGCTCCGCCATCGCCGCCAGTGCCTCGGCGCGTTGCGCCGGGCCCAGAGTCGCTGTCCTCACCGCTGCCTCCCGCTGTCGCACGTCTCGCTCGCGTCGGCCGCACCCGCGGTGGGGCGAAGCCCGGTCCACCCCTGCTCATGCCCGGATTCCCACCGCCTCGTCCGGCCGCGGCCGCCCCGCGCTCCCGGCCCGCGGCAACTCGCCCGCAACCACCGGGAAGACACACGAACACAATCCCGCATAACGGTCATATTTACTCCTAGTGTGACAGTGCGCTCGCTCGTCCTGTCCGCAGCGGTTGCGCACCTGTTCCGCTCCGGCTACTGGGAAGGACGGCCCACGCCATGCCCGCAGACCTCGCCGTCATCGGACTCGGTCCCCACGGCCTGCCGCTCGCCCAGGCCGCCGTCACCGCCGGCATCCCGACCATCGGGTACGCCACCGGTCCCGAGGCGGGCTCGCTGAGCCCGGCCGAACTGCGCCGGATGCGCGCCGGCGGCTTCCGTCCGGTCAGCGACCCGGCCCAGCTCGGCCGGGTGCGCACGGCGGTGATCTGCGCGCCCACCCCGCGCGGCGCCGACGGCGCGCTCGACCTCGGCCAGGTGGAGGCCGCCGCGCGCACGCTGGCCGAGGGGCTGCGCCCGCACACCACGGTCATCCTGGAGTCGCCCGTGCTCCCCGGGACCACCGAGGAGTTCCTGCGTCCCCTGCTGGAGAAGGGCTCGGGGCTGCGCGCCGGCCGTGACTTCCACCTCGCCTACTCGCCCAGCCGGACGGACCCCGGCAGCCGCGACCACACCCCCGCCGGCACGCCCAAGGTCATCGGCGGCCTCACCCCCGCCTGCACCGAGTCGGCCGCCGCCTTCTTCGGGCGGCTCACGGACAAGGTGGTGCGCGCGCGGGGACTGCGCGAGGCGGAGACGGTGCAGCTGCTGGAGACCAACTTCCGGCACGTCAACATCGCGCTCGTCAACGAGATGGCCGTCCTCTGCCACGAGCTGGGTGTCGACCTGTGGGACGTCATCCGCTGCGCGGAGACCAAGCCGTTCGGCTTCCAGGCGTTCCGGCCGGGCCCCGGCGTCGGCGGGCACGGCGTCCCGCAGGACCTGACCGGGCACGCGAGCCGCGGCCTGCGCATGGTGGAGCTGGCCCAGCAGGTCAACCACCGCATGCCCCGGTACGTCGTCCAGCGCGCCGCGGCGCTCCTCAACGAGCACGGCAAGTCCGCCCGCGGCGCGCGCGTGCTGCTGCTCGGGGTCACCTACAAGGCGGACCTCGCCGACCTGCAGGGCACGCCCGCCCGGGAGATCGCGACCCGGCTGATGGAGCTGGGCGCGGCCGTCAGCTACCACGACCCGCTCGTGGCCTCCTGGAGCGTCCTGGAGCGTCCGGTCCCCCGCGCCGACTCCCTCTACGAGGCCGCCGCCGACGCGGACCTGACGATCCTGCTCCAGCAGCACCGCACGTACGACCTGCAGGGCCTGTCGGTGAAGGCCCAGCTGCTGCTGGACACGCGGGGGGCGACCCCCACCGGGGCGGCCCACCGCCTCTAGGGGCGGTCACGAACGGAAAACGGCCGGGGCGCTGTCGTCCCCGGCCGTTAGTCTCCCCCGGTCTCGTCGCGCACACCTGCGCGTACGTCTTCCGTTCGTCATCCAGTTGTGTCACAGCACGGGGGATACCTGTCATGGGCCAGTCAGCACCACCGCCGCAGCCCGCGCCCGGCACCGCGCCGCAGCCCGGCCCGGTCGACGGCAATCCGTACGCCGGCCGGCCGCCGGAGCACCCGCGGCGCCCGGGACGCCGTACCCGCCGCAGCCGGGGGCACCGCGGCCGGGGGCCTTCGCGCCACCGTCGGCCCCGCCCGCGCCGGTCCGGGACAACCTCGTGCTCGGCCTGCTCGTGGCCCTCGCCGCCGCCCTGGTCGCCGCCGCCCTCTACGGCCTCGTCACCGGCCTCACCAAGCACGAGATCGGCTGGGCGGCCGTCGGTGTCGGCTACGTCATCGGTGTCGCGGCGGGCCGGGCCGGCGGCCGCAACCCGGGCGTGGCGATCGCCGGTGCCGTCCTCGCGCTCGGCTCGGTCTACCTCGGCCAGCTGGCCGGTGAGGCCGTGATCGGGGCGAAGGACCCCGGCGTGGGCTTCGGCGAGCTGTTCTTCCACCACTTCGACCTCGTGCAGAAGGTCTGGAGGGCCGACGCCGACCCGCTCACCTCCGTGTTCTTCGCCATCGCCGCGTTCGCCGCGTTCTCGGGCGCCAAGAGGGCCGCCGCGTAGACCGCGCCCCGGACGCGGGAAGGGCCCGCCGGTGGCCGGGCCCTTCGCGCCGTACGGGTCAGCGCCGGTGCTGGCTGTCCGCCACCGTGACCTCGACGCGCTGGAACTCCTTCAGCTCGCTGTAGCCGGTCGTGGCCATGGCACGGCGCAGGGCGCCGAAGAAGTTCATCGAGCCGTCGGGCTTGTGGGACGGGCCGGTGAGGATCTCCTCGATGGTGCCGACCGTGCCCAGGGCGACCTTCTCGCCGCGGGGCAGCTCCTCGTTGACCGCCTCCATGCCCCAGTGGTGGCCCTGGCCCGGCGCGTCCGTGCCCCGGGCCAGCGGGGAGCCCATCATCACGGCGTCGGCGCCGCAGGCGATCGCCTTGGGGAGGTCGCCGGACCAGCCGACCCCGCCGTCCGCGATCACGTGCACGTACCGGCCGCCGGACTCGTCCATGTAGTCGCGGCGGGCGGCGGCCACGTCGGCGACCGCGGTGGCCATCGGCACCTGGATGCCGAGGACGTTGCGCGTGGTGTGCGCGGCGCCGCCGCCGAAGCCGACCAGGACACCGGCGGCGCCGGTGCGCATGAGGTGCAGTGCCGCGGTGTAGGTGGCGCAGCCGCCGACGATCACCGGGACGTCGAGCTCGTAGATGAACTGCTTCAGGTTCAGCGGCTCGTGCGAGGACGACACGTGCTCCGCCGAGACGGTCGTGCCCCGGATGACGAAGATGTCCACGCCCGCGTCCACGACCGCCTTGGAGAACTGGGCGGTGCGCTGCGGGGAGAGCGCGGCCGCCGTGACGACGCCGGAGTCGCGCACCTCCTTGATGCGGGCGCCGATCAGCTCCTCCTTGACGGGCGCCGCGTAGATCTCCTGCAGGCGGCGGGTCGCCCGCTCGGCGGGCAGCTCGGCGATCTCGTCCAGCAGCGGCTGCGGGTCCTCGTGCCGGGTCCACAGGCCTTCGAGGTTGAGTACGCCGAGGCCGCCCAGCTCACCGATGCGGATCGCGGTGGCCGGGGAGACGACCGAGTCCATGGGGGCGGCCAGGAACGGCAGCTCGAAGCGGTAGGCGTCGATCTGCCAGGTGATCGAGACCTCCTTCGGGTCCCGCGTACGGCGGCTGGGGACGACGGCGATGTCGTCGAAGGCGTACGCCCTGCGGCCGCGCTTGCCGCGCCCGATCTCGATCTCAGTCACGTCTTGGCCTTTCCCTGATGCGTCTCAGCGTCTTCCAGTATCGCCGACGGGTGCGGCGAGGGCGGCCACCGCAGTTCCGGGGCCGCCCTGGACGAGCCTCACGCGCGCGCGTGCGTCACTTCCTGCCGCTGTAGTTGGGCGCCTCGACCGTCATCTGGATGTCGTGCGGGTGGCTCTCCTTCAGGCCCGCCGAGGTGATCCGCACGAACCGGCCGTTGGCCTGCAGGTCGGGGACGGTCCGGCCGCCGACGTAGAACATCGACTGGCGCAGGCCGCCGACCAGCTGGTGGACGACCGAGGAGAGCGGGCCGCGGTAGGGCACCTGGCCCTCGATGCCCTCGGGGATCAGCTGCTCGTCGGAGGCGACGCCCTCCTGGAAGTAGCGGTCCTTGGAGAACGACCTGCGGTCGCCGCGGGTCTGCATGGCGCCCAGCGAGCCCATGCCGCGGTACGACTTGAACTGCTTGCCGTTGATGAACAGCAGCTCGCCCGGGGACTCCTCGCAGCCCGCGAGCAGTGAGCCGAGCATCACCGTGTCGGCGCCCGCGACCAGGGCCTTGGCGATGTCGCCGGAGTACTGCAGACCGCCGTCGCCGATGACCGGGACACCGGCGTCCTTGGCGGCGAGCGCGGCCTCGTAGATCGCGGTGACCTGCGGTACGCCGACGCCGGCGACCACACGGGTGGTGCAGATGGAGCCGGGGCCCACACCGACCTTGATGCCGTCGGCGCCCGCGTCCACCAGGGCCTGGGCGCCGTCGCGCGTGGCCACGTTGCCGCCGATGACGTCGACGCCGGAGGAGTTCGACTTGATCTTGGCGATCATGTCGCCGACGAGGCGGGAGTGGCCGTGCGCGGTGTCCACGACGATGAAGTCGACGCCGGCCTCGATCAGCGCCTGGGCGCGCTCGAAGGCGTCCCCGGCCACGCCGACCGCCGCGCCGACCAGGAGGCGGCCCTCGGCGTCCTTGGCGGCGTTCGGGTACTTCTCCGCCTTGACGAAGTCCTTGACGGTGATCAGGCCCTTGAGCACGCCCTCGTCGTCGACCAGCGGCAGCTTCTCGATCTTGTGCTTGCGCAGCAGCTGCATGGCCTCCGGGCCGGAGATGCCGACCTTGCCGGTGACCAGCGGCATCGGGGTCATGACCTCGCGCACGCGACGGCTGCGGTCGGTCTCGAAGGCCATGTCACGGTTGGTGACGATGCCGAGGAGCTTCTTGTCGCCGTCGGTGACCGGGACGCCGCTGATGCGGAACTTGGCGCACAGCGCGTCGGCCTCGGCGAGCGTGGCGTCCGGGTGGATCGTGATGGGGTCGGTGACCATGCCGGACTCGGAGCGCTTCACCAGGTCGACCTGGTTGGCCTGGTCCTCGATGGAGAGGTTGCGGTGCAGGACGCCGACGCCGCCCTGGCGGGCCATCGCGATCGCCATGCGGGATTCGGTCACCTTGTCCATGGCGGCGGACAGCAGCGGGATGTTGACCCGCACGTTCCTGGAGACGTACGAGGCGGTGTCGATCTCGTCGGGCGCCATGTCCGACGCGCCCGGCAACAGCAGCACGTCGTCGTAGGTCAGCCCGAGTGTCGCGAATTTTCCGGGCACTCCGTCGACGTTGGCAGTCATGACACCTTCCCCAAATGGCCTTGCTCGGTGCGGATGTCCATGCTAACGGGAAGCACGGTCGGCGCATTCCACGATGCGGGGCCGCTAGCGGCTTCGTATTTTCATACGAAAACACTCGTGCGGCGGTTCGACGGCGGGCCAAGGGCGGTCCCACACAGGGGTCTTACTGTTCGGCGAGGGCGCGCAGCCGGCTCAGTGCCCTGTGCTGGGCAACGCGGACCGCCCCCGGTGACATTCCCAACATCCGTCCGGTCTCCTCCGCGGTCAGGCCCACCGCGATGCGCAGCAGGAGCAGCTCGCGCTGGTTCTCCGGCAGGTTGGCCAGCAGCTTCTTGGCCCACTCGGCGTCACTGCTGAGCAGGGCGCGCTCCTCGGGGCCGAGGGAGTCGTCGGGGCGCTCCGGCATCTCGTCCGAGGGGACGGCCGTGGAGCCCGGGTGGCGCATCGCGGCGCGCTGGAGGTCGGCGACCTTGTGCGAGGCGATGGCGAAGACGAACGCCTCGAAGGGGCGGCCGGTGTCGCGGTAGCGGGGCAGGGCGAGCAGGACCGCCACGCAGACCTCCTGGGCGAGGTCCTCGACGAAGTGGCGCGCGTCCCCGGGCAGCCGGGACAGCCGGGTACGGCAGTAGCGCAGCGCGAGGGGATGCACGTGGGCGAGCAGATCGTGCGTGGCCTGCTCGTCCCCCTCGACGGCACGGTGTACGAGCGCGCCGATCGCCCCGTGGGCCGTGCCCGCCTCGTCGTCGCGCATCGGTCCATGGTGCCCTGCGGCCCTCCGGTCCGCCGCATCGTGCTCGTGGTTGTGCACCGAAGCGTTATGAGCAGGTGCGCCGGCACTCATCCCCTGCGCCCTCCCCTTCCGCTCGACCGACTCGTCCCCGAGAGACTCCACATCTCAAGGATGCGGCATCGGCGGCGGAACGAGCACCGGGCGTCCGGCGGGTCGCCTTGCGCCGCACCTGTCGGCCCGTCCGGCGCATCCCGGCGTCCACCGGGGTGCGCCGCGCGGCCGCGCGCCCCGGGCGCGTACCCCGTGGGCACCGCCGCCCGGCCGCCCCGGGTGGCCCGGCCGCCGGGAGTTCGCGGCCGGGGCACCCGGGCGGCGGTGCGCCGTGCCGCCGTGGCGCACGTCCTACCGGACCAGTCCCCAGCGGAAGCCGAGTGCCACCGCGTGGGCCCGGTCCGATGCGCCGAGCTTCTTGAACAGGCGGCGGGCGTGCGTCTTGACGGTGTCCTCGGAGAGGAACAGCTCGCGGCCGATCTCGGCGTTGGAGCGGCCGTGGCTCATGCCCTCCAGGACCTGGATCTCGCGCGCGGTGAGCGTGGGCGCGGCGCCCATCTCGGCCGAGCGGAGCCGGCGGGGGGCCAGGCGCCAGGTCGGGTCGGCCAGCGCCTGCGTCACCGTGGCGCGCAGTTCCGCCCGCGAGGCGTCCTTGTGCAGGTAGCCGCGCGCGCCGGCGGCGACCGCGAGGGCCACCCCGTCGAGGTCCTCGGCGACGGTGAGCATGATGATGCGTGCGCCCGGGTCCGCGGACAGCAGCCGGCGCACGGTCTCGACGCCGCCCAGGCCGGGCATGCGTACGTCCATCAGAATGAGGTCGGAGCGGTCGGCGCCCCAGCGGCGGAGGACTTCCTCGCCGTTGGCCGCCGTCGTCACACGCTCGACGCCGGGCACGGTCGCGACCGCGCGGCGGAGCGCCTCTCGGGCAAGCGGGGAGTCGTCGCAGACGAGGACGGATGTCATGACCGCCCTCCGCAGCTGATGCGCGTCACCTTGAGCCTCCAGGCTGGTACGGAATCGTCACCTGTGCGGTCGACCGTCTCGGACGCCTGCCCGAGCGCTTCTGTTTTCAACCGCCTCCGCACTCTCAACGACGGTCACTCGAAAGAGTTACGGGGACGCACCCCGCCTTCGGCACTCCAGGTGAGTGCTCCGACACGGTGCAGACACGTTCGACGGAGCCGCAACTTTTCCTCACGTCCCGTGCCCCGTTCAGCCGCTTTTCTTCCCGTTTCGTAGTGTTCGGGGCTAGATTCGCAATGAGTCATATTTTCATCTTCTTGGACCGGAGATGCAGGGTTTTCGGCACCGTATCGCCCAGAACGGCTACAAGGGGTCACGCAATGGCAGATTTCTCCCGCCTTCCCGGACCGAACGCTGACCTGTGGGACTGGCAGCTGCTGGCCGCCTGCCGCGGGGTCGACAGCTCGCTCTTCTTCCACCCGGAGGGCGAGCGCGGGGCGGCTCGGAGCGCTCGCGAGAACTCGGCCAAGGAGGTCTGCATGAGGTGCCCGGTCCGCGCGCAGTGCGCGGCGCACGCGCTGGCGGTGCGCGAACCGTACGGCGTGTGGGGCGGCCTGACCGAGGATGAACGCGAAGAACTGATGGGGCGGGCACGCAACCGTCTGGTGTCGGCCTCTACCACCAACGGCGACACCGCCCCCAACGACTGAAGGAACGTTTCTGCATATATGTTCCCGCCGGGCACGCCGCACGTGCCCCCGACGTCGGCACACGGGTCCGTTCCTCCGTGACGCCCGTGCAGGGGACGCCGACGCGCGCCACCGGCCCGGGAGGACTTCCGGCCGGATCCCCGCTATCGCCCGGCCGCCCGGGCCAGCTGTTCCAGCGTCGCCGCCACGGCCGGCACCCGTGCCAGGTCGGGCAGGGTGAGGGCGACGATCTCCCGCCGCACCGCCGGCTCCAGCCGCACCGCCCGCACTCTCCTGGGCCGTACCGCCTCCACCGCGAGCTGCGGCAGCACCGCCACTCCGAGGCCCGCGCCGACCAGGCCGACCACCGCCGGATAGTCGTCGGTGGCGAAGTCGATGCGCGGCGTGAATCCGGCGCTCTCGCAGGCCGCCACCAGCTGGCCGCGGCAGCGCGGGCAGCCCGCGATCCAGGGCTCGCGGGCCAGCTCCCCGAGGGCGACGGACTCCGCGCGCGCGAGGCGGTGCCGCTCGGGCACCAGAGCGATCAGACGGTCCGTCAGCAGGGGGCGCACGATCAGGTCGTCCCAGTCCTCGGTGACCGCCGCGCCCTCGTAGCGGAAGGCGAGCGCCAGGTCGCAGTCGCCCTCACGCAGCAGCTCGGCCGACCTCGGGGGCTCGGCCTCCTCCAGCGAGACCCGGGTGCCGGGGTGGGCGGCGCGCAGGGCGGCCAGGGCGGTGGGGACCAGGGTGGAGCTGCCGCTGGGGAAGGAGACCAGCCGGACCCGGCCGGCCCTCAGGCCCGCGATGGCGGCGACCTCCTCCTCGGCCGCGGTGAGTCCGGCGAGGATCCCGGAGGCGTGCCGGACGAGGGTCTCGCCGGCCTGGGTCAGGCGCATCTCCCGGCCCCCGCGGACCAGCAGCGGTGTGCCGACGGAGGCCTCCAGCGCCTTCATCTGCTGGCTGACGGCCGGCTGGGTGCAGCCCAGTTCGCGCCCCGCCGCCGAGAAGGACCCGGTGGCGGCGACGGCGCGCAGGACGCGGAGATGACGGGCCTCGATCACCTGTCGAGCATAAGCCCGGCTTGGGCGCGGTGCCTGATTCCGCTTCGACGCTTTGGGTCCCGCTCACGTACCGTGCGGGCATGAAGCTTCTCTCGGTCAACCTGGGCCGTCCGCAGCCGGTGCCGTACACCGACCAGCCGCAGGGCCTGACGGGCATCGACAAGCGGCCGGCCGGCGGGCCGGTGCGGGTGGCGGCCCCGGGTCCCAAGGGGACCGGCGGGAGCGGGCTGGCCGGGGACGCGGTGTGCGAGCTGCGCCACCACGGCGGGAACGACCAGGCGGTCTACGCCTTCGCGCGCGAGGACCTCGACGAATGGGAGCGGGAACTGGACCGCCGGCTGGCCAACGGCTGTTTCGGCGAGAACCTGACGACGGACGGTCTGGACGTGTCCGGGGCACTGATCGGCGAACGGTGGCGGATCGGTCCCGACGTGGTGCTGGAGGTGACCTCGGGGCGGCTTCCGTGCCGCACCTTCCAGGGCCATCTGGGCGTAGGCGGCTGGGTCAGGAGGTTCACCCGGAAGGGCGCCACCGGTGCCTACCTGCGGGTGATCGAACCGGGTGAGATCCGGGCGGGCGATCCGATCGAGATCGTGCACCGGCCGGACCACGGGGTGACGGCGGCACTGCAGTTCCGCGCGGTCACCACCGAGCGGGAACTGCTGCCCCGGCTGCTCGCGGCGGGCGAGGCGCTGCACGGCGAGACGCTGGCCGCGGCCCGCGAGTACGTGGCCGGAAAGGAACGCTGAGGGCCGGTCGGGCGGATCCCGTGCGACGGGCGCCGCCAGAACGGGCGCCGCCGGTCCGGGTCACTACCCTTGGGCCATGACAAGGGCTCTGATTACGGGATCGACCACGGGCATCGGTGCCGCGTTCGCACGGCGGCTGGCGGCGGACGGGCATGACCTCGTCCTGGTCGCCCGGGACACCGAGCGGCTGCGCGAGCAGGCGACCGAACTGCACGACCGGCACGGGATCGAGGCGGAGGTGCTGACCGCCGACCTGGCCGGGGACGAGGGCATCGAGGCGGTGGCCGCCCGTCTGGGCGACCGCCGCGATCCGGTCGACCTGCTGGTCAACAACGCCGGCTTCGGCAACCGGGGCCGCTACCTCGAAACGTCTATGTCCGACGAGCTGAGGATGCTGAAGGTGCACTGCGAGGCGGTGCTGCGGCTGACCTCGGCGGCCACCGCGGCGATGCGGGAGCGGGGCCGCGGCGGGGTGGTGAACGTCGCCTCGGTGGCGGCCTTCCTGCCCCGGGGCACCTACGGCGCGTCGAAGGCGTGGGTCGTGCAGTTCACGCAGGGCGCGGCGAAGGACCTGGCCGGCAGCGGAGTGCGGCTGATGGCGCTGTGCCCGGGGTTCGTGCGCACCGAGTTCCACGAGCGCGCCGAGATTGGTACGGACAACATCCCCGGCTGGATGTGGCTGGACGCGGACAAGCTGGTCGCGGCGGCGCTGGCCGACCTCGCGCGCGGCAGAACGGTGTCCGTCCCGGACCCCCGGTACAAGACGCTGATGGGCCTGGCGAAGGTGGCCCCGCGCGGACTGCTCGCCGGGATCGACTCCCGGACGGGCCGCAAGTACGGGCCGCAGTAGCGGACGGGGGCGCCGCGGCAGGAGGAGGACCGGCACCGGACCGGGGGCCGGGGCCGCCGACGGCGGGACGGCCGGGACGCGGTGGCCGGCACGACCGGCCGGGGGCGCCGGACGGGCGGGGAGCGGCGGGCGGACGACGCGAAGGCCCGGCACCCCTCGGCGGGGTGCCGGGCCTTCGTCAGCGGTCCGTCGGCTCAGTGGGAGTGGCCGTGGCTGTGTCCCGCGGCGGCCGGCTCTTCCTCTTCCTTCTTCTCGACGACCAGGGTCTCGGTCGTCAGCAGCAGGGAGGCGATGGAGGCGGCGTTCTCCAGGGCGGAGCGGGTGACCTTGACCGGGTCGATGACACCGGCCTTGATCAGGTCGCCGTACTCGCCGGAGGCGGCGTTGTAGCCGCTGCCCTTCTCCAGGTCCTTGACCTTGGAGACGATGACGTAGCCCTCCAGGCCCGCGTTCTCCGCGATCCAGCGCAGCGGCTCGACCACGGCGTTGCGGACGACGGAGACACCGGTGGCCTCGTCGCCGGTCTTGTCGAGGTTGCCCTCCAGGACCTTGGAGGCGTGCACCAGGGCGGAGCCGCCGCCGGAGACGATGCCCTCCTCGACCGCGGCGCGGGTCGCGGAGATGGCGTCCTCCAGACGGTGCTTCTTCTCCTTCAGCTCCACCTCGGTGGCGGCGCCGACCTTGATCACGCACACGCCGCCGGCCAGCTTCGCGAGGCGCTCCTGGAGCTTCTCGCGGTCCCAGTCGGAGTCGGTGTTCTCGATCTCGGCCTTGATCTGGGCGACGCGGCCCTGCAGGTCCTCGCTCTTGCCGGCACCCTCGACGATCGTGGTGTCGTCCTTGGTGACGGTGACGCGGCGGGCGGAGCCGAGCACGTCGATGCCGACCTGGTCGAGCTTGAGGCCGACCTCCTCGGAGATGACGGTGGCACCGGTGAGGATGGCCATGTCCTGCAGCATCGCCTTGCGGCGGTCGCCGAAGCCGGGGGCCTTCACCGCGACGGCGTTGAAGGTGCCGCGGATCTTGTTGACGACCAGGGTCGACAGGGCCTCGCCCTCGACGTCCTCGGCGATGATCAGCAGCGGCTTGGAGGAGTTGGACTGGATGACCTTCTCCAGCAGCGGCAGCAGGTCCGTGATGGCGGAGATCTTGCCCTGGTGGATCAGGATGTACGGGTCGTCGAGGACGGCCTCCATGCGCTCCTGGTCCGTCACGAAGTACGGCGACAGGTAGCCCTTGTCGAAGGCCATGCCCTCGGTGAAGTCCAGCTCCAGACCGAAGGTGTTGGACTCCTCGACGGTGATGACACCGTCCTTGCCGACCTTGTCCATCGCCTCGGCGATCAGCTCGCCGACCTGCTGGTCCTGGGCGGACAGCGCGGCCACGGCGGCGATGTCGGACTTCTCGTCGATCGGGCGGGCCGAGGCGAGCAGGTCCTCGGAGACGGCCTTGACCGCGGCGTCGATGCCCTTCTTCAGGGCGGCCGGGGAGGCACCGGCGGCGACGTTCTTCAGGCCCTCGCGCACCAGCGCCTGGGCGAGCACGGTGGCGGTGGTGGTGCCGTCACCGGCGATGTCGTTGGTCTTGGTCGCCACCTCCTTCACCAGCTGGGCGCCGAGGTTCTCGTACGGGTCCTCGATCTCGACCTCGCGGGCGATCGTGACGCCGTCGTTGGTGATGGTGGGGGCGCCGAACTTCTTGTCGATGACGACGTTGCGGCCCTTGGGGCCGATCGTCACCTTCACCGTGTCGGCCAGCTTGTTGACGCCGCGCTCGAGGGCGCGACGGGCGTCCTCGTCGAACTTCAGGATCTTCGCCATGACAGCGGGAGCCCTCTCGGGAATCTGTAGGTGAAAAAAGAACTGCGCCCCGGGCGCCCGGCTTTTTGGGTGATGGCGGGGGCCAGGGGCGCAGCTGGAAGCAACTGAGTGCTCGAGGTGGTTACTTCTCGATGATCGCGAGGACGTCGCGAGCCGAGAGGACGAGGTACTCCTCGCCGTTGTACTTCACCTCGGTGCCGCCGTACTTGCTGTAGAGGACGACGTCGCCGACCTTGACGTCGAGCGGAAGGCGGTCGCCGTTCTCGAAACGGCCCGGGCCCACGGCGAGGACGGCGCCCTCCTGGGGCTTCTCCTTCGCGGTGTCCGGGATGACCAGGCCAGAGGCCGTGGTCTGCTCGGCGTCCAGCGGCTGGACCACGATGCGGTCCTCGAGCGGCTTGATGGCAACCTTGGAGCTGGCGGTCGTCACGATCCGACCTCCCCCTTCGGAGATCTCACGGGGTTAACTGTCTGAGGTGGCGACCAGGTCGATCCGTCGTCGCGGGTGCCGGACCTGCCCGTCGCTTTGTTGGCACTCTCCTGGGGGGAGTGCCAGACCTGAGACTATGACCGCGATTAGCACTCGGTCAAGCGGAGTGCCAATGCGCGCGGCGCGTCGGCGGAAATCGGACGTCCGCAACCGGCGGGGACGGTGCCCGCGCCGGACCGCCGCCGCCGGGGGCCGGCCGTCTCCGCAGCCCCCGCTCCGGCCCCGGACGGGCCGCGCCCCCGGCCGCCGGACGGGCCCGGTCGCCACCGGGACCGGACGTCCGGTCCCGGCCGGAGCGCAGGGCCACCCGGCCGGGTGCGCCGCACGCGCCCGGCGGCCGTCCGGCGGCACGGCGCCTACAGGTAGTCCTCCAGGCGCGCCACCGTGAGCCCGGCCCGCTGGAGCATGCGCAGCAGGCGGATCGTGCGGGCCCTCGGGCCGGGGGCCGCGGGCCCGCCGGGGTCCACCAGGACGACGTCGCCGGGGCACAGGTGCCGCGGGCCCCTGGTGTAGGTGAGGCCGGCGCCGGTGAGGGTGGCGCGGTGGAGGACGAGCGCCGACAGGGCGCAGTCTGCGGCGGCGCGCAGGGTGGTGCCGTCGTAGGCGCCGTGGGGCGGGCGCAGGAGGCGGGGGCGGGCGCCCAGGCGGGAGCGCAGGCGGTCCTGCTGGCCGCAGATCTCGGCGCGCTGGCCGGAGTAGGGCAGTGCGGGCAGGGCGGGGTGGTGGAGCGTGCGGTTCTGGAGGCCGGCGCCGGCCGCGCGGAGGCGGGCGAAGCGGCCGTGTCCGGGGCCCGCGGCGCTGCCGGTGAGGAAGAAGCTGACCGGCAGACCGAGTTCGCGGACCATGTCGGCGAAGCGCGGGTCGCGTTCGGCGCCGTCGTCGTAGGTGAGGAAGACGACCCGGTCGGCGGTGGGGACGCGGTCCACGACCCGGGGCAGGGCGGTGTCCGCTGCGGCGCGGCCCGGCCGCGGCCGGGCCGGGTGGCTCGGCGGGGCGGCGAGCGGGGCGGCCAGGCCCCAGCGGCGGTAGGCCCGCTCCGCGTGCGGGCGCGGCGGCCGCACCTCCTCGGCCGCCCTCCTGCCCAGGCGCTCGATGGGGTCCACGGACTGCGCGCAGCCCGTCAGGAGGGCGGTCGAGGCGAGGACGGCGGCCAGGGCGGCCCGCGCTCCCGCGGCACCGCCCCCGGACCGCCCCCGGCGGCTCACAGGTAGTCCTCCAGGCGCGCCACGGCGTAGCCCTCGCGGGTGACCTTGTCCAGGAAGCGGCGCATGTCGTCGACCATCGTGCCGTCCCAGTCGCCGCGTCCGCGGAAGTGGGTGAGCACGATGTCGCCGCGACGCAGCCGCTGGTCGTCCTCGCGGTACTCCCAGTGGTCGACGTAGACCTCCTCGTTCCAGATCGGCGCGTACCGCACGCCGCAGGACTTGGCGGCGCGCAGGGTGTCCTGGTTGTAGTTGCCGTAGGGCGGGCGGAAGACCTCCGGGCGCCTGCCGAACTGCTCCTCCATGACGTCCTGCATCCCGCAGATCTCCCGCCGCTGCTCCTCGTAGGACAGGCCCGGCAGGTACGGGTGGGTCAGGGTGTGGTTGTCGAGGGTGTTGCCGTAGGCCTGCACGGTGCGGAAGTAGGCGTAGTCGTCCTTCACCAGGTAGTCGCTGAGGAAGGCGGTGTACGGAACCTTCAGCTCCCGCATCATCCGCAGGAACCCGGGGTCCTTCTCGGCGCCGTCGTCGATCGTCAGGAAGACGATCTTCTGCTCGGTGGGGACGGTGGTGAAGACCGGCGGCAGCCCCCACTCGTCCTGGTGGTCCACCTCGAACCCGGCGCGGGCGGTGATCCTCGGCTTCCTCGCGGGCGGTGGCGGAGGCGTCAGCGGTGCCCGCTCCAGCCCCCACCGCCTGGCGGCGGCGACCAGGCGGGCGTGCTCGGCGGCGAGGCGGGCGGCGGTGTCCGCGGGCCCGGCGGGGGCGCCCTGCCGGCCGGGGGCGGAGCGGGCGCCGGGGGCCGTGCCGGGAGCGGGGCGGGTACCGGGGTCGGCGCAGCCGGCGGCGAGGGCGGCGAGGGCCAGGGCGGCCGTCCCGCAGCGGAGGACGACCCCACGGACGCGTGCCCGAATTTTGTCATTTTGTACTACAGCTCGCATGGTGCCGGATCCTCGCAGGCCCGCGCCCCGCGGCCGCCCCGACACCGCCGCCGCGGGCGCACCGTCCACCGGCTGGCCCACAATGACCGGGTGAACGACCTCGCTCTGCTCCTCACCCCCGAAGGCCGCGCCCTCCTCGACGAGGTGCGCGGCACCGACCCCGTACGGGAGCTGGCCGTGGCCACCCGGCTGCGCCGCACGCATCCCGCGGAACTGGTGTCGGCCGCGCTCGGCCAGGCCCGGCTGCGGCAGCGGGCGCACGCCAAGTTCGGGGCCGAGGACGCGGAGCGGATGTTCTTCACGCCGAACGGGGTCGAGCAGTCGACGCGCAGGAGCGTGGCGGTGCACCGGGCGGGCCGGCTGCGGGAGCTGGGGGTGACCTCGGTCGCCGACCTGTGCTGCGGCATCGGCGGTGACGCGATCGCGCTGGCGCGGGCCGGGATCCGGGTGCTGGCCGTGGACCGGGACCCGCTGACGGCGGCCGTGGCGCGGGCGAACGTGGCGGCGCTGGGACTCGGCGGGCTGGTCGAGGTGCGGGAGGCGGACGTCACGGAGGTCGACACCGCGGGCTACGACGCCGTCTTCGCCGATCCGGCACGGCGGGGCAGACGGGGCCGGATCTTCGATCCCGAGGCGTACTCACCGCCCCTGTCCTGGGCGGTCGCCGCGGCCCTCCGGGCGCCCCGCGCCGCCCTGAAGGTGGCCCCCGGCATCCCGCACGAGGCCGTCCCCGCCGAGGCCGAGGCCGAGTGGATCTCCGACGGCGGCGACGTGAAGGAGGCGGTGCTGTGGTTCGGGGCCGGAACGCCCGGCGGGGTCCGCGCCACCCTGCTGCCGGGCCCGCGGACGCTGCACGGCCGGAACCTGCCCGACCCCGCGGTGCGCCCGGTCGGGCGGTACCTGTACGAGCCGGACGGCGCCGTGATCCGCGCCCACCTGGTCGCGGAGGTGGCCGAGGAGCTGGACGGCGGACTGGTGGACGCGACCATCGCGTACGTCACGGCCGACGAACTGCGCCCGACGCCGTACGCCGCGGCCTACGAGATCACCGACCGGCTCCCCTTCAACGTCAAGAGGCTCAAGGCCCTGCTGCGGGAGCGGGAGGTCGGCACGCTGACCGTGAAGAAGCGCGGGTCGGCGGTCGAACCGGAGGAACTGCGCAGGAAGATCAGGCCCCAGGGGCCCCACGCGGCCACCGTGTTCCTGACCCGGGTGGCCGGGGCACCCACGATGCTCGTGGGCCGGCCCGCCCGGTAGGGGTCCGCGGGGGATCCGCCGGGCCGGCGCGGAAGGCGCCGCTCAGGCCGGTGCCCCGGCGGCCCGGCACCGCAGCAGCCGGCGTTCGCGTGCGTTGCGGGCCGGTCCGGCCGCCCGGGTGAACCCGGCGCGGGCCTCGGCCGTGCGGCCGAGGCGGGCGAGCAGGTCGCCGCGGACGCTGGGCAGCAGGCGGTAGCCGCGCAGGACCGGTTCGGCGGCGAGGGCGTCGACGAGGGCGAGCGCCGGGCCGGGCCCGTCGGCCATCGAGACGGCGACGGCCCGGTTCAACCCGACCACCGGGGACGGGGCGCGGGCCGCGAGCAGCGCGTACAGGGTGGCGGTGGTCCGCGGCCGCTCAGCGCAGGGAAGCCCACAGCGCGGCGGCCTGGGGTTCCCGCGCCACCACCCGGTTGGGGTCGGAGGGCGCCGTGACGACCGGCATCGTCACGGTCCGGACCCGGCCGGCGGTCAGGCCCCTCAGGCTCTGCCCGAGTCGGGCCAGCTCGGCCAGCGAGTCCAGGCCGGTGTCGGTGGTGAGGCTGGCGGTGACCGCGTCGGCCACCCGGTACAGCGCGGCCGGGTCGGTGAGCAGGTCGGTGGCCGCCATCCGCTCCAGCAGGGCCTTGACCAGTTTCTGCTGCAGGCCTATCCGGCCCAGGTCGCTGCCGTCGCCTATGCCGTGCCGGGTGCGGGCGAGGGCCAGGGCCCGGGTGCCGTCGAGGTGGTGGGTTCCGGCCCTCAGGTGCAGGTGGCTCCTGTCGTCGTCGATGTCCTGCGAGGTGGTGACGTCGACCCCGCCGAGCGCGTCCACCAGCTCGGCGAAGCCGGAGAAGTCGATTTCGAGGTAGTGGTCCATGCGGATGCCGGTGACCGACTCGGCGGTCTTCACCGCGCACACCGGTCCGCCCACCGCGTAGGCGCTGTTGAACATCGCGCCGTACGCGACCGGCGTCGCGCCCCCGGAGGACAGCGGGCAGGAGGGGCGGGTGACCAGGGTGTCGCGCGGGATGCTGACGACGGTGGCGCCGGTGCGGCCGGCGTCGACGTGCACGACCATCGCCGTGTCGGAGCGGGCGCCGGAGCTGTCGCCACCGCCCAGCGCCTTGTTGGCGGCGCCGCTGCGCGAGTCGGAGCCGAGGACCAGGATGTTCAGGGCGCCGGACGGCAGCGGTGCGGTGGACGCCGCGGCGCCCGCGGCCGGGGTGGCGGCCGGGACGGGGCGGTCCGCGCCGAGCGCGCCGTCGATGTCGACGCCGCGGATGTTGTGGTCGAGATGCCAGTAGGCCCAGCCCGCGGCGGCGGCGCCCAGCACCAGCGCGCCCGCCAGGGCCAGACCGAGGGCCTTCAGCACTCCCGGCCGCCGGCCCGCCCGTCCGCCCCGCTCCTCGTGTCCCGTCACGGACAGGAACGTAAGTCCGAATCATGAGCGGCCGGTTAGCGGAAGCGGCCGGTTCCGGTTTTCTTGTGGAATTCTCATCCCGGCGTCACGGCGGGCACCGGATCGCTCACGCTCCAGGACCCGTCGAACCCGAACGCCACCGGACCGCCGTCCGGGACGGTGCCGTCGCGGGAGGCGTCCCGGCGGGACACCGCCGTGCCCGGCCGGGTGCGGGCGGGGACGCGGGGGACGGGCCCGTTCCCGCCGTCCCCGTCGCGGGTGCCCGCGGAAATCCCGGCCGGGGAACCGGCCGGCTCCGGAGCGGTGCGGGGCGGGCCCCGGCGCCCGTCAGTGC
The DNA here is from genome assembly GCF_030499535.1 of Streptomyces sp. TG1A-8. Classification (NCBI taxonomy): domain Bacteria; kingdom Bacillati; phylum Actinomycetota; class Actinomycetes; order Kitasatosporales; family Streptomycetaceae; genus Streptomyces; species Streptomyces sp. TG1A-8. Next base: position 2,927,473 of record NZ_JASTLB010000001.1, read on the forward strand.
GCGGACCGCCGCTCGTGCGCCGGCTCCGCCGTGCTCGACCGCACCACCAGGCTCGTCGCCAGCTCCACCCGGGTCGCGGCCCGCTCGTCGTCGGCGCGGCCCATCTCCAGCACCAGCCGGGCCGCGGCCTCGGCCATCTCCGTCAGCGGCTGCCGCACGGTCGTCAGCGGCGGACCGACCCAGCGGGCCACCGGAAGATCGTCGAAGCCGACCACGCTCAGGTCCCCCGGGACACGCAGGCCCAGCTCGCGCGCGGCCTCGTACAGGCCGAGCGCCTGCAGGTCGTTGCCCGCGAAGACCGCGGTGGGCCGGTCCGGGCGGCGCAGCAGTTCCAGGCCGAGGCGGTAGCCGGCGTCGTGGTGGAAGTCGCCGGCCACGACGAGCGAGGGGTCCACGGGCAGCCCGGCGGTCTCCAGCGCGGCCCGGTACCCGTCGACCCTGGCCCGGCTGCACATCATCCGCGAGGGCCCGCTGATCGCGCCGATGCGGGTGTGGCCGAGTTCCACGAGGTGGCGGGTGGCGGCGAGGCCGCCCTGCCAGTTGGTGGCACCGATGGAGGGCACGTCGGGGCCCGGGTCGCCGGCCGGGTCCATCACCACGAACGGGATGGAGCGGCTGGTCAGCAGCGCCCGCTGGGACTCGTCGAGCCCGGACAGCACCAGCACGACGCCGTGCGGACGGCGGGCGGCGACCTGGTCGGCCCAGCTGCGGCCCGGGGTGAGCCGCCCGGCCGACTCGGACAGCACGACGCTCAGCCCGGCGTCGCGGGCCACGTTCTCCACGCCCCGGATGACCTCCATCGCCCAGGCGCTCTCCAGTTCGTGGAAGACGAGGTCGATCAGCGGCGACCGGGAGGCCTCGGCGCGGCGGCGCCGGTAGCCGTAGGCGCGCAGCAGTTCCTCGACGCGGGCGCGGGTCGTCGGGGCGACGTCGGCGCGGCCGTTGAGCACCTTCGAAACAGTCGGGGCGGACACCCCGGCCTCGCGGGCGATCTCGGCGAGGGTCGCCGTCTGCGTGTCTGCGGGCTTCGAGGGTTTCATGCCCGCGATCGTAACCTTGTGGGGCGGCGTGACGAAGGCCCTCGCACCCCAGGAGTTCACCGGCACATTCGGATCACGTTTCGAAACATTCGAATACCGGGCGGAAGACAGGGGACGGGAAGCCTGCGCAACGAGAACACCCCGCCCCCGGTGAACCGGGGACGGGGTGTGTGTGGAGCGCCGGGCAGGCCTTGCACCTGCATCTCCCCGCAGGAAGCGGGACGTCTTTCCTTGGACCACCAACGCACTGCGTCCGGTGCCGTTGTTCCGGCCGTTCGCGTTGTGATGATCATAGCGCAGTGGCGGTGGATCCGCCAAACGCGGCCGGTCCGGCTCCCGGTCCCGGCCGGCCGGGAGCCGGACGGGACCGGCTCCGGTCGGACTCAGCCGTCCGCCACCGGCTCGAACCGCCACCGGTGCACCGCCCGGGTCACCAGCTCCCCGGACGGCTCGGCCAGCTCCGGCAGGTCGGCGTCGTACGGGGCGTCCCACCAGGTGATGACCAGGACCCGGTCCTGCGGGGCGCGGAAGGTCTCCCGGCGCAGCGGCTCGGGTGCGAGCCGCTGCGCGCGCGCCCACGCCAGCAGGTCCGCGCCCCGGCCCGCGACGGCACGGGCCTCCCACATCAGGGCGACGCTCACGGGTACAGGTTCTCCCCGCCGGCCTCGTGCACGTGGTCATGGGCCGGCACGTGCGGGTCGGTGACCGGCAGGGAGGAGTCGGCGGACAGGTCCCAGCCGGACGCGGCCCGGTTGCGGGCGACCATCTCGGCGCCGAGGGCGGCGACCATCGCACCGTTGTCCGTGCACAGCTTGGGGCGCGGGACGCGCAGCCGGATGCCGGCCGCCTCGCAGCGCTCCTGGGCCAGGGCGCGCAGCCGCGAGTTGGCGGCGACGCCGCCGCCGATCATCAGGTGGTCGACACCCTCGTCCCTGCAGGCGCGGACGGCCTTGCGGGTGAGCACGTCCACGACGGCCTCCTGGAAGGACGCGGCCACGTCCCGCACCGGGACCTCCTCCCCCGCCGCCCGCCTGGCCTCGATCCAGCGGGCCACGGCCGTCTTCAGACCGGAGAAGGAGAAGTCGTACGCCGGGTCGCGCGGGCCGGTCAGACCGCGCGGGAAGGCGATCGCGTCCGGGTCGCCCTCCCTGGCGTAGCGGTCGATGACCGGGCCGCCGGGGAAGCCCAGGTCCAGCACGCGGGCGATCTTGTCGAAGGCCTCGCCGGCCGCGTCGTCGATGGTGGCGCCCATCGGGCGGACGTCGGAGGTGATGTCCGAGGACAGCAGCAGCGAGGAGTGGCCGCCGGACACCAGCAGGGCCATGGTCGGCTCGGGCAGCGGGCCGTGCTCCAGCTGGTCCACGCAGATGTGGGAGGCGAGGTGGTTGACGCCGTACAGGGGCTTGCCGAGCGCGTAGGCGTACGCCTTGGCCGCCGAGACTCCGACGAGCAGGGCGCCCGCGAGGCCGGGACCGGCGGTGACCGCGATGCCGTCCAGGTCCCCGGCGACGACCCCGGCCTCCTTCAGCGCGCGCTCGATGGTGGGGACCATCGCCTCCAGGTGCGCCCGGGACGCCACCTCGGGGACGACGCCGCCGAAACGGGCGTGCTCGTCGACGCTGGAGGCGACGGCGTCCGCCAGCAGGGTGGTGCCGCGGACGATGCCGACGCCGGTCTCGTCGCAGGAGGTCTCGATGCCGAGGACGAGGGGTTCGTCAGTCATTGATCTCGGTTTCTCGTACGGAGGGGGAACCGGCGGCGGGGCCGCTGTCGGACGGTGTGGCCAGGCGCATCACCAGCGCGTCGACGTTCCCCGGCTGGTAGTAGCCGCGCCGGAAGCCGACGGGGACGAAGCCGAAGCGCTCGTAGAGCTTCTGGGCGCGGATGTTGTCCACCCGGCACTCCAGCATCACCTCGGCGCACTCGAAGGCGGTGGCGGCCCGCAGCAGTTCGGCCAGCAGGCGCCCGCCGAGCCCGGTGCCCTGGTGGTGGCGGGCGACGGCGATGGTCTGGACGTCGGCCAGCTCGCCGGCGGCGGCCAGGCCGGCGTACCCGGCGATGCGGCCGTCGGCCTCGGCGACCAGGTAGCGCCGGGTCGCCTCCGGGCCCCGGGAATGGGCCAGCTCGGACCAGAACATGCCCCGGGACCAGGCGTCCTCGGGGAAGAGGTCCTTCTCCAGGACCAGCACCGGGTCGATGTCCCACCAGCGCATCTCGCGCAGTCGCACGGTCACTTGGGCGTGACCACCTTGTAGTTCTTCGGCACCTGCGCGTCGGGGCGGCGCAGGTACAGCGGGCGCGGCGCCGGCAGCTCCTCGCCCGCGGCCAGCCTGGCGGCGGCCAGCGAGGCGAGCGCGGCGGCGGACACGTGCCCGGGCTCGTGGACGTTCGGGAAGGCGTCCGGGTAGAGCAGCGCGCCCGCGCCGACCGCCGGGAGCCCGGCGACCCGCTCGGCGATGTCGGCCGGGCGGTCGACGGCCGGGTCGGTCAGCCGGGTGCGGGAGTCGGCGTACGTGGCCCAGTAGACCTCCTTGCGCCGGGCGTCGGTGGCCACGACGAAGGGGCCCTCGGCGATGTCGGCGGCGTGGGCGAGGCCGTCCAGCGTGCACACGCCGTGCACGGGGACGCCGAGCGCGAGGCCGAAGGTGTCGGCGGTCATCAGGCCGACGCGCAGACCGGTGTACGGGCCGGGTCCGATCCCCACGACGATGCCGGTGACGGCGTCCAGCGCGAGCCCGGCACCGGCGAGGACGCGGTCGACGGCCGGCAGCAGCAGCTCTCCGTGCCGGCGCGCGTCCACCTGGCTCGACGAGGCGACGACGTCCGTGCCGTCGTGCAGGGCGACGGTGACGGCGGGGGTGGCGGTATCCAGAGCGAGCAAGAGCACGCGAACAGCCTACGGCGCCCGCGGCCCATGCACGCCCGCCCGGGCTGGACCGTCACCTACTGCTACGGTTCGTACGAAGTGCGGCATATCGGACAAGGCAGGGATGGTGCGCGTGGCGGGGACCAGTGCGGGGATCGTGGCCGGCCTGACCGCGCTGGCCGTCGGAGTCGTGGGCCTCCTCGCCCACCAGGCGCACACCACCGTTCCCGCGGGCCTGCGCGGCGCGGCCCGGGCGGCCGGGGCCGTCAAGGCGCCCCGCGACCGGCACGACCCGGCGGCGCTGCCGGACCGTTCCGGCACGGGCGAGCGCGTCGTGTACTCGGTCGACGACGACCGGGTCTGGCTGGTCGGGCCGGACAACCGGGTCGGGCGCACCTTCCCGGTGCGCCCCGGCGGCGTCGACCCGCTCCCGGGCACGTACTGGGTGTCCTCCCGCTCCAACGCGGTCACCGGTTCCGACGGCGCGCCGGTCGAGCACGTCGTCCGCTTCACCAGCATGAACGGGGTGGCGATCGGGTTCAGCGCGGCGGTGGGCAGCGCGCCGGCCCCGGCGTCCGACGCGGACACCCGGACGGGCGGCATCCGCGAGAGCCGCGAGGACGGGGAGGCGATGTGGCGGTTCGCGACGATCGGCGTGCCGGTCGTGGTGATCCGCTAGGCCGTGCCACCGCACCCGCGCCGTGCGCCCGGAGGACGGGGAGTGCGCCGACCGGGCCCCGGCGGCCGGGGTACCGGCCGGGGCCTTCCGTCCGGATCGGGCCGGACCCGCGGGCCCGGCAGGATCAGCGCGAGCGACCCTGGGCGGCTTCGCGGTGCCGCCCGGCCGGGGTGCCCGGCCGGGCCGCCTCCGGCGCGCGCGGCGGCCTGGAGACCGCGTCCGCCGCCGCGCACGACGCCAGCAGGTCGCGCATGGACACCCCGGCGCACGCGGGCCGGGCGAGGGGTGCCGTGGGTCGGGGAGCGGGCATGGACGCCTCCTGAGATGCGGGGGCGGGCGCGGTTAGGTAGACCTAACCACGAGCTGGGTACCATGTGACCACGCCCGGTACGTCCCGCGCAATACGTTTCCGACAACTTGTCGGAAACCGGGGCGGGGGGTCAGGCCGTGAGCGTCTCCAGGCCGGCGTCCGTCCACCGCCCGCCGAGCCCGGTCAGCGTCACGTGCCGCACCTCGTCGGTGGTGTCCCCGGCGGCCCGGTGGACGACGACCTGGAGCCGGTCCTCGGCCAGCTCCTCGACCTTGCCCTCGCCCCACTCCACGACCACCACCGAGTCGGGCAGCGAGACGTCCAGGTCGAGGTCCTCCATCTCGTCCAGGCCGCCGCCGAGCCGGTAGGCGTCGACGTGGACGAGCGGCGGGCCGTCGCCCAGGGAGGGGTGCACCCGGGCGATCACGAAGGTCGGCGAGGTGACCGCGCCCCGCACGCCGAGCCCCTCGCCGAGCCCGCGGGTCAGCGTGGTCTTGCCGGCGCCGAGTTCCCCGGTCAGCATCACCAGGTCGCCCGCGCGCAGCAGCTTGGCGAGTCTGCGGCCCAGTTCCCGCATCCTCTCGGGAGAGGTGACGGTCAGCCGGGTCTCAGCGGGGTGGCGCGGTGGTGCTGCTGGTTCCATAGCCACTTACGGTAGCCCCTGCGGGCACGGCACCCGCGCGGGTGAGCAGGTCGGCGAGGCGGTCGGTGACCGTTTCCGGGTGCTCCAGCATGACCAGGTGCCCGGCGTCGGGCACGAGCACCAGTTCGGCCTCCGGCAGCAGGCCGGCGATGGCCTCGCTGTGCTCGCTGGGGGTCACCAGGTCCTGCACCCCGGCCAGCACGAGCACCGGGAAGTCCCGGAAGCGGGCGAGCGCGTCCGTCTTGTCGTGGTCGGTGAAGGCCGGGTAGAACTCGGCGACCACGTCGATCGGCGTGGACTCGATCATCCGCTCGGCGAACCGCGCGACCGCGGGGTCGACGTCCCGGCCGGCGAACGAGTACCGCTCGATGATCCCGGCGAACAGGTCCGCCGTCGCCCGGCGCCCCTTCTCCACCAGTTCCGCCCGCTGCCCGAGCGCCTTCAGCACGCCGGGGAGGATGCGGCGCACCGCGTTGACGCCGGCCACCGGGAGGCCGAAGTTGACCTCGCCGAGCCGCCCGGACGAGGTGCCCACGAACGCCGTGGCCACGACCCGGTCGCGGATCAGTTCCGGGTACTGGGCGGCCAGCGCCATCACCGTCATCCCGCCCATGGAGTGGCCGACCAGCACGACCGGCCCGTCCGGCACGGCCGCGTCCAGGACCGCCTTCAGGTCGCGGCCCAGCTGGTCGATGGTGACGGGGGCGCCGTCGCGGGTCTGGGCCGTGCCGCGCGCGGAGCGCCCGTGGCTGCGCTGGTCCCAGTGCACGGTCCGGACGACCCCGCGCAGGGCCGCCCGCTGGAAGTGCCAGGAGTCCTGGCTGAGGCAGTAGCCGTGGCAGAAGACGACGGTGACCGGAGCGGGGGCCTTGCGCCCGAAGAGCCGCCGGCGGCGCGGGGAGACGCCGGGGCCGGTGTCGGGTTCGACGTCGTCGACCTCGTAGTACAGCTCGGTGCCGTCGTCGGAGCGGGCCGTGCCGGGGGTGCCGCGCAGGGTGCCGTACGGCCCCGTCGAGTCGAGCGCCAGCCGGGCCTTGCGGCGTATCCCGCGGCCCACCGTCATGCGCTCGACGGCGACCCCGGCGGCGGCGCCCGCGGCGAGCACGCCCAGCGCGGCGCCGGCGACGCCGGTCGCCCGGCGCCAGCTCCCGGCCGCTCCCGCGGCGGAGGCGGCGGCCGCCGCGGCGACGGCGTCCGCCACGGCCTCCGCGCTGCTCTCGCTCACGTACCGCTCCTCTCCGTGGGGCCGCCGGCGCCGGGTGGCTGCCGTGGCCGGTGTCGCCGGACGTGCGTCACCGCCGCGGTGACCCGTGCTTGGCGTGTTGCCCGTCGCGGCGGGGGCAACCGGGGGCGGGGCGCCCGGTTGCGGGCCGTCTCGGGGGGCGGTTACCCGTCTTGTTCCCCGTTCACGTGGACGCGGGGGACCCGGGTTCCGATCCGGGTGACGATCTCGTAGGCGATCGTGCCGCAGGCCCGCGCCCAGTCCTCGGCGGTGGGCTCGCCCCGGTCGCCGGGGCCGAACAGGACCGCCTCGCTGCCCGCCCCGGGCTCGTCCCCGCCCAGGTCGACCACGAACTGGTCCATCGCCACCCGCCCGGCCACGGTCCGCCACTTGCCGCCGGCCAGCACCGGGCCGGTGCCGGAGGCGTGCCGGGGGATGCCGTCCGCGTAGCCCACCGGCACCAGGCCGAGGGTGGTGCCGCCGGGGGTGACGTAGTGGTGGCCGTAGCTGACGCCGTGGCCGCCGGGCGCGTGCTTGACCAGGGCGAGGGAGGCGCTGAGCGTCATCACCGGGCGCAGGCCGAAGTCGGCCGGGGTGCCGAGGTCCGGGCTGGGCGAGACGCCGTACAGGGCGATGCCGGTGCGGACCAGGTCGAAGTGGGCCTCGGGGAGGGTGAGCGCGGCCGGCGAGTTAGCGATGTGCCGTACCTCGGGGCGTACGCCCTGCTCCTCGGCGTACGCCAGCATCTCCCGGAAGCGGTCGAGCTGGGCGCCGGTCGCGGGGTGGCCGGGTTCGTCGGCGCAGGCGAAGTGGGACCACACGCCGGTGACGCGGATGAGTCCCTCGGCCTCGGCGCGCAGGGCCGAGGCCACCAGCTCGGGCCAGTCGGCGGGCTGGCAGCCGTTGCGCCCGAGCCCGGTGTCGGCCTTCAGCTGCACGCGTGCGGGCAGTCCCGACCGCCGGGCGGCCTCCGTCACCTCCCGCAGGGCCCACATCGCGCTGACGCCCACGTCGATGTCCGCCTCGACGGCCTGCCGCCAGGGTCCGCCCGGCACCCACAGCCAGCACAGGATCCGTCCCGGCAGACCGGCGGCGCGCAGCGCGAGGGCCTCCTCGGGGGTGGCCGTGCCCAGCCAGGTGGCGCCCGCCTGCAGGGCCGCCCGCGCACACGGCACCGCCCCGTGGCCGTACGCGTCGGATTTGACGACGGCCATCAGGGCGGCGCCCCCCGTCCGGGCGCGCAAGGCCCGCACGTTGGCGCGCAGGGCGGCCAGGTCGATCTCGGCGCGGGCGCGCAGGGGCGCGGTCGGCGCGGCAGCAGTCTCACTCATGGCGCACCCAGTGTCTCAGAGACGCGCGACGGCCCCTTTGCGCAGGCCCCGCGTCCCCGGCCGCGGCCGGTCCCCCGGCCGCGCACGACCCGGCCGGCCGCGCACGCCGGGGAGGCGCACGCCGGGGAGGCGGGCGGCGGGGAGGCGGGCGGCGGGGCGGGGCGAGGCACGCGCAGGCCCCTGGGGCGCGGGCCCGGCACGCCCCGTCCCGCCCGGCCTGCCGGCGCGCGCCGGTCAGCCGCGCACGTCCCGCCACGCGTCCGGGATGCGGGCGGCGATGTCGTGTGCCCCCGCCGGGGCGCCGTCGGCGGCGAAGCGGCCCGCGAGGCCGTGCAGGTAGGCCGCCGCGCTCCCCGCGTCCAGGGCGGACAACCCCGAGGCCAGCAACGAGCCGGCGAGCCCGGACAGCACGTCACCGCTCCCGGCGGTGGCCAGCCACGGCGTCCCCGTGGCGTTCACGCGCACCGGTCCGCCCGCGTGGTCCGCGACCAGCGTGGTCGATCCCTTCAGCAGCACCGTCGCCCGGTACGCGGCGGCCAGCTCCCGCACCGCGGCCAGCCGGGCCCCCTCGACCTCCTCCCGCCGCACCCCGAGCAGTGCCGCCGCCTCCCCGGCGTGCGGGGTCATCAGCGTCGGTGCCGTACGCCCGCGCACCGCGTCCCGCTCCGCCAGCCGCAGCCCGTCGGCGTCGAGCAGCACCGGCACGTCCGTGTCGAGCACCTCGGCCACGCCCGCCGCGTCGTCCCCGGCGCCGGGCCCGGCCACCCAGGCCTGCACCCGCCCCGCCGCGGCGGGACCCCGGTCGGAGACCAGTGTCTCGGGGAACCGCGCGATGACCGCGTCCCCGGCCGGCCCGACGTACCGCACGGCCCCCGCGCCGCCGCGCAGGGCACCGGACACGGCGAGCACGGCCGCGCCCGGGTACCGCGCCGACCCGGCGGCGATGCCCACCACTCCCCGCCGGTACTTGTCGCTCTCCGCCGCGGGCTCCGGCAGCAGCCGGGCCACGTCGGCGTGCTGCAGGGCCTCCAGCTCGGCCCCGGCGGGCAGTGCGAGCCCGATGTCGACCAGCCGCACCGATCCGGCGTACGCGCGCGCCGGGTCGATCAGCAGCCCCGGCTTGTGCGTCCCGAAGGTCACCGTGAGGTCGGCCCGCAGGGCGGCCCCGCGCACCTCCCCGGTGTCCGCCTCGACGCCGCTGGGCAGGTCGACGGCGACGACGCGGGCCCGGGACCGCGCCACGGCCCCGGCCAGCGCCTCCGCGTCCGGCCGCAGTCCGCCCTTCCCGCCGATCCCGACGATCCCGTCCACGACCAGGTTGGCCCGCGCGACCACCGCCTCCGCGCCCCCGGCCGCCACGACGGACCCGCCGGCCCGCCGCAGCGCGGCGAGGCCCCCGGCGTGGGCCCTCCCGGGCGTCAGCAGCACGGCGGTGACGCCCGCCCCGCGCCGCGCCAGCCGCGCTCCCGCGTACAGGGCGTCGCCGCCGTTGTCCCCGCTCCCGACCAGCAGCACGACCCGGCGGCCGTACACCCGCCCGAGCAGGTCCGCGCAGGCGGCGGCCAGTCCGGCGGCGGCCCGCTGCATCAGCGCGCCCTCCGCGAGCCGCGCCGCCGACTCCCGTTCGGCCGCCCTCACCGTCTCCACACCGTACGCAGTCCGCATGGATTCGAGTCTGCCCCGCAACGGCCGCCCGCCACACACCCGGAGGGCGGCTCAGCCCTCCGCGACCACCACGGCCGAGGCGATGCCCGCGTCGTGACTGAGCGACACGTGCCAGGACCGCACGCCGAGTTCCGCTGCCCGCGCGGCCACGGTGCCCCTCACCCGCAGCCGGGGCCGCCCGCTGTCCTCGACGTACACCTCCGCGTCGGTCCAGTGCAACCCCGGCGGCGCCCCGAGGGCCTTGGCCACGGCCTCCTTGGCGGCGAAGCGCGCCGCGAGGGAGGCGGTGCCGCGCCGCTGCCCGTTGGGCAGCAGCAACTCGCTCTCCACGAACAGCCGCTGGGCCAGTCCGGGCGTCCGATCCAGCGACGCCCGGAACCGGTCGATCTCGGCAACGTCGATCCCGACCCCGATGATGCTCATGCGGGCACCCTACGGCCGTCCGCTCGAGGAACCGGGAAGCGTCCCCGCCCCCTCACTCCACCGTGACCGACTTGGCCAGGTTGCGCGGCTGGTCCACCTCGTTGCCCCGGGCCGTGGCCAGTTCGCAGGCGAAGACCTGCAGGGGGACGGTGGCGACCAGGGGCTGCAGGAGGGTCGGGGTGGCCGGGATGCGGATCAGGTGGTCCGCGTACGGGACCACCGCCTCGTCGCCCTCCTCCGCGATGACGATGGTCCGCGCGCCCCGCGCCCGGATCTCCTGGATGTTGGAGACGATCTTGTCGTGGAGGACGGACCGGCCCCGGGGCGACGGCACGACCACCACCACGGGCAGGTCCTCCTCGATCAGGGCGATCGGCCCGTGCTTCAGCTCGCCGGCCGCGAAGCCCTCGGCGTGCATGTAGGCGAGCTCCTTCAGCTTGAGCGCGCCCTCCAGGGCCACCGGATAGCCCACGTGCCGGCCCAGGAAGAGGACCGTGCCCTTGTCCGCCAGGGACCGCGCGAGGACCCGTACCGGCTCCATCGTCTCCAGCACCCGGTCGACCTCGACGGAGATGCGGGAGAGGTCCTTGATCACGGAGTGGATCTCGTCGCCCCACTTGGTGCCCCGCACCTGGCCCAGGTACAGCGCCACCAGGTAGCAGGCGACGAGCTGGGTGAGGAACGCCTTGGTGGAGGCGACGGCCACCTCGGGCCCGGCGTGCGTGTACAGCACCGCGTCCGACTCGCGCGGGATGGTCGAGCCGTTGGTGTTGCAGATGGCGAGCACCTTGGAGCCCTGCTCGCGGGCGTGGCGCAGGGCCATCAGGGTGTCCATGGTCTCGCCGGACTGGGAGATGGCGATCACCAGGGAGCGTCCGTCCAGGATCGGGTCCCGGTACCGGAACTCGCTCGCCAGCTCCACCTCGCACGGGATGCGCGTCCAGTGCTCGATGGCGTACTTGGCGATCATGCCCGCGTGGAAGGCCGTACCGCAGGCGACGATCACGACCTTGTCCACCTCGCGCAGCTCGGAGGCGCTGATGCGCACCTCGTCCAGCGTGAGCGACCCGGACGGGTCGATCCGGCCCAGCAGCGTGTCGGCGACCGCCTTGGGCTGCTCGGCGATCTCCTTGAGCATGAAGTAGTCGTACCCCCCCTTCTCGGCGGCGGACGCGTCCCAGTCGACGTGGTACGAGCGGACCTCCGCCAGGCGGCCGTCGAACCCTGTCACCGTCACGCCGTCGCGGCGCAGCTCCACCACCTGGTCCTGGCCCAGCTCGACGGCGGACCGCGTGTGGGCGATGAACGCGGCCACGTCGGAGGCCAGGAACGCCTCGCCCTCGCCGACACCCACCACGAGCGGGGAGTTCCGGCGCGCCCCCACCACCACGTCCGGCTCGTCGGCGTGCACCGCGACCAGGGTGAACGCCCCCTCCAGCCGGCGGCACACCAGCCGCATCGCCTCCGCCAGGTCCGCGCAGGAGGAGAACTCCTCGGCGAGGAGGTGGGCCACGACCTCGGTGTCCGTCTCCGAGGCCAGGCCGTGGCCGCGCTCGGCCAGCTCCGCCCGCAGCACCGCGAAGTTCTCGATGATCCCGTTGTGGACGACGGCGACCCGGCCGGCGTTGTCGAGGTGCGGGTGCGCGTTCGCGTCGGTCGGACCGCCGTGGGTGGCCCAACGGGTGTGCCCGATGCCCGTGGAGCCCGTCGGCAGCGGGTGCTCCAGCAGCTCCTTCTCCAGATTGACCAGCTTGCCGGCCCGCTTCGCCGCGGCCAGCCCGCCGTCCGCCAGTACGGCGACGCCCGCCGAGTCGTACCCCCGGTACTCCAGCCGCTTCAGCCCCGCCATCACGACATCGAGCGCCGACTGCGCCCCCACGTATCCCACGATTCCGCACATGGGCGGCAGCCTACGGTCCGGGAAACGCGCGGAGGAGCCGCCGCGTGCCCGCAACCGGAAATTCCCACCGCCGTACGAGCCCCCTCCCGGCGGCGCCGGGGCGGGGGCCGGCGGGAGCGTGACCTAACCCACCCCACCGCCGCGTGCGAACTCCGTTAACAATGGACTGTGATCCAACCGGTCCCCCCGATGCCCCGGAGCGCCCACCGGCACAGGCCGGAGGCGACTCCCTACGTCGACCTCACCCGCGCCGAGTGGAGCGCGCTGCGCGACAAGACGCCGCTGCCGCTCACCGCCGAGGAGGTCGAGAAGCTGCGCGGCCTCGGTGATGTCATCGACCTCGACGAGGTGCGGGACATCTACCTGCCGCTCTCCCGCCTCCTCAACCTCTACGTCGGCGCCACGGACGAACTCAGGGGGGCGCTGAACACCTTCCTCGGCGAGAAGGGCTCCCAGTCCGGCACGCCGTTCGTCATCGGTGTGGCCGGCTCGGTCGCCGTGGGCAAGTCGACCGTCGCCCGCCTCCTGCAGGCGCTCCTGTCCCGCTGGCCCGAGCACCCGCGCGTGGAACTGGTGACGACGGACGGCTTCCTGCTGCCGACCCGGGAGCTGGAGGCCCGCGGCCTGATGTCGCGCAAGGGCTTCCCGGAGTCGTACGACCGCCGGGCGCTGACCCGGTTCGTCGCCGACATCAAGGCGGGCAAGGAGGAGGTGTCCGCCCCCGTCTACTCCCACCTCATCTACGACATCGTCCCGGGCGAGAAGCTCACCGTCCGCCGCCCGGACATCCTGATCGTCGAGGGCCTGAACGTCCTGCAGCCCGCCCTGCCCGGCAAGGACGGCCGCACCCGGGTCGGTCTGGCCGACTACTTCGACTTCAGCGTGTACGTCGACGCGAGCGTCGAGGACATCGAGCACTGGTACCTCAGCCGGTTCCGGAAGCTGCGCCGGACCGCCTTCCAGAACCCGTCCTCGTACTTCCGCAAGTACACCCAGGTCACCGAGGACGAGGCCCTCGACTACGCCCGCACCCTGTGGCGCACGATCAACCGGCCCAACCTCGTGGAGAACATCGCGCCCACCCGGGGCCGCGCCACCCTGATCCTGCGCAAGGGCCCCGACCACAAGGTGCAGCGACTGCGCCTGCGCAAGCTGTGAGGCCGCCTGTTAGAAAGGCGCCATGCTGCATCTGCGCCTGATCAGCCCGGCCGGCCGCACCGACGAGGTGGTCCGCCTGATCGAGGGGACCGTCGGCACCGCGCACCTCGTGGTGCTGCCCGGCGCCGCCCGCGATCCCGCCGGGGACGTCGTCCTGTGCGACGTGGCCCGCGAGGCCGGTGACGGACTCATCGACGCGCTGGGCGGGCTGGGGCTGGCCGAGACGGGGGCGATCGCCGTCGAGGACATCGGCCTCTCGCTGTCCCGGCGCGCCGACGAGGCGGAGCGGGAGGCGCCGGGCGAGGGCGCGGACGCGGTGCTGTGGGAGCACCTGACCGACGCGACGCACGAGGAGTCGACGCTGTCGGTCACCTACCTCGCCTTCATCACGCTGGCCACGATGATCGCGGCCTGCGGCGTGGTGCTGGACAACGCCATCCTGGTCGTGGGCGCGATGGCGGTGGGCCCGGAGTTCGGTCCGCTGGCCGGCTTCTGCACGTCCCTGGTGCAGCGCCGGCCCCGGCTCGCCCTGCGCTCGCTGGTGACCCTGCTGGTGGGCTTCGCGGTGGCGATGGCGGTGACGGTCGGCTTCAGCCTGTTCATGGACGGCCTCGGCTTGTTCCACCGCTCCGGCCTGGAGGGCAGGCGTCCCAACACCGCGTTCGTGTACGCCCCCGACGCGTTCTCGTTCGTCGTCGCCGTGCTGGCCGGTGCCGCCGGCACCCTGTCCCTGACCTCCGCCAAGTCGGGCGCCCTGGTGGGCGTGGCCATCTCGGTGACGACGGTCCCGGCCGCCGCCAACGCGGCCGTGGCCCTGGCCTACGGCGACACGGGCCAGACGCTCGGCTCCACGAACCAGCTCCTGCTGAACCTGCTGGGCATCGTCCTGGCGGGCACCCTCACGCTGCTGGCCCAGAAGTGGTTCTGGTCCGGTCGGCGCCGGCGTCCCGGCGCCGGGTGAGGAGCCCCGCCGGGGTGCGGGACCGCGCGGCCGGCCGCGGCCCGCGCGGGGCGGTTCCCGGCGCCCGGTCCCGTGCCTATCCCAGTGCCGACTTCACCGCGTCGGCGAGCCGTCCGGCGACGGACCGGGCCTGGTCGATGTCCGCGGCCTCGACCATCACCCGCACCAGCGGCTCGGTCCCCGAGGGACGCAGCAACACCCGCCCCGTCTCCCCCAGTTCCCGCTCCGCCTCGGCCACCGCGGCGGCCAGGTCGGCGGACGTGCGCACCCGCGAGCGGTCCACGTCGGGCACGTTGATCAGCACCTGCGGCAGCCGCTCCATCACGGAGGCCAGTTCCCGCAGCGGACGCCCGCTCTGCGCGACCCGCGCCGCCAGCAGCAGCCCCGTCAGCGTGCCGTCGCCGGTCGTCGCGTGGTCCAGGACGATCACGTGCCCGGACTGCTCGCCGCCCAGGGCGAACCCGTGCCGCTTCATCTCCTCCAGCACGTACCGGTCGCCCACGGCCGTCTGCACGAGCCGGATCCCGGCCCGCTCCATGGCCAGCTTGAAGCCGAGGTTGGACATGACCGTGGCGACGACGGTGTCGGCCCGCAGCTCGGAGCGCTCGCGCAGCGCCAGCGCGAGCACGGCCAGGATCTGGTCGCCGTCCACCTCCTCGCCGGTGTGGTCCACGGCCAGGCAGCGGTCGGCGTCGCCGTCGTGGGCGATGCCGAGGTCCGCCCCGTGCTCGACCACGGCGGCCTTCAGCCGGTCGAGGTGGGTGGAGCCGCAGCCGTCGTTGATGTTGAGCCCGTCCGGCTCGGCGCCGATCGTGACGACCTGGGCGCCGGCCCGCGCGAACGCCTCCGGCGAGACCCCCGCGGCCGCGCCGTGCGCCTCGTCCAGGACGACCCTCAGGCCGTCGAGCCGGTTCGGCAGCACCGACAGCAGGTGGCCGACGTACTGCTCGAAGCCCTCCTCGTACGACCGCACGCGTCCGACGCCGGCGCCGGTCGGCCGCTCCCAGGGCTCGCCGTGGCGGTGGGAGTCGTAGACGGCCTCGATCCGGTCCTCCAGCTCGTCGGCGAGCTTGTGGCCGCCGCGGGCGAAGAACTTGATGCCGTTGTCGGGCATGGCGTTGTGGCTGGCGGAGAGCATCACGCCGAGGTCCGCGCCGAGCGCACCGGTCAGGTGGGCCACGGCGGGCGTCGGCAGCACGCCGACGCGCAGGACGTCCACGCCCGCGCTGGCCAGGCCCGCGACCACGGCGGCCTCCAGGAACTCCCCGGACGCGCGCGGGTCCCGCCCGACCACCGCCGTCGGCTTGTGGCCCTCGAAGGTGCCCGCCTCGGCCAGCACGTGCGCCGCCGCGACGGACAGGCCGAGCGCCATCTCGGCCGTCAGGTCCGCGTTGGCGACACCGCGCACGCCGTCCGTGCCGAAGAGTCGTCCCACTTGTCCTCCTGAGGAAGCGTCACTGCTGCTCGCATCATGCCAGGCACCAGAACATCCGATCACACCAGCCTTTGAGCGTCTTGTGTCGTTATACGCCCTTGGCCGGGATAAACGAACGCCCCGGCAGCACACAGGGCGTGCCGCCGGGGCGTTCGGGGTACAGCAGGCAGCTGCTGCTTAGCGCTTGCTGTACTGCGGGGCCTTGCGGGCCTTCTTCAGACCGGCCTTCTTGCGCTCGACCGCACGGTCGTCACGCGTGAGGAAGCCGGCCTTCTTCAGCGGGCCGCGGTTGTTGTCGACGTCGGCCTCGTTCAGGGCGCGGGCGACACCGAGGCGGAGCGCACCGGCCTGGCCGGAGACGCCGCCACCGGCGATGCGGGCGACGACGTCGTAACGGCCTTCCAGCTCGAGCACCTTGAAGGGCTCGTTGACTTCCTGCTGGTGCACCTTGTTCGGGAAGTAGTCCTCGAGGGTGCGACCGTTGATCTTCCACTTGCCGGTGCCCGGGACGATCCGGACGCGGGCGATGGCGTTCTTGCGGCGGCCCAGGCCGGCGGCCGGCTGGGGCTCGCCGAAGCGGGAGGCCAGGGACTCCGAGGTGTACTCGCCCTCGACGGGGACCTCGGACTCGGTGGTGTAGCTGTCGATGTCAAGCTCTTCGAGCGGCTGCTCGGCAGTGGTCTCGGCCACGATTCTCCTCAGATTCTCTTCGGTCTTAGGGGGTGGCCGGACTTACTGCGCGACCTGGGTGATCTCGAACGGCACCGGCTGCTGGGCGGCGTGCGGGTGCTGGTCACCCTTGTAGACCTTCAGCTTCGAGAGCATCTGACGGCCCAGGGAGTTCTTGGGGAGCATGCCCTTGACGGCCTTCTCGACGGCCTTCTCGGGGTTCTTGTCGAGCAGCTCGTCGTAGCGGACGGAGCGCAGACCACCCGGGTAGCCGGAGTGGCGGTACGCCATCTTCTGGGTCCGCTTGTTGCCGGACAGGTGCACCTTGTCGGCGTTGATGATGATGACGAAGTCACCAGCGTCGACGTGCGGCGCGTAGATCGGCTTGTGCTTGCCCCGGAGAAGGGTGGCTGCGGTGGTGGCGAGACGGCCCAGGACAACGTCCTGGGCGTCGATGACGTGCCACTGGCGCGTCACATCGCCGGGCTTGGGGCTGTACGTACGCACGGTTCGTAGCCTTCGCTTCGAGTGAATGGTCCTAGACAAGGTCACCGAAACGATCACGACAGCCTAGACCGCACGGCGGCGACGCATACCGCGTACGTGGGGTCGCTGGTCATCGGCCCGGTGGACCGGTGTAAGGGCCCGTCCCGTGAGAATGAGCAAGCCAATACACAACGAAGAAGTAGGTTACCGGGGCGCACCCGGACGGGTCAAAACGAGCCCGCCGGAAATCCCGTCGGCCGAGATGTTCCCCCGTGTGCCGAAGGTCCCCCTATCGGCGGTCGCGGGCCCGCGCGCGGGCGCACCGGTACCGTTCGCCCCCCTCTAAGATGCGCCCCATGAGTTACGGGCAGGGGGGACCCCAGTCTCAGTGGGATCCCTGGAAACCGCATTCCCAGCAGCCCTGGAGCAGCGGCGACGACGGGACTCCGGACTGGGCCGCGCTGGCGGAGGCCTCGGAGACCCGGAACAAGCGCCGCAGGCTGCTGTTCGTCGGCGGGGGCGTGCTGGCCACGGTCGTGGTCGGCACCGCCGTCGCGCTGGCCGTCGTGTCCGCGAACGGCGACGACGACGCCTCCGGCGACCCCACCGGCCTGCCCGCCACCGCCTCCGGGCCGAGCGGCTCGGCGTCCGCGCCGTCCTTCGCGCCCACCAGCGCCCCGCCGCCGCTGGACCCGAAGGACTTCGTGTCCAGCGCGAAGAAGGACACGGCGCCGCTGAGCCCCCGGACGCTCTTCCCGGGCACCCGGCTGACCATGGGCAGCACGGTGTACGAGAAGGGCCCCACGGCCGACACCAGGAGCTGCGCCTCGGCCGCGGGCGGCACCCTGCCGCAGGTCCTCACCGCCAACGGCTGCACCCGCCTGATGCGGGTCAGCTACGTGAAGGACGGCATCGCGGTCACGGTCGGCGTCGCCGTCTTCGACACCGAGGCCCAGGCCGCCCGGGCCAAGGCGCAGACCGACGACAGGAGCATCGTGCAGTCCCTGTCCGGCAAGGGCGTCAAGCCGTTCTGCAACTCCGCCGTCTGCCGCTCGACCAGGAACTCCTACGGCCGCTACGCCTACTTCACGATCGCCGGCTTCACCAGCGGCAAGGACGTGACCACGAAGGACGCGAAGGTCTTCGCCACCGGCAACGACCTGGCGGAGTTCACCTTCGACCAGATCCGCCGCCGCGGCGAGGCCCAGGCGTCGGCGGCGGCGGACCGGTAGCTCAGCAGCAGCTCGCCACCGGCAGCGAACGCTTGTTGCGGGCCTCCTTGCTGCGCGCGGCCAGGAGGTCGTCGGCGGGGTAGCCGACCTCCTCCAGGGTCAGGCCGTGCGGCCGTACGACGTGCACGGCGGAGTCGCGGACGCCCGCGGCCAGGACCTCGCCGGGCCACCGCGGGTCCCGGTGCCCGTCCCCGACGAACAGCAGCGCGCCGATCAGCGAGCGGACCATGTTGTGGCAGAACGCGTCCGCCCGGACGGTCGCCGTGACGATCCCGTCCGCCCCCCGCTCCAGGCGCAGCTCCTGCAGCGTGCGGATCGTCGTCGCGCCCTCGCGCCGTTTGCAGTACGCGGCGAAGTCGTGCTCGCCCAGCAGGGCCCGCGCCGCCTCGTTCATCGCGTCCACGTCGAGCGGCCAGTCGTGCCACAGGACGTGGTGGCGCAGCAGCGGGTCCACTCCGCCGGGGTGGTCGGTGATCCGGTAGGCGTACCGGCGCCACACGGCCGAGAAACGGGCGTCGAAGCCCTCGGGGGCCTCGGCCAGCCGCCAGATCCGCACGTCCCGGGGCAGCCGCCCGGCGAGCCGCTTGAGCAGCTTCTCGCGGTGCTCCGCCCACAGGTGCCCGGGCAGGTCGACGTGCGCCACCTGTCCGCGCGCGTGCACCCCCGCGTCCGTCCGCCCCGCCACGGTCAGCTCGTGGGTCTCCCCCGACCGGGTCACCGTCCGCAGGGCGTCCTCGATCTCCCCCTGCACGGTCCGCCTGCCGCCGGCCTGCTTGGCCCAGCCGTGGAAGGCGGTGCCGTCGTAGGACAGGTCGAGGCGGACGCGGACGTGGCCGGGCTGTACTTCACTCACACGCAGATCCTCTCAAGCTCCGGTTGCTGCCGGGTACGCGAAAGCGGGCCCGCCCCGAAGGGCGAACCCGCTTGACGCGTCGGGCAGGGCCTCAGGCGTCCTTGGACTCCTCGGCGGCGGCCTCGTCGGCCGGCGCCTCGGTGGCCTCGGTCTCCTCGGACCTGGTGTCCTCGGCCTTGGCCTCGTCGGACTCCTTGACCGCGCGCTTGGTGGCGGCCTCGGCCTCGCCCACGGCCTTCTGCTGCACCGTCAGCGCCTCGACCAGCTCGATGACGGCCATGGGCGCGTTGTCGCCACGGCGGTTGCCGATCTTGGTGATGCGGGTGTAGCCACCGGGACGGTTCTCGTACCGCGGGCCGATCTCGGTGAAGAGCGTGTGGACGACGCTCTTGTCCGTGATCACCTGGAGCACCTGACGGCGGTTGTGGAGGTCGCCCTTCTTCGCCTTGGTGACCAGACGCTCGGCGTACGGACGCAGCTTGCGCGCCTTGGCCTCGGTGGTGGTGATGCGGCCGTGCTCGAACAGCGACTTCGCGAGGTTCGCGAGGAGCAGCTTCTCGTGCGCGGCGCTGCCGCCCAGGCGGGCACCCTTGGTGGGCTTCGGCATGGTTCTTCTCCTGTGTGTCTGCCCCGGCCGTATCAGGTACCGGGGTCAGTATCCGAGCAGGCGGTCGCCTGTCGGAGATCCGGGGCGTCCCCGAAGGGACACCCCGGAGGGGGCACGGGGTGCGGTGCGCGACCCCGTCGCCCGGAGGCGACGGGCCACGGCGCACCCGCGCCGGGTCCGGGCCGTCCGGCCCGGACCCCTAGTACTGCTCGGTCTCCACGAAACCGGCGTCGGCGTCGTCGTCGGCACCGAACGCGTCCGCGGCGGCCGTCGGGTCGAATCCGGGCGGGCTGTCCTTCAGGGCCAGGCCCATGCCGGCCAGCTTCGCCTTGACCTCGTCGATGGACTTCGCACCGAAGTTGCGGATGTCCAGCAGGTCGGCCTCGGAGCGCGCGACCAGTTCGCCCACGGAGTGGATGCCCTCGCGCTTGAGGCAGTTGTAGGAGCGGACGGTGAGTTCCAGCTCCTCGATCGGCAGCGCGAGGTCGGCGGCCAGGGCGGCGTCCGTGGGGGACGGGCCCATGTCGATGCCCTCGGCGTCGATGTTCAGCTCGCGGGCGAGACCGAACAGCTCGACCAGCGTCTTGCCGGCGGAGGCCATGGCGTCGCGCGGACGCATCGCCTGCTTGGTCTCGACGTCGACGATCAGCTTGTCGAAGTCGGTGCGCTGCTCGACACGCGTGGCCTCGACCTTGTACGTGACCTTGAGGACCGGCGAGTAGATGGAGTCGACCGGGATGCGGCCGATCTCCTGGCCCACCTGCTTGTTCTGCACGGCGGAGACGTAACCGCGACCGCGCTCGACGGTCAGTTCCATCTCCAGCTTGCCCTTGCCGTTGAGCGTGGCGAGGACCAGGTCGGGGTTGTGCACCTCGACACCGGCCGGGGGCGCGATGTCGGCGGCGGTGACCAGACCCGGGCCCTGCTTGCGCAGGTACATCACGACCGGCTCGTCGTGCTCCGAGGAGACGACCAGCTGCTTGATGTTGAGGATCAGGTCGGTGACGTCCTCCTTGACGCCCGGCACGGTGGTGAACTCGTGCAGGACGCCGTCGATGCGGATGCTGGTGACGGCGGCACCGGGGATCGACGACAGGAGGGTGCGGCGGAGGGAGTTGCCGAGGGTGTAGCCGAAGCCCGGCTCCAGCGGCTCGATCACGAACCGGGAGCGGAACTCGTCGACGACCTCTTCGGTCAACGAGGGACGCTGAGCGATCAGCATGTGTGGATCAGATCCTTCTTTCGTGGACGCCCGCTATTTGACGTCCGACGGGGACCGCACCCGTGCGGGGCGCGGGTACTGCAAGGGTACGGGCGGCACGGCTCCTCGCGGAGGCGTGCCGCCCGGACCCCGGGGACCGGCCGGCCTCAGACGCGGCGGCGCTTCGGCGGGCGGCAGCCGTTGTGCGGGGTCGGGGTGACGTCCTGGATGGAGCCGACCTCGAGGCCCGTGGCCTGCAGGGAGCGGATCGCGGTCTCACGACCGGAACCCGGGCCCTTGACGAACACGTCGACCTTGCGCATGCCGTGCTCCTGGGCGCGGCGGGCGGCCGACTCGGCGGCCATCTGCGCGGCGAACGGCGTGGACTTCCGGGAGCCCTTGAAGCCGACGTGACCGGCGGAGGCCCAGGAGATCACGTTGCCGGAGGGGTCCGTGATCGACACGATGGTGTTATTGAACGTGCTCTTGATGTGCGCGTGGCCGTGAGCGACGTTCTTCTTTTCCTTGCGGCGCACCTTCTTGGCAGCGCCCTGACGTCCCTTGGGGGGCATCCTTTATCTCCTACGGGAGGTGGTCGGTCCTACAGCGAAGACCGTGGACAGGTGTCCGCTGCGGACTACTTCTTGCCCGGCTTCTTCTTGCCGGCGATGGCGCGACGCGGGCCCTTGCGGGTACGGGCGTTGGTGCTGGTGCGCTGACCGCGGACGGGCAGACCGCGACGGTGACGGAGACCCTGGTAGGTACCGATCTCGACCTTGCGGCGGATGTCGGCCTGGATCTCGCGACGGAGGTCACCCTCGGTCTTGATGTTGCTGTCGACGTACTCGCGGATGGCGACCAGCTGCTCTTCGGTCAGGTCGCGGACGCGGGTGTTCGGGTCGACGCCGGTCGCAGCCAGCGTCTCCTTCGAGAGGGTCCGGCCGATGCCGAACACGTAGGTGAGGGCGATCTCCACGCGCTTGTCGCGCGGGATGTCGACACCGGAAACGCGTGCCATTCAATGGCTCCTGGTGAATCTTCGGAGGTCTGCCACAGGACCGGCTCCCGGCCCGCCGTACCAGGTACGGACCGGGTCCCCGGCCTCCGACCGGGGGTGTCGAGCCGCGATGCCGCTCGGGCCCTGCGTATGAACATATTCAGCTCGCGTCGCGCGAAACTCTGCGATAGCGGTGCAGAGGGAGCGGTCGGTCGTGCGTCAGCCCTGGCGCTGCTTGTGGCGCGGGTTCTCGCAGATGACCATGACCCGGCCGTGACGGCGGATCACCCTGCACTTGTCGCAGATCTTCTTGACGCTCGGCTTGACCTTCATGGGGTGAGGTTCTCCGGGTCAGTGCCATCGCTCCGGGAGGCCCGGGGCTCGGGCAAGATCTACTTGTACCGGTAGACGATCCGGCCACGCGTCAGGTCGTACGGAGACAGCTCCACCACGACCCGGTCGTCAGGGAGGATGCGGATGTAGTGCATGCGCATCTTGCCGCTGATGTGTGCCAGGACCTGGTGGCCGTTCTGGAGCTCGACCTTGAACATGGCGTTCGGCAGAGACTCGACGACAGTGCCCTCGATCTCGATGGCACCTTGCTTCTTGGCCACGCTTCGCCCTTCGAATCGACTACCTTGATCGACTCTCATGCTTTCCCTCGCGGGAGCATGCGGACATGCGGGTGCACGAGAGCCGACGAGTCAGTCTACGTCAGCGCACCCGGAAAAACGAATCGGGGAAGTCTGCCCCGTGCCGCCGCGCCCTAAGCCAAAGGACCGGGAGCGACCTGCGCACCGTGCTCACGCGACCGCGCCGGCCCGGGGGACCTCACGGCCTCCGGGCCGGCGGTCGCGGCCCGCGGTCACGCGAGGGGGTCGGGTGCCGCCGTGACGCCGTGCTCCGCCAGCTTCGCCCTGCCGCCGTCCGGGGCCGTCAGGACCAGGGGGCCCTCCTCGGTGAGGGCGACCGAGTGCTCCCAGTGGGAGGACCAGGTGCCGTCCGTGGTGATGACCGTCCAGTCGTCTTCCAGGACCTCGGTGCGGGGGGTGCCGAGGGAGACCATCGGCTCGATCGCCAGGCAGAAGCCGGGCACCAGCTTGGGGCCCTTGCCGCGGCGGCGGTCGACGTAGTTCAGCAGGTGCGGGTCCATGTGCATCTCGGTGCCGATGCCGTGGCCGCCGTAGTCCTCGATGATGCCGTAGCGGCCGCCGCCCGGCTTGGGCTGGCGGCGGATGTACGTCTCGACGGCCCGGGAGATGTCGACCAGCCGGTTGCCCTGCTTCATGGCCGCGATGCCGGCCCACATCGACTCCTCGGTCACCCGGGACAGCTCGATCAGCTCGGGGGCGTGCCCGGAGCCCACGAAGGCCGTGTAGGCCGCGTCGCCGTGCCAGCCGTCGACGATCGCACCGCAGTCGACGGAGATGATGTCGCCGTCCTTGAGGACGACGTCGCCGGAGGGGATGCCGTGGACGACCACGTCGTTCACGGAGGTGCAGATGGTGGCGGGGAAGCCGCCGTAGCCCAGGAAGTTCGACTTGGCGCCGTGTTCGGCGAGCACCTTGCGGGCGACCTCGTCCAGGTCCCCGGTGCTGGCGCCGGGCACCGCGGCCTCCCGGGTGGCCGCGTGGATCGCGGCGACGACCAGCCCTGCCGCCCGCATCTTCGCGATCTGCTCGGGGGTCTTGATCTGCACCATGGGGGGCCTGCGCTCTCCGTCACTCACGTCGACTGGGTTACCAACACAACAGTACGGCCGCGGCGCCCTGGGGGTTCCCCCGGACGGGTCCGGGGAGGGCGCCGCGGCCGGAGGAACCGCGATCTACTTGTTCTCGGCCTTCTCGCGCCTGAGCGCCTCCAGCGCCCGCTGCGTGATCTCGTCCACGGGGCCCAGGGAGGAGATCGTCACGACCAGGCCCTGCGCCTTGTAGTAGTCGATGATCGGCTCGGTCTGCGTGTGGTAGACCTCCAGCCGGGTGCGCACGGTGTCCTCGGAGTCGTCGTCGCGCTGGTACAGCTCACCGCCGCACAGGTCGCACACGTCCTCCTGCTGCGGCGGGCTGTACGTCACGTGGAAGACGTGGGCCGAGTCGTTGCGGCAGATGCGCCGACCGGCGATCCGCTTGACGACCTCCTCCTCCGGCACCTCCAGGTCCAGCACCGCGTCCAGCGTGATGCCCTCGCTCTCCAGCAGCTCGTCCAGGGCCCCGGCCTGCGAGACGTTGCGCGGGAAGCCGTCCAGCAGGAAACCGCCCTCGGCGTCCGGCTGCTCCATGCGGTCCTTGGCCATCGCTATCGTCACCTCGTCGGGGACGAGGTTGCCGGCGTCCATGTAGGACTTGGCGAGCTTGCCCAGCTCGGTCTGCCGGCTGATGTTGGCCCGGAACAGGTCGCCCGTGGAGATGTGCGGGATGGCCAGCTTCTCTGCGAGACGAACGGCTTGCGTTCCCTTACCGGCACCCGGCGGCCCGACGAGGACGATACGCATCAGCGGAGGAACCCTTCGTAATTGCGCTGCTGGAGCTGGCTCTCAATCTGCTTCACCGTTTCCAGGCCGACACCCACGATGATCAGGATGCTGGTCCCGCCGAACGGGAAGTTCTGGCTTGCCCCGAAGCCCACCAACGCCATTGTCGGTACGAGAGCGATCAGACCCAGATACAGCGAACCCGGCCAGGTGATCCGGTTGAGCACGTAGCTGAGGTACTCAGCGGTCGGTCGGCCAGCCCGGATGCCCGGGATGAAGCCACCATACTTCTTCATGTTGTCGGCGACTTCCTCGGGGTTGAAGGAGATCGCCACGTAGAAGAACGCGAAGAACACGATGAGCAGGAAGTACAGGGTGATGTAGAGCGGGTGGTCGCCCTTGGTCAGGTTCGCCGTCACCCACTGCTTCCAGCCGGCGTTGCCGCCCGCGAACTGCGCGACCAACGCGGGGATGTAGAGCAGCGAGGAGGCGAAGATCACGGGGATCACGCCCGCCTGGTTCACCTTGAGCGGGATGTACGTGGACGTACCGCCGTAGGAACGGCGCCCGATCATGCGCTTCGCGTACTGCACCGGGATGCGGCGCTGGGCCTGCTCGACGAAGACGACGAGCGCGACCATGACCAGGCCGACCAGGATGACGGTGCCGAACTCGATCCAGCCGCCGGCCAGGGTGCCCTGCTTCTTGATGGCCCACAGCGCGGACGGGAAGGTCGCGGCGATCGAGATGAACATCAGGATCGACATGCCGTTGCCGATGCCGCGGTCGGTGATCAGCTCACCGAGCCACATGACGACGGCCGTACCGGCGGTCATGCAGATGACCATCGTGATCGTCGTGAAGATCGCCTGGTCCGGGACGATGCTCGACGCGACCGTGCAGCCGTTGAACAGGGCGCCGCTGCGGGCGGTGGCGACCAGGCCGGTGCCCTGCAGGATGGCGAGCGCCACGGTCAGGTAGCGGGTGTACTGCGTGATCTTCGCGGTACCCGCCTGGCCTTCCTTCTTCAGGGCTTCCAGGCGCGGGATGACCACGGTCAGCAATTGGAGGATGATGCTCGCCGTGATGTACGGCATGATGCCGAGCGCGAAGATCGTGATCTGGAGCAGCGCGCCGCCGCTGAACATGTTGACGAGACCGAAGAGGCCCTGGTTGCCGGACGCCTCGTTCACGCAGGTCTGGACGGCCTTGTAGTTGACGCCGGGGATCGGGATGTGGGTACCGACCCGGTAGACCACGATGATGCCCAGCGTGAAGAGCAGCTTCTTGCGCAGGTCGGGCGTCCTGAACGCCCGGGCGAACGCGGTGAGCACGGTGCCTCCTGCGACCCCCGCGCAACTGCGTCAAGGGTGACGGTCTTGAGGTTCGACGGATAGGGAAAAGAACAGCGCAGGCCACCTTACCGGCGACACTGCCCCCCAAGGAACGACCAACCGGGGATACCTCGATTGTGAGGTATCCCCGGTCGGGATCGTTTACGTCATCGAGGCGTCGTCCGAAGGACTCAGACGAGCTCGGTGACCGTGCCGCCGGCGGCGGCGATCTTCTCCTTGGCGGAGCCGGAGACGGCGTCGACCGTCACCTGCAGCGCCACGGAGATCTCGCCCTGGCCGAGCACCTTGACGAGGCTGTTCTTGCGAACGGCACCCTTGGCCACCAGGCCCTCGACGGTGACCTCGCCACCCTCGGGGTACAGCGCGGCCAGCTTGTCGAGGTTCACGACCTGGTACTCGGTCTTGAACGGGTTCTTGAAGCCCTTCAGCTTCGGGAGACGCATGTGGAGCGGCATCTGGCCACCCTCGAAGCTCTCCGGAACCTGGTAGCGGGCCTTGGTGCCCTTGGTACCACGACCGGCCGTCTTACCCTTCGACGCCTCGCCACGACCCACACGGGTCTTGGCGGTCTTGGCGCCCGGGGCGGGACGGAGGTTGTGGATCTTCAGCGGGTTGTTCTCCGCCATGATCAGTCGACCTCCTCGACCGTCACGAGGTGGCGGACGGTGTGCACCATGCCGCGGAACTCGGGGCGGTCCTCCTTGACGACCACGGTGTTGATCCCCTTGAGACCAAGCGACCGCAGGGTGTCACGGTGGTTCTGCTTGCTGCCGATGTAGGACTTGACCTGCGTGATCTTGAGCTGCGCCATGATTACGCACCCGCCCCGGCACGCGCACGCAGCAGAGCCGCGGGAGCGACGTCCTCGAGCGGCAGACCGCGGCGGGCCGCGATCTCCTCGGGACGCTGCAGGCCCTTGAGGGCCGCCACGGTCGCGTGCACGATGTTGATGGCGTTGTCGGAGCCGAGCGACTTCGACAGCACGTCGTGGATACCGGCGCACTCGAGCACGGCGCGCACCGGACCACCGGCGATCACACCGGTACCGGGCGACGCGGGCTTGAGCAGCACGACGCCGGCGGCCTTCTCACCCTGGATGGGGTGCGGGATGGTGCCCTGGATGCGGGGGACCTTGAAGAAGTGCTTCTTGGCCTCCTCGACACCCTTGGCGATGGCGGCCGGCACCTCCTTGGCCTTGCCGTATCCGACACCCACGGTGCCGTCACCGTCGCCCACCACGACCAGCGCGGTGAAGCTGAAGCGACGACCACCCTTCACAACCTTGGCGACGCGGTTGATCGCGACGACGCGCTCAACGTACGCGGTCTTCTCGGCGGCAGCAGCGCCGCCGTCACGGCCCTTCCGGTCCCGCCGCTCGCCGCCACCGGCACCGCCACCGCGGCGCTGGGGTCCAGCCATTGGATTTACCTCTCTCTTTTCCGCTAGCTACGGCGGCTCAGAACCTGAGCCCGGCTTCGCGGGCGGCGTCCGCCAGGGCGGCGATGCGCCCCGCGTACTGGTTGCCACCACGGTCGAACACGACAGCCTCGACACCGGCGGCCCGGGCGCGCTCGGCGACCAGGGCGCCGACCTGCTTGGCCTGCGCGGACTTGTCGCCCTCGGCACCGCGGATCGACGCGTCCAGGGTGGACGCCGACGCCAGGGTGTGGCCCTTCAGGTCGTCGATCACCTGCGCCACGATGTGGCGGTTGGAGCGGGTCACGACCAGACGGGGGCGCTCGGCGGTACCCGAGACCTTCTTGCGGATCCGGATGTGGCGACGCTTGATAGCGGCACGCTTGTAGGCGTCGCCCTTGAGGATCTTCTGCCCGTATGCCATGGCTTACTTACCCGCCTTTCCGACCTTGCGGCGGATGACTTCGCCCTCGTACTTGACGCCCTTGGCCTTGTACGGGTCGGGCTTGCGCAGCTTGCGGATGTTGGCCGCAACCTCGCCGACCTTCTGCTTGTCGATGCCCTCGACCGAGAAACGGGTCGGGGTCTCCACCTTGAAGGTGATGCCCTCGGGCGCCTCGACGGTGATCGGGTGGCTGTAGCCGAGCGCGAACTCGAGGTTCGAGCCCTTGGCGGTCACGCGGTAACCGACACCACTGATCTCGAGCTTCTTCACGTAACCCTGGGTCACGCCGGTGATCATGTTCGCCACCAGCGTGCGGGACAGGCCGTGGAGGGCCTTGTTCTGACGCTCGTCGTTCGGGCGGGTGACGCTCAGGACGCCGTCCTCACCCCTGACGATCTCGATCGGTGCCACGACGGTGTGGGTCAGCTCGCCCTTGGGGCCCTTGACCTTGACCGTACGGCCGTCGATGGTGACGTCCACGCCGGCGGGAACCGCGATGGGGAGCTTGCCGATGCGCGACATAGCTGTTTCCTCCGTTCCCTTCTGCTACCAGACGTAGGCGAGGACTTCCCCACCCACGCCCTTCTTGCCGGCCTGCTTGTCGGTGAGGAGCCCGTGCGACGTGGAGATGATCGCCACGCCCAGGCCGCCGAGCACCTTCGGCAGGTTGGTGGACTTCGCGTACACCCGGAGACCGGGCTTGGAGATCCGCTTGATCCCCGCGATGGAGCGCTCACGGTTGGGGCCGAACTTCAGCTCCAGGACGAGGTTCTTGCCGACTTCGGCGTCCTCGACCTTCCAGCCCGTGATGAAGCCCTCCTGCTGGAGGATCTCAGCGATGTGCGACTTGATCTTCGAGTGCGGCATCGCCACGGAGTCGTGGTATGCCGAGTTCGCGTTCCGCAGACGCGTAAGCATGTCTGCGATCGGATCAGTCATGGTCATGAATTGGCCTTCGGCCTCTCTCGCCGGGGTTTCCTGGTGCGCCATCCCTCTCCCCGATCCGAGACGGGACGGGTGCGGCGCGGTGGACCTACGGCGTAGTAAGTCGTAAGGGCGGCAGCAGACGCCCAACCCCACAAGCCTAAGGCATGCGGGCTGGGCATTCTGCCGCCCCGGTTGCTTACCGAGAGCTTCAGGAATCCCCGGAGGGGGATTACCAGGAGCTCTTGGTCACGCCCGGCAGTTCGCCACGGTGAGCCATCTCACGAAGGCACACGCGGCACAGGCCGAACTTGCGGTACACGGAGTGCGGACGACCGCAGCGCTGGCAACGGGTGTAGCCGCGCACACCGAACTTGGGCTTGCGGGCAGCCTTCGCGATGAGAGCCTTCTTCGCCATCTCGCTCACGCCTCCTTGAAGGGGAAGCCGAGGTGACGCAGCAGGGCACGGCCCTCTTCGTCGTTGGTCGCCGTGGTGACCACGGTGATGTCCATACCCCGGACGCGGTCGATCTTGTCCTGGTCGATCTCGTGGAACATGACCTGCTCCGTGAGACCGAAGGTGTAGTTGCCACGGCCGTCGAACTGCTTCGGGGACAGACCGCGGAAGTCGCGGATGCGCGGCAGCGCGAGCGACAGGGTGCGGTCCAGGAACTCCCACATGCGGTCGCCACGGAGCGTGACGTGGGCACCGATCGGCTGACCCTCGCGCAGCTTGAACTGCGCGATGGACTTGCGGGCCTTGGTGACGGCCGGCTTCTGACCGGTGATGGTGGTCAGGTCGCGGATCGCGCCCTCGATCAGCTTCGAGTCACGGGCGGCGTCGCCGACACCCATGTTGACCACGATCTTGACGAGGCCGGGAACCTGCATGACGTTCTCGTACTTGAACTGGTCACGCAGCTTGCCCGCGATCTCCTCGCGGTACTTCTGCTTCAGACGCGGAGTGGTGGTGGTAGCCATCAGATGTCCTCACCCGTCCGCTTGGCAACGCGGATCTTGTTGCCCTCTTCGTCGAAGCGGTAACCGACACGCGTGACGACCTTCTGACCGTCCTTCTCCACGACCAGCTGGACGTTGGACACGTGGATGGGGGCCTCGGTGGTCACGATGCCGCCGGCCTGGGAACCGCGAGCGGTCGGGCCGGCCTTGGTGTGCTTCTTGACCCGGTTGACACCCTCGACCAGAACGCGCTCCTCGCGCGGGTAAGCGGCAATGACCTTGCCCTGCTTGCCCTTGTCCTTGCCGGTGATGACCTGGACCAGGTCGCCCTTCTTGATCTTCATGCTTACAGCACCTCCGGCGCGAGCGAGATGATCTTCATGAACTTCTTCTCGCGCAGCTCCCGGCCGACCGGGCCGAAGATGCGGGTGCCGCGAGGGTCGCCGTCGTTCTTCAGAATGACGGCGGCGTTCTCGTCGAAGCGGATGTACGAGCCGTCCGGACGGCGGCGCTCCTTGACGGTGCGAACGATGACCGCCTTGACGACGTCACCCTTCTTCACGTTGCCACCGGGGATCGCGTCCTTGACGGTGGCGACGATGACGTCACCGATGCCCGCGTAGCGGCGACCGGAGCCACCGAGCACACGGATGCAAAGGATCTCCTTCGCACCAGTGTTGTCGGCGACACGCAGTCGCGACTCCTGCTGGATCACGTCTATCTCCTGATCGTCTGCCGGTTCCCCGGGGGCCGCGCTTCAGCGGCCCCCGGAGCCTGGCGGAACTGTCCTGCGGGACACCCCGCAGGAATTACTTGGCCTTCTCGAGGATCTCGACGACGCGCCAGCGCTTCGTCGCGGACAGCGGCCGGGTCTCCATGAGGAGGACGCGGTCGCCGACGCCCGCGGCGTTCTGCTCGTCGTGGGCCTTGAGCTTGTTCGTACGGCGGATGACCTTGCCGTACAGCGCGTGCTTGACACGGTCCTCGACGGCGACGACGACGGTCTTGTCCATCTTGTCGCTGACGACGAGACCCTCACGGGTCTTGCGGAAGCCGCGCGCTTCCTTGTTCTCAGTCACGTTGCTCTCGCTCATGCGTTCTCCACCGTTTCGATGCCCAGCTCACGCTCGCGCATCAGGGTGTAGATCCGCGCGATGTCCTTGCGGACCGCCTTCAGACGGCCGTGGTTCTCGAGCTGGCCCGTCGCCGCCTGGAAGCGGAGGTTGAACAGCTCTTCCTTGGCCTCGCGGAGCTTCGCCAGAAGCTCCTCGTTGCCCAGCTCGCGCAGCTCGGACGCCTTGGTACCGGCCGACATCACGCTTCACCTGCCTCGCGCTTGACGATCCGGCACTTCATCGGCAGCTTGTGGGCCGCACGGGTCAGCGCCTCACGGGCGATCTTCTCGTTGGGGTACGACAGCTCGAACATCACACGTCCGGGCTTGACGTTGGCGATCCACCACTCCGGAGAACCCTTACCGGAACCCATGCGGGTCTCGGCCGGCTTCTTGGTGAGGGGACGGTCGGGGTAGATGTTGATCCAGACCTTGCCGCCACGCTTGATGTGGCGGGTCATCGCGATACGGGCCGCCTCGATCTGGCGGTTCGTCACGTAGGCCGGGGTCAGCGCCTGGATGCCGTACTCGCCGAACGCAACCTGCGTCCCACCCTTGGACATACCGTTGCGCTTCGGGTGGTGCTGCTTGCGGTGCTTGACCCTACGGGGGATCAGCATGACGGTCAGGCCTCCGTTCCGGTGCTCTCAGCCGGAGCGGCGGCGGGAGCCTCGGCCTTGGGGGCCTCGGCACCGGCAGCCTGCTGCGGCTTGCGACCGCGCCGCTCGCCACCGCGGCCACCACGGGCCGGGCGGTCGGCGCCACCGCGGGCCGGGCGGTTGCCCGCACGGGCGGCAGCGTTCTCGGCGCGGACCTCGGCGATGTTCTTGACGTCGCCCTTGTAGATCCAGACCTTCACGCCGATGCGGCCGAAGGTCGTCTTGGCCTCGAAGAAGCCGTAGTCCACGTTCGCGCGGAGCGTGTGCAGGGGCACGCGGCCCTCGCGGTAGAACTCCGAGCGGGACATCTCGGCGCCGCCGAGGCGGCCGCCGCACTGGATCTTGATGCCCTTGGCGCCGGCCTTCATCGCGGACTGCATGCTCTTGCGCATGGCCCGGCGGAAGGAGACGCGGGAGGAGAGCTGCTCGGCGACGGCCTGGGCGACCAGCTGGGCGTCGGTCTCGGGGTTCTTGACCTCGAGGATGTTCAGCTGGACCTGCTTGCCCGTGAGCTTCTCGAGGTCACCGCGGATGCGGTCGGCCTCGGCGCCGCGGCGGCCGATGACGATGCCCGGACGGGCGGTGTGGATGTCCACCCGCACACGGTCACGGGTGCGCTCGATCTCCACCTTGGAGATGCCGGCGCGCTCCATACCGGACGTCATCATCCGGCGGATGGCGACGTCTTCCTTGACGTAGTCCTTGTAGAGCTTGTCGGCGTACCAACGCGACTTGAAGTCGGTCGTGATGCCGAGTCGGAACCCGTGCGGGTTTACCTTCTGGCCCATTACCGGGTTCCTTCCTTGCTGCTGACGACCACGGTGATGTGGCTGGTCCGCTTGCGGATCCGGTAGGCACGGCCCTGGGCGCGCGGACGGAACCGCTTCAGGGTCGGGCCCTCGTCGACGTAGGCCTCCGAGATGAAGAGGCTGTCGACATCGGTGTGGTCGTAGTTGTGCGCGGCGTTGGCGATGGCGCTGTCCAGCACCTTGCCGACCGGCACGCTCGCGGCCTGCGGGGCGAAACGCAGGACCGCCTGAGCCTCCGTGGCGTCCATGCCACGGATAAGGTCCACCACGCGGCGGGCCTTCATGGGCGTGACGCGGATGTACCGCGCCTGGGCCCTGGCTTCCATGGTTGTCCTTCCAGTGTCTGTCATGGTCATTCCACCCCGCTACTAGCGGCGCTTCGACTTCCGGTCGTCCTTGACGTGACCCCGGAAGGTGCGCGTCGGCGAGAACTCGCCGAGCTTGTGGCCGACCATCGACTCGGTGACGAACACCGGAATGTGGGTCTTGCCGTTGTGCACCGCGATCGTGTGGCCGAGCATGGCCGGGACGATCATCGAGCGACGGGACCAGGTCTTGATGACGTTCTTGGTACCGGCTTCGTTCTGGGCGTCCACCTTCTTGATCAGGTGGTCGTCGACGAAGGGTCCCTTCTTCAAGCTACGAGGCATCTCAACCCGTCCTTAGCGCTTCTTGTTCGTCTTGCGGCGGCGGACGATGTACTTGTTCGACGCCTTCTTGGGCGAACGAGTACGGCCTTCCTTCTTGCCCCACGGGGACACGGGGTGGCGGCCACCGGAGGTACGGCCCTCACCACCACCGTGCGGGTGGTCGACCGGGTTCATGACGACACCACGCACGGTCGGGCGAACGCCCAGCCAGCGCTTGCGGCCCGCCTTGCCCCAGTTGATGTTCGACTGCTCGGCGTTGCCGACCTCACCGACGGTGGCGCGGCAGCGCGCGTCCACCATGCGGATCTCGCCGGACGGCATGCGGAGCGTCGCCATGGCGCCCTCACGCGCCAGCAGCTGCACGGAGGCACCTGCGGAGCGGGCGAGCTTGGCACCGCCGCCGGGACGGAGCTCGATCGCGTGGATCGTGGTACCGACCGGGATGTTGCGCAGGGCCAGGTTGTTGCCCGGCTTGATGTCGGCCCCGGGACCGTTCTCGACGCGGTCGCCCTGCTGCAGGTGGCGCGGGGCGAGGATGTAGCGCTTCTCGCCGTCGGCGTAGTGCAGCAGCGCGATGCGCGCGGTGCGGTTGGGGTCGTACTCGATGTGCGCGACCTTCGCCGGCACGCCGTCCTTGTCGTGACGACGGAAGTCGATCACTCGGTAGGCGCGCTTGTGTCCGCCACCCTGGTGGCGAACGGTCACACGACCGGCGTTGTTACGGCCGCCCTTGCTGTGCAGCGGGCGGACCAGCGACTTCTCCGGCGTGGACCGCGTGACCTCGACGAAGTCGGCGACGCTGGCGCCACGACGGCCCGGCGTAGTCGGCTTGTACTTGCGGATTCCCATTTCTCAGTCCTCGTCCGATATCGGACGATCCGACCCGCTTACGCGGTCGGACCGCCGAAGATGTCGATACGGTCGCCCTCGGCGAGGGTCACGATCGCCCGCTTGCTGCCGGCACGCTGACCGAAGCCGGTCTTCGTGCGCTTGCGCTTGCCCTGACGGTTGATCGTGTTGACCCCGGTGACCTTGACGTCGAAGACCGCCTGGACGGCCTGCTTGATCTGGGTCTTGTTGGCGTTCGGGTCGACGATGAACGTGTACTTGTTCTCGTCGAGAAGCGCGTAGCTCTTCTCGGAGACGACCGGCTTCAGCAGGACGTCACGGGGGTCCGTGTACGACTTGCTCAGCGGCGTCTCGACGGTGTTCTTGCCCTCGGTGGCGTGGCGGCGCGCCTTGGCGACGCGCGCGGCCTTGGCGGCCTTGGCGGCCTTCGAGGCGATAGCGGGGTGACGGATGGCCATCAGACCTCGCTCCCTTCGGTGTCGGCGGCCTTGGGGCCAGACACGAAGGACTCGAACGCGGCCTGGGTGAAGACCACGTCGTCCGAGACGAGAACGTCGTACGTGTTCAGCTGGCCCGGCTCCAGGATGTGGACCTGGGGCAGGTTGCGGGCGGAGAGCCATGCGGCCTCGTCGGAGCGCTCGACGACCAGGAGCAGGTTCTTGCGCTCGCTGATCTTGCCGAACAGGCTCTTCGCGGCCTTGGTGGAGATCTCGCCCTCGACCACGCCGGAGACGACGTGGATGCGGTTGTGACGCGCCCGGTCGGTGAGGGCACCGCGCAGGGCGGCGGCCTTCATCTTCTTCGGGGTCCGCTGCGAGTAGTCACGCGGCACGGGACCGTGCACGACGCCACCGCCGGCGAACTGCGGCGCGCGGGTCGAACCCTGACGGGCGCGGCCGGTGCCCTTCTGGCGGTACGGCTTCTTGCCGCCACCACGGACCTCGCCACGGGTCTTCGTCTTGTGCGTGCCCTGACGGGCAGCGGCCAGCTGTGCGACGACGACCTGGTGGATCAGCGGAACGCTGACCTTGGCGTCGAAGATCTCCGCGGGGAGCTCGACGGAACCGGCCTTGTCGCCCGCCGGCGAAAGGATGTCAACAGTGCTCATCGGTTACCTCAGGCCCCCTTGGCCGCGGTGCGGACCAGGACGAGGCCGCCGTTCGGACCGGGAACCGCGCCCTTGATGAGCAGCAGACCCTTCTCCGCGTCAACGGCGTGGACGGTCAGGTTCTGGGTGGTGACCCGCTCGTTGCCCATGCGACCCGCCATGCGGAGGCCCTTGAACACGCGGCCCGGGGTGGCGCAGCCACCGATGGAACCGGGCGAGCGGTGCTTGCGCTGGGTGCCGTGTCCGGCGCCGAGGCCCTTGAAGTTGTGACGCTTCATGACACCGGCGAAGCCCTTGCCCTTGCTCTTGCCGGTCACGTCGACCTTGATGCCGGCCTCGAACACCTCGGCGGTGATCTCCTGGCCGAGGGTGTACTCGCTGGCGTCAGCGGTACGGATCTCGACGAGGTGGCGGCGGGGAGTGACGTCGGCCTTGGCGAAGTGGCCCTTGAGGGGCTTGTTCACCTTGCGCGGGTCGATCTCACCGAACGCGATCTGAACGGACTCGTAGCCGTCGACGTCGTTCGTGCGGACCTGGGTGACGACGTTGGGGCCGGCCTTGACGACGGTGACCGGAACAACACGGTTGTTCTCGTCCCACACCTGCGTCATGCCGAGCTTCTCGCCCAGGATGCCCTTGATCTGCTTAGCCATTCTCAGATCACCAGCCCTCAGAGCTTGATCTCGATGTCGACACCGGCCGGGAGGTCGAGTCGCATCAGAGAGTCAACGGTCTTGGGGGTCGGGTCGAGGATGTCGATCAGGCGCTTGTGCGTGCGCATCTCGAAGTGCTCGCGCGAGTCCTTGTACTTGTGCGGCGACTTGATGACGCAGTACACGTTCTTCTCAGTGGGCAGCGGCACCGGGCCCGCGACCGACGCACCAGTGCGGGTCACCGTCTCGACGATCTTCTTCGCCGAGGAGTCGATGACCTCGTGGTCGTAGGCCTTGAGCCGGATGCGGATCTTCTGTCCCGCCATGGCTACTCAGTAGTCCTGTCTCTCTACAGCTCTGGAACCCGGTGTCCGGTCCTCTGTTTTTCCGCCTTCCGACCCACGCGGTCGGGCGTGTCGCACTCTCGCTGACACGGATGCCCCTTGTCCGGACATCCCTGCGGGGAATGCGCACGGCCCTTCCGGAACCGCAAGCCGGGGGCGGAAGGCCCACCGGGTGCCTGGCCGGTGCCGCGCCCACGCTTCCCGGAAGATTCCCGTACGTCCGCCCCAGCGCTGCCGTCAGGCAGTTAGGGCGACGAGTACTGTGGGACTCGCTTCCGGTCCTCCCGGCGGGAGGCGCGCAGCATCAACACTCGGCCGAGCAACTCGGACAGTCTGCCACACGGGGCGGGTGCCTGGCCAATCGAGCCGAAGAGATTACCCCGGGAGTGACGTAGGTCAAACCCGGGCCGCCCGCCGCGGGAGCGCCGGCCCCGCGAGGCGTGCGCCACGAAGCCCGCCCGCGCTCCGCCCGCCGTCGCACGCACGTCCGCCGCCCACCCGCGCGTTCCGCCCCGACAACCCCGGACACGCCGGACAGCCTCCGGACAGTGACCGTACGCACCCGCCGAGTCGCTCCTCGCGGTCCGCGCACACCGCCACGCCGGGTGGCGTGAACCGGAGGACCGCCGACTCCGCCGCTCCCGTCCGCACCTTCACCGCACGGCTCTCCCCCACCCCGCGCGGCGCCCGTCTCGCCCGGCTGCTCGCGACCGAGCGGCTCCGCTCGTGGGAGGTGCCGCTGGACCCGGCACGCCAGATCGTCGCGGAGCTGGCCGCCAACGCGGCCCCGCACGGACGCGTACGGGGCCGCGGCTTCCGGCTCACGCCCCGGGCCGTCGCCGGCACGCTCCGCGTCGAGGTCGCCGACACGCGCGGCGAACGGCTCCCCCGGCCGCAACGGCCCGCCCCCGACGCCGGGTCCGGCCGGGGCCTGCTGCTCGTCGAAGCGCAGGCGGACCGCTGGGGGTGTCCGGGGGCCGCTTCCCCCGCAAGACCGTGTGGGCGGAAGTGCGCCTCACACCGCCGGACCCCGTCCCCCGCGCTCCGGTGCCGACGGCGCCCGCCCCCGGGGAGCGCAACCTGCTTAAGCGCGCCTTAAGTACGGGTTAACCGGTCTCCACACCGTCTTAGGGCGTGGCGTCGGCGCAGCTCAGGGGCGGTCGAGGGACCAATCGGGCAGTTGGCCGAGGGGTGGGCCGTCCGTAGCATCCATCACGGCCGCACACGGCCGGTCAACTTCCCACAGCAACCCCCATCGCCCCCTCCCCGTTCCCCCCACTCACTCTGTCCCCCCCATCACTGCACCCCCCACAGACAAGGTGTGTTCACCATGGCTGCTCATCGCGCGCGCCGCTGGTCACTCGGCGGGCTCGTGCTGCTCGTCTGCGCCTCCGTCGTGACGGCGCTCGTCCTCACCGCCACCGGGTCGAACGCCAACCGCGCCAACGCGGCCACGGCCGCCGTGACCTGGTCCGACGACTTCAACGGCGCCGCCGGCAGCGCCCCGGACCCGGGCAAGTGGACCCTGGAGACCGGCGGCAGCGGCAACGGCAACAGCGAGCTGCAGTACTACACGAACAGCAGGGACAACGCCGCCCTCGACGGCAACGGCAACCTGGTCATCACCGCCCGCAAGAACACCGACTCCGGGCTCCAGTGCTGGTACGGCTCCTGCCAGTACACCTCCGCCCGCCTCAACACGGCCCGGACCTTCACGCAGGCGTACGGCCACTTCGAGGCCCGCATCAAGATCCCCCGCGGTCAGGGCATGTGGCCGGCGTTCTGGATGCTCGGCAACGACCTGGGCACCGCCGGATGGCCCAACAGCGGCGAGATCGACGTCATGGAGAACATCGGCAAGGAGCCCGGTACCGTCCACGGCACCATCCACGGTCCCGGTTACTCCGGCAGCGGCGGCATCGGCGCCCCGTACACCCTGCCGAACGGCAAGGCCTTCGCGGACGACTTCCACGTCTTCGCGGTCGACTGGAGCCCCAACTCCATCAAGTGGTCCGTGGACGGCCAGACGTACCAGACCCGCACCCCCGCCGACGTCGGCGGCAACAAGTGGGTCTACGACCACCCGTTCTTCGTCATCCTGAACCTCGCCGTCGGCGGCAGCTGGCCCGGCAACCCCGACGCCAGCACCCAGTTCCCGCAGACGATGACCGTCGACTACGTGCGCGTCTCCGCCTCCGACAGCTCCGGCGGCGGCACCGGCGGCACCACCGCGTCCGGCGCCATCAAGGGCATCGGCGGCATGTGCGTCGACGTCGCCGGCGCCTCGACCGCCGACGAGACGCCGATCCAGCTCCACAACTGCACCGGCGTCGACGCCCAGAAGTGGACCGTCGGCAGCGACGGCACCGTCCGGGCGCTGGGCAAGTGCCTCGACGTCCGCGCCGGCTCGACCGCGGACGGGGCCCGCGTGCAGCTCTACACCTGCAACGGCACCAAGGCCCAGCAGTGGACCTACACCGGCGCGCACGACCTCACCAACACCGGCTCCGACAAGTGCCTCGACGCCACGGGCAACTCCGCGGCCGACGGCACCCCGTTGCAGATCTGGACCTGCACCGGTGCCGCCAACCAGAAGTGGACCGTCGGCTGAGCCGTCCCCGCACCGTCCCGCACACCGCCACAAGCCCCCGGTTCGCGCCAGCAGGCCCGAACCGGGGGCTTCGGCGTACCGGCCCGGGCCACCGGCCGGGAGCGGGCGCCCGGGGCGGGCCGGCGGCCCCGGGCGGCACGCCCCCACGGCCGTCGGCTCCTGCCGCGGGACCCACGCCCCGGGACGCACCGCGCTCCGCGTGTCCGGCCCGGGGCCACCCGCACCGGGCGCACGCGGCAGCCGGGCGCGAAGCCGCCCCACCCGGCCGGGCGGAGCCCCCGGGAGCCGTCCGGCGGCGGCCGCGCAGCCGTGCCGCCCATGCGAAGAGGCCCGCACGACCGGAGTCGTACGGGCCTCTCCCGGGTCAGGCGACCCGAAGCAAGCGGAACTTACTTCGTGATCTTGGTGACCTGGCCGGCGCCCACGGTGCGGCCACCCTCACGGATGGCGAACTTCAGGCCCTCCTCCATGGCGACGGGCTGGATGAGCTCCACCTTCATCTCGGTGTTGTCACCCGGCATGACCATCTCGGTGCCCTCGGGGAGGGTCACGACGCCGGTCACGTCCGTCGTACGGAAGTAGAACTGCGGGCGGTAGTTGTTGAAGAACGGCGTGTGGCGGCCACCCTCGTCCTTGGACAGGATGTAGGCCTGCGCCTCGAACTCGGTGTGCGGGGTGACCGAGCCCGGCTTGATGATGACCTGGCCGCGCTCGACGTCCTCGCGCTTGATGCCGCGGAGCAGCAGACCGACGTTCTCACCGGCCTGGCCCTCGTCGAGCAGCTTGCGGAACATCTCGATGCCGGTGACCGTGGTGGAGGTCTTCTCCGGCTTGATGCCGATGATGTCGACGGTCTCGTTGACCTTGAGGACACCACGCTCGATACGGCCGGTGACGACCGTACCGCGACCGGTGATGGTGAAGACGTCCTCGATCGGCATGAGGAACGGCTTGTCGACGTCGCGCTCCGGCTGCGGGATCGACTCGTCGACGGCCTTCATCAGGTTCAGGACGGAGTCCACCCACTCCTTCTCGCCCTCGAGGGCCTTGAGGGCGGAGACCTTGACGACCGGAACGTCGTCGCCGGGGAACTCGTACTCGGAGAGGAGCTCACGGACCTCGAGCTCGACGAGCTCCAGGATCTCCTCGTCGTCCACCATGTCGGCCTTGTTCAGGGCGACGACGATGTACGGAACGCCGACCTGGCGGGCCAGGAGCACGTGCTCCTTGGTCTGCGGCATCGGGCCGTCGGTGGCGGCGACCACCAGGATCGCGCCGTCCATCTGCGCGGCACCGGTGATCATGTTCTTGATGTAGTCCGCGTGACCCGGGCAGTCGACGTGGGCGTAGTGCCGGCCCTCGGTCTGGTACTCGACGTGCGCGATGGAGATGGTGATGCCGCGCTGACGCTCCTCGGGCGCCTTGTCGATGTTGTCGAACGGGGTGGCCTCGTTCAGGTCCGGGTACGCGTCGTGCAGCACCTTGGTAATGGCGGCCGTGAGGGTCGTCTTACCGTGGTCGATGTGACCGATGGTGCCGATGTTGACGTGCGGCTTAGTCCGCTCGAACTTCGCCTTCGCCACTGGGGTCCTCCTGTGGAGTGGTTCTGTACGCCTTACTTCATCGGCGCCAGGTGATCTTTGCTGTTAAGTCCCGGAACCCGGGGCGAACACCCGTGTTTGCGGCTGTTTGCCCCGTGAGGCTCCGGAGTCAAGCCTAAGGCGTGGGAACGCGGTGCGTTACTCGCCCTTGGCCTTCGCGATGATCTCCTCGGCGACGTTCCGCGGAACCTCGGCGTAGGAGTCGAACTGCATCGAGTAGCTTGCGCGACCCGACGTCTTGCTGCGGAGGTCGCCGACGTAGCCGAACATCTCCGACAGGGGCACGAGGCCCTTCACGACGCGGGCACCAGCCCGCTCCTCCATGGCCTGGATCTGGCCACGGCGGGAGTTGATGTCGCCGATGACCTCACCCATGTAGTCCTCGGGCGTGGTGACCTCGACGGCCATCATCGGCTCCAGGAGCACGGGCGAAGCCTTGCGCGCGGCCTCCTTGAAGGCCTGCGAACCGGCGATCTTGAAGGCGAGCTCGGAGGAGTCGACCTCGTGGTAGGCGCCGTCGTGGAGGATGACGCGCACGCCGGTCATCTCGTAACCGGCGAGGATGCCGAACTGCATGGCCTCCTGCGCACCGGCGTCCACCGAAGGGATGTACTCCTTCGGGATGCGGCCACCGGTCACCTTGTTCACGAACTCGTACGAGGTGTCGCCGCCCTCGAGGGGCTCGATGCCGATCTGCACCTTCGCGAACTGACCGGTACCACCGGTCTGCTTCTTGTGGGTGTAGTCGACGCGCTCGACGGCCTTGCGGATCGTCTCGCGGTACGCCACCTGCGGCTTGCCGACGTTGGCCTCGACCTTGAACTCACGGCGCATGCGGTCGACCAGCACCTCGAGGTGCAGCTCGCCCATGCCGCCGATGATGGTCTGGCCGGTCTCCTCGTCCGAGTGGACCTGGAAGGACGGATCCTCCTCGGCCAGGCGCTGGATCGCGACGCCCAGCTTCTCCTGGTCGCCCTTCGACTTGGGCTCGATGGCGACCTGGATGACCGGCGCCGGGAAGTCCATGGACTCCAGGATCACCGGCTGCTTGTCGTCGCACAGCGTCTCGCCGGTCGTGGTCTGCTTCAGGCCCATGACCGCGACGATGTCGCCGGCACCCACCGACTCGATCTCCTCACGCTTGTTGGCGTGCATGCGGTAGATCTTGCCGATGCGCTCCTTCTTGCCCTTGACGGAGTTCAGCACCTGCGTGCCGGACTCCAGGCGGCCCGAGTAGACCCGGACGAAGGTGAGCTTGCCGAGGTGCGGGTCGCTCATGATCTTGAACGCCAGCGCGGACAGCGGCTCGTCGTCGGACGGCTTGCGCTTGACGACCGTCTCCGGGTCCTTGACGTCGTGGCCCTCGATGGCCTCGATGTCGACCGGGGACGGCAGGTAGCGCACGACCGCGTCGAGCAGGGGCTGGACGCCCTTGTTCTTGAACGCGGTGCCGCAGAACACCGGGGTCACCGTGGTGCCGGTGCCCTTGCCGGACGCGATGGTGATACGACGGATCGCGGCGTACAGCTGCTCCTCGGAGGGCTCCTCGCCCTCCAGGTACAGCTCCATGATCTCTTCGTCGTTCTCCGCGACGGCCTCGAGCAGCTTGCCGCGCCACTCCTCGGCCGCCTCGGTGTGCGTGGCCGGGATGTCGACGACGTCGTACATCTCGCCCTTGGTGGCCTCGGCGGACCACACGAGCGCCTTCATGCGGACCAGGTCCACGACGCCCTTGAAGTCGGCCTCGGCACCGATCGGCAGCTGCATGACGATCGGCTGCGCGCCCAGGCGGTCGCTGATCATGTCGACGCAGCGGTGGAACTCGGCACCGGTTCGGTCGAGCTTGTTGACGAAGCAGATGCGCGGAACGCCGTAGCGGTCCGCCTGACGCCACACCGTCTCGGACTGCGGCTCAACGCCGGCGACGCCGTCGAACACCGTCACGGCACCGTCGAGGACGCGCAGGGAGCGCTCCACCTCGACGGTGAAGTCGACGTGACCCGGGGTGTCGATGATGTTGATGGTGTGGTCGACGTCCTCCAGCGGCCAGTGGCAGGTGGTGGCAGCAGAGGTGATCGTGATGCCACGCTCCTGCTCCTGCTCCATCCAGTCCATGGTGGCAGCGCCGTCGTGGACCTCACCGATCTTGTAGGACACACCGGTGTAGAACAGGATCCGCTCGGTGGTGGTCGTCTTGCCCGCGTCGATGTGGGCCATGATGCCGATGTTGCGCACCTTGGCCAGGTCAAGTGAAGTGGTAGCCATAAGGCTTCGGTCTTCTCTCGGTCTCGATGTGGGTAGCGACTACCAGCGGTAGTGCGCGAAGGCCTTGTTGGACTCGGCCATCTTGTGGGTGTCCTCGCGCTTCTTCACGGCCGCACCGAGGCCGTTGGAGGCGTCGAGGAGCTCGTTGAGGAGACGCTCGGTCATGGTCTTCTCGCGACGGGCGCGGGAGTAACCGACCAGCCAGCGCAGCGCCAGGGTGTTGGCGCGGCCGGGCTTGACCTCGACCGGCACCTGGTAGGTGGCGCCACCGACACGGCGGGACTTGACCTCGAGGGTCGGCTTGATGTTCTCGAGAGCGCGCTTGAGCGTGATGACCGGGTCGTTGCCGGTCTTGTCGCGCAGGCCCTCCATGGCGCCGTAGACGATGCGCTCGGCGGTGGAGCGCTTGCCGTTCAGCAGCACCTTGTTGATCAGGGAGGTCACCAGAGGAGAGCCGTAGACCGGGTCGATGATGACCGGACGCTTCGGGGCGGGGCCCTTACGAG
This sequence comes from Streptomyces sp. TG1A-8, assembly GCF_030499535.1. Lineage (NCBI taxonomy): Bacteria > Bacillati > Actinomycetota > Actinomycetes > Kitasatosporales > Streptomycetaceae > Streptomyces > Streptomyces sp. TG1A-8. Next base: position 2,969,890 of record NZ_JASTLB010000001.1, read on the forward strand.
GCATTCTTACTTCTCCTTCTTGGCGCCGTAACGGCTGCGAGCCTGCTTGCGGTTCTTGACACCCTGGGTGTCGAGCGAGCCGCGGATGATCTTGTAGCGAACACCCGGCAGGTCCTTCACACGGCCGCCGCGCACGAGCACGATGGAGTGCTCCTGCAGGTTGTGTCCCTCACCCGGAATGTAAGCAGTGACCTCGATGCCGCTGGTCAGACGCACACGCGCGACCTTGCGGAGGGCCGAGTTCGGCTTCTTCGGGGTGGTCGTGAACACACGCGTGCAGACGCCGCGACGCTGGGGCGAACCCTCGAGTGCGGGCGTCTTGTTCTTCTCGACCTTGTCCTGCCGGCCCTTGCGGACCAGCTGCTGGATCGTAGGCACTACTTCTCCGGTTTCTGTGTGCCGATGAGTACAGCTAACCTGGAACATCTCCGACCCACGCGGTCGGGTGTGTCGAATCCGCCAGACTCCCGCCGCAAGGCGAAATGGGCGCGAATTACGGTGGCCGGTCACGACTCGCCGTACGGTTTCAAGGCACGCACGAGAGCCAGGGCACACCCCAGGCACAAGGTCTGAGCGTACCTACCTCATTGGCTGCGGTCAAAACAAATGGGGGTGGGACCGACACGCCGTGCCCTACCGGGTTGCGCGGTTCACCCGCCCGCTTGCCCCGGGTAGTCGCGGATCAACTCGATGTCATCCTGATCCTTCTGCCCGCCGAGCCGCTCCTTCCAGGTCAAGACCCCGCTCAGCGGCGAGAAAGGAATGCCCTGCGCGCATTCGGCGGCCTCGATCATGCGATCGGGCCCGGGTGAATCGGGAAGCCAGCGATCGAAGATTTCCAGGTCCCCTGCGAACAGCGTCACCATGCTCCCGTGCCCCGAAGGCGGTACCTGGGGGTCTCCGAGCTCAAGCACGGTCTTCCGGGCAGCGCCTCGGGCGACGATGTCGAGGTCGTCGACGACGTCGCGCAGGCCGTGCGCCAGAAGTGGGCCGCTGCCCGCCACCACATAGTCGGCCACGGGCGGTTCCAAGGAGCGCAACTCGCGGACGAAAGGGTGCCTGGTCAGCTCCAAGACATCCCCCGGCGTCGCTGGAGGGCCGGCAGCCCGACCGCCGAGCGCGCCACCACGCTCATCGCCAGTGCTGCGATGACACTGGGCAGCGTACCGGTCAGGAAGTGTTCGAACGCGTACTTGCCCTGCTCGGCGCTGGGGACCCTGGCGAGTGGCTTGGCTGCGAGGACCAGGGCGGCCGCTTCGGGCTGGCCTGTTGCGGGGAACGCGAACAGCGGACCCCGCTCAAGGCGCCCGATGTCCCTCCCACCGCTGATGAACTCCATCGCGGCCCGCCCGCTGGGGGCCTTCCTCCAGTGCCTCTACCACCGCCGCACTGGCTGTGTGACGGCCCTCGTCAGGGTGCCGCCACCGAACACCGAGATGAGCAGGGCGGAGAGGGACACGGCCGTACGATCGCTGTCCAGCAGCGCGAGGAGCAGCGCTGCCGTCTCCTCGCCGGCTGTTCACACGGACAGGAGCATCGCAGCGCCCACGGCCACCGCGGCGGCTCCCTCGGGTGCGGCTCACATTCCCGGCCGCCGGAACTGCATGTCCCAGAAACCGTGGCGCCACGGCTCGGCCTCCGCCGGGTGCTGCCAGAGAATCACCCCGAGGGCAACCAGAACAGTCGCGCCCAGGGCGATCCACGGCCGCACGTGGTCCATGGGGGGAAGACGGCATAGGCGCCGTAGCCAAGCACCACAAGGGCGGCCGGTCCGGGCCGCGAGCGTTGCCAGTCCAGGCCCAGTGGGACCACGAGGCATGCCGCCAAGCCGCACAAGACACGAGCCGTCTCCACCGATCGCTCCCCGATTCCCCTGCGGACCAGTCGGTTGACCGTGTGGACCGTACGGTCCGAACACGCCGAAGGGCGGCCACTTCCTGCCGGAAGTGGCCGCCCTTCATGCTGCTCGCTTACTGGTTGTACGGACCGTAGTCGTAGTCCTCCAGCGGAACGGCCTGGCCGGAGCCGGTGCCGAACGGCGAGTAGTCGATGTCGTCGTAGCCGACGGCCGAGTACATCGCGGCCTTGGCCTCCTCGGTCGGCTCGACCCGGATGTTGCGGTAACGGGACAGGCCCGTACCGGCCGGGATGAGCTTACCGATGATGACGTTCTCCTTGAGGCCGATCAGGGAGTCGGACTTGGCGTTGATCGCCGCGTCCGTCAGGACCCTGGTCGTCTCCTGGAAGGAGGCCGCGGACAGCCACGACTCCGTCGCCAGCGACGCCTTGGTGATACCCATCAGCTGCGGACGGCCGGAGGCGGGGTGGCCGCCCTCCTGGACCACGCGACGGTTCTCGGTCTCGAACTTCGAGCGCTCGACCAGCTCGCCGGGCAGCAGCTCGGCGTCGCCGGACTCGATGATCGTCACGCGGCGGAGCATCTGCCGGATGATGATCTCGATGTGCTTGTCGTGGATCGACACGCCCTGCGAGTTGTAGACCTTCTGGACCTCGCCGACCAGGTGGACCTGGACGGCGCGCTGACCGAGGATGCGCAGCACGTCGTGCGGGTTGGTGGCACCCACGGTGAGCTGCTGGCCCACCTCGACGTGGTCGCCCTCGCGGACCAGGACCTTGGCGCGCTTCGAGATCGGGTACGCCGTCTCGTCGCTGCCGTCGTCCGGAGTGACGACGATCTTCTTCGTCTTCTCCGTCTCCTCGATCCGGACCCGGCCGGAGGCCTCCGAGATCGGGGCCACACCCTTCGGGGTACGGGCCTCGAAGAGCTCGACGACACGCGGCAGACCCTGGGTGATGTCGTCACCGGCCACACCACCGGTGTGGAAGGTGCGCATCGTCAGCTGGGTGCCGGGCTCACCGATGGACTGGGCGGCGATGATGCCGACCGCCTCACCGATGTCGACCAGCTTGCCGGTGGCCAGCGAACGGCCGTAGCACATCGCGCAGGTGCCGACGGCGGACTCGCAGGTCAGGACCGAGCGGGTCTTGACCTCCTCGACGCCGCGGCCGACGAGCTCCTCGATGAGGACGTCGCCCAGGTCGGTGCCGGCCGGGGCCAGCACCTGGCCGTCGACCACGATGTCCTCGGCGAGGCAGCGCGCGTACACGGACGTCTCGACGTCGTCCGCCTTGCGCAGCACGCCGTCGGCGCCGCGCTCGGCGATCCGCAGCTTGAGGCCGCGGTCGGTGCCGCAGTCCTCCTCGCGGATGATGACGTCCTGGGAGACGTCGACCAGACGACGGGTGAGGTAGCCCGAGTCGGCGGTGCGCAGGGCGGTGTCCGCCAGACCCTTACGGGCACCGTGCGTGGAGATGAAGTACTCCAGCACGGACAGGCCCTCACGGAACGACGCCTTGATCGGACGCGGGATCGTCTCGTTCTTCGCGTTCGACACCAGACCACGCATACCGGCGATCTGACGCATCTGCATCATGTTGCCTCGTGCACCCGAGTTCACCATCATGAAGATCGGGTTGGTCTTCGGGAAGTTGTCGTTCATCGCCTCGGCGACCTCGTTGGTCGCCTTGGTCCAGATCGCGATGAGCTCCTGCGTGCGCTCGTCCTTGGTGATCAGACCGCGCTCGTACTGCTTCTGGACCTTCTCGTCCTGCGCCTCGTAGCCCTTGACGATCTCCTTCTTCGCCTCGGGGACGACGACGTCGGAGATGGCCACGGTGACGCCGGAACGGGTGGCCCAGTAGAAGCCGGCCGCCTTCAGGTTGTCGAGCGTCGCCGCCACGATGACCTTCGGGTAGCGCTCGGCGAGGTCGTTGACGATCTCGGAGAGCTGCTTCTTGCCGACCTCGTAGTCGACGAACGGGTAGTCCTCGGGCAGCAGCTCGTTGAAGAGCGCGCGGCCCAGGGTGGTGTTCAGGCGGAAGCTGTCACCCTGCTGCCACTCCGGCTCGCCCTCCTCGCGGGCCGGCGGGGTCCAGCCGCGCGGCGGGATGGTGCCCACCGGGAAGCGGATGTCCACGCGCGACTGCAGCGACAGCTCGCCGGCGTCGAACGCCATGATCGCCTCGGCCACGGACGCGAACGCGCGGCCCTCGCCCTTGACGTCGCGCATCTCGCCGTCGGTGGTGAGGAAGAACAGACCGAGGACCATGTCCTGGGTCGGCATCGTCACCGGACGGCCGTCGGCGGGCTTGAGGATGTTGTTCGAGGACAGCATCAGGATGCGGGCCTCGGCCTGCGCCTCCGCGGACAGCGGCAGGTGCACGGCCATCTGGTCACCGTCGAAGTCCGCGTTGAACGCGGTGCACACGAGCGGGTGGATCTGGATGGCCTTGCCCTCGACCAGCTGCGGCTCGAAGGCCTGGATGCCGAGGCGGTGCAGGGTGGGAGCACGGTTGAGCAGCACCGGGTGCTCGGCGATGACCTCTTCGAGGACGTCGTACACGACGGTGCGGCCGCGCTCCACCATGCGCTTGGCGCTCTTGATGTTCTGCGCGTGGTTCAGGTCGACCAGGCGCTTCATCACGAACGGCTTGAACAGCTCCAGCGCCATCGCCTTGGGCAGGCCGCACTGGTGCAGCTTCAGCTGCGGGCCGACGACGATGACGGAACGCGCCGAGTAGTCGACGCGCTTGCCGAGCAGGTTCTGGCGGAAGCGGCCCTGCTTGCCCTTGAGCATGTCGGACAGCGACTTCAGCGGACGGTTGCCGGGGCCCGTGACCGGGCGGCCGCGACGGCCGTTGTCGAAGAGCGCGTCCACGGCCTCCTGGAGCATGCGCTTCTCGTTGTTCACGATGATCTCGGGCGCACCGAGGTCGAGGAGGCGCTTGAGGCGGTTGTTGCGGTTGATGACACGGCGGTACAGGTCGTTCAGGTCGGAGGTCGCGAAGCGGCCACCGTCCAGCTGCACCATCGGACGCAGGTCCGGCGGGATGACCGGCACGCAGTCGAGCACCATGCCCTTGGGGCTGTTGGACGTCTGCAGGAACGCGGAGACGACCTTCAGGCGCTTGAGCGCGCGGGTCTTCTTCTGGCCCTTGCCAGTGCGGATGATCTCGCGGAGCCTCTCGGCCTCCTCCTCGAGGTCGAAGGACTCCAGGCGCTTCTGCAGCGCCGCGGCACCCATCGAGCCGTCGAAGTACGTGCCGAAGCGGTCCCGCAGCTCGCGGTAGAGCAGCTCGTCGCCCTCCAGGTCCTGGACCTTGAGGTTCTTGAACCGGTTCCACACCTCGTCGAGGCGGTCGATCTCGCGCTGCGCGCGGTCGCGCAGCTGCTTCATCTCGCGCTCGGCGCCCTCGCGCACCTTGCGGCGCACGTCGGCCTTGGCGCCCTCGGCCTCCAGCTCGGCCAGGTCGGACTCGAGCTTCTTGGCGCGGGCCTCCAGGTCGGCGTCGCGGCGGTTCTCGATCTGCTGGCGCTCCACCGAGACGTGCGCCTCCAGGGAGGGCAGGTCGCGGGTGCGGCGCTCCTCGTCGACGTACGTGATCATGTACGCCGCGAAGTAGATGACCTTCTCGAGGTCCTTGGGCGCCAGATCCAGCAGGTAGCCGAGGCGCGAGGGGACACCCTTGAAGTACCAGATGTGCGTGACGGGCGCGGCCAGTTCGATGTGGCCCATCCGCTCACGGCGCACCTTGGCGCGCGTGACCTCGACGCCACAGCGCTCGCAGATGATGCCCTTGAAGCGGACGCGCTTGTACTTGCCGCAGTAGCACTCCCAGTCCCGGGTCGGACCGAAGATCTTCTCGCAGAAGAGCCCGTCCTTTTCCGGCTTGAGCGTGCGGTAGTTGATCGTCTCGGGCTTCTTGACCTCGCCGTGGCTCCACTGACGGATGTCGTCAGCGGTGGCCAGGCCGATCCGGAGCTCGTCGAAGAAGTTGACGTCGAGCACTATGCGTCAATCCCTCTCAGGGTTGTAAGTCTTTGGTCTGATACGGGGGCCTGGGGGTCGGCGGGGCCCTGTGGGCGAGGGCCCCGCCGGACTCCCGTCAGACCTCTTCGACGCTGCTCGGCTCGCGCCGGGACAGGTCGATGCCGAGCTCCTCCGCAGCGCGGAAGACGTCCTCGTCGGTGTCGCGCATCTCGATGGACATGCCGTCGCTGGACAGCACCTCCACGTTCAGGCAGAGCGACTGCATCTCCTTGATGAGCACCTTGAAGGACTCGGGGATGCCGGGCTCGGGGATGTTCTCGCCCTTGACGATGGCCTCGTAGACCTTCACGCGGCCGGTGACGTCGTCGGACTTGATGGTCAGCAGTTCCTGGAGCGCGTAGGCGGCGCCGTAGGCCTCCAGGGCCCACACCTCCATCTCGCCGAAACGCTGGCCACCGAACTGGGCCTTACCACCCAGCGGCTGCTGGGTGATCATCGAGTACGGGCCGGTCGAGCGGGCGTGCAGCTTGTCGTCGACCAGGTGGTGCAGCTTCAGGATGTACATGTAGCCGACCGAGATCGGCTCCGGGAACGGCTCGCCGGACCGGCCGTCGAACAGCTTCGCCTTGCCGGACGGGAGCACCATGCGCTCGCCGTCGCGGTTCGGGATGGTGTGCTGCAGCAGACCCGCCAGCTCGTCCTCGCGGGCACCGTCGAAGACCGGGGTGGCGACGTTGGTGCCGGGGGCGACCTGGTCGGCGCCGATGACCTGCAGGCGCTGCGCCCACTCCTCCGCCAGGCCGGAGACGTCCCAGCCGCGGCTGGCGAGCCAGCCGAGGTGGATCTCCAGGACCTGTCCCGGGTTCATGCGGGACGGGACGCCCAGCGGGTTGAGGATGATGTCGACCGGGGTGCCGTCCTCCAGGAACGGCATGTCCTCGATCGGCAGGATCTTGGAGATGACGCCCTTGTTGCCGTGACGGCCGGCGAGCTTGTCACCGTCGGTGATCTTGCGCTTCTGCGCGACGTACACGCGCACCAGCTGGTTCACACCCGGGGGCAGCTCGTCACCCTCCTCGCGGTCGAAGACGCGCACGCCGATGACCTTGCCGGTCTCGCCGTGCGGCACCTTCAGCGAGGTGTCGCGGACCTCACGGGCCTTCTCACCGAAGATCGCGCGCAGCAGGCGCTCCTCGGGGGTCAGCTCGGTCTCGCCCTTCGGGGTGACCTTGCCGACGAGGATGTCGCCGGCGATGACCTCGGCACCGATGCGGATGATGCCGCGCTCGTCGAGGTCGGCGAGGACCTCCTCGGAGACGTTCGGGATGTCCCGGGTGATCTCCTCGGGGCCGAGCTTGGTGTCACGGGCGTCGACCTCGTGCTCCTCGATGTGGATCGAGGAGAGGACGTCGTCCTGCACGAGGCGCTGCGACAGGATGATCGCGTCCTCGTAGTTGTGGCCCTCCCACGGCATGAAGGCCACGAGCAGGTTCTTGCCGAGGGCCATCTCGCCGTTCTGGGTGGCCGGGCCGTCGGCGAGCACCTGGCCCGTGATGACGCGGTCGCCCTCGTTGACGATGACCTTCTGGTTGACCGAGGTGCCCTGGTTGGACCGGGAGAACTTGGCCAGGCGGTACGTGATGTACGTGCCGTCGTCGTTGGCGGTGGTGATGTAGTCCGCGGAGACCTCCTGGACCACACCGTCCTTCTCGGCCTTGACCACGTCGCCGGCGTCGACCGCGGAGCGGTACTCCATGCCGGTGCCGACGAGCGGGGACTCGGACTTGATCAGCGGCACGGCCTGGCGCATCATGTTCGCGCCCATGAGGGCGCGGTTGGCGTCGTCGTGCTCCAGGAAGGGGATCATGGCGGTCGCGACCGACACCATCTGGCGCGGCGAGACGTCCATGTAGTCCACGTCCTCGGGGCCGACGTAGTCGACCTCGCCGCCGCGGCGGCGGACCAGCACGCGGGCCTCGACGAAGCGCATGTCGTCGCCGAGCGGCGCGTTGGCCTGGGCGATGACGAAGCGGTCCTCCTCGTCGGCGGTCAGGTAGTCCACCTCGTCGGTGACCTGGCCGTCGACGACCTTGCGGTACGGCGTCTCGATGAAGCCGAACGCGTTGACCCGCCCGTAGGAGGCCAGCGAGCCGATCAGACCGATGTTCGGGCCTTCCGGCGTCTCGATCGGGCACATGCGGCCGTAGTGCGAGGGGTGCACGTCACGGACCTCGAAGCCGGCCCGCTCGCGGGAGAGGCCGCCCGGGCCGAGGGCGTTGAGACGACGCTTGTGCGTCAGGCCCGACAGCGGGTTGTTCTGGTCCATGAACTGGGACAGCTGGCTGGTGCCGAAGAACTCCTTGATGGAGGCGACGACCGGCCGGATGTTGATCAGGGTCTGCGGCGTGATCGCCTCGACGTCCTGGGTGGTCATGCGCTCGCGCACGACACGCTCCATGCGGGCGAGACCCGTACGGACCTGGTTCTGGATCAGCTCGCCGACGCTGCGGATGCGGCGGTTGCCGAAGTGGTCGATGTCGTCGGTCTCGACGATGATCGAGCGCCCGGACTCGCCGATCGTCTCGGTCTCACCGGCGTGCAGCTTCACCAGGTACTTGATGGTGGCGATGACGTCGTCGGTGGTGAGCACACCGGCGTCCAGCGGCTCGTCCGCGCCGAGCTTCTTGTTCACCTTGTAGCGGCCGACCTTCGCCAGGTCGTAGCGCTTGGGGTTGAAGTAGAGGTTCTCCAGCAGCGTCTGCGCGGCCTCACGCGTGGGGGGCTCGCCCGGGCGCAGCTTGCGGTAGATGTCGAGCAGCGCGTCGTCCTGGCCCTGGGTGTGGTCCTTCTCCAGGGTGGCGCGCATGGACTCGTACTCGCCGAACTCCTCGAGGATCTGCTCGGTGGTCCAGCCGAGGGCCTTCAGCAGCACGGTGACCGACTGCTTGCGCTTGCGGTCGATGCGCACGCCGACCATGTCGCGCTTGTCGATCTCCATCTCCAGCCAGGCACCCCGGGACGGGATGATCTTGGCGGAGAAGATGTCCTTGTCGGACGTCTTGTCGATGGTGGAGTCGAAGTAGACACCGGGGGAACGGACCAGCTGCGACACCACGACGCGCTCGGTGCCGTTGATGACGAAAGTGCCCTTGTTCGTCATGAGCGGGAAGTCGCCCATGAAGACGGTCTGGGACTTGATCTCGCCGGTCTCGTTGTTGGTGAACTCGGCGGTGACGAAGAGCGGGGCGGCGTACGTGAAGTCGCGCTCCTTGCACTCGTCGATGGAGTTCTTCGGCGGCTCGAAGCGGTGGTCCCGGAACGTCAGCGACATCGACCCGGAGAAGTCCTCGATCGGGGAGATCTCCTCGAAGATCTCCTCCAGACCGGACTTGGTGGGGACGTCCTGACCGTTCTCCAGAGCCTCCTCGACGCGAGCCTTCCACGCGTCATTGCCGAGCAGCCAGTCGAAGCTCTCGGTCTGGAGCGCGAGGAGGTTCGGAACCTCGAGGGGCTCCTTGATCTTTGCAAAGGAAATGCGCAGCGGGGCGGTGCTGGCGCCGTTGTTCGTATTCGCGGTCGAGGCAGTGCGCGAGGCGGCCAAGAGGGGGTCCTTCCGAGGGCTCGGACTCACTACGCGCGTACCGGTCCCTCTTCCTGCGCGGAGACGGAAACCCCAGGTCAAAGAGGCTCGGTCATCGATGCTCGGATGAGGGTAGACCCCTGGTGACGGGCAGGGGGCAGCTAACAGGCAGCGCAAAGGGTCAGTGTAGCCACTTGGCACACTGATGTCCAGTACGGGTTCTGCGAGACCCTCGTTGTGCTCAACGCCTTCGTCAACGCCCTCGGCATGCCGCCCTCAACGCACGTTGATCCTGCCCTCTTCGTCGCCGATCCATGCCTCGGATTCGGATCCTTGTGACGACGCGTCCTGAGAATTGCGCGCTGCGTGCGGTTCGTCAAGGCCCTCCCAGCCCGAACGGGGCCCTCCGGAGACACGACGAAGATCACCCTACCCCTCGCCCTCACGAGTGCAAGGCGACCCGGGCCGCGCCCCCGGGACGCCGAAGAGCGACCACCCGGATGGATGATCGCTCTTCGGTGCGTACGCGTTACAGCCCCGCGGGGCCGCGATCGGCGTGCAGTGGGGTCAGGGAACCCCGGGAGGTCTTACTTGACCTCGACGGAGGCGCCGGCGCCCTTGAGGGACTCGGCGGCCTTCTCGGCGGCGTCCTTGGCGACCTTCTCGAGAACGGGCTTCGGGGCGCCGTCCACGAGGTCCTTGGCCTCCTTCAGACCCAGGGAGGTCAGCTCGCGCACGACCTTGATGACCTGGATCTTCTTGTCGCCCGCACCGGTGAGGATGACGTCGAACTCGTCCTTCTCCTCCTCGGCCTCGGCGGCGGCGCCACCAGCGGCACCACCGGCGACGACGACCGGCGCGGCAGCGGCGGCGGTGACGTCGAACTTGTCCTCGAAGGCCTTCACGAACTCGGAGAGCTCGATGAGGGTCATCTCCTCGAACTGCGCGAGCAGGTCTTCCTGGCTGAGCTTCGCCATGATGGCGGTCCTTCCACTCAAATCGGCGGGTGCCGGATGTACTGGGTGAGGCGGGCGTACGTCGGCCCGCTGCGACCCTCGCCGCGTCGTGCGGCCAGGATCAGAAAGCGAGCCGAATTACTCGGCACCGCCCTGCTCGGCCTGCTTGGCGCGCAGCGCGTCCACGGTGCGGACGAGCTTCGTCGGCAGCGCCTGGAAGAGGGAGGCAGCCTGGGACTGCTTCGCCTTGAAGGCACCGGCCAGCTTGCTGAGCAGAACCTCACGGGACTCGAGGTCCGCGAGCTTCTTGATCTCGTCGGCGGACAGCGCCTTGCCGTCAAGGACACCGCCCTTGATGACGAGATTGGGGTTGTCCTTGGCGAAGTCACGGAGACCCTTCGCCGACTCCACCGGGTCACCGGTGACGAAGGCGACAGCCGTCGGACCGTTGAACAGGTCGTCCAGCGTCGTGATCCCGGCCTCGTTGGCCGCAATCTTGGTCAGCGTGTTCTTCACCACGGCGTACTGGGCGTTCTCACCGAGCGACCGGCGCAGCGTCTTGAGCTGCGCCACGGTGAGACCGCGGTACTCGGTCAGCACGGCAGCGTTGGAGTTGCGGAACTGCTCCGTCAACTCGGCCACTGCGGCAGCCTTGTCGGGCCTCGCCATAGAGCCTCGGCCTCCTTCCGGGTGATTCTGACCGCGCGGACCCGAAGGAGGACTGGGAAAACGAAACGCCCCGGCGCAGGCGCACGGGGCGGACTCGACCGGCCGCACACACGTCGAGCGCGTGCTCCGGGAGTTCTTCCACAGTCACCTGCGCGGGTCGCCCACTTGTCAGCGGATCCTTCGGCCACCGCGCCCTCGTTCGAGTGCACGGCAACGACCAGCGGTCTTTGGCTTCCTCAGGAGAGTACGGGACCGGGGCGCTCTCGAGCAAATCGGGCCCGCGGGCCCGGACCCGGTCCTTCGGGGGGCGCGGTTCAGGAGACGGTGCCGGTGCCGCCCGCGACGGTCCCGGCGGACTTCAGGAGGTCCTTGAAGTCCTCGGTGTCGGCGGCCGGCGGCTTCTGCGCGCTGACCGGGACGCCGTAGTCGCTGTAGTAGGCCGTGCTGGTCATGGGGCCGGTGGCCATGTCCGCCTTCTCGACCTTCTTGACCAGCAGGTCCTGGTCGTTGATCCAGATGTCGACGGTCTCCGTGGTGACGCCCGCCTGGCTGAGCTGCTTCTTCAGGTCGGCGAGCTGACCGGCGTCGAGGCCGCTGCTCTCGCCCGCGAGGTCCGCGACGTCGACCGTGCCGGCGTAGTGCGTGGTGTGGACGCCGGAGACGGTCTCCTCGCCGGCCTTCTTCACGTCGCCGGAGGCCAGCAGCAGCTTCACCGACTGGTTCGGCGTGGTGTTCTGCATCTGGTCCTTGAGGTACGCGCCGGAGCCGCCGCCGAGCTGGGCGAGGTCGTCGTAGGCGTACCTGATCCAGCGCTTGCCGCCCGTCTGCTGGGCGAACTTCTCGCTCATCCGCGCGTAGTAGGCGTCCGGCAGGTAGCGGGCCTGCATCGACGAGGTGCCGGTCCGGCGCATCGCGTCGGCCACCTGCCCGCCGGTGTACGTGATGGTGAGGTTGCCCTTGAGGCCGTCGTCCCAGCTCAGGGCGCCGTTCGCGGTCATGGACATGGTGTCGCCGACGCTCGTGCTGGAGCGCACCCTGGCCGACTCCGCCTTGTCGGTGGACTTCTCCACGGAGCGCAGGGCGGCTATGGGGCTGACGTGCGCGACGCTCCGGCCGACCGCCTTGTCGCCCTCCCCGGAGTCCGAGGAGCCGCAGGCGGCCACTCCCGTCAGTGCGGCCACCACCGCGACGGAAAGGGTCACCCGGCGTACGGTCGTGTTCTTCATCTCGTCCCACCCCTATGCGAGTCCTGTGCCTGCACCGTAGCCCAGGCCACTGACAGCCGTGCGAAAGGCCGCACGGAGAAAGGACGGACCCCGCACCTCGAAGGTTGCGGGGTCCGCCCTGTCGGCCTGTGCGTCCCTGACGCGGCCACCGGGGTGAGCGCGGGGCTCAGACGGCGGCCGGGTCCTCCTCGACGAGGAGGTTGCGGGTGCGGTTCGGGTCGACCGGGATGCCGGGGCCCATCGTGGTGGTGATGGCGGCCTTCCTGATGTAGCGGCCCTTGGCGGCGGACGGCTTCAGACGGAGGATCTCCTCCAGCGCGGCGCCGTAGTTCTCCACCAGCTTGTCGTCCTCGAAGGACGTCTTGCCGATGATGAAGTGCAGGTTCGAGTGCTTGTCGACGCGGAACTCGATCTTGCCGCCCTTGATGTCGGTGACGGCCTTGGTGACGTCGGGGGTGACGGTGCCGGTCTTCGGGTTCGGCATCAGACCACGCGGGCCGAGGACGCGGCCGAGGCGGCCGACCTTGCCCATGAGGTCCGGGGTGGCGACGACGGCGTCGAAGTCCAGACGGCCCTTCGCCACCTCGTCGATCAGCTCGTCGGCGCCGACGATGTCGGCGCCCGCGGCACGCGCGGCCTCGGCACGGTCACCGGTCGCGAAGACCAGGACCCGGGCGGTCTTGCCGGTGCCGTGCGGAAGGTTCACGGTGCCACGGACCATCTGGTCGGCCTTGCGCGGGTCGACACCCAGGCGGAAGGCGACCTCGACGGTGCCGTCGAACTTGGTCGTGGAGGTCTCCTTGGCGAGGCGGACGGCCTCGAGCGGGGCGTACAGCTTCTCCCGGTCGATCTTGGCGTCCGCAGCGCGGAGAGCCTTGCTGCGCTTGCTCACAACTTGCTCCTGTGTGTTCTGAAAGGAGTCGTGGTCCTCGGGCCGAGCAGGCCCTGCCACGTGCGGCCGGTCACGGCCGCATGACTGCTGGGGGGGTGGGATCAGCCCTCGACCGTGACGCCCATGGAACGCGCGGTGCCGGCGATGATCTTCGCCGCCGCGTCCAGGTCCTCCGCGTTGAGGTCGGGCATCTTGGTCTGGGCGATCTCGCGGACCTGCGCCTCGGTGATCTTGGCGACCTTGGTCTTGTGCGGCTCGCCGGAGCCCTTCTCGATGCCCGCGGCCTTGAGGATCATCTTCGCGGCCGGCGGCGTCTTGGTGACGAAGGTGAAGGAGCGGTCCTCGTAGACCGTGATCTCCACCGGGATGACCCAGCCGCGCTGCGACTCGGTCGCGGCGTTGTAGGCCTTGCAGAACTCCATGATGTTGACGCCGTGCTGACCCAGCGCCGGGCCGACCGGCGGAGCCGGGTTGGCGGCACCGGCCTGGATCTGGAGCTTGATGAGCCCCGTGACCTTCTTCTTCTTGGGAGGCATAGCTCTCCGGGTCCTTTCGGTTCGGGTCCTGCCCGCCTCCGGGGAGCACCCGGACGCAGGCATACCGCGCAACGATAACGGGTATGGATGCGCGGCCAAAAACCGAGCAGGTCAGGCGGTCGCGCGAGCGCCCGCCTGACCTGTCCGGAAGCAGTACGTCCAGAAGGAGTCAGTTCTTCTGGATCTGGTCGAAGCTCAGCTCGACCGGGGTCTCGCGGCCGAAGATCTCCACCAGGCCCTTGACCTTCTTCGAGTCGGGGTTGATCTCGTTGATGGTCGCCTGCAGGGTGGCGAAGGGGCCGTCGGTGACGGTGACCGAGTCGCCGACCTCGAAGTCCAGCACCTGGACCTCGACCTTGCGCTGCGGGGCGGGCTTGCCCTCGGCCTCGGCGGCCTCGCGGGCGGCCTTCTCCTCGGCCTCCGGGGCGAGCATCTTGACGATCTCGTCCAGGGTCAGCGGGTAGGGGTCGTAGGCGTTGCCGACGAAGCCGGTGACACCCGGGGTGTTGCGGACGACGCCCCAGGACTCGTTGGTCAGGTCCATGCGGACCAGGACGTAACCCGGCAGCTTGTTCTGCTTGATCGTCTTGCGGTCGCCGTTCTTGATCTGGACGACCTCCTCCTGCGGCACCTCGGCCTGGAAGATGTAGTCCTCGACGTTCAGCGAGACGGCGCGCTGCTCCAGGTTGGTCTTCACGCGGTTCTCGTAGCCGGCGTAGGTGTGGATGACGTACCACTCGCCGGGCAGGGTGCGCAGTTCCTCGCGCAGGGCCTCGACCGGGTCCACGGGCTCGGCCGGCTCCTCCTCGGCGGCCTCCGCGACGGGGGCCTCCGCGGCGTCCTCGGTGTCGTCCTCGTCGGTCCCGGCGTCCGCGTCAGCGTCCTCGAGGTCCTCGTCGACGTGCAGCGCGGCCTCCTCGGCCGTCTCCCCCGACTCGGCCTCGGCAGCCTCGAACTCGTCCTGCTCGTCCGCGCCCTCGACGATGTCGAGCTCGTCATCCACCGACTTCTCCGGCTCGATGGCGTCGTTCAGGTTCGGGTCAGACACGATGGCTGCTTCTTCCTGGATACATAGGGGTGGAACATGCGAAAAGGGGCGCCGGTACCACGGCGCCCTTCGCTCTGGACTCAGCCGAAGACGTACTTGGCCGCGTGGTTGAGTCCATAGTCAATCACGGTCACCAACGCGATCATGATGGCGACGAAGAAGATCACCACGGTGGTGTACGACGTCAGCTGGTTGCGAGTCGGCCAGACGACCTTGCGGAGCTCCGCGATGATCTGGCGGTAGAAGATCGCAAGCCGCTTCAGCGGGCCCTTCTTGGCGCGCTTGCCGCCCTTGCGGGCCTTCCTGGACTCGGGCACCTCGTCCTGGGCGTCAGGCGTGTCGATGGAGCCCACGGCGTCCGTCATGCGTCCTCACCTGATCCCGGGTCGTGGCCGTGCCGCGCCCGGTTTCTGAGCCGCACGGCGGTGCATTGCTGTACGTACATGCGCACACATCCTGGCGGTGTGTGTAGCAGGGCCGGAGGGACTTGAACCCCCAACCGCTGGTTTTGGAGACCAGTGCTCTACCAATTGAGCTACGACCCTTTGCGTGTCCCCAACGTACCGCATTCAACCGGGTGCCCGGTGTGCACCGACTGAACTACGGCTGCCGAAGGCCAACGAGGTGAGAGTGTACGTGGTCCACGGCCCGGCGTCGAACAGAAAGTGCCCGCACGGGGCCCGGAAACGGAAGATCGTCCTGGCCGGGGCCGGGATTCGGACCCCAGTTCACGCGTCGCCCCCCGTGCTGTTCAGTAGGTGAAACCCGCGTGCCGCGGGCGTTTCCGGTCTGAAACGATGGGCTTCATGAGCGCTGCAACCCCTCCCACCGAGCGCCGGGTCTCCGCCCGAGTCGGCGCGATCTCCGAGTCCGCCACCCTCGCCGTGGACGCCAAGGCCAAGGCCCTGAAGGCCGCCGGGCGTCCGGTGATCGGCTTCGGCGCGGGTGAGCCCGACTTCCCGACCCCGGACTACATCGTCGAGGCGGCCGTCGAGGCCTGCAAGAACCCCAAGTACCACCGCTACACGCCGGCCGGCGGCCTGCCCGAGCTGAAGGCCGCGATCGCCGCGAAGACGCTGCGCGACTCGAACTACGAGGTCGACGCGTCCCAGGTCCTGGTGACCAACGGCGGCAAGCAGGCCATCTACGAGGCGTTCGCCGCGATCCTCGACCCCGGCGACGAGGTCATCGTCCCGGCGCCGTACTGGACGACGTACCCGGAGTCGATCCGGCTCGCGGGCGGCGTCCCGGTGGAGGTCGTCGCCGACGAGACGACGGGCTACCGGGTCTCGGTGGAGCAGCTGGAGGCGGCGCGCACGGAGAAGACGAAGGTCGTCCTGTTCGTCTCCCCGTCCAACCCGACCGGCGCGGTCTACGGCGAGGCCGAGGCCGAGGCGATCGGCCGCTGGGCCGTCGAGCACGGCCTGTGGGTCCTCACCGACGAGATCTACGAGCACCTCGTCTACGGCGACGCGGCGTTCACCTCGCTGCCGGCGATCCTGCCCGAGCTGCGGGACAAGTGCATCGTGGTCAACGGCGTGGCGAAGACCTACGCCATGACCGGCTGGCGCGTGGGCTGGGTGATCGGCCCGAAGGACGTGATCAAGGCCGCGACGAACCTGCAGTCGCACGCCACCTCCAACGTCTCGAACGTGGCCCAGGTGGCCGCCCTGGCCGCCGTCTCCGGCGGACTGGAGGCCGTGGCGGGGATGCGCGAGGCCTTCGACCGGCGCCGCCGGACCGTCGTGCGGATGCTCAACGAGATCGACGGCGTGGTCTGCCCCGAGCCCGAGGGCGCCTTCTACGCCTACCCGTCGGTCAAGGACCTGCTCGGCAGGGAGATCCGCGGCAGGCGCCCGAAGGACACCGTCGAACTGGCCGCGCTGATCCTGGAGGAGGCCGAGGTCGCGGTCGTCCCGGGCGAGGCCTTCGGCACGCCGGGCTACCTGCGGCTGTCCTACGCGCTCGGCGACGAGGACCTGGTCGAGGGTGTGAGCCGGCTGCAGAAGCTGCTGGCGGAGGCCCGTGGCTGACGTCCGCCGTCCCGACGGGGCCCCTTGCCGGATGTCCGGAGGGGGCCCCGTTCGTTCGTGCGAGCAAGACCACGAACGCGGAAACGGCTACCGGGACGGCGGCGGCGTACGGCAGGATCCTGGGATGGAGCGTGTACGTGATCTCTCTGAGCTGCCGAAGGCCCACCTGCACCTGCACTTCACCGGCTCGATGCGGCCGGCGACCCTGCTGGAGCTGGCCGACAAGTACGGCGTGCGCCTGCCCGACGCCCTGACGGAGGCGCTGGACAGCGGGGAGCCGCCGAGACTGCGGGCGACGGACGAGCGGGGCTGGTTCCGCTTCCAGCGGCTGTACGACGCGGCGCGCTCCTGCCTCCGGGAGCCGGAGGACATCCAGCGGCTGGTGCGGGAGGCCGCGCAGGAGGACGTGCGGGACGGCTCGGGCTGGCTGGAGATCCAGGTGGACCCGACCTCGTACGCGCCCCGGCTGGGCGGTCTGATCCCGGCCATGGAGATCATCCTGGACGCGGTGGACGCGGCCGCCCGCGAGACCGGCCTCGGGATGCGGGTCCTGGTGGCGGCGAACCGCATGAAGCACCCGCTGGACGCGCGCACGCTGGCCCGCCTGGCGGTGCGGTACGCGGACCGGGGCGTGGTCGGCTTCGGCCTGTCCAACGACGAGCGGCGGGGCCTGGCGCGGGACTTCGACCGGGCGTTCGCGATCGCCCGGGACGGGGGCCTGCTGTCGGCCCCGCACGGCGGCGAGCTGACCGGCCCGGCGTCGGTCCGGGACTGCCTGGACGACCTGCACGCCACCCGGATCGGCCACGGCGTGCGCGCGGCGGAGGACCCGCGGCTGCTGGAGCGGCTGGCCGACCGGGGAGTGACCTGTGAGGTCTGCCCGGCGTCGAACGTGGCGCTCGGCGTGTACGAGAAGCCGGAGGACGTCCCGCTGCGCACCCTCTTCGAGGCGGGCGTCCCCCTCGCCCTGGGCGCCGACGACCCGCTGCTCTTCGGTTCCCGGCTGGCCGCCCAGTACGAGATCGCCCGCGACCACCACGGCTTCACGGACGCGGAACTGGCGGAGCTGGCCCGTCAGTCGGTCCGGGGCTCGGCCGCCCCGGAGGACGTCAGGACGCGGCTGCTGGCCGGGGTGGACGCCTGGCTGGCGCGCCCGGCCGGCTGAGGGGGGAGCCGGGAGCGGGCGGGGGCGGCCGCGGCGCGCCCGGCGCCCCTCTAGAGGCTGACGCCCACGGTCACCGGCTCGTTGACCAGGGTGATCCCGAAGGCCTCGCGGACCCCGGCGACGACCTCGCGGGCCAAGGCCAGCAGGTCCTCGGTGGTGGCGTCGCCCCGGTTGGTGAGGGCGAGGGTGTGCTTGGTGGAGATGCGGGCGGGTCCGGTGCCGTAGCCCTTGGTGAAGCCCGCCTTGTCGATCAGCCAGGCCGCGGAGGTCTTGGTGCGGCCCTCGCCCGCCGGGTAGGCGGGCGGCTCGGCCTCCTCGCCGAGGCGCTCCTTGACACGCGCGCGGAACGCGGCGAACCGCTCCTCGGTGAGGATCGGGTTGGTGAAGAAGGACCCGGCGGACCAGGTGTCGTGGTCCTCGGCGTCCAGGACCATGCCCTTCCCGGCACGCAGCTTCAGCACGGTCTCGCGGGCGGCGGCGAGCGGCACCCGCTCCCCCGGCTCGACACCGAGCGCGCGGGCCGCCTCGGCGTACCCGACCGGTGCCGACAGCCCGCCCGCGTCCTCCAGTCCGAAGCGGACGCGCAGGACCACGTACCGCTCGGGGTCCGCCTTGAAGCGGCTGTGCCGGTAGGAGAAGGCGCACTCCTCGTTCGTCAGCGTGACGCTCTCGCCGGCCCGGCGGTCGTAGGCGGTCACTTCGGTGATCGTCGAG
Organism: Streptomyces sp. TG1A-8; assembly: GCF_030499535.1. NCBI lineage: Bacteria > Bacillati > Actinomycetota > Actinomycetes > Kitasatosporales > Streptomycetaceae > Streptomyces > Streptomyces sp. TG1A-8. The sequence continues at coordinate 2,988,561 of NZ_JASTLB010000001.1, forward strand.
GAGACCTCCTGGCCGTAGGCGCCCACGTTCTGGATGGGGGTGGCGCCCGCGGAGCCGGGGATGCCGGCCAGGCACTCGATCCCGGCGAGCCCGGCCCCGACGGTGCGGGCGACGGCGTCGGTCCACACCTCGCCGGCCGCCAGCTCCAGGGTGGTGCCGCGCAGTTCGACGCCGCGCGTGGCGATGCGCAGGGCGGTGCCGTCGAAGCCCTTGTCGCCGATGACCAGGTTCGAGCCGCCGCCGACGACCAGCAGCGGTGTCCCGCTGCCGTCGGCCTCCCGGACGGCGTCGATCACCTCGGCGTCGGTGGTGGCGGTGACCAGCCGGGTCGCGGGACCGCCCAGCCGGAAGGTGGTCAGCGGGGCGAGGGGGGCGTCGTGGAGTACCTGCACGCGGCCAAGACTACGAGACGCCGCCGACAGCCCGGCAGCGCCGGGGCACCGCACCGGACACCGCACCGGACACCGCACCGGGGAACGGTCCCGCCGCCGCCTTCGTTCCCCCGCGGGCCCGGGCGCGGACAAGGGGCGTCCCGCCGCGGGAAGCGCCCCCCTGCACCGGCTCGGCGCCCGGCCCCGCCGTCGGGTCAGGCCAGCCGTACGACCGCCCGGGACATGCCCAGCACCTTCTGGCCGCCGCTCGTCACGGTGAGGTCCACGCGCACCCTGCTGTCGTCCAGCTTGGCCGCGACCTTGCCGCTGACCTCGATCAGCGCGCCCTCGTCGTCGTTGGGCACGACGACGGGCCTGGTGAAGCGGACGCCGTACTCCACGACCGCGCCGGGGTCGCCGGTCCAGTCGGTGACCACGCGGATCGCCTCGGCCATGGTGAACATGCCGTGCGCGATGACGTCCGGCAGGCCCACCTCCTTGGCGAACCTCTCGTTCCAGTGGATGGGGTTGAAGTCCCCCGAGGCGCCCGCGTAGCGCACCAGCGTGGCGCGGGTCACGGGGAAGGTCCGGGCCGGCAGTTCGGTGCCGACCTCGACGTCGTCGTACGCGATCTTCGCCGTCATCGGTTCTCAGCCCTCCTCGGCCGCGCGGGCCACGAGCTTGGTCCAGGCGGTCACGACGTGCTCGCCCGCCTCGTCGCGCACCTCGCCGCGGACGTCCAGGACGTCGTTGCCCGCGAGGGACTTGATCCCCTCGATGGTGGAGGTGACCGACAGCCGGTCACCGGCACGGACCGGGCGGCTGTAGGCGAACTTCTGGTCGCCGTGCACGACACGGCTGTAGTCGAGGCCGAGCTGCGGGTCCTCGATGACCTGTCCGGCGGCCCGGAAGGTGATGGAGAACACGAAGGTCGGCGGGGCGATCACGTCCGAGTGGCCGAAGGCCTTGGCGGCCTCGGGGTCCGTGTACACCGGATTGGTCTCCCCGACCGCCTCGGCGAACTCGCGGATCTTCTCCCGGCCCACCTCGTAGGGCGCGGTGGGCGGGTAGGTCCGCCCCACGAAGGACTGGTCGAGCGCCATGGCCCGGCACCTCCTGGTCTCGGCAGCGTGTCCGGTCCCGGCGGAGCTGCCGGGGCCGGCGGCGTGTGAAACGACATGAGGCCGCCCCCCAGCTTGCGGGGGCGGCCTCATGTACGAGCCTGATTTATCGCGTCTCGCGGTGCGCGGTGTGCGCGTTGCAACGCGGGCAGTGCTTCTTCATCTCAAGGCGATCCGGGTTGTTACGCCGGTTCTTCTTGGTGATGTAGTTCCGCTCCTTGCACTCCACGCAGGCCAGCGTGATCTTCGGGCGGACGTCGGTGGCAGCCACGTGAGTGCTCCTAAGACGAACGGATGGACTGGTTCAACGCAAGAAAGAGTAGCCGATCGAAGGACCGACCCCGCAATCGGCTACTGTCAGTAGCGGTGACCGGACTTGAACCGGTGACACAGCGATTATGAGCCGCTTGCTCTACCGACTGAGCTACACCGCTGTGATGCGATCGGGCCCCGCCTCGCGGCGGGAACCTCTCACACCAGAGCCCCAAAACGGAATCGAACCGTTGACCTTCTCCTTACCATGGAGACGCTCTGCCGACTGAGCTATTGGGGCGAGCGATGAAGACATTACACGGTCCGCCGCCGTTCGCCCAAATCCGATTCCGGCCCCCCTGTCCGACCCCTCCCCCGGCCCCCGCGACAGCCCCGCGCACCCCGTTCCGGGCGGCCCCCGGGGACGCCCCGGCTCCCGGTCCCCGGGCGTACAGCACCAGGTGGGGCGTCCGCGCGAAGCGCGTGGGCGGCCGGGGGGCCGGTTCGGGGAGGCGGAGCAGCGGTGCCGGGGCGGGGTGCGGGAGCGGGGCGTGGGAGCGGGGCGTGGGGGCGGTGGACCACGCCGGTACGACTATTGGGCTCCTCCGCGCCCCGCGCGCCTCGCCGCCCTAGGCTCGACCCACTCCGCGTGATCTTGGGTCCTCCGCGGTGCCGGGCCCGTCACGCGGTCCCGCCCGAGTCCCGGCCCGCCCCCTGGAGTCCGATGCCCGACAGCCAGCCGCAGCCGCCCCCGCCGTCGAATCCGCCGGGGTCCTCCGGGCAGCCCGGCCCGGCCGCCCTGCTGCTGTGCGGGGCACGGCTCACCGACGGCCGGACCGTGGACGTACGGCTGTGCGACGGGCACATCGAGGCGGTGGGCACGGCCGGCAGCCTCGGCCCGGGGCCGTCCCGTACGGGCCCCGCGCGCCTGGACCTCAGCGGCTGCCTGCTCCTGCCGGCCCCGGCCGAACCGCACGCCCACGGCGACACCGCCCTCTCCGCGGAACGTCCCGGCCCGGCCTCGTGCGCCCCCGAGGACGTGCAGCGCCGGGCCACGGAGGCGGCCCTGCTCCAGCTCGGCCACGGCGCCACCGCACTGCGCGCGCACGTGCGCGTGGGTGACGTGCAGGGGCTGGGCGCGCTGGGCGCGGTCCTGCAGGCCCGGCGGTCGTTGCGGGGGCTGGCGGAGCTGACCGCGGTGGCGGTGCCGCGGCTGCTGACCGGGGCGGCCGGGGCCGACGGGCTCGCGATGCTGCGGGACGCGGTGAAGATGGGCGCCTCCGTGGTGGGCGGCTGCCCGGACCTGGACCCGGACCCCACGGGGTACGTGGAAGCGGTCCTGGAGGTGGCCTCCGAGCACGGCTGCCCGGTGGACCTGCACACGGACGCCGCCGACCCGGCCCGGCTGTCCCGGCTCGCGGCCATGGCGGGCGGCCTGCGCCCCGGCGTGACGATCGGCCCGTGCGCCGGTCTCGAGCACCTGCCCGCCGAGTCGGCCGCCCAGCTGGCGGAGCGGCTCGCGGCGGCCGGCGTCATGGTGGTGTGCCTGCCCCAGGGCGGCTGCGGCGGCGCCGAACGGCGGGGCACGGCCCCCGTGCGGCTGTTGCGCGCGGCCGGGGTCCGCGTGGCGGCGGGCAGCGGCGCCCTCCGGGACGTCTCGAACCCCGTCGGCCGCGGCGACCCGCTGGAGGCGGCCTACCTCCTCGCCTCCGGCCACGGTCTGCCCCCGGCGGACGCCTACGACGCGGTGAGCGCTTCGGCCCGCGCGGTGCTGGGCCTGCCCGAGGTGCGCGTGGAGGCCGGCTTCCCGGCCGAGCTCCTCGCCGTACGCGGTGACCACCTGGCGGGCGCACTGTCCCTGGCCTACAGCCGCATCGTGATCCACCGGGGCCGGGTGGTGGCCCGCACGAGCGCGGTCCGCGAGTACCGCGACTCGGCGGCGGCGGAGCCGGCCCTGCCCCGGCAGGGCCGGGGAGGGCCGCCCTGAGGGGCGAACGACCGGGAAATCCCGGGGGGACGGGGTCCGAAGCACCGGGACGGGACGGGACGGGGCGGAGCGGGAGGGGGCGGGGCGGGGGCGCGGGAGTCGTGGTCGTGGTCGTGGGCCGTGAGGGGTCGTCAGGGTCCGCCGCGGAGGTCCGTCCCGGCACGGCCCCGCTCCGTCGCCCCGGTGCCGCGCGGCCCCGTGCGTCCGTGCGTCCGTGCGACAGGTGCCTCTCCCAGGGCGTACGGTCGGAGTCATGCGCATTGTCATCGCTGGTGGTCATGGTCAGATCGCGTTGCGGCTGGAGCGGCTGCTCGCCGCGCGCGGGGACGAGGTCGCGGGGATCATCCGCAGGGCCGAGCAGGGCGACGACCTGCGGGCGGCCGGCGCCGAGCCGGTCCTGCTCGACCTGGAGTCGGCCTCGGTGGAGGAGGTCGCTGCGCATCTGCGGGGCGCGGACGCGGCGGTCTTCGCGGCGGGCGCGGGGCCGGGCAGCGGCACGGCCCGCAAGGAGACGGTGGACAGGGGCGCGGCGGTGCTGTTCGCGGACGCGGCCGTACGCGCGGGCGTGCGCCGCTTCGTGGTGGTGTCGTCGATGGCCGCGGACCCCGCGCGAAAGGGCGACGAGGTCTTCGACGCGTACCTGCGCGCCAAGGGCGAGGCGGACGCGTACGTCATGCGGCAGGAGTCGCTCGACTGGACGATCCTGCGCCCCGGCGCGCTGACGGACGACGCGGGCACCGGCCTGGTCCGCCTGGAGGCGCACACCGGGCGCGGCGCGGTCCCGCGGGACGACGTGGCGGCCGTACTGGCGGAGCTGCTGGACACGTCGGCGACGGCGGGCCTGACGCTGGAACTGGTCGGTGGACCGACCCCGGTGCCGGTCGCCGTCAAGTCGGTGGCGGGCAACTGAGACCGGCCGCCGTTCGCACGGCGGTCAGAAGAGGGGCAGCTGCCCGGGGAAGTCCGGCACGGCGTACCCGTCCAGCGACGGCTGGACCGCGCCGAGCTGCGCCGGCTGCCGCGATCCGGAGCAGGAGACCAGTTCCCCGCTCCCCCGGGCACCGGGCGGGTCGTGCCGTGCGAAGCGCCCCGCGACGACGGCGATCTCGCGGCGGCACACCGGACAGGTTCTGCGGCGGGAGGACATGCCGCCAGTGTGCCCCGCGCGGAGCACGGGCGACACGAAAACCCCCTCCACGCTGCGCGAACGCAGTATGGAGGGGGTCTTCCCCAGTGTGGCGGCGCCAGGATTCGAACCTGGGAAGGCTGAGCCGGCAGATTTACAGTCTGCTCCCTTTGGCCGCTCGGGCACACCGCCGGGGTTGGCCACCGGATCGAACCGCTTTTCGGCGGTGCTCCCCGGCAACGACGTAAACAATACCCGATGCCCAGGGGTGCTCCGCCACCCGATTGATCTCCGCTTCCCGGTCCGCGGGGTGGCTAGGCTGGTGCGGATGCGGCCCGGCGCCAGCCGGGATCGGCTGCCCCTCCCGTGCACGCCTGCCCGCACCCGATACGCACCCCGATGCAAGGAGCCACAGGACATGGCCGACTCCAGTTTCGACATCGTCTCGAAGGTCGAGCGGCAGGAGGTCGACAACGCCCTCAACCAGGCCGCCAAGGAGATCTCGCAGCGCTACGACTTCAAGGGCGTGGGTGCCTCGATCTCATGGTCCGGTGAGAAGATCCTCATGGAGGCGAACTCCGAGGACCGGGTGAAGGCCGTCCTCGACGTCTTCCAGTCCAAGCTGATCAAGCGCGGCATCTCGCTGAAGGCGCTGGACGCGGGTGAGCCCCAGCTGTCCGGCAAGGAGTACAAGATCTTCGCCTCCATCGAGGAGGGCATCTCCCAGGAGAACGCCAAGAAGGTGGCGAAGATCATCCGCGATGAGGGCCCGAAGGGCGTGAAGGCCCAGGTGCAGGGCGACGAGCTGCGGGTCAGCTCCAAGAGCCGGGACGACCTGCAGGCCGTGATCGCCCTCCTGAAGGGCAAGGACTTCGACTTCGCGCTGCAGTTCGTGAACTACCGGTAGGACCACGGCGGCGGGACGGCCGGGCGGGGCCCCTCGGGCGCCCGCCCTCCGGCTGCCGTTTCCTCGTCCTGGGCCGCCGTCGGCCCGGTGGCGCGCTTCGCCGCCGTCGGTGGCGCGTTCAGTCGCGCGAGTTGCCGAACAGGATGCGGTAGGCGATCAGCAGGACCAGCGAGCCGCCGATCGCGGCCGCCCAGGTCGCGCCGTCGAAGAAGTGCTTGGCGACGGGGTGGTCCAGCCAGCGCGCCGATATCCAGCCGCCGATGAAGGCGCCCGCGACGCCGATGAGGGTCGTGCCGACGAAGCCGCCCGGGTCCCGGCCCGGCAGCAGGAGTTTGGCGATGGCTCCGGCCAACAGCCCCAGGATGATCCAACCGATGATGCCCATGCCGTGAACCTGCCCTCCCGCACTGCGCCCGCACCGTCCGGCCCCGGGACTCCGGTGGGACCGGGTGTCCGGCGGCGCGTGTTCCTGCCTGCCGGCGGCCCCGTCAACGGACCTGCCGACGGCCCTGTCGACGGAGAGGACGTCGCGGGCGCGCCGTCCGGTTGCGGCGCACGCCCCTGCGGTGCCGGTCCGCGCCGCACCCCGGGGTGCGGCGGCGCGCTTGCGGGCGGGCGGGGGTGAGGGTGCGTCAGCGGGCCGCGAAGGGCTGGTCCGTCCGGACGATCTCGCGGCCCAGCGGCAGCAGGGAGACGGGGATCAGCTTGAAGTTGGCGACGCCGAACGGGATGCCGACGACCGTCAGGCACAGGACGATGCCGGTGGTGATGTGGGCGAGGGCCAGCCACCAGCCGGCCAGGACCAGCCACAGGACGTTGCCCAGGCAGGAGGGCGCGCCCGCGTCGCGGCGCTCGACGGTGGTGTACCCGAAGGGCCACAGGGCGTAGACGCCGATGCGGAAGGCGGCGATGCCGAACGGGATGCCGACGACCGTGACGCACAGCAGGACACCCGCGAGCAGGTAGCCGAGGAACAGCCAGAAGCCGCTCAGGACGAGCCAGATGACGTTCAGGACGGTTTTCATCGGTAGCGGCCCGCCATCTTCTCCAGCCGGGCGATGCGGTCCGCCATCGGCGGGTGGGTGGAGAACACCTTGGACAGTCCCTGCCCCGGGCGGAAGGGGTTGGCGATCATCATGTGGCTCGCGGTCTCGATCCGGGGCTCGGGGGGCAGCGGGAGCTGCTGGGTGCCGGTCTCCAGCTTGCGCAGGGCGCCGGCGAGGGCGAGCGGGTCACCGGTGAGCTGGGCGCCGGAGGCGTCCGCCTCGTACTCCCTGGAGCGGCTGACGGCCAGCTGGATGAGGGTGGCGGCGAGCGGGCCGAGGATCATGATCAGGAGCATGCCGAGCAGACCGGGGCCGTCGTCGTCGTCCGAACGGCCGACCGGGACCAGCCAGGCGAAGTTGACCAGGAACATGATCACGGAGGCGAGGGCGCCGGCGACCGAGGAGATCAGGATGTCGCGGTTGTAGACGTGGCTCAGCTCGTGACCGATGACGCCGCGCAGCTCGCGCTCGTCGAGCAGGCGCAGGATGCCGTCCGTGCAGCACACGGCCGCGTTGCGCGGGTTGCGTCCGGTGGCGAAGGCGTTGGGTGCCTCGGTCGGCGAGATGTACAGGCGGGGCATGGGCTGGCGGGCCTGCGTGGACAGCTCGCGGACCATCCGGTACAGCCCCGGGGCCTCGAACTCGCTCACCGGGCGGGCCCGCATCGCGCGCAGTGCCAGTTTGTCGCTGTTCCAGTACGCGTACGCGTTCGTGCCGAGCGCGACCAGGACGGCGACGACCAGTCCGGCGCATCCGAACAGGCTGCCGATGACGATGATGAGCGCCGACAGTCCCCCGAGGAGTACTGCGGTCCTGAGCCCGTTGTGCCGGCGGTGCACGGTACGCCCTCCAAGTCGTGCGGCAGGGGAACCCTGTGGTCCGGTGGACCCTCCCGCTCCGGTCAACGCCGGGCGGGCGCCGCGAGTTCCCCGGGTGCGTACGGCGGCGGGCACCGGCCGCGCGGGTGACGTGCCGTTACGGCTCCCGCGCGGGGACACGGGTGCCCCGCGCGCGGGGGGAAGTCACCGGAACAGGCCGGTGGCCGCGAAGCCCAGGACGAGCTGGGGCGCTCCGGACAGGGCGACGCCGAGGACTCCGGTGAGGGCGAGGGCCGCGGTGAGCGGCGCCGGGGCGCGGTGCCGGACGGGTTCGCCCTCGGGGGCGCGGAAGAGCAGGGCCGTCCACCGCAGGTAGTAGACGAGGGCGATCACCACGTTGACGGCCATGACGGCGGCGAGCCAGCCGAGACCCGCGTCGACGGCCACCGAGAAGACGGTGACCTTCGCGAACAGGCCGATGACGCCCGGGGGCAGTCCGGCCAGGCACAGCAGGAAGAAGGCCAGCAGGAGCGCGGTGAGCGGGTGGGAGGCGTACAGGCCCCGGTAGTCGCTGATCCGGTTGCGGGACCGGGTGCGGCCCACCAGGGCGGCCACCGTGAAAGCGCCGAGGTTCACGGCGGCGTACATGAGCGCGTAGGCGACGGTGGAGCCGATCGCCTTCCGGGCGTCGTCGGCGTGTCCGGCGGCGGCGACCGGTACCAGGAGGTAGCCGGCCTGGCCGACGGAGGACCAGGCGAGCAGGCGTACGGCGCTGTGCGCGCGCGTGGCCCGCTGGCGCAGGGCGCCGACGTTGCCGGCGGTCATGGTGAGGGCGGCCAGGACGGCGAGCGCGGGCCCCCAGACGTCGGAGTAGGAGGGGAAGGCGACGACGGTGACGAGGATCAGGCCGGAGAGGCCGACCGCCTTGCCGACGACCGACAGGTAGGCGGCGACGGGCAGGGGCGCGCCCACGTAGGTGTCGGGCACCCAGAAGTGGAAGGGGACGGCGGCCGTCTTGAAGGCGAAGCCGACCAGGGTGAGGACGACACCGGTCTGGACGAGGATGTGGAGCCGGCCGTCGACGTGCGGGAGGCGCTGGGCGACCTGGGTGAGGTAGAGGGTGCCGGTGGAGGCGTAGACGAAGCTGACGCCCATGAGGCTGACCGCGGTGGCGGTGACCGAGGAGAGGAAGAACTTCAGGGCCGCCTCGGAGGACCTCTTGTCGCCGAGCCGGATGCCGACGAGGGCGAAGGCGGGCAGGGAGGCGACTTCCAGGGCGACGACGAGGGTGGCGAGGTCGCGGGAGGCGGGCAGCAGGGCGGCGCCGGCCGCGGAGGACAGCAGCAGGAACCAGAACTCGCCCGCCGGGACGCGCCGGCGGTCGTCCTGGAGGTGGGTGACGGACAGCAGGGCGGCGAGCAGGGCGCCGCCGAGGACCAGGAACTGGATGACGAGGGTGAAGCGGTCGGCGGTGTAGCTGCACGCGCGGGGGTGGCCGGTGAGGCAGAAGGTGCTGCGGTCGCCGTCGAGGAGGGGCAGCAGCATCAGTGCGGCGGCGGCGAGGCCCGCGACCGAGGTCCAGCCGAGGAGGGACTTGCGGGCCTCGGGCACGAACAGGTCGGCGACGAGGACGGCGAGCCCCACGGCGGCGGCGGTGGTGGGCGGTGCGATGGCGAGCCAGTCGACGGACTGGACCGCCGACTGGGCCAGCGGCTGGACCAGGGCGCTCATCGGGTGCCTCCTGCGAGGAGCTGCTGCACGGCCGGGTCGGTGAGGCCGAGCAGGACCTTGGGCCACAGGCCGGCGACGACGGTGAGGGTGACGAGCGGCGCCCAGGCCGCGAACTCGTACCCGCGCACGTCGGCGAGGGCGGGAGTGCGCGGTTCGGCGGCGCCCATGCAGACGCGGCGGACCACGATCAGCATGTACGCGGCCGTCAGCAGGGTGCCGAAGGCCCCGATCGCCGTGAAGGTGAGGAAGGCGGGGCGGCTGAGGCCGGCGGCGGGTTCGAACGACCCGAACAGGGCCAGCACCTCCCCCCAGAACCCGCCGAGGCCGGGCAGGCCGAGCGAGGCGACGGCGCCGAAGGCGAGGAGTCCGCCGAGGCGCGGGGCCCTGCCGTACAGCGCGGCGCCGCTCCCCTCGGCGAGGGTGTCGAGGTCGGTGGTGCCGGTGCGGTCCTTCAACGCGCCGACCAGGAAGAACAGCAGGCCGGTGATGAGGCCGTGGGCGATGTTGGCGAACAGGGCGCCGTTCACTCCGGTCGGGGTCATGGTGGCGATGCCGAGCAGGACGAAGCCCATGTGGCCGACGGAGGAGTAGGCGATCAGCCGCTTGAGGTCGCCCTTGGCGCCCTGCCTGGCGAGGGCCAGGCAGGCCAGCGACCCGTAGACGATCCCGATGACGGCGAAGGCGGCGAGGTAGGGCGCGAAGGTGTGCAGGCCGTCCGGCGCGACCGGCAGCAGGATCCGGACGAACCCGTACGTGCCCATCTTCAGCAGCACGCCGGCCAGCAGGACCGAGCCGACGGTCGGGGCGGCGGTGTGGGCGTCGGGCAACCAGCTGTGCAGCGGCCACATCGGCGTCTTGACGGCCAGCCCGATCCCGATCGCCAGAACCGCGGCGACCTGCACGGACGTGGTCAGCGACCGGCCGTTGTCAGTGGCGAGTGCCACCATGTCGAAGGTGCCCGCCTTGAGCCCGATCAGGAGCAGGCCGAGCAGCATGACGACGGAGCCGAGCAGGGTGAACAGGATGAACTTCCAGGCGGCCCGGGTCCGGTCCGCGCCGCCCCAGCGGGCGATGAGGAAGTACATCGGGATGAGCACGGTCTCGAACGCGAGGAAGAACAGCAGCAGGTCGAGGACGGCGAAGGTCGCGAGGGTGCCGGACTCGAGCAGGAGCAGCAGTGCGACGAACGCCTTCGGGCCGGGGCCCGACGGCGGCTTGGAGTAGGAGTACAGCGCGCAGAGGAAGGTCAGCAGCGCGGTCAGGACCAGGAGGGGGAGGGAGATGCCGTCGATGCCGAGGTGGATGCGCACGTCGAGTGCGGGGATCCAGCTGATGTCGGTCGTGGCCTGCATCCTCGACGGGTGGCCGTGGTCGAAGCCGAGCGCGAGGACGATCGCGGCCAGGAGGATCGCACCGGTGACGGTCACGCCGTGCCGCAGCGCGGCCTGCCCGGGGGACTTCCCCTTCAGCCCGGGCGGGGCCGGGAGGAGGACGGCGACGGCGCCGAGGAGCGGCCCGGCGACGACGAATGCCAGAAGGAACTGCATCACGGACTCGTTGATATCGATCACGCCTGCTCACGCTCCCGTGGCGACGAGGAGGACGGCGACCGTCAGGACGACGGTGCCGGCGAGCAGCGCGCTCACATAGGTCTGCACGTTGCCGGTCTGCGCGCGCCGTACGGCGGCCCCGAGCAGTCGGGGCACGGCGGCCGCGCCGTGTACGTAGGTGTCGACGACCTCGCGGTCGAGGAACCGGACGAGGCCCGCTGCGGCCTGGACCGGGCGGACGAACAGCACCGAGTACACCGCGTCCAGGCGGAAGCCGGCGGCCGCGTGCCGGTGCAGCGGACCGAGCAGCAGCCGTCCGGGGTCCGCCGGGTCGGGCGCGTGGGCGATGTCCCCGTACGCCGGCTCGTGGGCGGCGATGGCTTCGGCCTCGACCAGGCCGGCGTCGCCCCGGGGGTGGGCGGCGACGGCGCCGAGCGGGACGCGGGCGGCGAGCGCGCTGGTGCGCTGCCAGGCGCCGTAGGCGAGCAGGGCGCCGACCAGGGCGAGGCCGGTGCCCAGGATCGAGGTGAGGAGGGTGGGGGTCAGGTCGCGGTCGTCGAACCAGTCGGGCAGCGACCGGTAGGCCAGCCCGCCGAAGGCGAGCGAGGGCACCGCGAGGACCCACAGCACCACGGTCATGGCCAGCGGCTGGCGGGCCGGGGCCCGCGCCGTTCCGCCGGGGCCGGGGGCCGCCGGCAGGCCGGGGGCCCCGGCGCCCCGGCCGTGGAAGGCCAGCAGCCACAGCCGGGTGGCGTAGGCGGCGGTGAGCAGGGCGGTGGCGAGGCCGGCGACGAGGACGATCCAGCCGGCGGCGCCGGGGACCGGCCCGGGGTGGCCGGAGGTGACGTGCTCGGCGGCGCCGAGGACGGACTCCTTGGAGAAGAAGCCGCTGAAGGGCGGGACCGCGGCGAGCGCGAGGAGCGCCACGGTCATCGTCCAGTAGGCGTCCGGGACGCGCTCGCGCAGGCGGTCCGTGCGGGACATGGCGGCCAGCGAGTTGGTGCCGGCGGCGTGGATGACCACGCCCGCCGCGAGGAACAGCAGCGCCTTGAAGGCGCCGTGGGACAGGAGGTGGAAGACGGCGGCGCCGCGCTCGCCGACGGCGAGGGCACCGGTCATGTAGCCGAGCTGGCCGATCGTCGAGTAGGCGAGGACGCGTTTGATGTCGTCCTGGGCGAGCGCGGCGAGGGCCGAGCCGGTCATCGTGACGGCGGCCGTCACGGCGAGGACCACCATCGCGGCCCCGGAGGCCTCGAAGACGGGGAGGAGCCGGGCGGTGAAGTAGACGCCGGCGGCGACCATCGTCGCGGCGTGGATCAGCGCCGAGACGGGTGTCGGGCCGGCCATGGCGTCGGGGAGCCAGGTGTGCAGCGGGAACTGGGCGGACTTGCCGGCGACGCCCGCGAGCAGCAGCAGGGCGATCGGCGTCGGGTGGTCGAGGCCGCCGCTCGCGACGGTGCCGAGGACGCGGGTGATGCGGAACGACCCGGCGTCGGCGGCGAGGGCGAACAGGCCGATGAGGAACGGGACGTCGCCGAGCTTGGTGATCAGGAAGGCCTTCAGGGAGGCGGCGCGGGCCTCGGGGGTCTCCCAGTAGTGGCCGACGAGGAAGTAGGAGCAGATGCCCATGACCTCCCAGCCGACCAGCAGCACGATCAGGTCGCCGGAGTAGACGACCAGGAGCATCGCGGAGGTGAACAGGGAGACGAGGGCGGCGTACGACGGGTAGCGCGGGTCGTCGTGCAGGTAACCCGTCGAGTAGATCTGCACGCAGGTCGCGACGAGGGCGACCAAGACGGCGACGAGCGCGGCGAAACCGTCGACGTGCAGGGCCAGTTCGACGGGCACCGAGCCGGTGGGCGTCAGTTCGGCGTGGGCGTCGAGGGCGTGGCCGCCGCCCTGGCGCACGGCGACGAGGACGGCCAGCACGAGTGCGGCCAGGGCCGGCAGTACGGCGAGCGGACGGACGAAGCCGGGGGCGGTGCGGCCGAGCAGCAGGCCGGCCGCGGCGCCCAGGAACGGCAGGAGGGGGGTGAGGACGGCGAGGGTGGTCGTGGTCACGCGGTGGCCTCAGCCTTCTCGGCCGCGGGGGCGTCGGGGTCGTCGGTGTCGTCCTGGGGGCCCTCGGTGGTGTCGCGGAGCCTGTCGATGTCGGAGGTGCCCCGGTTGCGGTGCACGGCGAGGACGATCGCCAGGCCGATGCCGATCTCGGCGGCGGCGATGGCGATGGTGAACAGGGTCAGCGCCTGGCCCGAGTGCAGGGCCTCCTCGGCGGTCCGGCTGAGCCAGGCGTCGAAGGCGACCAGGTTGAGGTTGACGGCGTTGAGCATCAGCTCGACCGACATCAGGACCAGGATCGCGTTGCGGCGGGCGAGGACGCCGTACAGGCCGGTGCAGAACAGGAGGGCGGCGAGGACGGCGGGGTAGGCGAGGTGCATCAGCGGACGCCTTCCTGCTCGGCCCGGTTCTTCCGGAGGTCCGGGCCGGACGGGGGACTCCCGGCGGACGTCCGGGAGTTGTCGGGTCGCAGCGGCTGCTCCGCCTTCGCCTTGCGGGACAGGACGATCGCGCCGACCAGGGCCGCGAGGAGGAGGACGGAGAGGGCTTCGAAGGGCAGCACCCAGTGCTGGAACAGGCTCTCGCCGGTGACGCGGGTGGTGCCGGCGGCCGGGCCGCCGAGGTCGATCCAGGTGGTGCGGAAGGCGTCGACGACCACCCAGACGAGCGAGACCGCCGCCGCCGCGGCGACGACGAGGGCCACCCAGCGGTTGCCCGAGTCGGCGTCCGGGGAGCGGCCGATGGGCGCCTTGGTGAGCATCAGGCCGAACAGGAGGAGGACGACGACGGAACCGACGTAGATGAGCACCTGCACCCAGGCGATGAACTCGGCGGTGAGCAGCAGGTACTCGACGGCCAGGCCGCCGAGCGCGACCACCAGCCACAGGGCGGCGTGCACCAGTTGCCGGGTGGTGACGGTGACGAGCGCGGCGCCGAAGGTGACCAGGCCGACGAGCAGGAAGGCGATCTCGACGCCGGCCGGCGAGAGGAAGCCGTGCGGTGCCTGAGCGAGGGTCACGCCCTGCCTCCCTCGGGTTCGTCCTCCGCGGCCCGGGCGGCTGCCAGCTTCTCGGCGCTCCTGCGGGCGGCGGCGATCTCCTTCGGCTCCTCGGCACCGGCGTCGGGGGCGGGCGGGGCCGGGACGGTCCACATCCACTCGCGGAGCTTGTCGCGCTCGTGGGTGAGGTCGCGGATGTCGGTCTCGGCGTACTCGAACTCCGGGGACCAGAACAGCGCGTCGAAGGGACAGACCTCGATGCAGATGCCGCAGTACATGCACAGGGAGAAGTCGATGGCGAACCGGTCGAGGACGTTGCGGCTGCGCTCGCGTCCGCCGGGGGCGGCCGGCGGCACCGTCTCCTTGTGGGAGTCGATGTAGATGCACCAGTCCGGGCACTCGCGGGCGCACAGCATGCACACCGTGCAGTTCTCCTCGAACAGGCCGATCACACCGCGGGTGCGGGGCGGCAGCTCGGGCTGGGCCTCCGGGTACTGCTCGGTGACCGTCTTCCGGGTCATCGTGCGCAGGGTGACGGCCAGGCCCTTGGCGAGGCCGGAGCCGGGGATGGGGGCCATGGTTAGCCGATCACCACCTTGACGACGCCGGTGAGGGCGATCTGGGCGAGGGAGAGGGGGACGAGGAGGGTCCAGGAGAGCTTCTGGAGCTGGTCCTCGCGCAGGCGGGGGTAGGTCACGCGGAGCCAGATGACGACGAAGGCGAGGACCGCGGTCTTCAGCAGGGTCCACAGCCAGCCCAGGCCGTCGGCGCCCCAGGGGCCGTGCCAGCCGCCCAGGAAGAGGACGGTGGTCAGGCCGCACAGGACGACGATGCCGGCGTACTCGGCGAGGAGGAACAGCGCGAACCGGAGCCCGGTGTACTCGGTGTAGGCGCCGAAGATGATCTCGGAGTCGGCCACGGGCATGTCGAAGGGCGGGCGCTGCAGTTCGGCGAGGCCGGCGACGAAGAAGACGATCGCGCCGACGATCTGCCAGGGCAGCCACCACCAGTGGAAGGCGTGCAGGATGCCCGGGAGGGAGACGGTGCCGGCGGCCATGGCGACGGAGGCCGCGGTGAGCAGCATCGGCAGTTCGTAGGCGAGCAGTTGGGCGGCGGTGCGCAGGCCGCCGAGGAGGGAGAACTTGTTCGCGCTGGCCCAGCCGGCCATCAGCGAGCCGAGCACGCCGACGCCCATCACGGCGAGCACGAAGAAGACGCCCGCGTCCAGGACCTGGCCGACGGCGCCCTCGCCCGGGCCGATCGGGACGGCGAGCAGGACGAGCAGGTACGGCAGCAGGGAGACGGCCGGGGCGAGCTGGAAGACGCGGCGGTCGGCGCCCGCCGGGACCACGTCCTCCTTCTGCGCGAACTTCACGCCGTCGGCGATGAGCTGGGCCCAGCCGTGGAAGCCGCCCGCGTACATCGGGCCGAGGCGGCCCTGCATGTGGGCCATCACCTTGTGCTCGGCCTGCCCGACGATCAGGGGGAAGGTGAGGAAGACGACGAACACGACCAGGAGCCGCAGCACGACATCCAGCGCGTCGTTCACCGCGGGCCTCCTGCGGGGTCGTCGGGGTTATCGGGGGGCGGGGGCCCGGGAGCCGGGTCCTCGGGGGCGGTGCTCCCCTGGGGCACGGCTTCGGGACGCTGCGGCTGCGTGCCCTGCGGCTGCGGCTCGGACTCCCGCTCCGGGGCCGGTGTCGGGGTCGGGGTCGGGGCCGGTGTCGGGGTCGGGGTCGGCTCCGGGTTCCGGGGCGACTCCGGCTCCGACTCCCGCTCCGGCTCGTCGAACGCCGGGCGGGCGTGGTGCCACGGGGCGTCCGAGCTGCGCGGAGCCGGGTTCCGGCGGACGGGGCGGACGGGGGTGTCCGGCTTCGCGGACCCGGCCTCCGTGGGACCTGCGTTCGCGGACGCGGTCTCCGAGGACTCGGCATCCCCGGAACCCGCTTCCGCGGACCCGGTGTCCGAAGGCCCGGTGCCCGCGGGCCCGGCCGGGGCCGGTTCCGTCGCCCGGGGGCGCTGGGAGGCCGAACCCTCCGAGGCGCTGCGGGCCCGGCGGGGGCGGGCCGGGGCCGGTGCGGCGGGAGCGGTGCCGGGCTCGTGCGCCACCGAGGCCTCGGCGGCCGGACCGCTCGCCGCGGCCCGCGTGGCGTCGCCCTCGGTCGCGGCCTGCTTGCGGGAGGCGGCGTCCTCGTCCTGCGCCGCCGCCTGGCTCACCGAGCCCTCGCTCGCGCTCCTGGACCGGCGCGGCCTGGCACCCGCACCCGCATCCGCCCGTGCGCCGGCGGCTCCCGGGACGGACCCGGCGGCCGTCCCCGTGGCCGGCTCCGTGGCCGGCTCCGTGGTCTGGCCGGCCGAGCCCTGCGCCGCCGTGCGGGTGCGCCGTACCGGGCGGTCTCCCGCGGCGCGCTCGCCCGCCGCGCGGCCCGCGCCCCGGGCCGGGCGCGCGGGGGCGGGGGGCAGCTGGCCCTTCAGGGGGCCCCACTCGTTCGGGTCGGGGACCCCCGGGGGCAGCATCTGGCGACGCTTGGGCCCGGCGTGTTCCGACTCGCCCGGCTCCTTGGCACCGGGCCAGGCCTTGGCGACCCGGGCCGCGAGGACGAAGTCCTTGCGCAGGGGGTGGCCCTCGAAGGTCTCCGGGAGGAGGAGGTGGTCGAGACCGGGGTGGCCGTCGAAGGTGACGCCGAACATCTCGTGGGTCTCGCGCTCATGCCAGGCCGCGCCCGCGTAGACGCCGACGGCGGACGGCAGGGCCGGCGCCCCGTGCGGGACCGTCGTGCGCACCAGCAGCCGGCGGACCGGCGAGAGGGCGGCGACGTGCGCGGACACGCGGAAGCCGGTGCCCGGTTCGTCGACCGCGCTCAGCCAGTCGAAGTAGGTGCAGGACAGGGTCGTGCGGGCGGTTTCCAGGGCGGTGAGCCAGGAGGACGGCGGTACGTCCACGGTCAGGACGTCGTACGACTCCTCGGCCGTGGCCCCGGGGCCGAAGAGGTCCTCGGTGGGGGCGGGCAGCCAGCCGACCGCGGTCATCGCGCGTCCCCCCGGCGGAGTCGGCCGGCGCGGCGGAACCGGTGGGCGCGGCGGACGGGGCGGGGGGCCGGACCAGGCCGCTCTGCAGGGCGGCGGCCGAGGGCCGGGCGGGCCCGGTGGCGTAGCGCTCGCCCAGGGACTCGTGGGCGATCTTCTCCTGGAGCTTGAGGATGCCCTGGAGCAGCGCCTCGGGCCGGGGCGGGCAGCCGGGGACGTACACGTCGACCGGGATGATCTGGTCGACGCCCTTGGTGACGGCGTACGAGTCCCAGTACGGGCCGCCGCAGTTGGCGCAGGCGCCGAAGGAGATGACGTACTTCGGCTCGGGCATCTGCTCGTACAGGCGCTTCACGGCCGGGGCCATCTTGTCCGTCACCGTGCCGGAGACGACCATCAGGTCGGCCTGGCGGGGGCCCGGCGCGAAGGGGATGACGCCGAGGCGGATGAAGTCGTGACGGGCCATCGACGCGGCGATGAACTCGATCGCGCAGCAGGCGAGGCCGAAGTTGAAGACCCACAGCGAGTAGCGGCGGCCCCAGTTGAGGACCACCTTCATCGGCTCCGGGGCGAGCCGGGCGAGGGAGCCCAGCCGTTTGGGCTCGGGAAGCGGCAAGGGTTCCGAACCGGACGGGTTCACGTCCATGCCAGCACCCCCTTCTTGTAGGCGTACAGCAGGCCCACGGCGAGGAAGCCGAGGAAGATGAACATCTCCACCAGGGTCGTCGCGCCGAAGCCGGGGGCGGCGAAGACCGTCGCCCAGGGGAACAGGAAGATCGAGTCGACGGCGAAGATCACGTACAGGAAGGCGTAGACGTAGTAGCGGACCTGGGTGTGGGCCCAGCCCTCGCCGACGGGGTCGACGCCGCACTCGTAGGCCAGGAGTTTCTCGGGGGTGGGCACCACCGGACGCAGCAGCCGGCCGGCGCCGAAGGCGGCCGCGACGAAGAGCACGCCGACCAGGGCGAGCAGTCCCACGACCGAGTAGGACCGGAAGTAGCCGGCCGCGGCGTCCGCCGCGGCGACCGTCGAGTTTCCCCACGTCTCCCGCACCGTCCGCCCTCGCTCCCTGACCGTGTGACCCTGGTGAACTCTGTGATGCAACGTGATTCGAGGATCTGTACGCATCGGAGTCTAGGCCCTGATAAAAGCGCGGTAAGCAGCTTGTCGCCCCCAGGGTGCCGAGGCGGCGCCCCGACGGCTCCGATGGTGGGGTTTTCCCCAGGAAACAGGGGTGGCGGACCGCATGGCGCCGGTGGTGCCCGGCACGGCAGGCTGACGGCATGACCGCTCCCACCGCCGCCGGGACCACCGTCGGCTCCGCCGCCGGTGCGGCTGCCGGCCGGGCCGACGGCCGGGACCGCCCGCCACGTGCCCGGCTCGCCTACGACCCGCACACGTGGAAGGAGAGCGCGCACCTCCTGCTGAACCTGCCGCTGGCGGTGCTCGGCTTCACGTACGTGTGCACCGTGCTGCTCACCAGCGGTCTGCTGACCCTCACGGTGGTCGGGTTGCCCCTGCCGGCCGCGGCCTGCTGGGCGCCCGGCAACTGGGGAAGCTGGAGCGGCTGCGGGCGCGGGCGCTGCTCGGGGTACGGGTGGAGGAGCCGACGCCGCTGCCGCTCGGCCGGGCCGGCGGGCCGGCGCAGCGGCTGTGGATGGCGGTGAGGGACCCGGTGGGCTGGCGCACGCTGCTGTACGACTTCATCCGGCTGCCCTGGGGCATCCTCACCTTCTGCACCGTGCTGACCTCGCTGTTCGTGCTGTGGCCGGTGCTGCCGTTCATCGCGCGGGGGCTGGCCGGCGCGGACCGGGCGATGGTGCGCGCGCTGCTGTCGCCCTCCGACGAGCTGGAACGCCGTATCGCGGAGCTGGAGGCGGACCGGGGGGTCGTGGTGGACACCGCGGCCGCCGACCTGCGCCGCATCGAGCGCGACCTGCACGACGGGGCGCAGGCCCGACTGGCCAACCTCGCCATGGGACTCGGTCTGGCCAAGGAGAAACTGCTGGAGGGCCGGGCCGACGACACGGTCGCCGCGATGGTGCGGGAGGCCCACGGAGAGGTGAAACCGGCCCTGCAGGAACTGCGGGACCTGGCCCGGGGCATCCACCCGGCCGTACTGACCGACCGCGGCCTGGACGCGGCCCTGTCCTCCGTCGCCTCCCGCTGCACGGTACCCGTACGCGTCGAGGCCGACCTGCCCTCCCGGCCCACCGCCGCCATCGAGGGCATCGCCTACCTCACCGTCTCCGAACTGCTGCAGAACGTCAGCAAACACAGCAGGGCACGATCGGCCTCCGTGGACGTGTGGCGGACCGGGGACCGGCTCCTCATCCAGGTCACCGACGACGGCCACGGTGGCGCGGACACCTCCCGCGGGTCCGGTCCGGCGGGCCTCGCCGGGCGCCTGGAGGCGGTGGACGGGGTCCTGGTGGTGGACTCCCCGGCGGGCGGCCCCACCCGGGTGACGGCGGAACTGCCCTGGCGCGTCTGAGGCCGCCCGGCACGCGCGCCCCGGCGTCCGCGCCGGTCCCGCTCCGCCCCACCGCACGCGTCCGCCCGGCGGCGGCCCCCTCCTCGTCCGCCCCGTCCTCGCCGCGGAGCCGAACTGCCTGCCCCGTACCCCGTACCCCGTACCCCGTGCTCCGTGCCCCGTGCTCCCGTGCCTCCGTGCCCCTCCCCGCCCCCATTCCCCCGTGCAGCGGTTTTCCGGCCCGGATGCTGGGATGCTGGGCCTTCGCACGGACGAGCGTCGTCGCAGGGCCGGCCCACGGGGCCGGGTGGGTCCGGGGGCCGGGAGACCGTGATCGTGGAGGACGGGGTGCGGGTCGTCATCGCCGAGGACTCGGTGCTGCTCAGGGAGGGCCTGACCCGGTTGCTGACCGACCGCGGGCACGATGTCGTGGCCGGCGTCGGGGACGCGGAGGCGCTGGTCGGGACCATCGCGGACCTGCACGCGCGGGGCGCGCTGCCCGACGTGGTGGTGGCGGACGTGCGGATGCCGCCGACGCACACCGACGAGGGGGTGCGGGCGGCCGTGCGCCTGCGCAGGGCACACCCGGGACTCGGGGTGCTGGTGCTGTCGCAGTACGTGGAGGAGCGCTACGCCACCGAGCTGCTGGCCGGTTCCAGCCGGGGTGTGGGCTACCTGCTCAAGGACCGGGTGGCCGAGGTGCGGGAGTTCGTCGACGCGGTGGTGCGGGTGGCCGGGGGCGGCACGGCGCTGGACCCCGAGGTGGTCGTGCAGCTGCTCGGGCGCAGCCGCAAGCAGGACGTGCTGTCGGGCCTCACCCCGCGGGAGCGCGAGGTGCTGGGGCTGATGGCGGAGGGCCGTACGAACTCGGCCATCGCCCGGCAGCTGGTGGTCAGCGACGGCGCCGTGGAGAAGCACGTCAGCAACATCTTCCAGAAACTCGGCCTGTCCCGGAGCGGCGGCGACCACCGGCGGGTTCTGGCCGTCCTGACCTACCTCAACTCGTGACCGGCGCCCGGTGTCCGGCCGGCACCGTCAGCACGGCGTCAGCCGGTCCGGCTTGTGTGGAGACGGGTACTCGTGGAATGGGGCGGACGGGAACGGAGGGACGACGGACGGGGAGCGTTCGCCGGAAGGGCCGTGAGCGAGGGTGCGTCCGCGGAAAACGCCGACGGGCGGGATGCGTCCTCAGGTACGGCTCGATGGGGGCGGTCCATCATGACAACTCAGCTCGACAGGCCGTCTCGAAACGCCGTCCAATCTGCGGATGGCCACGGGAAGGCGACCCTAACCGACGTAGGGTTGATCCTGGGATGGTCCGTGGGACGGCCACCCCGGACAGCCGCCTCGAAGGAGGTCCAGTTCAGTGACCAGCCAGGTCAGCAGCCCAGCGGAGCAGGCCGACGGAACAGTCGCGGGAGAGCGGCGCGATCCGGGTGGAGCGAAGGACGTCCGGCGCCTGGACCGGGTGATCATCCGGTTCGCGGGGGACTCGGGTGACGGCATGCAGCTCACCGGTGACCGGTTCACCTCGGAGACCGCGTCCTTCGGCAACGACCTCTCCACCCTGCCGAACTTCCCCGCCGAGATCCGCGCCCCCGCCGGCACCCTGCCCGGCGTCTCCTCGTTCCAGCTCCACTTCGCCGACCACGACATCCTGACCCCGGGCGACGCGCCGAACGTGCTGGTCGCGATGAACCCGGCCGCCCTGAAGGCCAACATCGGCGACCTGCCGCGCGGCGCGGAGGTCATCGTCAACACGGACGAGTTCACCAAGCGCGCCCTGCAGAAGGTCGGCTACGCCGCCTCCCCGCTGGAGGACGGCTCGCTGGACGGCTACAGCCTGCACCCGGTGCCGCTGACGACGCTCACCGTCGAGGCCCTGAAGGAGTTCGACCTCTCCCGCAAGGAGGCCGAGCGCAGCAAGAACATGTTCGCCCTGGGCCTGCTGAGCTGGATGTACCACCGGCCCACCGAGGGCACCGAGAAGTTCCTGCGGACGAAGTTCGCGAAGAAGCCGGACATCGCGGCGGCCAACATCGCCGCGTTCCGGGCGGGCTGGAACTTCGGCGAGACGACGGAGGACTTCGCCGTCTCCTACGAGGTCGCCCCGGCGGCCACCGCCTTCCCGCCGGGCGTCTACCGCAACATCTCCGGCAACCTGGCCCTGGCGTACGGCCTGATCACCGCCTCCCGCCAGGCGGACCTGCCGCTCTTCCTGGGCTCCTACCCGATCACCCCGGCCTCGGACATCCTGCACGAGCTGAGCCGGCACAAGAACTTCGGCGTGCGCACCTTCCAGGCCGAGGACGAGATCGCGGGCATCGGCGCGGCCCTCGGCGCCGCCTTCGGCGGCTCGCTGGCGGTGACCACCACCTCCGGCCCGGGTGTGGCGCTGAAGTCCGAGACGATCGGGCTCGCGGTCTCGCTGGAGCTGCCGCTGCTGGTCGTCGACATCCAGCGCGGCGGCCCGTCGACCGGTCTGCCGACCAAGACCGAGCAGGCGGACCTGCTGCAGGCGATGTACGGCCGCAACGGCGAGGCCCCGGTCCCGGTGGTCGCGCCGCGGACGCCGGCGGACTGCTTCGACGCGGCGCTGGAGGCGGCCCGGATCGCGCTGACGTACCGCACGCCGGTGTTCCTGCTGTCCGACGGCTACCTCGCCAACGGCTCGGAGCCCTGGCGCGTCCCGGACCTGGAGGAGCTGCCCGACCTGCGGGTGCGGTTCGCCTCCGGCCCGAACCACACGCTGGAGGACGGCACCGAGGTCTTCTGGCCGTACAAGCGGGACCCGCACACCCTCGCCCGGCCGTGGGCGGTCCCGGGCACCCCGGGCCTGGAGCACCGCATCGGCGGCATCGAGAAGCAGGACGGCACGGGCAACATCTCCTACGACCCGGCCAACCACGACTTCATGGTGCGCACCCGGCAGGCCAAGGTCGACGGGATCGAGGTCCCCGACATCGAGCCCGACGACCCGCACGGCGCGAGGACGCTGGTCCTGGGGTGGGGCTCGACCTACGGGCCGATCACGGCCGCGGTACGGCGGCTGCGCGCGGCCGGCGAGTCGATCGCCCAGGCCCACCTGCGCCACCTCAACCCCTTCCCGGGCAACCTCGGCGCGGTGCTGAAGCGGTACGACAAAGTGGTGGTCCCCGAGATGAACCTCGGGCAGCTCGCCACCCTGATCCGGGCGAAGTACCTGGTCGACGCCCAGTCGTACAACCAGGTCAACGGCATGCCGTTCAAGGCGGAGCAGCTCGCCGCGGCGCTGAAGGAGGCCATCGATGTCTGACGCCACCCGCGAACTGCTGCAGCTGGTCCCCAAGGCCGGGGCCAAGCAGTCGATGAAGGACTTCAAGTCCGACCAGGAGGTGCGCTGGTGCCCGGGCTGCGGCGACTACGCCATCCTGGCCGCCGTGCAGGGGTTCATGCCGGAGCTGGGACTGGCGAGGGAGAACATCGTCTTCGTCTCGGGCATCGGCTGCTCCTCCCGCTTCCCGTACTACATGAACACCTACGGGATGCACTCCATCCACGGCCGCGCCCCGGCCATCGCGACCGGTCTCGCGGCCTCGCGGCGGGACCTGAGCGTGTGGGTGGTCACCGGTGACGGCGACGCCCTGTCCATCGGCGGCAACCACCTGATCCACGCCCTGCGCCGCAACGTCAACCTGAAGATCCTGCTCTTCAACAACCGGATCTACGGTCTGACCAAGGGCCAGTACAGCCCGACCTCCGAGGTCGGCAAGATCACCAAGTCGACGCCGATGGGGTCGCTGGACTCGCCGTTCAACCCGGTGTCGCTGGCGATCGGCGCGGAGGCGTCCTTCGTCGCGCGCACGATCGACTCCGACCGCAAGCACCTGACCGAGGTGCTGCGCGCGGCGGCCGACCACCCGGGCACGGCGCTGGTCGAGATCTACCAGAACTGCAACATCTTCAACGACGGCGCGTTCGACTCCCTGAAGGACCGGCAGCGGGCCGAGGAGGCGCTGATCCGCCTGGAGCACGGGCGGCCGGTCCGCTTCGGGGCGGACGGGTCCCGGGGCGTCGTGCGGGACCGGCGGACCGGCGACCTGCGGGTGGTGACGGTGACGCCTCAGAACGAGGCGGACGTCCTGGTGCACGACGCGTACTCCGCGTCGCCCACCACCGCCTTCGCGCTCTCCCGCCTCGCCGACCCCGACACGCTGCACCACACCCCGGTCGGCGTGTTCCGGTCGGTCGAGCGGCCGGTCTACGACACGCAGATGAGTGACCAGCTCGACGCGGCCGTCGAGCAGCACGGCAAGGGCGACCTGGCCGCGCTGCTGGCCGGCGGGGACACCTGGACCGTCATCGGCTGAGCCGGCGGCGGTGCTACGAGGCCCGGGGCGTGCGGTCCCGGGCCTCGTCGTACGCCCGGCGGGCCCGCTCCACGTCGTCCATGCGGTCGCGGGTCCACCGGGCCAGGGACCGCACCTGCTCGGCCGCCTCACGGCCGAGGGCGGTGAGGGAGTAGTCGACGCGGGGCGGGATGACGGGCTTGGCGTCCCGGTGGACCAGGCCGTCGCGCTCCAGGGTCCGCAGGGTCTGGGCGAGCATCTTCTCGCTGACCCGCCCGGCCCTGCCGACGGCCCGGCGCAGCTCGCCGAAGCGGTACGGGCCGTCGAGCAGCTCGATCAGCACCAGCACGCCCCAGCGGCTGGTGACGTGCTCCAGG
The DNA here is from genome assembly GCF_030499535.1 of Streptomyces sp. TG1A-8. Classification (NCBI taxonomy): domain Bacteria; kingdom Bacillati; phylum Actinomycetota; class Actinomycetes; order Kitasatosporales; family Streptomycetaceae; genus Streptomyces; species Streptomyces sp. TG1A-8. Next base: position 3,012,730 of record NZ_JASTLB010000001.1, read on the forward strand.
ACGAGCCGGTGGGGGCACAGCGCCTCGGCCCGGTCTCCGGTGCGCGTGCGCGCGACGCTTACTGTCATGCCAGTACCTTACTTCAAAGTAGGTACTTTCATTTGGTTAGCGCCACTCCTAAGGTGAGTGTTCTAAGGCATTCGAAGGAGTGGTCGTCATGAGCATCGTCGTCACCGGAGCCACCGGACACCTCGGCCGGCACGTCGTGGAGCAACTGCTGGAGAAGGTCCCGGCCGGGGAGGTCACCGCGGTCGTGCGCGACGAGGCGAAGGCGGCCGGCCTCGCGGCCCGCGGGGTGCGGATCGCCGTCGCCGACTACAACGCACCCGAGTCCTTCGACGGCCTGTTCTCGGCCGGGGACAGGGTCCTGCTGATCTCCGGCAACGAGTTCGGCAAGGGCCGGGTGCGCCAGCACCTGGTCGTCATCGACGCCGCGAAGGCGGCGGGCGTGGCGCTGCTGGCGTACACCAGCATCCCGAGCAGCCTGACGGCCGCGCTCGCCGACGACCACCGGGCCACCGAGGAGGCGCTGGCCGCCTCCGGCGTGCCGTACACGCTGCTGCGCAACGGCTGGTACCACGAGAACTACACCGAGAACCTGGCGCCCGTGCTGGAGCACGACGCCGTCGTGGCGGCGGCCGGCGAGGGGCGGATCTCCTCGGCCTCGCGCGCCGACTACGCCGCCGCCGCGGTCGCCGTGCTGACCGGCGAGGGCCACGAGGGCAGGGCGTACGAGCTGGGCGGTGACCAGGCGTGGGGCTTCGCCGAGTACGCGGCCGAGCTGAGCCGGCGGACCGGCAGGGAGATCGTCTACAACGCGGTCACCGGTGACGTGCTGAACGGCATCCTGACCGGCGCCGGGCTGCCCGCGCCGCTGGCCGAGGTGTTCGTGGGCGTCGACGCCTCGATCGCCCGGGGCGAGCTGGTCGTCCCCACCGGTGACCTGTCCCGGCTCATCGGCCGCCCCACCACCCCGCTCGCCGAGGCGGTCGCCGCCGCACTCAAGGACTGAGGGCCCCCGCCGGGAGGGCCCCCGCCCTCCGCCTCCACCTGTCATGACCGTATGGCGATACGAACATGACAGGCGGAGGCGTTCGGCGTTACCTTCGTCCTCGCGTGTGCGTGCGAAGCGAGAAGGAGTGGCCCGTGACCGGGACGTCCAAAGGTGAGCACCGGGCAGGCCTGCTCAACGGGTTCGCCGCCTACGGCATGTGGGGACTGGTCCCGCTGTTCTGGCCGTTGCTCAAGCCGGCCGGGGCCCTGGAGATCCTGGCCCACCGCATGGCGTGGTCCCTCGTCTTCGTCGCCGTCGCCCTGCTCTTCGTCCGGCGCTGGGCCTGGGCCGGGCAGTTGCTGCGGCAGCCCCGGCGCCTCGCGCTCGTGACCGTGGCCGCCGTCGTCGTCACCGTGAACTGGGGCGTCTACATCTGGGCCGTGAACGCCGGCCACGTGGTCGAGGCCTCCCTCGGCTACTTCATCAACCCGCTGGTGACCATCGCCATGGGCGTGCTGCTCCTGAAGGAACGGCTGCGGCCCGTGCAGTGGGCGGCGGTCGCGGTCGGCTCCGCCGCCGTCGTCGTCCTGACGGTCGGCTACGGCCGTCCGCCGTGGATCTCCCTGTGCCTCGCCTTCTCCTTCGCCACCTACGGGCTCGTGAAGAAGAAGGTCGGCCTCGGCGGCATCGAGTCACTGGCCGCCGAGACCGCGATCCAGTCCCTGCCCGCCCTCGGCTACCTGGTCTGGCTCTCCGCGCACGGCGACTCCACCTTCCTCGGCGAGGGGGCGGGCCACTCCGCCCTGCTCGCCTCGACCGGTGTCGTCACCGCGCTGCCGCTGGTCTGCTTCGGCGCCGCGGCCATCCGGGTGCCGCTGTCCACGCTGGGCCTGCTGCAGTACCTGGCGCCCGTCTTCCAGTTCCTGATCGGCATCCTCTACTTCCACGAGGCCATGCCGCCCGAGCGCTGGGCCGGCTTCGCGCTGGTGTGGCTGGCGCTGGCCCTGCTCACGGGCAGCGCGCTGCGCTCGGCGCAGCGGGCGAGGAGGCGGCGGGAGGCCGTCGGCGCGCCCCGCGCCGGCCTGCCGGACTCCGCTCCGGCGGACGTCTGACCCGGCCGTACGACGTCCGCCCCGGCTATACATGGTGCGCATGTACGCACAGGAGTCCGCCGCCGCACCCGCGCCGGTCCACTGGAAACTCGTGATCGACGCCGCCGACCCGCACGCCCAGGCCGATTTCTGGGCCGCCGCGCTCCACTACGAGGCCGAGGACAACAGCGCCCTCGTCGAGCGGCTGCTGTCGCTGGGCGCGCTGCCCGGCGGGGCCGCCGTCGAGTACCGCGGCCGTCCCGCCTTCCGCGACCTGATCGCCGTGCGGCACCCCGACGACCCGTACGACCCGCGGACCGGGACCGGGCTGGGGCGACGGCTGCTGTTCCAGCGCGTCCCGGAGGCGAAGACCGTCAAGAACCGCCTCCACCTCGACCTGCACCCCGGCGACGGGCGGCGCGCGGAGGAGGTGGCCCGGCTGGAGGGGCTGGGCGCGCGCGTGCTGCGCGAGGTGGCGGAGCCCGCCGGCGCGTGGGTGGTGCTGGCGGACCCGGAGGGCAACGAGTTCTGCGTGCAGTAGCCGGCCGGAGCGGACCGGATCAGGCCCGTGCGGCCTTCGCGGCCCGGTCGGCCAGGCGGACCATGCGGGCACGGGCCGACTCCAGGGGCCGCGGGTCGCCGGCCGCGGGACCCGGCTGCGCCGCGAGGTCCGCCCACAGGCCGATCAGGTCGCGGCCCAGCCGCAGGCCCTCCTCCGGGTCGCGCACCGCGCGCCAGGCCGTGGCCGCGCCCTGCACGTTGCCGTACGCCGCCTCCGCGTCCCCGGTCTGCCGGCGCAGGCGCGCCAGGTCCAGGCAGAGGTGGCAGGCGCGGACCGGGTCGCCCGCCAGGTAGGTGATGTAGGCGGCCAGTTCCCGCAGGTGCAGCACGTCGGGGTGGCGGGCGCCCAGCACGGCGGAGGCATCCGGCACCGTGCGGGCGGCCAGTTCCGCCGCCGCCCGCGGACGGCCGGCCCGCACGGCCTCGTTGATCCGCGCCATCGGCCCGGTGAGCAGTTCGGCCCCCTCCGCGGTCCCGGTCACGGGTTCGTCCCCCAGCACCTCCTCGGCCAGCGCGTCGAAACCGCGGGGCGGGGCGGGCGCGGAGGCGGGCGTCGGCTCGAAGACGGGTATGAGGTCAGGGGCGGAGGTGCTTCCGGGGGCGGGGGCGCCTTCCGGGACGGGGCCCGGGGCGCCTTCCGGGACGGGGCCCGGGGCGCCTTCCGGGACGGGGCCCGGGCGGGGGACGCCCCCGGTGGCGGGTGCGTGTGCGGGAGCGGCAACGGGGTGCCGGGCGGCCTCGGGGGTGAGGCCGGCGTCGGGGGCGAGGCCGGCCTCGGGCCACGGGACCCGCTCGGGCGGGGAGCCGGCGTCGGGCCACCGGGTGGGCCCGGGCGTCGCGGCGGGCCGCCTGGGGGGCTCGGGTTCGGCGGCGGGCTGCCGGGTGGGCCGGCCCACCAGCCGGCTGGAGCCGTCCGCCGCGACCTCCAGCGGGACGACGCAGCCGGCGCGGTCGTCGTGGATCATGGCGCGTATCGGGGCGCCGAGGCTGATGGCCAGGCGCTGGAGGTGGTTCAGCACGGCCTGCCGCACCTCCTCGCCGGGCGCCGCCACGACCGCCGTCCCGTCCACCGCGGCGCCGCCCGCGCCGGTCACCCGGACGTGCACCGCCGCCGGGTGTGCCGCGGGCTGCCGCGCCCGCTTCTTGTCGAAGCTGAGTCGAGCCATCGGTCCCCTCACTCCCCCGCCGCCGCGATCCGGTCGTCCGCGTCCCTGTACCCCAGTGTGTCGGCCCGGCCGGGCTCCCGCGTCACCGCGGCGTCACAGCCTCGCACCAGCCCTCACCCTTGAGGGTTAATCGTTGCGTGTGCACATAATGCACGTGTCAGTATTCGCGGTACGTCACCGCTCACTCCGGGGGCCCATGAGCCGTCGCTTCCTCTTCGTCCTGGGCAGCGCCCGCACCGGGGGCAACACCGAACTGCTGGCCCGCAGGGCCGCCGAGCGACTGCCCGCCGGCGTCGGGCAGGAGTGGATCCGCCTCGCCGAACTGCCGCCGCCCGACTTCGTGGACGTGCGGCACGACGGCGACCACGCACGGCCGCCCGCGGACGGCGCCGCCGGGCTGCTGCTGGACGCCACGCTCGCGGCCACGGACATCGTGATCGCCTCCCCGCTGTACTGGTACGCGGTGTCCGGCCCGACCAAGCGGTACCTGGACCACTGGTCGGGCTGGCTGCGCGTCCCGGACGTCGATTTCAGGGGCACCCTGGCCGGGCGCACGCTGTGGGGCGCCACCGCGCTCGCGGACCGGAACCCGGCGGTCGCCGGCCCCCTCGTCGGCACGCTCCGGCACTCGGCCGCCTACCCGGGCATGCGCTTCGGCGGGGTGCTGCTGGGCAACGGCAGCGCGCCCGGCGACCTCCTGCAGGACACCGACGCGCTGGCGCGCGTGAAGACGTTCTTCGCGCGGGACGCGCCCCTCGCGCGTTTCCCGCACGAGACCGCCGCCCGCCCCCTACGCGCTGACGTCCTTCGTCGTGAACCGCGCCCAGGCGGCCGAGCCGAACACGGCCGCGTACAGCGCCTGCAGGCCGAGGTTCTTCACCAGGTCGTCCCAGTAGACGGGGTCGCGCATGAGGTCGGCGAAGGACAGCCAGTAGTGGGGGAAGAGGTACGGCCGCAGCGCGTGCAGCTGGGGGATCTGGTCGAGGATCTGGACGGTGATGAGCAGGCCGACGGTGGCCGCCATCGCCGCGATGCCGCTGTTGGTCAGGGTGGACACGAACAGGCCGAGGGCGGCGACGCCCACCAGTGAGGCGGCGACCACCAGGGCGATCAGCAGGGCCCGCAGGAGTCCGTCGGCGAAGCCGATGCGCGTGCCGGAGATGGTCGTCAGGTCTCCCAGCGGGAACAGCAGCGCCCCGACGGCCAGCGCGGAGACGGTGACGACCAGGGTGGCCAGCAGGCAGAAGGCCAGGACCGTCGCGTACTTGGTGAGCAGCAGGCGGGTGCGGCCGGCGGGCGCGACCAGCAGGTAGCGCAGGGTGCCGGCGCCCGCCTCGCCCGCGACGGCGTCGCCCGCGACGACGCCGACGGCCATCGGCAGGAAGAACGGCAGGGTCGCGGCCAGTGCCGTGAACACCAGGAACAGGCCGTTGTTGGTGATCTGCCCGATGAACGCCGGGCCTTCGCCGCCGCCCGGTCCCGCCGGCGAACCGTCCCGCGTCTCGATCCGGACGGCGACGCCCACCAGCACCAGCACCGCGGCCAGCACCCCGAGGAGGGCGAGCGTGCGCCAGCGGCGGACGGTGGTGACCAGCTCGTTGCGCAGCAGCCCCAGGGTCCACAGGGGACCGGGCCGGCGGGCGGTCGGTGCCGGCGGACGGCCGGACGGCGAAGTCCCGGCGGCCGGTGGCGTCTCAGCCCGCGACATCGAAGCCCTCCCCCGTCAGTGCCACGAACGCGTCCTCCAGGGAGGCCCGTTCGAGGGTGAAGCCCCGGACCCGGACGCCCGCCGCGACCAGGGCCGCGTTCACGTCGGCGAGGTCCCGCCCGGGCGGTTCGCCGGTCACCCGGTCGCCGTCGACGGTGACGTCCGCGGCGCCCTGTTCCTTGAGCACCCGGGCCGCCTCGCCGGCGTCCGGGGTGGTCACCGCCAGCCGGCCGCGCGCGCCGGCCGCCAGGTCGGCCACCGCGCCCTGCGTGATCAGTCTGCCCCGGGCCATCACGGCCGCGTGGGTGCACACCTGCTCGATCTCGTCGAGGAGGTGGGAGGAGAGGAAGACGGTCGTGCCGTCGCAGGCCAGTTCCCGGACCAGGCCGCGGATCTCCCGCATGCCCTGCGGGTCCAGGCCGTTGGTGGGCTCGTCCAGGACGAGCAGGCTGCGCGGCCGGAGCAGCGCGGCGGCCAGCCCGAGGCGCTGCTTCATGCCGAGCGAGTACGCCCGCGCCTTCTTCCCGGCGGCCGCCGTGAGGCCCACCCGGTCCAGCGCGGCGGCGACGCGGGCGCGCCGGGTGCGCGGGTCGGCGGTCGGGTCGGCGGCGTCGTAGCGCAGCAGGTTGTCCCGGCCGGAGAGGAAGCCGTAGGGGGCGGGGCCCTCGATGAGCGCGCCGACCCGCGGGAGGACGGTGCGGGCGGACCGGGGCATGGGCCGGCCCAGGACGCGGGCCGCGCCGGAAGTCGGCTCGATCAGGCCCATCAGCATGCGGATGGTCGTGGCCTTGCCGGAACCGTTGGGACCGAGGAAGCCGAAGACGCTGCCCGCCGGGACGGTCAGGTCGAGACCGTCCACGGCGAGCTGTCCGCCGCGGTAGCGCTTGGTGAGGCCGCGCGTGGCGATGACGGGTGCCGGCGCGTCCCCCGGGTCCCGCTCCGCGGGGTTCCCCGGGTTCCGCTCCGCGGGGTTCCCCGGGTTCCGCCCGGTGTCCGGCACTCCGTCCATCGGCCTGCCCTCGATCCGTCGTGCCCGCGAAGGGTCAGTTCCCTTCGTTCGCCGCCTTGACCAGTGTCTCCTTGGTCACCGCACCGGCGTACACCGTGCCGTCGTCGGTGATCAGGGCGTTGACCAGCCGGGTGGAGAAGACGGTGCCCTTGCCGAACTTCCCCGAGACCTGGTCGCCGAGCGAGCCGAGGAAGCCGCCGAGGTCGCCGCCCCGGGAGCCGGTGGGCAGGCCGCCCCCGGCACCGGTGTCGAAGGTGGCGACGGAGGTCCAGCCCTTGCCGAGGACGTCGAGCCCGTCCAGTCCCCCGACGAACTCCCCGCCGGACGCGGAGCCGCGCCCGGACGCCTTGCCGTCCGTGCCGTGCCCGCCCTCCCCCTCGGTGACCTTCGCGCCCCGGGGCGGGGTGAAGTCGAAGGTGGAGGCGGCCGGCCGGGCGAAGGAGACCTGGGTGAAGCCCGCGTCGAGCACGGCGGCGCCGCCGCCCGCCGGGGTCAGCGTGAACTTCAGCGGCAGGCCCGTCCTCGCGTCCACGGCGATGCTGATCGCGCCGACCGTGCTGCCGGACTGCCGGGGCTTGATCAGCAGCTTGTACGCGTCGCGTCCGGCGACGTGCGCGGTGCCGTCGACGGTCACGGACGTGGTGGCGTCGACCGACTTCAGCGCCTCGCCGGCGAAGTCCTCCGGGGTGGCCGGCGGCTCGGCGCCGCGCTTCGCGCCAAAGCCGGCGGCGGCGTGGTAGACCTCGTTGCTCTTGCTGTCGTAGCCCCACACGTCCTTGCCGTCGTGGACGAGGCTGTACTCGGCGCCGCGCTCCAGCAGCGAGACCTTCTGGCGGTCCGGGCCGTCGGCGGCCACGTGCAGGGTGTGCGTGCCGGAGGCCAGCTCGGTGAGCTTGGCCCGCGGGTCCGCAAAGGAGCCGTCGCCGCCCCGGGCCGCCCCGGAGGCCAGGCCGCTCCCCAGGCCGCCGAGGTCCGGCAGGCCGAGATCGGTGTCGATCTTCACCGTGCCGGACAGCCGCTGCACGTCCGACGCGGCGATCTTCCGGATCAGCTGCTGCGCGGTGATCGACGGCAGGTCGGGGTCGCCCGAGTCGGCGAGCGCCGGCACCAGGCCGATCGTGGCCGCCGCCACCCCCACCACCGCCACGGGGACGACGTACCGGGCGGCCCTGCGGCGTCCGGGGCGCAGGTCCTCGTCGTGCCGTGCGGTGCCCGTTGCGTCACCGGATTCGTACGGTGCCATGTGTTGCCCTACCTCCGTCGTCGGCGGCGGCTGCCCTCACTCTGGTCCACTTGAGCCGCCATTCTCACCCGAATCGGTGAGGAGTGGTGATTTCCGTGGTTTCCATCTCACCAAACCGGCCGTGAGAAAGCGTCAGACCTCGGAGCCAACTCCGCGTACGCCTGGGGTATGACACCCGGCGGCCGCGCCTCCCCCGACCCGTAGGGGTCGGGCGGGACGGCACCGTCCGGCCGGTGTCCGGGCGCTGGCTCAGCCGGCACGGTGGACCACCGCGTCGCACAGTTCGAGCAGCGCCGCCTTGGCGTCGCACTCCGGCAGCGGGGCCAGCGCGGACCGCGCCTCCTCCGCGTAGCGGACGGTGTCCCGGCGGGCCTGCTCCAGCGCGGGGTGGGCGCGCAGCGCGACCAGCGCCTCGGTGTGCCGGCCGTCGTCGCTGAGGTCGGAGTCGAGCAGTTCGCACAGGGCGAGGTCCTCGGGCAGCCCCAGCCGGGCCGCGCGTTCGCGCAGCCGGAGCACGGGCAGCGTCGGGATGCCCTCGCGCAGGTCGGTCCCGGGGGTCTTGCCGGACTCGTGCGAGTCGGAGGCGATGTCGAGGACGTCGTCCGCGAGCTGGAAGGCGACCCCGAGCCGTTCGCCGTACTGGGTGAGGACGTCGACGACCGTCTCGCGGGCGCCGGACATCATCGCGCCGAACCGGCACGACACCGCCACCAGGGAGCCGGTCTTGCCGCCGAGCACGTCCAGGTAGTGCTCGACCGGGTCACGGCCGTCCGAGGGGCCCGCGGTCTCCAGGATCTGCCCGGTGACCAGCCGCTCGAACGCCAGGGCCTGCACCCGCACGGCCTCGGGGCCGAGGTCGGCGAGGATCTGGGAGGCGCGGGCGAACAGGAAGTCCCCGGTGAGGACGGCGACGGAGTTGCCCCAGCGTGTGTTGGCGCTCTCCACGCCGCGCCGCACGGACGCCTCGTCCATGACGTCGTCGTGGTACAGGGTGGCCAGGTGGGTCAGCTCCACGACGACGGCGGACGGCACGACACCCGGCGCGTACGGGTCGCCGAACTGCGCGGCGAGCATCACGAGCAGTGGCCGGAACCGCTTCCCCCGGCCCGCACGAGGTGCTGCGCGGCCTCCGTGATGAACGGGACCTCGCTCTTGGTGGCCTCGAGCAGGCCTTCCTCGACAGCCGTCAATCCGGCCTGGACATCGGCTTCGAGGGCCTGGTCCCGCACGCTCAGCCCGAACGGCCCGACGACGGTCACGAGGGGTCTCCTGTCTGCTGGTGTCTGCTGGCGGTTACACGGTTTGTCGATAGGTCGCTGCCTTCACTCAACTCAGCGTATCCGGTCCCGTTTCGATCACCGATAGCGCCCACCGGTCCAGCCCGGGCGGTATCGGTCGTGACCGTTATATTTCCGATCGGGTGATATGAGGACATATCTTTCCGCCCTATTCCCCGCCCGTACGGAGGGGTCGGATCCGGCCAGTCCTTCCGTTCCGGTGGGCCGCAATCACAAATCACCCATATCCGATTTGGCATAATTCGCCATTTCGTGAAGTGGGTCACGTGCGGGCCGTGGCGCACCGATCGCCCCTCACGGCCCCTTCGCCTTGCCGCGACGGCCAGTTGGGGCACGGCGACCGCAAAGGATCAAGTGCCCCATATCCCCCGGACCGGTGTCGACCGGCATGTTCCGTGAATCCGGTGCTTGTTCCCGACATGTGCTCTCGCATACGTTCCCGCCCTGTCAGGCGGACGCCGAATCCTGCCGCGCCTGGCACCACCCGTCGAGAACCCATTCGTACGGCAGGAGCGGGGGACCCAGGCAAGCCGCCGGACCGGACGCACACGCCGTCCCGGGACGGCTCGGGGTGAAGCCGCGCGGCCACGGCCGCGCGGCCGGGCACCTCCCCGCCCGAACCCGACAGCTCACCTCGCAGGCGACGGAGAGGAACATCCCCATGTCTGCTGCCCCCCGGTACCGCCGCGTCCGCACCAACCGCCTCGTCCGCCGGATCGCCGTCCTCGGCGCCGGTGCCGCCGTCCTCACGCTCCCGCTCGTCGGCGCGGCCGACGCCTCCGCGGCCACCACCACGGCCGCCGCGGCCGCCACCACCCCCGCCGGGTACCCGAACAACCTCGACGGCTGGATCCGCGAGTCGCTCGCGATCATGGCCCAGCGCGGCATCCCGGGCACCTACAACGGCATCTACCGCAACGTCATGCGCGAGTCCTCGGGCAACCCGCTCGCCGTCAACGGCTGGGACTCCAACGCCGCCGCGGGCACCCCGTCCAAGGGACTGCTGCAGGTCATCGACCCGACCTTCGCCGCCTACCACGTGCCCGGCACCGCGTTCGACCCCTACGACCCGGTCGCCAACATCACCGCGGCCTGCAACTACGCGGCCGCGCGCTACGGGTCGATCGACAACGTGTACGGCGCGTACTGACCGGCGCCCCCGGCGGGCCCGCCGCCGTCCCGGTCAACCGGCCGGGAACAGCCTCTCGAGGACGACGGCGACGCCGTCGTCCTCGTTCGAGGCGGTGACCTCGTCCGCGACGGCCTTCAGCTCGGGATGGGCGCCGGCCATGGCCACGCCGTACCCGGCCCAGCCGAACATGGGGATGTCGTTGGGCATGTCCCCGAAGGCGAGGGCCCGCCCGGCGGCGACGCCCAGGTGGTCCGCCGCCAGCGCCAGGCCGGTCGCCTTGGTGACACCGCTCGGCTGCAGCTCCACGGTCCCCGGCCCCGACATGGTGACCGTCGCCAGCGGACCCACCGCCGAGCGGGCGGCCGCCGCCAGCTCGTCGTCGGTCAGCGCGGGGTGGCGCAGCAACACCTTGCTGATGGGCTCGCGCCACAGGTCCTCGCGCCGGCCGACCCGGACGGCGGGCAGGGCCGGGTGGGGCATCAGGTACCCGGGTTCGATCAGGGTGCGCCCCTCCACGCCGTCCTGGTCGACGGCCGCGTACACCTGGCCCACCTCGGCCTCGATCTTGCCGAGCGCGGTCTCGGCCGACTCCCGGTCCAGCCCGACCGACCACAGCAGACGGCCGGCGCCGGCGTCGTAGACCTGCGCCCCCTGCGCGCACACCGCGAGCCCCGTGCAGCCGAGGTCGGCCAGCAGGGGCCGCACCCGGGGGGCCGGGCGGCCCGTCACCACCAGGTGCCGGGCGCCGGCCCGCGCCGCCCGCGCGAGCGCGGCCAGCGACCGGTCGGAGACCGTGTCGTCGCCGCGCAGCAGCGTCCCGTCCAGGTCGGTGGCGATCAGGGTGAATGCGGGAAGTGCGGCCATGATCAGAGAATACGGACGCGCCGCCCCGCCGACTCATCCCGCGGCACGCGCCGGATCCCGGCGGCGGCCCCCGCACCGCGGGCCGGGACCCGGCGGCGGCCCCGGCCGTGCCCTCGCACGTCCTCGCACGCTTCCGCACGCCCTCGCACGTCCTCCAAGGACGCCGGCCGGAACGGGCGCCCGGGCAGGGCCGCTCGGGGGCGTCGCGGACCCCGTGGACATCGCCCGCTCACCCCGGACGGCACTGCGTGGGACGTGCGGCACACCCGTAACGTGTGGCGCAACCACATGGAACGCAGTGCCATGCATGGCCCGGATGAGAGTGAGGCAGCACCCCATGCCCCCCTTCGACGTCCCCGAGGGCGACCCCTTCGGTCCGCACAACCTCCCCTACGGCGTGTTCTCGCCCGCCGGCAACACCGGGCGCAGGGTCGGCGTCCGGCTCGGCAACCACGTCCTGGACGCGGGCGCCGCGGCCGCCGCACTCGGCTCGCCGTACGCCTCCCTGCTCGCCCGGCCCACCCTCACCCGGCTGCTGGCCGCCGGCCGCACGGCCTGGTCGGACGTGCGGCGCGCCCTGACCGCGTGGGTCACGGTGCCCGCGCACCGCGAGACCATCGAGCCACTCTTCCACCCGCTGTCGCAGGTCACCCTGCACCTGCCGTTCGAGGTGGCCGACTACGTCGACTTCTACGCCTCCGAGAACCACGCCCGCAACGTCGGCCGGATCTTCCGTCCGCACGCCGAGGACTCGCTGACCCCGAACTGGAAGCACCTGCCGATCGGCTACCACGGGCGCGCCGGCACGGTGGTGGTGTCCGGCACGGACGTCATACGGCCGTCCGGGCAGCGCAAGGGCCCGGACGACCCGGCGCCCGTCTTCGGCCCGTCGGTCCGGCTGGACATCGAGGCCGAGGTCGGCTTCGTGGTGGGCGTGCCCTCCGCGCCGGGCAGGCCGGTCGCCCTCGGCGACTTCGAGGAGCACGTCTTCGGGCTCTGCCTGCTGAACGACTGGTCGGCGCGGGACATCCAGTCCTGGGAGTACGTCCCCCTCGGCCCGTTCCTCGGCAAGTCCTTCGCCACGTCGGTGTCGGCGTGGATCACCCCGCTGGACGCGCTGGAGCACGCGCGCGTGGCGCCTCCCGAGCGCACCCACCCGCTGCTGCCCTACCTGGACGACTCGGCCCCCGGGATCGAACCCGGCGGCTACGACCTGCGGATCTCCGTCGTGCTCAACGGCCACGTGGTGTCCGAGCCGCCGTTCGCCACCATGTACTGGACCGCCGCCCAGCAGCTCGCCCACATGACGGTGAACGGGGCGTCGCTGCGCACCGGCGACCTGTACGGCTCGGGCACGGTGAGCGGTCCGGCGGAGCACCAGCGCGGCTCGCTGCTGGAGCTGACCTGGAACGGCCGGGAACCGCTCGGCCTCCCGGGCGGCGAACGGACCTTCCTGGAGGACGGCGACGTCGTGACCCTGTCGGCCTGGGCCCCGGGGCCGGACGGCGGCCGGGTCGGCCTCGGGGAGGTCACCGGGCGCATCGTGGCCGGCTGAGCCGGCGCCCGCCGGCCGCCGGGGCGAACCCACCGCCGCGGCAGGGCGGTCGGCGGCACGGACACGGACACCGGGGCGGCACCGCGCACCGGGGCGGGCGCACCCGCGGGACGGCGCCGGACGCGCCGGGAAGGAGCGGCCGGATCCGTGCCGGCACCTGACTCGCGCCGCCCGTCCGCGTCATACTGACGGGGAACACGCACCACCCGATGCGCCCCGGCGCATGTTCCGGCACCCGCACCCCTTTCCGACAGGAACCGGAGCCCCGGCATGACCGTCTGCCTGCTCCTGCTGAGCGTCGTCGCCCTGACGGCCGCCGTACCGGCGCCGCGCGCGCTGACCCGGGCCGCCTGGCCCGAGCGGGACCCCGTGGTGGCGTTGTGGGTGTGGCAGTGCCTGGTCGCCACGGTGCTGCTGTGCTGTCTGACCGCGCTGGTCCTGGGCGCGGCGGCCGTCTTCCACACCGTCCGCGACCGCGTGTTCGCTCCCGCGCCGCCGGCCGTCACCGCCGCGTACGACCTCTCGGCCGCCCCGCTCTGGTCCGTCGCCCTCACCCTGCTGCTGGCCGGCGGGGCGGCCTGGACGACGGCGATGCTCGCCCGGGAACTCGCCGAGGCCCGCCGGCACCGCGGCCGGGCCCGGGCGCACCTGCGCGAGCGCGCCCCCGACCTGCCCGCGGGCCTGCCCCCGGCGCGCGGCCCCATGCTGGTGCTGGAGGACGACTACCCCGACGCGTGGTGGATGCCGGGCCACCCGCCCCAGCTGGTCGTCACCACGGGTGCCCTGCAGCGCCTGACCGGACACCAGTTGGACGCCGTGCTCACCCACGAGCGCGGCCACGCCCGCGCCCACCACGACTGGCTGCTGCACCTGTCCACGGCGCTCGCCACGGGCTTCCCGCGCGTCCCGCTGTTCGCCCACTTCTGCGACCAGACGCACCGCCTGGTCGAGCTGGCCGCCGACGACACCGCGTCCCGCCGCTGCGGCCACGTCACCACCGCCCTCGCCCTGATCGAGCTGAACCAGCACCGCGGTGTCCTGTCCTGCGCGTCCAGCCGCCGCCTCCTCGGCGAACGCGTGGACCGCCTGCTGGAGCCGCCCCCGCGGCTGCTGCGCCGGCACCGGGCGCTGACGACGACGGTGGCCGCGCTGGTCCCGCTGCTTCCGTTGCTGATCACCTTCGCCCCGGGGCTGACGGCGCTCTCCTGACCGCCGGGGAACGGCGCGGCGCCCGCGCCGGAAGCCCCCCGCGGGACCCGCACCCCGGTCCCCGCGCCCCGCGGCGCCGCCCGTCCTACGTCCAGTCGTCCGGCTCGGGCTCCTCGGCCTGCTCGGGCCGGTCGTCCTCCGGGGAACCGCCGCCCGCGCCGGCCAGGGAGCCGTCGGGGGCGGGGCCGGCGCCGGCCAGGGAGTCGAGCACCGCGAGCACCCCTTCCCCGTAGGTCGCCAGCTTCTTCTCGCCGACTCCGCCGATCGTGCCCAGTTCCCGCACCGACCCGGGCCGGCGGGCGACGATCTCCCGCAGCGTGGCGTCGTGGAAGATGACGTACGCCGGGACGCCCTGCTCCCGGGCCTGCTCGGCGCGCCAGGCGCGCAGGGCCTCGAAGACCGGGAGCAGTTCCTCGGGCAGCTCGACCGCGGCGGCCTTGGCCCTGCGCTCGCCCCGGCCCGCGGCGGCACCCGCACCCGGCCGGGAGGTGGCCGGCTTCTTGGGCTCCTTGCGCAGCGGCACCTCCCGCTCCCGCCGCAGCACCGCGCCGCTCGCCTCGGTGAGCGTCAGCGTGCCGTACTCCCCCTCCACCGCGAGCAGTCCCTGGGCCAGCAGCTGCCGGATGACGCCGCGCCACTCGCCCTCCGTGAGGTCCTGGCCGATACCGAAGACGGACAGCTGGTCGTGGTCGAACTGGATCACCTTGCCGGTGCGCTTGCCGAGCAGGATGTCGACGATCTGCACGGCGCCGAACTTCTGCCCGCGCTCCCGCTGCAGCCGCACCACCGTCGACAGCACCTTCTGCGCCGCGACCGTGCCGTCCCACGTCTCGGGCGGGGTGAGGCAGGTGTCGCAGTTGCCGCACCCCGCGGCGGGGGGCTCCTGACCGAAGTAGGCCAGGAGCTGGCCGCGCCGGCACCGGGCGGTCTCGCACAGGGCGAGCATCGCGTCCAGGTGGGCGGCGGCCCGGCGGCGGAACGCCTCGTCGCCCTCGCCGGACTGGATCAGCTTGCGCTGCTGGATGACGTCGTTCAGGCCGTACGCCATCCAGGCGGTGGAGGGCAGCCCGTCCCGGCCCGCCCGTCCCGTCTCCTGGTAGTAGCCCTCGATCGACTTGGGCAGGTCCAGGTGGGCGACGAAGCGCACGTCCGGCTTGTCGATGCCCATGCCGAAGGCGATGGTCGCCACCACGACCAGGCCGTCCTCGCGCAGGAACCGGGCCTGGTGGGCGGCGCGGGCGCCCGCGTCCAGCCCCGCGTGGTACGGCACCGCCTCGATGCCGTTGGCACTGAGGAACTCCGCCGTCCGGTCCACCGAGTTGCGGGAGAGGCAGTACACGATGCCGGCGTCGCCCGCGTGCTCCTCCCGCAGGAAGGCGAGGAGCTGCTTCTTCGGGTCGGCCTTGGGCACGATCCGGTACTGGATGTTCGGCCGGTCGAAGCTGGCCACGAAGTGGCGGGCCGCCGGCATGTGCAGCCGCTGGGTGATCTCCTCGTGGGTGGCGCGGGTGGCCGTCGCCGTGAGCGCGATGCGCGGCACGTCCGGCCAGCGCTCGCCGAGCAGGGACAGGGCCAGGTAGTCGGGGCGGAAGTCGTGGCCCCACTGGGACACGCAGTGCGCCTCGTCGATGGCGAAGACGGAGATCTTGCCGCGGGAGAGCAGGTCCAGCGTGGCCTCCACGCGCAGTCGCTCCGGGGCCAGGTAGAGCAGGTCCAGCTCGCCCGAGAGGAACTCGGCCTCGACCGTGCGCCGCTGGTCGAAGTCCTGCGTGGAGTTGATGAAGCCGGCCCGCACGCCGAGGGCGCGCAGGGCGTCGACCTGGTCCTGCATCAGCGCGATCAGCGGTGAGACCACCACGCCCGTGCCGGGCCTGACGAGGGCCGGGATCTGGTAGCACAGCGACTTGCCGCCACCGGTGGGCATGAGGACGAGGGCGTCGCCGCCCGCCACCACGTGCTCGACGACCGCTTCCTGCTCACCGCGGAAGGAGTCGTACCCGAAGACCCGGTGCAGCGTGGCCAGTGCCTCGCTCTCCTCCGCGTCCGGCCTCTCGGTCACCCCTGGCATCTCGCTGATCCCGCCTGTCGCGCCCATCGTCCTGTCCCCCGGGTCCGGTCCCCCGTGCGTCGTCCCTCGACCACTGCGTCCACGATAGGCGCCCGCGCCGACAGCGCCGGAAGTTGTCCACAGCCGCGGGTGCGCTCCTCCCGCCGGCGCGCCGGCGGTGCCCGGCCCGCGCGGACGGCCCCGGCTCCTCGCGGGGAGGAACCGGGGCCGCGCGCCCGTGCCGGACGCCTCAGCGCACGAACACCCCCGCCTGGTTCGCCAGGTCCAGGAAGTACTGCGGTGCCACACCGAGCACCAGCGTGACCGCCACGCCCACGCCGATCGCCACCGTCGTCAGCGGCGAGGGCACGGCCACGGTCGGGCCGTCCGGCTTCGGCTCGCTGAAGAACATCAGCACGATCACGCGGATGTAGAAGAACGCCGCGATCGCCGAGGAGAGCACACCGACCACGACCAGCGGGGTCGCGCCGCCGTCCGCCGCCGCCTTGAACACGGCGAACTTCCCCGCGAACCCGGAGGTCAGCGGGATGCCGGCGAAGGCCAGCAGGAACACCGCGAACACGGCCGCCACCAGTGGCGACCGGCGGCCGAGCCCGGCCCACTTGGACAGGTGGGTCGCCTCACCGCCCGCGTCGCGCACCAGCGTGACCACCGCGAACGCGCCGATCGTCACGAACGAGTACCCGGCGAGGTAGAAGAGCACGGAGGACACGCCGTCCTTCGACGTGGCGATGACACCGGCGAGGATGAAGCCGGCGTGCGCGATGGACGAGTACGCCAGCAGCCGCTTGATGTCGGTCTGGGTGATGGCCACGATCGCGCCGCCCAGCATGGTGACGATCGCCACCGCCCACATCACCGGCCGCCAGTCCCAGCGCATCCCGGGCAGGACGACGTAGAGCAGGCGCAGCAGCGCGCCGAACGCCGCCACCTTCGTCGCCGCGGCCATGAAGCCGGTCACCGGGGTGGGCGCGCCCTGGTAGACGTCGGGCGTCCACATGTGGAACGGCACCGCGCCCACCTTGAACAGCAGGCCCATCATGATCATGGCGCCGCCGATCAGCAGCAGCGCGTCGTTGCCCATGGTGCCCGCCAGCGCCGGGTCGACGTCGGTGACGGTGCCGTCGACGACCTGGGCGATGCGGGCGTACGACACCGAGCCCGCGTAGCCGTACAGCAGGGCGATGCCGAACAGGGTGAACGCCGAGGCGAACGCGCCGAGCAGGAAGTACTTGACCGCGGCCTCCTGCGACATCAGCCGCTTGCGGCGGGCCAGCGCGCACAGCAGGTACAGCGGCAGGGAGAGGACCTCCAGGGCCACGAACAGTGTCAGCAGGTCGTTGGCCGAGGGGAACACCAGCATGCCCGCGATCGCGAAGAGCAGCAGCGGGAAGACCTCGGTGGTGGTGAACCCGGCCCGGACCGCCGCCTGTTCGCCGTCGCTGCCCGGCACGGACGCGGCCTGCGCGGCGAAGGAGTCGACCCGGTTGCCGTGCGCCACCGGGTCCAGGCGACGCTCGGCGAAGGTGAACAGGCCGACCAGGCCGGCCAGCAGGATCGTGCCCTGCAGGAACAGGGACGGCCCGTCGACCGCGACCGCGCCCATGGCGGCGATGTGCGCCTTCGTGGTGCCGTAGCCGCCGGCCGCGAGCGCGACGACCGCGGCGAACGCGGCGCACAGCGCGACGGCGGAGAGGAGCACCTGGACGTGGTGACGGGACCTGCGCGGGACGAAGGCCTCGACCAGCACCCCGATCAGCGCGGCACCCAGGACGATCAGGGTCGGTGACAGTTGTCCGTATTCGATCTTCGGCGCGTCGATCTTCGAGATCGGGTCGGCCGCGGTTGTCCACAGGCTGTGGACGGCTGTTGCGCTCACTTGGCCGCCTCCACCTCGGGCTTGGGGTCCTTCTTGTGTACGTCGGACATGGTCTGCTTGACCGCCGGGTCCACGATGTCCGTGACGGGCTTCGGGTAGACGCCCAGGAAGATCAGCAGCACGATCAGCGGGGTGACCACCACCAGCTCACGCACGCGGAGGTCGGGCATGGCCGACACCTCCGGCTTCACCGGGCCCGTCATCGTCCGCTGGTACAGGACGAGGGTGTAGAGCGCGGCGAGGACGATGCCGAGGGTGGCGGTGATCCCGATCACCGGGTGGCGCGTGAACGTGCCGACCAGGACCAGGAACTCGCTGACGAACGGCGCCAGGCCGGGCAGCGAGAGGGTGGCGAGGCCGCCGATCAGGAAGGTGCCGGCGAGCACCGGGGCGACCTTCTGCACGCCGCCGTAGTCCGCGATGAGCCGCGAGCCGCGCCGGGAGATCAGGAAGCCGGCGACCAGCATCAGCGCGGCCGTGGAGATGCCGTGGTTGACCATGTAGAGCGTGGCGCCGGACTGGCCCTGGCTGGTCATCGCGAAGATGCCCATGACGATGAAGCCGAAGTGCGAGATCGACGCGTAGGCCACCAGCCGCTTGATGTCCCGCTGGCCGACCGCGAGCAGCGCGCCGTAGACGATGCTGACGAGCGCCAGGACGAGGATGACGGGCGTCGCCCACTTCGACGCCTCCGGGAACAGCTGGAGGCAGAAGCGGAGCATCGCGAAGGTGCCCACCTTGTCGACGACCGCGGTGATGAGGACGGCGACCGGGGCGGTGGACTCCTGCATGGCGTTGGGCAGCCAGGTGTGCAGCGGCCACAGCGGCGCCTTCACCGCGAAGGCGAAGAAGAAGCCGAGGAACAGCCAGCGTTCGGTGCTCGTCGCCATGTGCAGCGAGCCGTCGGCGCGGGCCCGGGCGATCTCCTGGAGGCTGAAGTTCCCGGCGACCGCGTAGAGACCGATCACCGCGGCCAGCATGATCAGACCGCCGACCAGGTTGTAGAGCAGGAACTTCACCGCGGCGTACGACCGCTGCGTCGAGGCCGCCTCCTCGCCGTGCTCGTGGGCACGGTCCCCGAAGCCGCCGATGAGGAAGTACATCGGGATCAACATGGCTTCGAAGAAGATGTAGAAGACGAAGACGTCGGTGGCCTCGAAGGAGATGAGCACCATCGCCTCGACGGCCAGGATCAGCGCGAAGAAGCCCTGGGTGGGCCGCCAGCGGCGGCTCCCGGTCTCCAGCGGGTCGGCGTCGTGCCAGCCCGCGAGGACGATGAACGGCATCAGCAGGGCGGTCAGGGCGATCAGCGCCACCGCGATGCCGTCCACGCCCAGCTCGTACCGGACCCCGAAGTCCGTGATCCAGGCGTGGGACTCGGTGAGCTGGTAGCGGCTGCCGCCGGGGTCGAAGCGGACCAGGACGACGATCGCCAGGGCGAGCGTGGCGAGCGAGACCAGCAGCGCCAGCCATTTGGCGGCGGTGCGCCGCGCGGCCGGCACGGCGGCCGTGGCGACGGCCCCGACGGCCGGGAGCGCCGCCGTCGCTGTCAGCAGGGGAAAGGACATCGGTATCAGACCGCCCTCATCAGCAGGGTCGCGGCGACCAGGAGTGCCGCGCCGCCGAACATCGAGACCGCGTAGGAGCGGGCGAAGCCGTTCTGGACCCGGCGCAGCCGTCCGGACAGGCCGCCGAAGCCGGCCGCCGTGCCGTTGACGACACCGTCGACCAGGGTGTGGTCGACGTACACCAGGGAGCGCGTCAGGTGCTCGCCGCCGCGCACCAGGACCACGTGGTTGAAGTCGTCCTGGAGCAGGTCGCGGCGGGCGGCCCGGGTGAGCAGCGAACCGCGCGGGGCGAGTGCCGGGACGGGCTTGCGGCCGTACCGGGCCCAGGCGGTGCCGGCGCCCACGACCAGGCACACGAGGGTCGCCGCGGTGACCGTCCAGGCGCTGACCGGGGAGTCGCCCTCGCTGTGCCCGGTGACCGGCTCCAGCCAGTGCAGGAAGCGGTCGCCGAGGTGGAAGAGGAAACCGCCGCAGACCGAGCCGACGGCCAGCACGATCATCGGGATCGTCATGACCTTGGGCGACTCGTGCGGGTGCGGCTCGGCGTGCTCGCCGCGGTGCTCGGCCGCGGGCTCCGCGCTCGGGGCCTGGGGGGAGCGGGTGGACCGGTTCCGCCAGCGCTCCTCGCCGAAGAAGGTCATCAGCATCACGCGCGTCATGTAGAACGCCGTGATGGCCGCGCCCAGCAGGGCGACGCCGCCGAGGATCCAGCCCTCGGTGCCGCCCTTGGCGAAGGCCGCCTCGATGATGGCGTCCTTGGAGTAGAAGCCGGACAGGAACGGGAAGCCGATGATGGCGAGGTAGCCGAGGCCGAAGGTGACGAAGGTGACCGGCATGTACCGGCGCAGGCCGCCGTACTTGCGCATGTCGACCTCGTCGTTCATGCCGTGCATGACGGATCCCGCGCCGAGGAACAGCCCGGCCTTGAAGAAGCCGTGCGTCACCAGGTGCATGATCGCGAAGACGTAGCCGATGGGGCCGAGGCCCGCGGCCAGCACCATGTAGCCGATCTGCGACATGGTCGAGCCGGCCAGCGCCTTCTTGATGTCGTCCTTCGCGCAACCGACGACCGCACCGAACAGGAGCGTGACGGCGCCGACCACGGTGACGGCCAGCTGGGCGTCGGGCGCCGCGTTGAAGACGGCGCCGGAGCGGACGATCAGGTACACGCCCGCGGTCACCATCGTCGCGGCGTGGATCAGGGCCGAGACCGGGGTGGGACCCTCCATGGCGTCCCCGAGCCAGGACTGCAGCGGCACCTGGGCCGACTTGCCGCAGGCGGCGAGCAGCAGCATCAGGCCGATCGCGGTGAGCCTGCCCTCGGAGGTGTCGCCGGTGTGGCTGAGGACCGGGCCGAAGGCGAAGCTGCCGAAGGTGGTGAACATCAGCATGATCGCGATCGACAGGCCCATGTCGCCGACGCGGTTGACCAGGAAGGCCTTCTTCGCGGCCGTCGCGGCGCTGGGCTTGTGCTGCCAGAACCCGATCAGCAGGTAGGAGGCGAGACCGACGCCCTCCCAGCCGACGTACAGCAGCAGGTAGTTGTCGGCGAGGACGAGCAGCAGCATCGCCGCGAGGAACAGGTTCAGGTAGCCGAAGAAGCGGCGCCGCCGCTCGTCGTGCTCCATGTACCCCACCGAGTACAGGTGGATCAGCGAGCCGACGCCGGTGATCAGCAGGACGAACGTCATCGACAGCTGGTCGAGGCGGAAGGTGACGTCCGCCTGGAAGCCGGCCACCGGGATCCAGCTGAACAGGTGCTGGATCAGGGTGCGGTGGTCGGCGTCCTTGCCGAGCAGGCCGGCGAAGAGGACCAGGCCGATCACGAAGGACGCGGCCGACAGCAGTGTGCCGATCCAGTGGCCGGCGGCGTCGAGGCGCCGGCCGCCGACCAGCAGGACGGCCGCGCCGAGCAGGGGCGCCGCGATGAGCAGCGCGATCAGGTTCTCCACGATTCTTCCGACCCCTTACAGCTTCATCAGGCTGGCGTCGTCGACCGAGGCCGAATGGCGGGTGCGGAACAGCGACACGATGATCGCGAGGCCCACCACGACCTCCGCGGCGGCGACGACCATCGTGAAGAAGGCGATGATCTGGCCGTCGAGGCTGCCGTGCATCCGGGAGAAGGCGACGAACGCGAGGTTGCAGGCGTTGAGCATCAGCTCGACGCACATGAACACGACGATCGCGTTGCGCCTGATGAGCACCCCGGTCGCGCCGATGGTGAACAGCAGGGCGGCGAGGTAGAGGTAGTTGACGGGGTTCACTTCGACGCCTCCTCGGCCTGCTTGAAGTGCGCCGGTTCGACCTGCGTGCGCTCCAGGCGGTCCTGCGCGCGCTGCTCCAGCGCCCGCAGGTCGTTGAGCGCTTCCGCGGACACGTCACGGATCTGGCCGCGCTCGCGCAGCGTCTTGCTGACGGTCAGCTCGGAGGGGGTGCCGTCGGGCAGCAGGCCCGCGATGTCCACGGCGTTGTGCCGGGCGTAGACGCCGGGCGCGGGCAGCGGCGGGAGGTGCTTGCCCTCGCGGACGCGCTGTTCGGCCAGTTCGCGCTGGGTCCTGGCGCGCTCGGTGCGCTCGCGGTGGGTGAGCACCATGGCACCGACGGCGGCCGTGATGAGCAGGGCCCCGGTGATCTCGAAGGCGAAGACGTACCTGGTGAAGATGAGGGCGGCGAGTCCCTGCACGTTGCCGCCCGCGTTCGCCCGGCCGGTGCCCTCGAACTGCTTCAGGGAGGCGTTGGCGAGGCCCGCGAACAGCAGGACGCCGAAGCCGACCCCGCACAGCAGGGCCAGCCAGCGCTGGCCCTTGATGGTCTCCTTCAGGGAGTCCGCGGCCGTGACGCCGACGAGCATCACCACGAACAGGAACAGCATCATGATCGCGCCGGTGTAGACGACGATCTGCACGACGCCCAGGAAGTAGGCGCCGTTGGCGAGGTAGAACACCGCCAGGATGATCATCGTCCCGGCCAGGCACAGCGCGCTGTGCACGGCCCTCCTCATGAACACGGTGCACAGGGCGCCGAGCACCGCGACCGTGCCGAGGACCCAGAACTGGAAGGCCTCACCGGTGGAGGTGGTGTAGGCGGCGAGGTGCTGTGCGCTCATCGGCCGATCACCTCCTCCGAGGCCGGCTCGTCCGGGCCGAAGGTGGAGGCGGCCTCCTGCGGGACCTCTCCCTTGGAGAGCGCCACCTGCCGTGCGGTGCCCGGCGCGGCCTCCGTCACCAGCCCCTGGTAGTAGTCCTGTTCGTCGGTCCCGGGGAAGATCGCGTGGGGCGTGTCGACCATCCCCTCGTCCAGGCCGGCGAGCAGCTGCTCCTTGGTGTAGATGAGGTTGGCGCGGCTGGAGTCGGCCAGTTCGAACTCGTTGGTCATCGTCAGCGCGCGCGTGGGGCACGCCTCGATGCACAGGCCGCACAGGATGCAGCGGGCGTAGTTGATCTGGTAGACGCGGCCGTACCGCTCGCCCGGCGAGTAGCGCTCCTCGTCGGTGTTGTCGGCGCCCTCCACGTAGATGGCGTCGGCGGGACAGGCCCAGGCGCACAGCTCGCAGCCGACGCACTTCTCCAGGCCGTCCGGATGGCGGTTGAGCTGGTGCCGTCCGTGGAACCGCGGAGCGGTGGTCTTCTTCTGCTCCGGGTACTGCTCGGTCAGCCGCTTCCTGAACATGGCCTTGAAGGTCACGCCGAAGCCGGCCACGGGGTTCTGGAAACCGGGCTTGGTCTCCTCGGGCTCCTCAGCCATCCGACGCCTCCTTTCCATCCGCGGATCCGTCACCGACAGTGTCGGGTCCGCCACTGACAATCAGCTCCCGCTCGCGGTGCGGGCGGCGCCTGGGCACCGGCGGGAGCTCCTGGCCGGGCAGCGGCGGCACGGGGAATCCGCCCGCCATCGGGTCGAAGCCGGCCGGCTGGGCGGCGGGCTCCTCGGGCGCCCGGGCCTTCTCGCGGAACATGTCGGCGACGAAGGAGAGCAGCAGCAGGGCGAGGACCCCGCCGCCGACGTACAGGGCGATGTCGGCGAAGTCGTAGTTCTCGTTGCGCAGGGCCCGCACGGTCGCCACGAGCATCAGCCAGGTCAGCGAGACCGGGATGAGCACCTTCCAGCCGAGCTTCATCAGCTGGTCGTAGCGGACCCGCGGGAGGGTGCCGCGCAGCCAGATGAAGAAGAACAGCAGCAGCTGGACCTTGATGACGAACCAGAGCAGCGGCCACCAGCCGTGGTTGGCGCCCTCCCAGAAGGTGCTGACCGGCCAGGGGGCGCGCCAGCCGCCGAGGAAGAGCGTGGCCGACACGGCCGAGACCGTCACCATGTTCACGTACTCGGCGAGCATGAACATCGCGAACTTGATGGACGAGTACTCGGTGTTGAAGCCGCCGACCAGGTCGCCCTCGGACTCCGGCATGTCGAAGGGGGCGCGGTTGGTCTCGCCGACCATCGTGACGATGTAGAGGATGAAGGAGACGGGCAGCAGCAGGACGTACCAGCGGTCGTGCTGCTGCTCGACGATCGTCGACGTCGACATGGAGCCCGAGTAGAGGAACACGGAGGCGAACGCGGCGCCCATGGCGATCTCGTAGGAGATCATCTGCGCGCAGGAGCGCAGGCCGCCGAGCAGCGGGTAGGTGGATCCGGAGCTCCAGCCCGCCAGCACGATGCCGTAGATGCCGACGGAGGCGACCGCGAGGATGTAGAGCATCGCGATCGGCAGGTCGGTGAGCTGCATCGCGGTGCGGTGGCCGAAGACCGAGATCTCGTTGCCAGCCGGCCCGAAGGGGATCACCGCGATCGCCATGAAGGCCGGGACGGCCGCCACGATCGGCGCGAGGACGTAGACCGCCTTGTCGGCGCGTTTGACGATGAGGTCTTCCTTGAGCATCAGCTTCACGCCGTCGGCGAGCGACTGGAGCATGCCCCAGGGGCCGTGCCGGTTGGGGCCGATGCGCAGCTGCATCCAGGCGACGACCTTGCGCTCCCAGACGATGGAGAACAGCACGGTCACCATCAGGAAGGCGAAGCAGAAGACGGCCTTGACGACGACCAGCCACCAGGGATCGCGGCCGAACATCGAGAGGTCGTCAGCGGCGAGGTACGGGCTCATGCCTCCACCTCCTTGGGGGCCTGTCCGGCAGGTGCCGCCGGGCCGATGCGGACGAGTGAGCCGGGCACCGCTCCGGTGTCGGAGGCGACGCCGGAGCCTGCGGAGTTCAGCGGGAGCCAGACCACCCGGTCGGGCATCGCGGTGATCCGCAGCGGGAGTTCGGTCGTGCCGGCCGGGCCGCGGACGGCGAGGACACCGCCGTCCGCGACGCCCGCCTCGGCGGCCGTCGCGGCCGACAGGCGCGCGTGTGCCGCGTGCCGGGTTCCGGCCAGTGCCTCGTCGCCCTGCTGCAGGACGCCCCGGTCGAGCAGCAGCCGGTGCCCGGCGAGGACGGCCTCGCCGGCGGCCGGGCGGGGCAGCACGCCCGCGGACTCCCGGGGACCGGAGGCCCTCGGGCCGTCCCAGGCGCCGAGCCGGTCGATCTCCGCGCGCGTGGTGCGCAGGTCCGGCAGGCCCAGGTGGACGTCCATGGCGTCGGCCAGCATCTGCAGCACGCGCCCGTCGGTCGGGGGAGGCGGCGGGCCATCTGGTCGGGCTTCAGCGCCGACTCGAAGGAGCGCGCCCTGCCCTCCCAGTTGAGGAAGGTGCCGGCCTTCTCGGGGACCGCGGCGACCGGCAGGACGACGTCGGCGCGCTCGGTGACCTCGCCGGGCCGCAGTTCCAGCGACACCAGGAAGCCGACGCCGTCCAGGGCCGCACGCGCGCGTGCCGGGTCGGGCAGGTCGGCGACCTCCACGCCCGCGACGACGAGCGCGGACAGTTCGCCGGTGGCGGCGGCCTCGATGATCTGGCCGGTGTCGCGGCCGTGGTGCAGGGGCAGGTCGGCGAGCCCCCAGACGGTGGCGACCTCCTCCCGCGCGCGCGGGTCGGTCACCGGGCGGCCGCCGGGCAGCAGCGACGGCAGGGCGCCCACCTCGACGGCACCGCGCTCCCCGGCCCGGCGCGGGATCCACACCAGTTCGGCGCCGGTCGCGGTGGCGGCGCGCACGGCGGCGGTGAGGCCGCCGGCGACCGCGGCGAGCCGCTCGCCCACGACGATCACGGCACCGCCGGCGCGCAGCGCCTCGGCGGCCCGCGTGCCCGGCTCCTCCAGGCCGACGCCGCTCGCGAGGGCGTCCAGCCATTCGGTCTCGGTGCCGGGGGCTGCCGGCAGCAGCGTGCCGCCCGCCTTCTCCAGGCCCCGGGTGGCGTGCGTGGCCAGCGCGAAGACCTGCTGCTTGTGCTTGCGCCAGGCCTTGCGCAGCCGCAGGAAGACGCCGGGCGCCTCCTCCTCCGACTCGAAGCCGACGAGGAGGACGGCGGGCGCCTTCTCCAGGGCGGTGTACGTGACGCCCGTGCCGTCGAGGTCGCGGCCGCGGCCCGCCACGCGGGCGGCGAGGAAGTCGGCCTCCTCACCGCTGTGCACGCGCGCGCGGAAGTCGACGTCGTTGGTGCCGAGGGCCACGCGCGCGAACTTGCTGTAGGCGTAGGCGTCCTCCACCGTCAGCCGGCCGCCGAGCAGGACGCCGGCCCGGGACCGGGCGGCGCCGAGCCCGCGCGCGGCGGCCTCCAGCGCCTCCGGCCAGGAGGCCGGCTCCAGGACGCCTTCGGCGGTGCGCACCAGCGGGGTGTCGAGGCGGTCCCTGAGCTGCGCGTAGCGGAACGCGAAGCGTCCCTTGTCGCAGATCCACTCCTCGTTGACCTCGGGGTCGTTGGCGGCGAGCCGCCGCATGACCTTGCCGCGCCGGTGGTCGGTGCGGGTGGCGCAGCCGCCCGCGCAGTGCTCGCACACCGACGGCGACGACACCAGGTCGAAGGGGCGGGAGCGGAAGCGGTAGGCCGCCGAGGTGAGCGCGCCGACCGGGCAGATCTGGATGGTGTTGCCGGAGAAGTACGACTCGAACGGGTCGCCCTCGCCGGTGCCGACCTGCTGGAGCGCGCCCCGCTCGACCAGTTCGATCATCGGGTCGCCCGCGACCTGGTTGGAGAAGCGGGTGCAGCGGGCGCACAGCACGCACCGCTCGCGGTCGAGCAGCACCTGGGTGGAGATTGGGACGGGTTTTTCGTAGGTCCGCTTCCTGCCGTCGAAGCGGGACTCGGCGTTGCCGTGCGACACGGCCTGGTTCTGCAGCGGGCACTCGCCGCCCTTGTCGCAGACCGGGCAGTCCAGCGGGTGGTTGATGAGCAGCAGCTCCATCACGCCGTGCTGGGCCTTCTCGGCGACCGGTGAGGTCAGGTGGGTCTTCACCACCATGCCGTCCGTGCACGTGATCGTGCAGGACGCCATCGGCTTGCGCTGGCCCTCGACCTCGACGATGCACTGGCGGCAGGCGCCGGCCGGGTCCAGCAGGGGGTGGTCGCAGAACCGGGGGATCTCGATGCCGAGCTGTTCGGCGGCCCGGATGACCAGGGTGCCCTTGGGCACGCTGATTTCGATGCCGTCGATCGTCAGCGTGACGAGGTCCTCCGGTGGGACCGCCGCCTGCCCCCCTCCGGTGGGGGCACTGGTGGTCACGGTCATGCGTTCACCTCCGGGCGGTCCGCCCAGGCCGTCGACTTGGCCGGGTCGAAGGGACAGCCCCGGCCCGTGATGTGCTGCTCGTACTCCTCGCGGAAGTGCTTCAGCGAGGAGAAGATCGGGGAAGCGGCGCCGTCGCCGAGGGCGCAGAAGGACTTGCCGTTGATGTTGTCGGCGATGTCGGCGAGCTTGTCGAGGTCGGACATGGTGCCCTTGCCGGCCTCGATGTCGCGCAGCAGCTGCACCAGCCAGTACGTCCCCTCGCGGCAGGGCGTGCACTTGCCGCAGGACTCGTGGGCGTAGAACTCGGTCCAGCGGGTCACCGCCCGCACCACGCAGGTCGTCTCGTCGAAGCACTGCAGGGCCTTGGTGCCGAGCATGGAGCCCGCGGCGCCCACCCCCTCGTAGTCCAGCGGGACGTCGAGGTGCTCGTCGGTGAACATCGGGGTCGAGGAGCCGCCCGGCGTCCAGAACTTCAGCCGGTGACCGGGGCGCATGCCGCCGCTCATGTCGAGGAGCTGGCGCAGCGTGATGCCGAGCGGCGCCTCGTACTGGCCGGGGCTCGCGACGTGGCCGCTGAGCGAGTAGAGCGTGAAGCCGGGCGACTTCTCGCTGCCCATCGACCGGAACCACTCCTTGCCGTTCTTCAGGATGGCGGGAACCGACGCGATCGACTCGACGTTGTTCACCACGGTGGGACAGGCGTAGAGGCCCTCCACCGCGGGGAAGGGGGGACGGAGCCGCGGTTGGCCGCGGCGGCCTTCGAGCGAGTCGAGCAGTGCGGTCTCCTCACCGCAGATGTACGCGCCGGCGCCGGCGTGCACGGTGAGTTCGAGGTCGAGTCCGCTGCCCAGGATGTTCTCGCCAAGGTAGCCCGCCGCGTAGGCCTCGCGGACGGCCTCGTGCAGCCGCCGCAGGACGGGGACGACTTCGCCGCGCAGGTAGATGAAGGCGTGCGAGGACCGGATGGCGTAGCACGCGATCACGATGCCCTCGATGAGGCTGTGCGGGTTCGCGAAGAGGAGCGGGATGTCCTTGCAGGTCCCGGGCTCCGACTCGTCGGCGTTGACGACCAGGTAGTGCGGTTTTCCGTCCCCCTGGGGAATGAACTGCCACTTCATCCCGGTCGGGAACCCCGCGCCGCCGCGCCCGCGCAGACCGGAGTCCTTGACGTAGGCGATCAGGTCGTCCGGCGACATGGCGAGCGCGGTGCGCAGCCCCTCGTACCCCTCGTGCCTGCGGTAGACGTCCAGGGACCAGGACCGGTCCTCGTCCCAGAAGGCCGACAGCACGGGTGCGAGCAGCTTCTCCGGGCTGGTGTCCCTCACATCGGGTGCCACGGTCATCACTCCCCCTCCTCGGCGGTGGGCCCCGCCGGGTGGGCCGGGTCGGAGGCCGATGTGTCCTGCGGCGCGTCGTGGGAACTGAGGTGCTCGGCCGGGGACGGCTCGTGCACCGTCCGGGCCCGCGGTTCGTCGTGCGGGCCGCCGTCACGCGGGTGCACCACGCGCGCGGGCGCGGCCTCCCCCCTGGCCAGGCGGAGACCCACCAGCGAAGCGGGTCCCGCGCTGCCTCCCTCCTCGACGGCACCGGGCCGCTCGTCGGGGAAGCCGGCCAGGATCCGGGCGGTCTCCTTGAAGGTGCACAGCCGCGCCCCGCGCGTGGGCCGCACGGGCCGCCCGGCGCGCAGGTCGTCCACCAGGGCGGTGGCGCTGTCCGGGGTCTGGTTGTCGAAGAACTCCCAGTTGACCATCATGACCGGCGCGTAGTCGCAGGCCGCGTTGCACTCGATGTGCTCCAGGGTGACCTTGCCGTCGTCGGTGGTCTCGCCGTTGCCGACGCCCAGGTGCTCCTGGAGGGTCTCGAAGATCGCGTCGCCGCCCATCACCGCGCACAGCGTGTTGGTGCACACGCCCACCTGGTAGTCACCGGACGGCCTGCGCCGGTACATGGTGTAGAAGGTAGCGACGGCGGTGACCTCGGCCGTGGTCAGGTCCAGCATGTCCGCGCAGAACCGCATGCCGGTGCGGGTGACGTGGCCCTCCTGCGACTGCACGAGGTGGAGCAGCGGCAGCAGGGCGGACCGGGAGTCCGGATAGCGCGCGATCACCTCGCGCGCGTCCGCCTCCAGCCGGGCCCGGACGTCGTCCGGGTACGCGGGCGCGGGCAGTTCGGGCATGCCCAGGCTGACGCCCCGCTCCGAAGAAGAGGTGGTCACCGGTCGACGCCTCCCATCACGGGGTCGATGGACGCGACGGCGACGATGACGTCGGCGACCTGGCCGCCCTCGCACATCGCCGCCATGGCCTGCAGGTTGGTGAAGGACGGGTCCCGGAAGTGGACCCGGTAGGGGCGGGTGCCGCCGTCGGAGACAGCGTGCGCGCCGAGCTCGCCCTTGGGCGACTCGACGGCCGTGTACGCCTGTCCCGGCGGGACCCGGAAGCCCTCGGTGACCAGCTTGAAGTGGTGGATCAGGGCCTCCATGGAGGTGCCCATGATCTTCTTGATGTGGTCGAGGGAGTTGCCGAGGCCGTCCGGCCCGAGGGCGAGCTGGGCGGGCCAGGCGATCTTCTTGTCGGCGACCATGACCGGCCCGGGCTGGAGCCGGTCCAGGCACTGCTCGACGATCCTGAGCGACTGGTGCATCTCCTCCAGGCGGATGAGGAAGCGCCCGTAGGCGTCGCAGGTGTCGGCGGTCGGGACCTCGAAGTCGTACGTCTCGTAGCCGCAGTACGGCTGGGCCTTGCGCAGGTCGTGCGGCAGGCCGGTGGAGCGCAGGATCGGGCCGGTGGCGCCGAGGGCCATGCAGCCGGCCAGGTCGAGGTAGCCGACGTCCTGCATGCGGGCCTTGAAGATGGGGTTCCCGGTGGCGAGCTTGTCGTACTCCGGGAGGTTCCGCTTCATCTTCTTCACGAACTCGCGGATCTGGTCCACCGCGCCGGGGGGCAGGTCCTGGGCGAGTCCGCCGGGGCGGATGTACGCGTGGTTCATCCGCAGGCCCGTGATGAGCTCGTAGAGGTCGAGAATCATTTCACGATCGCGGAATCCGTAGATCATGATCGTGGTGGCGCCCAGCTCCATGCCGCCGGTGGCGATGCACACCAGGTGGGAGGAGAGCCGGTTCAGCTCCATCAGGAGCACCCGGATGATCTTGGTCCGCTCGGTGATCTGGTCCTCGACGCCGAGCAGCTTCTCGACGGCGAGGCAGTAGGCGGTCTCGTTGAAGAAGGACGTCAGGTAGTCCATGCGCGTGACGAAGGTGGTGCCCTGCGTCCACGTGCGGAACTCGAGGTTCTTCTCGATGCCGGTGTGCAGGTAGCCGATGCCGCAGCGGGCCTCGGTGACCGTCTCGCCCTCGATCTCCAGGATCAGGCGGAGCACTCCGTGGGTGGACGGGTGCTGGGGACCCATGTTGACGACGATGCGCTCGTCGTCGGCGCGGGCCGCGGACTGGACGACTTCGTCCCAGTCGCCGCCGGTGACCGTGTAGACGGTGCCCTCGGTGGTCTCGCGCGCCGAGGCGGCGGAGGCCGCGGATGCTGACTGCGTGCTCACGAGTACGACCTCCGCTGGTCCGGAGCCGGGATCTGGGCGCCCTTGTACTCGACGGGGATGCCGCCGAGGGGGTAGTCCTTGCGCTGCGGATGGCCCTGCCAGTCGTCCGGCATCATGATCCGCGTCAGGGCCGGGTGGCCGTCGAAGACGATCCCGAAGAAGTCGTAGGTCTCGCGCTCGTGCCAGTCGTTGGTGGGATAGACGGAGACCAGGGACGGGATGCGCGGATCGCTGTCGGGCGCGCTGACCTCGAGGCGGATCAGCCGGTTGTGGGTGATCGAGCGCAGGTGGTAGACGGCGTGCAGCTCGCGGCCCTTGTCGTGCGGGTAGTGGACGCCGCTGACGCCGGTGCACAGCTCGAAGCGCAGGGCCGGGTCGTCGCGCAGGGTGCGGGCGACGCGGACCAAGTGTTCGCGTTCGAGGTGGAAGGTGAGTTCGCCGCGGTCGACGACCGTCTTCTCGACGGCGTTGCCGGGGAGGAGTCCCTGTTCCTCCAGGGCGCCCTCCAGTTCGTCGGCGACCTCGTCGAACCAGCCGCCGTAGGGCCGGGCCGCCGGTCCGGGGAGCCGGATCGAGCGGACCAGGCCGCCGTACCCGGAGGTGTCGCCGCCGTTGTTGGCGCCGAACATGCCGCGCTGGACGCGGATCTCCTCGCCTCCCCCGCCCCGCCGGCCGGGAAGGTTGGAGGCTTCGAGGTCCTTGTCGGGGTTCACCCCGTTCGCGGACCCGTTCGCGGCGTTGGTGCCGTTCGCGTCGCTCACCGCAGCAGCCCCTTCATCTCGATCGTGGGCAGGGCCTTGAGCGCCGCCTCCTCCGCCTCGCGGGCCGCTTCCGCGGCGTTCACGCCGAGCTTGGTGGACTGGATCTTCTGGTGGAGCTTGAGGATCGCGTCCATCAGCATCTCGGGCCGGGGCGGGCAGCCGGGGAGGTAGATGTCGACCGGGACGATGTGGTCGACGCCCTGGACGATCGCGTAGTTGTTGAACATCCCGCCCGAGGAGGCGCAGACGCCCATGGAGATCACCCACTTCGGGTTGGGCATCTGGTCGTAGACCTGCCGCAGCACCGGCGCCATCTTCTGGCTGACCCGGCCGGCGACGATCATCAGGTCCGCCTGGCGGGGCGAACCGCGGAAGACCTCCATGCCGAAGCGGGCGAGGTCGTAGCGCCCGGCACCGGTGGTCATCATCTCGATGGCGCAGCAGGCGAGGCCGAAGGTGGCCGGGAAGACGGACGCCTTGCGCACCCAGCCCGCGGCCTGCTCGACGGTGGTCAGCAGGAAGCCGCTCGGCAGTTTTTCTTCGAGTCCCATGTCTAAAGGCCCCTCAGTCCCATTCCAGGCCGCCGCGCCGCCATACGTACGCGTACGCGACGAAGACGGTGAGCACGAAGAGCAGCATCTCCACGAGCCCGAAGATCCCCAGGGCGTCGAAGGTGACGGCCCAGGGGTAGAGGAAGACGATCTCGATGTCGAAGACGATGAAGAGCATCGCCGTCAGGTAGTACTTGATGGGGAAGCGCCCGCCGCCGGCCGGCGTGGGGGTGGGCTCGATACCGCACTCGTAGGCTTCGAGCTTGGCGCGGTTGTACCGCTTCGGACCGATCAGCGTGGCCATGACCACGGAGAAGATCGCAAAGCCTGCCCCGAGGGCTCCCAGTACGAGGATGGGCGCATACGCGTTCACCGCTCCTCGCTCCTCTCAGTCGGCGCTGACTGCATGGGCACTGGGCTCACGTCCGCCCCACCGGCCCCACGAACCCCGCTCGTCCCGGGCGGAGATCGCGAACATGTGAAGCAGGTCACAAGCCCAACTGCCTCGCATCCTATGCCTGCCGATGTGTGATCTGCGACACGGGGTATTGCACAAGCTTTGTGATCTCCACCACCTGACGAAGGATCATGAAGCCGGATGAGGGGTGATCTTCACACGCGAAGCGTTCAGGTGATCACCATAAGTGACATTTTCGCCGGTCACCGCAGGTCGGAGGGGTCGCCTCAATATCAAGAGAATTCCGTTGCATGCAAATTGGCGCTGGACGGCGCACCCTGCTAGGCGATCGCGTTCACACGTGCGAGGGGGGTCCGCGGCTCGATGTGAACGGGGCCGGGGCGCGTGCGCGCGTTCACGAAGTCCGCCGCGCCCGGGACGCCGCCCTCCCGGTAACCGTTCCGTGACCTCCGCCACATCCGTGAGAATCGGATGAGAACCGGGCTTGGCCAACCGGCCCAACCAATGGTAGGCGCGGGGCAATTCGGACGTAATGATCAAAGGCCGTGATCAAGGCCTTGATCACAAGCGTCCGCAATGTCCGTTACGGCGTCAATAAAGAGCGACACGCCCGGCTTTCGGGCCCCGGCTGAACAACTGTGGCGCACCA
Source organism: Streptomyces sp. TG1A-8 (assembly GCF_030499535.1). Lineage (NCBI taxonomy): Bacteria > Bacillati > Actinomycetota > Actinomycetes > Kitasatosporales > Streptomycetaceae > Streptomyces > Streptomyces sp. TG1A-8. The sequence goes on from NZ_JASTLB010000001.1 coordinate 3,045,610, forward strand.
CACGTTCCTTGAAGATATGAAGGAGCCCCTGGTACCGGTTGTTCCCATGTCCCACACCGCTCACATACGCAGCCACCGGAAACCCCGCCGCAGCGCGTCCACCATCGCGATGCGGGCCGGAGTCGCCGGTGGCGTTCTCGGCACCCTGGCAGTGGCCGGGGCGTCCGGTTCGGCGAACGCGGCCGAGCCGGTGGCGCAGACCCTCGAACTGCCCACCCTGACGTCCGACGTGGCCGCCCAGGTCGCCCGGTCCGCGGACGCCACGCAGCAGGCCGCCGCGAACTACGAGCTGCAGGCCGAGCGCGACGCGGCCGCCGCGAACGCCGCGAAGCAGGCCAAGGCGGACCTCGCGGAGGCCAGGAAGAAGGCGGCGCAGGCCAGGAAGAAGGCCGAGGAAGCCGCCCGCAAGGAGGCCGCCGCGCGCGCCTCGCGCACCGCGGAGCGCACCGCGCCGGCCACCACGACGAGCACCGGCACCGGTAGCAGCGCCGGCACCAGCGCCGGCACCACGGTCTCCACGAGCACGTCCACCGCCACCGGTTCGGCCGCGGCCATCGTCTCCTTCGTCGAGGCCCAGGTCGGCAAGGCGTACGTCTCCGGCGCCACCGGCCCCTCCGCCTACGACTGCTCCGGGCTGGTGCAGTCGGCGTTCAGGCAGGTGGGCGTCAGCCTGCCGCGCGTCTCCCAGGACCAGTCGGTGGCCGGCACCCAGGTGTCGCTGGGCAACCTGCAGCCGGGCGACATCCTCTACTGGGGCGGCGCGGGCAGCGCGTACCACGTCGCGGTGTACGTCGGCGACGGCATGTTCGTCGGCGCGCAGAACCCCTCCACGGGCGTCGTGGAGCGGCCGCTGTCGTACGACCCGCCGTCCGGCGCCGTGCGGGTGCTCTGAGGCACCGCACGCCTTCCCCGCGCGGGGCCGCAGCCGCTCGGGGGCAGCGGCCCGGCGCCGTTGCGGGCATGCTCGGTCCGGACCGCCGCCCGGCGGTCCGTCCACGAGCGGAGGAGACCGCGGTGCCCCGCGTGTTCGTCCGGGGAAACCCCGTCGGCCACTTCCCCCGCCACGCCCCCGAGGCCGGGCGCGGCGCGGTGCGCCGCATCCCCGAGGCCGGCGAGGAGGTCCTGCACCGGCCCTGCCGGGACGTCACGGAGTTCGGGCCCGACCTCGCCACGCTGATCGACGACATGTTCCGCGCCCTGTACGTCGCCGAGGGGCGGGCCTGGCCGCGAACCAGGTCGGGGCCGGGCGGCGCCTGTTCGTCCACGACTGCCCCGACGACGACGGGGGCCGGCACGTCGGACCCGTCGTCAACCCGGTGCTCGTGCCGCCGACGGGTGCCGGACGGCGGCTGACCGAGGCCGGCGAGGGCTGCCTGTCCGTGCCCGGCGCCGTGATGGCCGTGGCGCGGCCGGCGCGCGCCCTGGTGCGCGGGCGGAACAGGGACGGCGCTCCGGTCGCCGTCGAGGGCACCGGGCACTTCGCGCGCTGCCTCGCCCACGAGACGGACCACACCGACGGCCACCCCTACCTGGACCGGCTCTCCGGGCGCGGGAAGAAGGACGCGCTGCGGCAGACGAGCGGCCCGGCGGGACGAGGTCTACGCCCGCCGGGCCGCCAACGCCGCGGCCCTCATGCCCTGGGTGGGGCCTTTCGTCCGGACCGGGCCGGGTCCCGCGGGCCCGGCGGGATCCGGACGGGGGCCCTGGTCACGCCTTCGGGGCCACCTTGCTCAGGCCGTTGATGATGCGGTCCATCGCGTCGCCGCCCGTCGGGTCGGTGAGGTTGGCCAGCAGCTTCAGCGTGAACCTCATCAGCAGCGGGTGGGTCAGACCGCGCTGGGCGGCGATCTGCATGACCTTCGGGTTGCCGATGAGCTTCACGAAGGCGCGGCCGAGGGTGTAGTAGCCGCCGTAGGTGTCCTTCAGCACGCGCGGGTAGCGCTGCAGCGCGGTCTCGCGCTGGGCGGGCGTGGCCCGCGCGTGGGCCTGGACGATGACGTCGGCGGCGATCTGGCCGGACTCCATGGCGTAGGCGATGCCCTCGCCGTTGAAGGGGTTCACCAGGCCGCCGGCGTCGCCGACGAGCAGCAGGCCCCTGGTGTAGTGCGGCTGGCGGTTGAAGGCCATGGGCAGGGCGGCGCCGCGGATCGGGCCGGTCATGTTCTGCGGCGTGTAGCCCCAGTCCTCGGGCATGGAGGCGCACCAGGCCTTGAGGATCTCGCGCCAGTCAAGCTCCTTGAAGGCGGCGGAGGTGTTGAGGACGCCGAGGCCGACGTTGGAGGTGCCGTCGCCCATGCCGAAGATCCAGCCGTAGCCGGGCAGCAGGCGGTCCTGGGGGCCGCGGCGGTCCCACAGCTCCAGCCAGGACTCCAGGTAGTCGTCGTCGTGGCGCGGCGAGGTGAAGTACGTGCGGACCGCGACGCCCATCGGGCGGTCCTCGCGGCGGTGCAGGCCCATCGCGAGGGAGAGCCGGGTGGAGTTGCCGTCGGCGGCGACGACGAGCGGCGCGTGGAAGGCGACCTCGCGCTTGTCGTCGCCGAGTTTGGCGGTCACGCCGGTGATGCGGCCGGTGCGGTCGTCGACGACCGGACCGGAGACGTTGCAGCGCTCGTACAGGCGCGCACCGGCCTTCTGGGCGTTGCGCGCGAGCTGCTCGTCGAAGTCGTCCCGCTTGCGGACGAGGCCGTAGTCCGGGAAGGAGGCGAGGTCGGGCCAGTCGAGCTGGAGCCGGACGCCGCCGCCGATGATCCGCAGGCCCTTGTTGCGCAGCCAGCCGGCCTCCTCGGAGATGTCGATGCCCATGGCCACCAACTGCTTGACCGCGCGCGGGGTCAGGCCGTCGCCGCAGACCTTCTCCCGGGGGAACTCGGTCTTCTCCAGCAGCAGGACGTCGAGTCCGGCCTTGGCGAGGTGGTACGCGGTGGTGGAGCCTGCTGGCCCAGCGCCCACGACGATCACGTCGGCGGTGTTGTCGGGAAGGGGCTCGGTCACGGCGGGATCTCCCCAGGTTCGGAATCTGCGTGCCGACCGGCACTGGACAGGGGGCAGTCTATTCAGCGGTACCGAACCACCCGGCTGAAGGGCTGCCTCCGTGAACCGGCTCCTCCCCGCCCACGAGGACGCGCTCGTGCGGCACCGGGTCCTCGGCGACCGCGCGGTCGTGGAGTTCCACGGCGGCCGGCCGGACTGCCGGGCTGCCGGCCGGCCGGGCTGCCGGCCGGCCGGGCGGCCGGACTGCCGGGCTGCCGGCCGGCCGGGCGGCCGGGCTGCCGGGCTGCCGGTCCACGAGCAGCCGACCGCGTACCGGCGCCGGCACGACGCGGAGCGGGTCTTCTGCCCGCGGTCGGTGCTGGACGGGGCCGGGGAGGTCGTCGGGTTCGCCGGCGCGCGGTTGTGGCCGCATCCCGTGGAGGCCGGTGGGCGAGGTCGGGGCCGGCCGGCGGCTCGGCCGGGCGCGCACCGGGGCCGCCTCCGCGGCGGCGCGGGAGACCCGCGGGCGGCTGCGGGCGATGGGCGTACCGGGCGTGGTGGCGATGGTGGACGCCCGCAGCGAGCGCTCCATCACCGTCACCCGGAGGCCGGGCATGCGCCTGGAGCGGACCCTCACGGCACCGGACCCTGAACGGCGGGCCCTGCCATCACCTCGACCCGTGACCCACGGTAGTCGATTGTCACAATGTGCCACATCGCACTTCCGGGTGGACCGGGGCGGGGCTACCCTGCCGGTACCGCTGGGGGTGACATCTGTGCACACACCACGCAATATGCCCGGACCCCGTGTTCCCCGTCTGGTCGGCCTGATGGCCGTGGACGCGCGCGAGACGGCCCGGGCGCGGGGCCTGCTCCTCGCCGCGCCGGACCGCCCGGAGTTCCACCGCGCGGTCGTGGACCACGTCGTGCGCCAGTACCCGCAGCCCGGCGCCGAGGTGCCGCCGGACTCGACGGTGTACGTGTGGTTCGACTCCGCCGAGGGGGAGGGCGGCGGAGGTGTGCGCGAGCCGCGTGTCCCCCAGCCGCCCGCCGGCGGGGTCCGCCGCGAACTGGGCGAGGCCGGGGACGCCTTCGCGCTGGCCGACCGGTGAGGGTCCGCCGGGGGCTCAGCCCTCCTTGAAGCCCCGGTGCAGCGCGACCACTCCGCCGGTGAGGTTGCGCCAGGCCACCTTCGACCAGCCGGCCCTGCCCAGCCGTTCGGCGAGGCCGCTCTGGTCGGGCCAGGCGCGGATGGACTCGGCGAGGTAGACGTAGGCGTCCGGGTTCGAGGACACCGCGCGCGCGACCGGGGGCAGGGCCCGCATCAGGTACTCGGTGTAGACGGTCCGGAAGGGCGCCCAGGTCGGGTGCGAGAACTCGCAGATCACCACGCGTCCGCCGGGCCGGGTCACCCGGTGCATCTCCCGCAGGGCCGCGTCCGTGTCCTGCACGTTGCGCAGGCCGAAGGAGATCGTGACGGCGTCGAAGGTGTCGTCCCTGAACGGCAGCCGTGTGGCGTCGCCGGCCGTGAACGGCAGCCAGGCGTGCTTCCCCTTGCCGACCTGGAGCATCCCGAGGGAGAAGTCGCACGGGACGACGTAGGCGCCGGTGCGCGCGAAGGGCAGCGACGAGGTGGCCGTGCCCGCCGCGAGGTCGAGGATCCTCTGCGCGGGGCGGGCGTCGACCGCCCTGGCCACCTCCTTGCGCCAGCGCCGGTCCTGGCCGAGCGACAGCACGTCGTTCGTCAGGTCGTACCGTTCCGCCACGTCGTCGAACATCGAGGCGACTTCGTGCGGCTGCTTGTTCAGGAAGGCGCGGGTCACCCGCCCATTGTTGCAGCACGGTCCGCCGGTGGGAGGCGGGGCTTACCGCGTGCCGCGGCCCCTCCGGCCGGCCGTGCCCTGTCGCCGGCCTCCCCGGACGGCACGCCCGGGGCCTCTCGCCCGGATCCTGCCGGGCCCGCGGACCCCGGCACCGCACCTGATCCGACCCGGTCCGGACGAAGGACCCTAGCGGCGGCGGTGGAGCAGGCGGCCGGCGACGACCGTCGCGACGCAGACGGCGGCCCCGCGGCGGACCAGAGCGGCCTCGTCGGGCGCGTCGAACACGGCGAAGGTCGCGTCCCGGCCGTCGTCCGGCACGATCGGCGCGAGGATCGCCTCGCCGAGGCTGCGGCACCCGCGCAGCGGGTCCAGGTCCGGCGGGCCCGCAGGCGTCCCGCGCCGCGCCCCCGCCGTCATCCCGGCCCGGCGCACGGCGTCCGCGGCGGCGGGCCGCCGCAGTTCCCCGGCCACCGCGACGGTCCCGTGCGCCAGCATCCGCTGCACCCCGCGCCGCGCGCTCGCGCCCCACCGCGTGTCGGTCATCCCGAGGGCGGCCAGGGCCTCGCCGGTGAGCGGCGCGTCACCGAGTTCACCGGCCTCGCGCGGGTCGGGGTGGTAGGTGTGCTCCAGCAGTTCGGGCCCGCACGGGTTGAGCAGGCCGGGCGCGATGAGCCCGGGCCAGCGGCGCACGCGGGCCGTCGGGTGGGCGGCGGCCACCTCCTGGTACGGGCCGGCGGACGCGATCACCCGGCCCTGGACGAGGATCGCGCCCCCGGGCACCGGCGCCCGCCGCGGATCGCCGGTGAGGAGCAGGTCGGCGGTGTGGATCGTCAGCACGGCGGGGTCAGTTGGCGGCGAGCAGCTTCAGCTCGGGGTGGGCCGTGCCGCCGGCGATCGCCGTGGAGGAGACGTGGGAGACCACGCGGTCGTCGACGGGGTCGTCGGCCGGGTCCTCGTGGACGACGAGGTGCTCGTACGTCGTGGAGCGCTGCGCCGGGACGCGGCCGGCGGCCCGGATCAGGGCGATCAGCTCCAGGAGGTTGGAGCGGTGCCTGGCGCCGGCGGAGGAGACCACGTTCTCCTCCAGCATGACGGAGCCGAGGTCGTCGGCGCCGTAGTGCAGCGAGAGCTGGCCGACCTCCTTGCCCGTGGTCAGCCACGAGCCCTGGATGTGCGGGACGTTGTCCAGGAACAGGCGGGCGATCGCGATCATCCGCAGGTACTCGAACAGCGTCGCCTGCGTACGGCCCTTCAGGTGGTTGTTCTCCGGCTGGTACGTGTACGGGATGAACGCGCGGAAACCACCCGTGCGGTCCTGCACGTCCCGGATCATCCGCAGGTGCTCGATGCGCTCGGCGTTCGTCTCCCCCGTGCCCATCAGCATCGTCGTGGTGGACTCCACCCCCAGGCGGTGGGCGGTCTCCATGATCTCCAGCCACCGCTCGCCGGACTCCTTCAGCGGCGCGATCGCCTTGCGCGGACGCTCCGGCAGCAGCTCGGCACCCGCCCCCGCGAAGGAGTCCAGACCGGCCGCGTGGATGCGCGCGATCGCCTCCTCCACCGGCACCTTGCTGATCCGGGCCATGTGCTCCACCTCGCTCGCCCCCAGACTGTGGATGACGAGCTGCGGGAACTCCTTCTTGATCGCCGAGAAGTGCTCCTCGTAGTACTCCACCCCGTAGTCCGGGTGGTGACCGCCCTGGAACATGATCTGCGTGCCGCCCAGCTCGACCGTCTCCGCGCACCGGCGCAGGATGTCCTCCAGGTCGCGGGTCCAGCCCTTCTCCGTGTCCTTCGGAGCCGCGTAGAAGGCACAGAACCGGCACGCCGTGACACACACGTTCGTGTAGTTGATGTTCCGCTCGATGATGTACGTCGCGATGTGCTCGCTACCCGCGTACCTGCGGCGCCGCACGGCGTCCGCCGCGGCGCCCAGCGCGTGCAGCGGGGCGTCGCGGTACAGGACGAGCGCCTCCTCGGGCGTGATGCGTCCGCCCGCCGCCGCTCGCTCGAGCACGGCTGCGATGTCGGCGGAGGCGAGGCCGGCCTTCTCGGTCACCGGGCGTCCCTTTCGTCAAGGGTGTGGACGGACCGGACCAGCCTACGCCAGGCCCCCGCGCCGCCCGGCCCCGGCCGGACCCGGTGCCTCAGGCCGTGTACGCCCCGACCAGCAGTCCCGCGAGGGCCCCGGCGATCAGGAAGGGCCCGAACGGGATCGCCGTCTTGCGGCCCGCCTTCCGGGCGACGACGAGTGCGCCGCCGTAGAGCGCACCGAGGAGGAAACCGGCGAAGGTGCCCAGCAGGACCGTGCCCCAGCCGTACCAGCCGAGCACGGCTCCCGCCCCGAGCGCCAGCTTGACGTCCCCGAAGCCCATGCCGGCCGGGTTGACGAGGAACAGCACGAAGTAGCCGCCGCCGAGGGCGAGGGCACCGTACAGGGCGGTGGGCCAGTCACCGGCGTGTCCGGGCAGGGCCGCCGCCGCGCCGAGCAGGGCGAGCGCGGCGGCGGCGAGGGGCAGCGTCAGCGGGTCCGGCAGCCGCCGCACCCGGAAGTCCACGGCGGCCAGCAGCACCCCGGCGGGCGTGAGCAGCAGCCAGACCACCGTCTCGGGCCGGCCCCCGGTGGCGACGGCGAGCGCGGCGCACACGAGGGCGGTGACGGTGGCGAGCAGGACGGCGGAGGGGGCGCGCGGCGGGTCCCCGGCGGACGGCGCCGGCGCGGGGGCCGGGCCGGGCGCGTCCCGCCTGCCGGCGTGCGGCGGGCCGGGGGTGTCACGCGCGGGGGCGTGCGGTGGTGCGGCGGGGGTGGTCCGCCGCTCGCACGCCCGGCACGGTGTGCGGCCGAGCCAGCCGCGGAGCGGATGTCCCCGCGGGCAGTGGGCGCGCCAGGGCCGGTCCGGCGGGACGGCGAAGCGGTACGCGGCCCGGGGGAGCAGCGCGCCGGCCGCCGCGCCCCACAGGACGGCGGCGGCCACCAGGGCCGGCTCCACCGGGCTGCTCATCCGGCCGCCGCACCCTCGCGCCAGCTCGGCAGCAGCTCGTCCAGCAGGGCCTCGGTGCGCGGGGGCAGACCGCGGGCGCCGCTGCGGGCGAGCAGGTCGGCGGCGCGGGCGCGCAGGCGGTCGGGGTCGCCGGTGGCGTTGGTGGCGCGCAGCAGCTCGTTCCACAGGCGTTCGTCCGCCGGGGCGGTCCTCAGCGCCGCTTCGAGCGCCTCGATGGCCTTCTCCGCGCGGTCCTTCTCCAGGTGGAACGCGGACAGCGCGAGCCCGGTGTCCGCGACCAGCAGCGGGAGCCGGGCGTCGACGATCTCGTGGGTGAGCCAGCCGTAGCGGCCCTCGGGCCGGTCGGCGAGCAGCGGCCCGCGGACCAGCACCAGCGCGTCGGTGAGCAGCCGGCCGCGCACCGCCCGGCTGTCGACGCCCTTGCCCTGGGTCGCCTCGTGGTAGAGGGAGCGCAGGACGTCCAGGTCGGAGACGACGGACCGGGCGAGGACGAGCCGGCCGTTGCCGTCGGCACGCAGGCGCGGGGTGCCGTCGGGGTCGGTGCCCAGCCAGGCGCGCAGCCGTTCGACGAGCGCGTCCCGGACGTCCTCCGTGACGCCGCGCGGCCACAGCGCGGAGGCCAGCACGCGCGGGTGGACGCCCTCGCGGTGCAGGAGCAGCAGGGCGAGCGCTTCGTGGAGCAGGGCGCTGCGCTCGCCGTCCGGGGTGTCGAGGCCGATGATCTCGTACGGTCCGACCAGGCGCGCGTACACCGCGGGCCGGCCCTGTTCGCTGATGTCGACGAGGAACGGCGGCGTGGTGGCCGGGCCGTCCGGGTCGTGGTCGGGGTCGGTCCCCGCGAACAGCTCGACCACGGCCCGCTGCTGGACGGCCGGCAGCAGCTGGGCGTCCAGTTCCAGTCCGAGGAGCGGGGCGAGCAGCTTGCCCTCGGGGGTGATCCGCAGTTCCCAGGCGGCGCCGGGCAGGTCGCCGCCGTCGGTGCCGACGAGGTAGCCGATGCCCAGGCGGCCGGCGTCGGCGGCGAGTTCGGCGAGTTCGGCGGCGGCCCGGGCGGAGGGTTCGGCGGCGAGCAGGACGAGGTGGGGCGCCCAGCGGGTGTGCCGGGCCGGGCCGGTGCGGCCGGTGAGCACGGAGTCGTGTCCGGCGGCGCCCAGGGCGCCGCGCCGCTGGCGGGTCTCGGCCCGCATGGTCTCGATCAGGGCCTCGATGCCGTCGAGGTGGCGCAGCCGGTTGGGCGCGAGCGCGGTGAGGTCCTCGCCGAAGCCGACGAGCGTGATCGTCATGCGGTCGGACCAGCCGTTGGTGGCGAGTTCGGCGGCGACCGAGGCGAACACCGCGGCCCGGTCGGCCTCGCGTCCGCTCAGGGAGACGATGCCGGGCACCGCCTCCAGGTTGAGCAGCAGCCGGGAGCCGTCCATGGTGCCGAGGCTGACCAGGCCGGGGTAGGGGGCGGCGGTGTCGACGTCGGCGGAGCGCTCCGCGTCGGCGCGGGCGAGCACCCAGAACGTCTGGTCCTGGCCGGGCCGCCAGGGCGCGGGCGGCTTCCCGGCCGGCTGGGCGAGCTGGAGGTGCAGGTCGCCGTGGCTGAGCCAGGCGGCGTAGACGACGGGCAGCGGGCGGGACTCGGCGGCGAGGGCCGCGGCCAGCGCGCGCAGGGAGCGGTCGAGGAGGCGTACGGCCTCGGGGTCGGCGCCGACGAGCAGCGCGTCCTGGACGTCCTGGGCGTCACCGGCCGGGGTGGGCGGCTCCACGCCGTGGCGGCCGGCGACGGCGCCGAGCGCGGACTGCCACAGGGCCTGCCGGCGCCGCCGGCCGAGGGCGGCGAGGAGGCCGGCGGCGAGGAGCGGGGCGCCGACGAGGGCTTCGGGCAGGCCGAGGGCGTGCCCGTCCGCGGGCCCGGCGTGCGGTCCGTGGCCGTCGGCGGCGGATTCCCGGGCGGACGGGGACACGTGCCCCGTGCCGTCCCCGGCCCGTTCACCGTGTCCCTGGTCCTGGGCGTGCGCGCCGGTGCGGGCGTAGTCCCGGACCTGCTGCCGCACGTCCGGGGAGAGGGGCGTGCCGGGCATCTCGACGAGTTCGCCGCCGCGGGCGTCGCCGGGCATCTCCATGATCCAGCCGGGCCGGACGAGGCTCGCCTCGGACAGCCGTGAACCGTCGGGCTGCACCCGGTCCTTGTTCAGCTGGTAGATCTCCCTGTAGCGGCGGCCGTCGCCGAGGTGGCGCTGGGCTATCTCCCACAGGGAGTCGTGGTGGCGGCCCTCGGGCGGCTGGATCCGGTAGAACTTGGTGCCGCCGTCCCGGGCGGTGCCGGTGCCCCGGTCGGCCTGCGCGGCCAGGCGGTCGGCCTGCCGGGCGACGGCGTCCGCGGCGCTCCCGGCCGGCCCCTGCCGCTGGGCGAGCGGGCCGGGGGTCTGCTGGGCCGCGGCGACGGTCCCCTTCCGGCTGCCGTTCGGCTGCGCGTTGTGGCCGAGCTGCGACAGACCCGGGGTGAGGCTCGCGGCGGTGGCGCCGACCAGCAGCAGCGCGGCCACCAGCTGGCGCGCGAGCAACTGGCTGGGCCCGGCGCCGGGTACGCGGCCGGGCAGGCCCACGCCGGAGAGGGCGGCCTTGGCCTCCACCAGGACGCAGGCGGTGAACTGGGCCCAGGCGAACCAGACGACGACGGTCAGGACGTGCAGGAAGGTCTCGACCGTGATGTCCCGCATCAGCCAGTCCCGCAGCGACCCGCTGCGCGGCAGCGGCCAGCCGACCTGGGTGGCCAGCGCGGCGGGCACGCCGACGACCAGGACGAGCAGGGCGACGAGCGCGAGGAACGCCTTGACGAAGTCCCCGAACGTCCGCCGTCGCAGGCGCACCGGCTGGGGTGTCCGGTCCCGCGCGCCCGTCGGGCTTCCCGTCGAGCCTGAAGTGCTGCGTCGCGCCATGGCGGGTGTCCTGGGGTCGTGTGGGAGGAGGGTGCCGGGGGTCGGGGGTCGGGGGTCGGGGGTCGGGGGTCGGGTCGAGCCTACCGAGATCCTATTGACTCCGACCGGCGGCGTCGAAGGACCGGCGGGGGAACGGCCGCCCGGCGGAACCCGGTTCGCCGGGAACGCCCCGAAGGCCGCGGTCGCCGCGGGCCCGCCCGCGTGCCCCTCCGTGCTCCCTGCGCTCCCCGCACGCCCCCGCGTTCGCTCCGGTGGCCGTCACGGGCCCCTGATAACTTCGTTCCCAGCTGCACACATGCCGAACTCCCGGGGAGAACAAGCCGTGTCCCGCCGCACCCTGGCCCTCATCACCGCGACGACCACCGCGACCCTGCTGCTCACCGCCTGCGGCGGAGGCGGCGGCAGGACGGACGACATCGAGGGAGCGGACACGGCACCGGACGCGAGCCCGTCGGTGTCGGCGTCCGGTTCGGCGGCGCCGTCCGGCGCCAGCCGCCCGGACATCACCCTGCCGAGCAGTTTCCGGCTCACGTTCGAGAACTGGACGAGCAGCGACCCGGTGAAGCAGGCGGTGCTCAACGACGCGAGGGAAGAACTCCGGGCGGGATACGCGGCGATCATCGCGAACAAGCCCGACGGAGGGGAGGAACTGGCCTTCTACGACACGGAGACCGGCCTCGCCCAGAGCCAGAAGTGGATCCGGTCCTATACGGACAAGAACGTCACCGTCATCGGCAAGTTGCCGGCCTTCGCCGCCAAGGTCGTGCTGGCGAACAACGGGAGGGCGGCGTCCCTCAGCTACTGCACGGACGAGAGTGAGGCGTACACGAGGAACCGCAAGACGAACAAGGTCGAAGGAAACCCCGCGGGCACGGATCCCTACGTTCTCTACGTGGTGTCGCTGGCGAAGGGCGCACAGGGCGTCTGGCGGAACTCATCGGTCCAGGCGAAGCGGGGTGGATGCTCGAAGTGAGGCCGTGGCTCGCAGGAACACACCTGATCGTCGCATCCTTTGTCGCGGCGCTCATGGGCTCTGCACCTGCCCACGCGTTCGGAGGCTCCGACACGCGAGGCGAAGTCCAGGGCGACGAAGTGTCCGCCTCCGCCCATTCCTCCCGCATCAAAGTCACCCAGCAGAGTGGTCCCACCGGTGGCAGGCAGGGGACCGTCTCCCCGACGGACGTGAACTGGAAGCCCCCACCCTGCTGGTACGAGCCCGTCTTCTCGCCCGCGCAGTTGAAGGACTTCGCGGAGAACGACGGCGACGGCGACGTCGGTCTGCGCGACGGCTGGTACGGAACGAGGCTCTGGACCGACCACTTCAAGGACGGCAAGGACGCGACCAGCATCTTCACCTCCCCGTCCACCGTGAAGGGCTACAAGGACTACAACCTCGGCAAGAACGGTTATTTCTGGCGCGGCGTCGCACCGGACGTCACCGCCATCGACGACACCTCGCTGTGCAGCCGGCTCATGTTCTGGGTCGACGCGGGGGAGGTCCCCGACGTGCCGAACGCCCCCACCCCGAAGACCCTCGCCGAGTACGCCTACGACCGGATCAAGGTCCCCAGCACCGAGATCGAGGTGAGGCCGCAGACCAGGTCCACCGTCAACCTGCCGGCCTGGGTCTGGCTGGACAAGGGCCGGTTCAAGGAGGTCAGGGTCCGCGCGGAGCTGCCGGACACGGGGCTGTGGGCGGAGACGACGGCCGAACCGGTCGCGCTGCACCTCGACCCCGGCACACCGGACGCCGTGACGCAGCCGCCCTCCGGTGACTGCACCATCAACAGCGACGGTTCGATCGGCACTCCGTACACCCGAGGCGACGCCGACCGGACCCCGCCGTGCGGCATCACGTACCTGCGTGCCTCGAACGGCGGCCCGTACCGGCTGAGGGCCTCCCTCACCTGGCGGATCAGCTGGAAGGGGTCCGACGGCAGCGGCGGCGACCTCCCCGACGGCACCTTCCCGGCCACCCGGGACATGGCCGTCCAGGAGATCCAGTCCGTCAACCGCTGAGCTCGGTCAACCGCTGGGCGGTGCTCGGCGGGAGCGGGCGCCCTGCTCCGCTCAGCCCACCTCGTTGCGTGCCGCCGCGCGCCCGTGCACGGTCACGTCACCGCCGTAGAACATCCCGCTGAACACCGGCTCGTACGTCAACTGCACCTCGACCTCGACCCGTTGCGCGTCGGCGGCCACGCAGTGGGTCGCCGCGACGTCGGCGACGGACAGGCGCATCTCGCGGGCGAAGGCCTTCACCCGGGCGTCGCAGTCCTGGTAGTTGATCGGTGCGGGGCCGCCCTCGTCGTCGTAGAGGGCCTCCTTGTCGATGTCCTGGGCGGCGTACCGGGCCGCCTGTTCGGCCATGTCGGCGGCGCGCTCCCGCTTGGAGATGGACAGGCCGCCGTCGATGACGAAGGCCGACAGGGACAGGAACACCAGGGCGAAGACGATGACCGCGCCGGCGCCCGAGCCGCGGTCGTCCAGCCGCCTACGGCGCACGGCCCACCAGTTGCTCACGACGCCCCTCACGCCGACCTCCGGTACGGATCCAGCGGGGAGGAGAAGCTGGCGGACAGGCGCGTGGGCACGTCCAGGCCCAGCATGGCCAGACCGCGCACCCGGCAGCTCACCTCGACCGTGAAGAGGGTGTCGGGCGCGAAGCCCGCACTGGTCTGGACGACGGACACCGGGCCGGAGCAGACGTCGGACAGGTCGGCCTCCGCGGCCCTGCGGGCCTCCGCCATGGCCGTCGCGTGGTCCTTCTGGATCGAGCCCGCGCGGGCCGCGTCCCGCGCCGCGCCGTCGAGCGCGCCGCGTCCGTCGACCAGCTGGCCGAAGGCGACCAGGACCAGGACGAACAGGATCATCACCGGAGCGAGGATGACGACCTCGACCGTGGACAGGCCCCGGTCCGGGCCCGGGCCCGGGTCCTCGGCCGGGGGGAGCCGGCGCAGTGAGGGGAGCATCTAGTCCTCCCCCTCCCGCACGAACCGCTCCACCGGGCCCGACGACCGGGCGTGCACGGTGAGGTCCAGACCGGGGAAGACCGTCGGCACGCGCGCCGTGATGACCACGCCCACCGTGTGCCGCTCCGGCTGGACCAGGCGCACGTCGGGGGACAGCACGAGCCGCGGTCCGAGCTGACGGATGTAGGAGTCGGCCACGTCCCGTGCCTCGCCGCGCCAGGCGCCGGGCTGCTCGTCGGCCGTGGCACGGGCCTTGCGGGCGCCCGCCTGGGCCGCCGCCTGGGCCACGTGGTCGGCGAAGAAGTACAGCGCGAACTGCACGGTCGCGAAGATCATGAAAAAGAGGACGGGCGTGAGCAGCACGAACTCGATCGCGGTCATGCCGGAGTCACCGCGCGCCGCCTCCGTCCGGCGGCGCGCCCATCCGGCGGACCGCGCCCGCCACCGCGTCGTCCCCGTCATCCCCGCGCCGTCATCCCGTCGTTCCCGCCATCCCCCGCGCCGTCGTCCGCGCCTCGCCAACACCGCGCCACCGCGCGCCCGTTCAGCAGGTCTTGTCGGCGCTCGCGCCCTTGATGCAGTCGCCGACCTTGTGCGCGCCGTCGCTCAGCGCGGTGTTGATGATCGCGGCCACCACGCCCACGATCGCCACGACGACCGCGGAGATGATGACCCATTCCACCGCCGAGGCACCGCGGTCCAGTTCGCCCGAGCGGGCGCGCTCGACGCGGCCGCGCAGGAAGGCGACCAGGAAGTCGACCGCCGGGATGCCGGTACCGAAGTTCCGTCCGTTCATGATGGGTTGTCCCCTTTGTCCTCTCGAAACAGCAGTGGGCGAAAGTTCTTCGGAAGGCCTACACCTGGAACACCCGCATCGCCGCCGGGAAGATCAGGAACACCAGGAACCCGGCGCACAGCAGCAACTGGGCCACGAGCATCGACTGGGACTTCTCGCCCGCGCTGCCCTCGATCTCGGCGAGTTCGCGGTGCCGCATGGTCTCGGCGCGGGAGGCGAGCGACTCGCGCACCTTGGCGCCGTCGTCCGCGACCAGCGCCAGCGACGCGGACAGGTCCTTCAGCTCCTCCACGCCCAGTTCCTCGCCCAGCGCGCCCAGCGCCTGCCACTGGCTGACACCGGTGATCCGGGCGTCGGCGAGGGCGTTGCGGATGCGCTGGTTGGCCCAGCCGTCGGAGATCTCGGCCGCCGCCATCAGCGCCTCGGGCAGACCCCGGCCGCCGGCCAGGCTCATCGACACCAGGTCCAGGTACGCCCCGATGACCCGGCGCAGGTCCCGGCGCTTGTCGGCGGCGTCCCGCCGCACCTCCAGGTCGGGCAGGAAGAAGAACAGGCCCGCGCACATCAGGGCCAGCCAGACCGGGATGACCGGGCTGGAGCCGAAGCCCAGCGTCCACACCACCGCGAACAGCAGCGGCCCGAAGAACAGGCCGGCCGCGCCCAGCAGCGCCTTGGTCGCGAGGAAGTTCTCCCAGCTCCGGTCCAGCACGGCGAGGTCGGCGCGCAGCGAACGCTGCTCCCAGCCCTGGTGGAGGTAGAACTCCGAGACGTGGGCGCCGACCCGGGCCCGCAGGGTCCCCAGGCGGCCGGTGTCCGCCTCGGTCCGGCGGGCGGACTCGTGGGCCGTGCCCCGGGCCCGCATGGCGTCGATCCGGGCGACCTGGGCGACCGGGCCGCGCCGGGTCGGCATCAGGGCCCGCACGAGGGCGTAGACGCCGAGGCCGAAGACCACGCCGACGACGACCGGCAGGGTGAGGCTCATCGGTGCACCCCTTCCTCCTGCGGTGCCGGGGTCACCGGCGTACGGGGACGGACGAACCGGACGGCCGACCGGTCGCGGACCAGGAAGCGTTCGGGCGTCTCGATCGTCGACAGCTTGCGCAGCCACCAGAAGCCGAGGCCGAACAGGGCGCAGACGAGGCCGAGGACGAGCTGGCCGACGGCGGTGCCGTACGGCGAGACGAAGTCCCGGTTGAAGACGGCGAGCCCGAGGACGAACGCGATCGACACGGCGACGACGATCTGCACCGAGCGGCGGGTGGAGGCGCGCTGGGCCATCACGCGCTGGCGCATGTCGACCTCCTCGCGGGCGGACTTGGCGAGCGCGCCGAGCACCTGGCGCAGACCCGGGCCGCGCAGGCGGGCGTTGAGGATCAGGGCCGCGACGATGATGTCGGCGGAGGCGTCGTCGATCTCGTCGGCGAGGACCTGGAGGGCGTCCGGCAACGGTGTGCGGGCGCGCAGCCGGTCCACCAGTGCGTCGAGGTGGGGCCGCAGGACGGGGGCGGCGGCACGCGCGGAGGCCGGGATGGCCTGCTCCAGTCCGACGGCGCCGGCGATGGTGTCGCGCAGCGACTCGGTCCAGGAGGCGAGGGCCTCCACGCGGCGCATGGCGGCGCGTTCCTCGGCGGCGCCGCCGAAGAGCCGGTCCCAGAAGAAGACGAGGACGCCGGCCGCGACCCCGGCCACCACCCAGCGGGTCAGCAGCAGCACCGCGAGCCCGGCGATCGCCGCCAGGGAGCCGCGCTGTCCGGCGAACCGGAGGAGTTCGGCGGCCCGTTCGTTGGCCTTCTGCTTCTCGTGCGCGGGCTTGGCGGGCAGGCCGCGCAGGGCGACCAGGAGCAGCGCGAGCCCGCCGCCGGCGGCGACACCGCTGCCGAGGGCGTACAGGACGGTGA
Source organism: Streptomyces sp. TG1A-8 (assembly GCF_030499535.1). Lineage (NCBI taxonomy): Bacteria > Bacillati > Actinomycetota > Actinomycetes > Kitasatosporales > Streptomycetaceae > Streptomyces > Streptomyces sp. TG1A-8. The sequence goes on from NZ_JASTLB010000001.1 coordinate 3,061,992, forward strand.
GGGAGAACAGCCCTCCGAGCGTGCCGAGGCTCATGCTCACCCCCACGTCCCGTGGGGCCGGTAGCCGTGGGCCATCAGGTCCTCCAGGCAGGCTATGGGGGCGTGTGGCACGACGCGTCCGTCGGGGGCCTCGGTGAAGACCTCGCTGGACAGCACGCGGCCGTCGACGCCGTTGACCTCGCGGACGGAGGTGACCGTGCGTTGCAGCCGGCCGCCGGTCTGGTAGTCGTTGCGCCGCTGGATGAAGACGACGAAGTTCACCGCGCCCGCGATCAGCATCTGGCTGGCCTCGATGGGCAGCCGCTCGGACGCCTGCAGCGCGTAGGTGGAGATGCGGTTGAAGACCTCGCTGGAGCTGTTGGCGTGGATCGTGGACAGCGAGCCGTCGTTGCCCTGCGACATCGCGTTGAGCATGGTGACGATCTCGTCGCCGAGGACCTCGCCGACGATGACGCGGGAGGGGTTCATGCGCAGTGACCGGCGTACCAGCTCGGCCATCGAAATGGCGCCCTGTCCCTCGGAGTTGGGCAACCGCTCCTCGAACGCCACGACGTTGGGGTGCAGGTCCGGGAAGGTGTCGAGCCCCAGCTCCAGGGCGCGTTCGACGGTGATGAGCCGCTCGTGCGGCGGGATCTCGTTGGCCAGCGCCCGCAGCAGCGTCGTCTTGCCGGCGTTGGTGGCGCCGGCGATCATCACGTTCTTGCGGGCGCGGACCGCGCAGGCCAGGAAGTGGCCGAGTTCCGGGGTGAGGGTGCCGTTGCCGACGAGGTCGGAGATGAACACCTTGCCCATGCGGGCCCGCCGGATGGACAGCGCGGGCCGGCGGGCCACGTCCATGACGGCGGAGAGGCGGGAGCCGTCGGGCAGCCGCAGGTCGAGCTGCGGGTTGGCGGAGTCGAAGGGCCGCGAGGACAGGCCCGAGTAGGCGCCGAGCACCTGGATCAGCTCGATCAGCTCCTCGTCGGACTCGGCGACGGGCTCGCCCCGCACCTCACGCCCGTCGGAGTAGCCGACGAAGACCTGGTCGCAGCCGTTGATGTCGATGTTCTCGACCTCGGGGTCGTCCAGCAGCGGCTGGAGCCTGCCGACGCCGAACAGCGCGGCGTGCACGGCGGCGGCGTACTGCTCCTCGGTCTCGGCGTCCAGCGGTGTGCGGCCCGCGTTGATCTCGGCGCGGGCGTACTCCTCCAGGATCTGCGCGATGACCGCGCGGGCGTACTGCCGCTCGTCCTCGGTGGACATAGGGGCGACGCCGTTGACCTGGTCCAGCCGGCGCTGCTCGGCGATGCGGTCACCGGCGTCCTGCCGGAACCGCTTGACCAACTGGTGGTCGACAGCGGTCATCGCCCGGCCTCCGCGCGGCCCTGCTGGGGCGGGTAAGGCTGCTGCGGCGGGTACGGCTGGGGCTGCTGGGGCTGCTGCGAACTCTGCGGCTGATGCGGCTGATGCGGCTGGTGCGGCTGCGGGGCCTGGTGCGCCTGCGCGGAGGCGGTCCAGGCGGCGCCGTACTGCTGGTGGAGGTCGGCGACGATCTTGCGGGCAGAGCGGATCAGCAGGGACTTGTCGAGGCGGCCCCGTTTGCGGCCGGCCAACTGGTCGGCACCGCCGGGGTCGTCCGCGAGGGTGCCGACGACCCGGGCGCCGGTCTGGGCGTGCACCAGCATGTCGTTGACCTGGTTGACCAGTTTGCCGGAGCCGCCCGCGTCGGTGATCAGGACGACGCCGACGGGCGGGGTGGCCAGGGTGGCCGCGCCGCGCGGGCCGCCGTGCAGCCTGGCGGACAGCGCGGCGGCCCGGTCCCGGACCCGGGCCAGGGCCTCGGGCTCGGTGCGGGAGACGAGCAGCACCAGCGCGGCGTGTGGGAACAGTTCGACGGCCGGGGTGTCGCCGCTGATCCGGCCGCAGTCGGCGATGACGTCGGCGGGTGCGTTCGGGGAGTCGGCGAGGGAGGCGAAGGCGTGGCCCAGGGTGGGCCACAGGCCGGCGAGGCCGGTGGCCTGCTCGGCGATGCCGAGTCCGACCAGCACGTCGAGACCACCGCTCAGCGGCTGTGCGTGGTCCCAGAGCTGGTCGGGCACCAGACCACGCCGGGCGGTCGCGGCCATGGACAGCAGGCCGGTGTTCGGGTTGAGCGGGCCGCCGTGCGCGGCGGCACTGCGGTAGACGAGGTCGCCGCCGGCCGGGTCGGTCTCGGCGAGCAGCACGCGGCGCGGCCAGACCGCGGCGAGGGCGACGGCCGCCGTCGTGACGCCGGGGGAACCCTTGTCGGCGGCGAGAGCGATGAGCGCCATGGGGTGGGTGCCGCCTTCTAGTCGCCGTTGCCGGGAACGTGCACGATGGCGACCGCGCCGGCGGCCGCGGCCCGCGTCACGGCGGCGGCGTCGGACTCGTCGACGAGCAGCGTGAGCGAGAGGTTGCCGGTGCTCACGGTGGCGTCGCCGGAGTCCTTCTTGTAGTTGACCTTGGCACCGTCGACGATGAGCCCGCCGGAGGAGGTGCCCGTGGCGGCCGGGCCCTTGTCGGAACCGGTGCTCCCGCTGGTGTCGACGTCGTAGACGGCGACGGTGTCACCGGTCTGGATGTCCGCCGGGTACTGGCCGTCCTTGAGGGAGACACCGACGACCGCCTTGCCGGCCGGCAGCGCGTTGCCCCGGGTGAACATCTCGCCGACGACGACGGTGCCCGGGAAGATCGTCGCCTTCGCCCTGTAGTCCTTCATGGCACCCAGCTGGTCCCACTGCACGTAGTGGATGGCGTCGTCGGCCGCGACCAGCACGGACGTGGAGTTCTTGCCGGTGACGGTCTGGCCGGCCTGGATCGGCCGGGTCACCTTGACGACCTCGATGCGGTCGCCCGCGCGCAGCACGAGCGTGGTGGCGCCGAGGGCGCCGAGCAGGATCAGCAACACCGCCAGAGCGGCCAGGGCGGGCTTGCGCTCGCGCGGCGGCGTGGGAAGCCGGTCACCGACCGGCGGCTGAGCCGGAACACCGGAACGACCGGCGCCCGCCCCCGTACGCTCTTGGATCTTCACGCAACCGCTCCCCGTACACCCAAGAAAGTCTCGCCTGCCAATGTCCGCGCGTGACCGGGCACTTCGCAGCCCCCGGGACACTCCACCGCACCGGCTCCCTCGGTCACCGAGCACCGGGGTGAGTGTCAAGCGATCGCACCGTATCAGCCGCACATAAGGCCCTCAAGGCGCGTTCGGCCCCGCCCGCTCCGGGTCCCGCGGCCTTGCTCTCTGCAACGCCGTTCAGGGGCCTGCCGATTGCGGGGCGGAGGCCACTGGTGCGGCCGCCTGTGCGCGAGCGAAGCGGCGGGTGGACGAACACCGCCCGGCACGCACGGCACGGCACGGCACGCCCACGGGTCCTGCACCGGTTGCTCACGCGGGAGCGAACGGTTCAGGCGCACGGATGGTCCGGGATGGTTCAGGTGAAGGTGCCCGATGCGCGGACCGCTTCACAGTTCGACCGGCCAAACCACGACCGGCCGGGTGACGGCGGGATGCCACTGGGTCCGGGACCGGGAGTGTCGTGACATCCAGGACGAGCCTCCCGACTGGCCGCCGGGCCCGGTGCACGCTCCGCACTGGGGCCCGATCCCGCCCCACAAGGAATTGGTGGGTCCCGAGTATGCCGATGCGTAGGGGAGTTCGCGCTGGCGAAACCGGCAACCGCACCGATAACGTCTGTGCTTCTGATGACCTTCAGTAGCGCTGACAGGCCACTGTGAAGCGCTGCATTGCGCCCGCGTTGCTCCCGCGTTTGGAGACCGGAGTTACACATGAGTGACCTGCGACTCGAAGACACGATCTTCCAGGACCTGAAGAAGACATTCTCATCCATCAGCGACCGCATGGAAGCGACGCGCCGCACGCTCAGCAGTGCAGACGCGTCGGCCGTCGGTGAGAGCGACCTCGTCGAGGACGTCCAGGACTTCGCTGACGACTGGGCCTACGGCATCAAGCAACTCGGCAAGCACACGCACGGCGCGGTCAAGATGATCAACGCGATAGGCGAGTCCTTCGACAGGCTGGACCTGGACCTCCTCGAGTCCCTCAGGAGCAAGAAGAGGGGGAAGTGACGTGGAGCAGCGGTCCTTCGCGCACATAGGCTGGGACCCCACGCCGGGGAGCGTGGCGGACACCAGGGAGCTGGCCAGGAAACTGGGTGGACTGGCGGGTGAACTGGGCACTGCGGTGAGGGAGCTGGAACGCATCGAATGCGGTGCGTGGAAGGGGAAGACCGCCGTCGCCTTCGTCGAGTACGTCGGCAAGGACGTCACCCCCCTCCTCCGCAAGAGCCACGACTCCTTCGAAAAGGCGTCGCGCGCACTGCACCGCTGGGCGAAGGAACTGCAGGCGTTCCAGGACGAGACCGACCGGCTGGACAAGGCCGCCGGTCAGAAGCTCGACGCCGAGTCCCAGGCCCGGGCCGAGGCGGGAGGCAAGGGCAGCCAGGAGCTGGGCAAGGCCTCCGGTGCCGTGGACAAGGTCATCAGTGACGTGCACGACCTCGAGGAGCGGTTCCACAAGGCCGCCCGGGAGATCAGCAAGGAACTGGACAAGGCCGGTGACATCGCACCGGACGAACCCGGGTTCTGGGACAAACTCGGCAAGGGAATCGAAAATGCCTGGGATGCCACCGGCGACTGGCTGAAGGATCACGCCGACCTGATCAAACTGGTGGGTGATCTCCTCAGTGACGTGAGCGGCATCCTCGGCATGCTGGCGATCCTCACTCTTCCCTTCGAGCCTCTGGGAGCGATCTTCGGCGCTGCGGCCCTGCTCACCAGTGGCCTGGCGTTGCTTTCCCACTCCATCGCCAAGGCGGCGGGGGGCGATGTGAGCTGGATGCAGATGGGATTCGATGCTCTCGGCCTCCTGCCGGGCCTCGGCGCGTTCGGCAAGGGCGTCAAAGTGGTGGACGAAGGCGTGGCTGCGGCGCGCGCAGCCGGTGAGTTCGGCAAGGGGTTCCAGGGCGCGAAGCTTGCCAGTGGCGCTCGTAACCTGTTCGCCACCGGTGATCTGGCGGGGAAGGTGGACGGCGGTCTCGCGCTGCTGGGAAAACGCGTCGTCCTGGGCGGAAAGTACGGCGACATCGGCATCATCACCCACGAGAGCGGCGCGATGAACCGCTTGGCCGGACTGGCTGAAGCGGGTTACCACCAAGGCCAAATGATCGGGTCCAAAGGACTCAAGATCGTGAGCGGGGGAAAGATCGATGTCCATCCTCTGAGCATGAAGGGCATCGCGTTGGATGCCACGCTCAAAGTCCTGCCGAAGACCTTCAGCATTCCGCAGCACATCGGAGAAGCGCTCCATCCGGGTGACAGCTTCCACGACGCTGCCACGTCACACTGAGAGTACGGAGCACATGGCGACCTGGACTCCCGAACCGGGTGAGACACTCCTCGCCCGGGATGCAATCGTCTTCGCGACCGGCACGGCTTCAAGAGTGGCCGGCATGCGATGGTTCCGTGACGCGCGGCGCGGCGACATCCAGGGCGAGCTGCCCGGCTGGCCGGAAGGGCCCTCCTTCTCCGTTCGACCGCAGGAGCCGGAACGCCCCGTCCGGCAAGCCGGTCTCTTCGGTCTGCGGGCTCTCTACGTCGCGGTCGGCGGAGCCCTCGAAGCCCTGGGCGGCACCGGCAGTTTCCTTCCCGGCTCCGGGAACGGGCCGGGGCGCCCGCAGGAGCCGGAGAACGAGGTGACGGACTTCCCTGTCATGTGGGCCGCGCCCGGCACTGTCGCCCGGACACTTCCCTGGCAGCTCGACCCTGGTCGCTGTCCGGAGAACCTCCGCACCCACATCGTCGTGACCGATCGACGCGTGGTCGTCCTCGGTCTTCCGGACGGAGAGCCGCTCCGCGACCGGGTCCTGTGGGAAGCCGAACGGTCGAAGATCGCGCGTGTCGAGCGGATGCGCTTCAGCGCCGTGGGGGGCGAGGCCAAGGTGTGTTTCACCGACGGCTCCTGGTGCAGGCTCGCGCCGCCGGACCCGAGGGAGTACTGGTCCGTTCTCCGGCACCTGGTCCACCCCACCGACCTCGTTCCCGTCGATGCCCTGACCCCGCGCCAACGCGCCTACGTGCAGTCGTACGTCGCGACGGTGAAGGAGGCGGACACCTCCGTCGACCCAGTGATCACTCGCCGCCCCAGTGGGAAGCTACTCATCGAAGTGACGACCACCCAGCCCGTGCGGTCCGACCTGGGCATCGTGAAGCCGTTCCGGTTCATGGGCCGGTCGGGCGGGCGCGGCGGTTTCGACCCCCACGACCTCTGATCCGCAGTGGAGCACCGAATGACCACCCTCGCCGTGGAAGTGGCGCCCGGGGTCGTGCCGCCCTTCTCCTTCATCGCGCCGAACGGCCTTCACGCACTTCCCGTCGCGTCCTCGCCCCAGGAACGCGCCGGCCTTTCCCGGGAATTCGTGCGCGAACTGTATTCCCGTGGCGACGAGACCCTCTGGGAACCTGCCGCGACGTACTATGCCGCGCTTGCCGAGTACATGGCCGAAAGCGGCTTTGCCTACTCCGCCTTGGGCCTCTTCGCGAGGGACGAAGGAGGGGTGGTGCAGTGCGCTCTCACGGTCGCCGTCGTGGAGACCGACCAGACCGACCCGGAGGTCGCGGCCCAGGGCATCCTGGCCGCGTTGTCCACGAATCCCCACAACGACGCCCGCTGGCTGGACCTGCCATGTGGACCTGCGGTTTCCTGCGTACGTGTCAACGAAGTCACCGTCCAGCCCGAGCTGACCGTCAGCGGCGACCAGGTCGAACTCCTGACGGGCCAGATCCAGGTTCACGTTCCCTTCCCGACGGGGCCGTACACGGTGGTCCTCACCCTGGGCACCGCCGCCATGGACTACTGGGCGGAGTTCTGCAACATGATGTACGCCGTGCTCCGGACGGTGTCGTTCGCCGATCCGGCCCTGTAGCCCTGTGCACCCTGCAGCGCCCGTCCCTCAACTCTCCACGACGAGCGTACGCGCGATGTGGTCCGCCGCTGCTTCCAGCACGTCCCCGATGCCTGGCATGGTCCATGACGCGAGGAGCACGACGGCGCTTTCGGTGCCGGTCGGCAGGACGCCGTACGTGAGGGTCTCCAGCAGGATGCCCGGCCCCTCGCGCGGCGGATCGTCCGCGGCGAAGTTCTGGCGGATCCGTACGGCGGGTCCCGCCGGCAGGTCGTGCCAGCTGATCCGCGGAGGCCCGAAGTCACGGGCACTGAATCTCTCCGCCACCCAGTCGAGCGTGATCCGGGGCACCACGTCGTCGGGGTGGATCAGGTCGACCTCCAAAAGCGCCAACGCGCTGTCGAAGCCGTCGGGACAGAGGGCGAAGGCGTACAACGGATCGCGAGCGCGGCTGTCCTCGGTGCGGGAACGCAGTTCCTTGCGCAGGGCGGCCATGTCGGGCTCGCGACCCGCGGCCTTCCCGCGTTCGCACAGCACCGCGGCGGTGGCCCTGGCCCAAGTCCGTACGTCCTGCGACGGATCCAAGGGGAGGCGCACCCAGTCCGGTGGGCAGGAGATCCCGTACTCAAGGACAGGGATGATCTCAGTGCTCCTTCCAGACGAGCGACCCCGCGATCGCGTCGAAGAGTTCGGCCATCGCGTCCGCGATCTGCACCAGTGGGCTGGAGAAGGTCAGCAGGAGGTGCATGTCACTGCGCGGGACCGGAAGCTGGTAGTCCACGGTGACGGAAGGCAGGGCGTAGTCGTCCTCCGCGACCCCCGGTGCCGTGGGGCGGTCCAGCGTGAAGCGGCTCCTCAGGTGGTGGCCGATGACCGGCACGAGTTCCGCGAGGATGGTGAGCGCCGCCAGAACACCTGACACCCGGTCCGTCGGCTGGTACCGCGAAAACACTTTAAATTTACTGAACTTGAACTCGTGATGTCGGGTTCATCGCGGGCTGACGTGCGTCAGATGTGGGCCCTGACTTGCCGCACTGGATGTCCGAGTGCGTCCCCGATGGCGGTCAGTTCCTCGTCGCTGAACCAGGCGCGCTCGGGGTTCCAGATGGCGATCTCGAATCGAGCAAAGCCACAGGGCCAGTCGTAGTCCAGTGCGTCCAGCGAGGTCGCGGTGCCGCAGCAGGGGACCACCACGGCGAGGGTTGCGAAGCCGTCGTCGCAGTGGGCTTCGAGTAGGTCGCCCCACCACTCGGTGTCGATCGACGCGCCGCAGTGGGGACAACCGATCTTCTGCAGATTCTGACCACAGTCGACAACGGTGAGTGTGTCGTGCCAGGTGACGTCAATCTCGACGTCGACGCCGCCGGGGAGCCCGGGGGCCAGGTCCTCCACAATCGACGCAGTGCGGTCAGCCGCGGCCTGCTCAGGCTGCCACTGCGGGTCGGTCGGAATGACAGAGAGGACGTCGTCGCTCATGGGCTCACTCGATTCGTCGGGCGGGAACCTCATCCAGGCGACGCGATGCTACTGATCGCGCGTGCGGGTGGCAGGTTCCCAGCCGGTCACGCGTCGAGTGCCAGGCCGGTGCCGGTGAGACAGCCGTCGAGCAGCTGGGGCCGATACTGCAGCATCTTGAGCTTGCGTTTCACGGTCCGGGTGATCTGCCCCAGGGCGGCGGCGGCGAGGTTGCCGAGGTCGTGCTTGACCAAGGACCACACGCCTTCCTGCGGGTTCAGGTCCGGGGCGTAGGCAGGTAGCTGGAACACTGTGAGCCAGTCGGTGTTCGCCGCGAAGAACTCGCGCAGATCTGCGGTCAGGTGAATGCGGACGTTGTCCCAGACCAGCACGATCGGACCACCCAGCTGGATCCGGGCGCGGACCAGCAGGTCACGAAAGTCCCGCGAGCCGAAGCCCTTGGGCTGGTTCTTGCGTCCGCGGTATTCGCGAACTGCGTAGATCAGCCGCGACCGCTCACCCACCTTGTAGCAAGTCATGCCCACCATGGACACCCGGCCCGAACCTCGGCCCCTGACGCGCACCACCGGGGTCTGGCCGACTCGGCCCCAGGTCCTGGCACGCGGCGGCGTAAGCGACTGGCCGGCCTCGTCTTCGAAGACGATCCAGCCGTTGCACGCTGCCGCGGTGCTCTTACCCGCGGCCACACCTCTTTCTTCCACAGCTCCACCGCGTCATCGTCACGCTCGATCGCGCGGCGAGCGGGCTGCTGCCACGACCAGCCGTGACGCTTGAGCAGTCGCCACGTGCCCTCCACCGTGTACGAGATACGGAAGAGCCGACCGATCAGCTTCTTGACCCGAGCCAGGGTCCACCGCTGGTCAGCCCAGCCGTGCGCGAGCGGTCCACGCTCCAACTCCCCCGCCAACCTGGCGACCTGGGCAGCACTGAGCCTCGGACGACCAGGCGACCCCTTCGAGGCGACACCAGCCGCTCCACCCTCACGCCACTGCCGCCGCCACCGTTCCACCGATCTTTCAGACACCCGCAGAGCGGCGGCGATGTCCTTGTTCCTGTCCCCGGCTTCAAACCGAGCCACCGCATCCAGCCGCACTCGCTCCCGGGCTGCCCTCTCGGCGTCGGTCAAGCCGCCACCCTGCGCGTACCTCACAGGGACAGCAGTACAGCGCAGCGGGCTCAACTCTCAGCCGAACGACCCGACATCACCCAATCAAGTTCAGTAGCCGAATGAGTGAATGTGGCTCAGACGATCCAGCGCAGGGACTCCGCGATGGACTCGCAGAGCCGGTGCATCGGACCCGCCATTCCGCTGACCGGCACCGCGAAGGCGAGGACCAGATAGCCAGCGTCGCCGGGCATCTGCACGTACACGTCCATGGTGGTGCCGGTGCGGACCCGCACCGCCTCGCCCGCTGGAAGGGGCAGCACCGACACCTCGACCGCGTCTGCATGCTGCCGCTCTCCCGCCTCGAACGACTCTTGAAGGTCACGAGGCGTCAGGGACCCGGTCCGGGGGATCAGGGAGACGATGAGTGAAGCTGGCAGGACGCCGCCCCCCACCTCGGACCTCAGGAAGAATTCCAGCGCGCCGTTCCTGATCCCCGCCTCTGCGGTGTTGCGCAGGGCCGCCCAGGCGTCCTGCTTGACCTCGGCCGGAACGTTCTTGCCCTCGGCCTGGTGGTCCACAAAGGTCTTCAGCTGGGCGCGCCACCCCCGTCGGCCAAGGTCGATCCGGAACCAGTCCCGGGGTACCAGAAGCCGGTAGTCCTTGGGGAGTGCCGTGGACTCGTGTTTCGTGGTCATCCGGGCATCACTGTCAGCTTGCCCGACTCGCCGAACAAGCGAACGCTCTTCACGACACCGGCGAACATGGCTGAGAAGACGTCCCAGCCCCGAGGCGTGGGAGTGCCCATCTCCATCACCAGAACCGTTCCGTTGCTCAGGGGTATCTGCACCTGAATGAAGGACGTCACGACGGGCTCGTCGGTCCCCGAGACTGTGAGGTTGCCGGGCAGACTCGTCGTCCGGGTGCCGATGCAGGAAACGGCAGGGCCGCAAGGCAGCTCGATTTCGCTGACCTGCCCCAGGCCGAGGTGACGCATCGTTGAGCCCAGGAAGCCCGCAGGGTGAGATCCGGCCCGCTCATCCAGGTCGATCATGCTCACCGTCACCGTCGCCGTGCAGCGCTCCCCGTCCACCTCGGTCAGCACGAAGCCTGAATACTGGATCCCGGCTTCCATGAAGGAGTCGTAATGCGCGGCGACCATGACCGCCCACTCCAACTGCACCTCAAAGGTGGCCTCCGGCATCACCGCACGGGCCAGACCGACGAGCTGCTCGGCGGTTTCGTCGAGGTCCTCCGCGTCCATCGGAATTTCGAAGAACCCCTCAGGCATGATCCATCGAACGTCGATTCCCGGTCCACCGATCGAGCCCCGAGTATTTTCTTCAATCGCTGTCGTGCTCACGACGACTCCTCTCCCTCGATGATCTCTACTTCATCCGCTTCCGGATGGAAGGTGGCCGCGAAGGGGTACGGGCCGTAGTGCGGGTAATGGGCAGGCAGGTCCGCCCCTCCTCTGCGCGCAAGATGCGCCAACTCACGGTACTTCCGGGCGCGGGCGCGAAGGTTCTGCCGTGCGGGATCCCCCCAGTGCGCCATGGCGGTGCGCACGCACGCGGCCAGTAGGACCAGTACGGCGGTGGCGGCCACGGCCGCATAGGCGACCCGTGCCGTACCTGACTCCCAGTACTGGGCCACGCCGCCCCAGTACACCACCTCGCCGAAGACGACGATTGCCAGGGGCACACCGATTTTGAAGCCCGCGTTGAACATTGCGACTTCGTCCTCGTGCCGGCGCCGGAGCATGCGAAGCACCGCCCGGTCGTCCAGGAAGTCGAAGCGGAGTTCCTCACCCGCCTGTTCCGCCAGCGTTTTGGCGGCGGGGGCGGCGGCGATCACCTCGCCGGGGACGAGCCGTGCGGGCTCTCCGCCCCTTCGGCCGACGAACTCCCAGTCGCCGAGGCCGGTCGGGTCGGTCATGTGGATCGCCCTTCTTTCTGTGGTTTCCACCCCCGCCAGAGCGCGGCGCCTACGCGGCCAGGGCAGCGTGGAACGGTTTCGGTGAAGGCCCGGGCGAAGGCGTCGGTGTGTGCTTGGCGGGTTCCGGCTCCTGGTAACCAGTGGTCCTGCCGTTCTCGCCGCTGAACATCCGGTGGAGCGCGCTCGCGAGACCGTTGCCCTTGATGACCGCGGTGACCTGCTTTCCGCCGATCGGCGTGAACCTCTCCGGCAGCCCGCCGACGTCGAGTTTCTGACCGAGCTTGAGGCCTCCGGCCAGCACCCTGTTCGCCAAGGTCACACTGAGACCGTTGAGAAAGTTGTGCCCGACACCGTCGATGCCGCGAACAGCGGCTTCGCCCCAGGTGCCGGCTTTGCCGAAGGCCCGCAGCTTGGCGAGGCCTTTGAGTTTGGCAACGGCTTTGAAACCCTTGAGCGCGCCGAGCCCGGGAAGGATGCCCAGGAAGTCCGTCCCCAATTTCAGCCAATCGACCTTTCCCCCGCGCTCTGACATATCGTAGGCGTGTCCGGCCAGTGCCGCTGCGCTGGAGAGGACCGCGAGCGTGGCGAAGATGGGCACGAGGAACTGCAAGGGCGGCACAAAAGCACAGACAACCGCGAGAACGGAGAGGATTGCGGAGATATTGGAGAACGTATCCGCCCAGTCAGCGAGCCAATTCATGAATCCGCCCGGATCGCGCACCGCATCATGGTGCACCACGTCCTTGATGTGTCTGGCGGCGCGGTCGCCCGCGTCGTCAAAGATGTCCCGGGCGTCCTTGACATCCTTGCGCGCCTGGCCGATCCGGTGCAGCGCGTCGTCACGCTTCTTCTGCCACCGCTCGTACTCCAGTCTGTCCGCCTCGGGGATAGGTGTCACAGGATGCTTGTCCGTGATCTTTCGCATTTCTCGGTCGGCGATGTCGTGGTCGGACTCGGCCTCCCGGTAGTCCGCCAAGGCCTTGTCGGCCTTCTTCTGGGCCCGATGCAATTCACCGGCGAATTCACTGGATTCACCTTCGGCTACCTTGGTGCCCAGCGCCTTTGCCGCCTCGTCATAGCGTTCGAAGGCTTTCTTGAGCCGGTCTCCGGCACCGTCGGCGATCTCATTGAAGGCACGTCCGGCGTCGCTGTCCCAACCTTCCACGGAAGACAACGCCTTAATGACCCTCGCCTGCTCGTCGATCATGTCGGCCATCTTGCGCAACTTCCGCCCTAAGGTCGCGACTTCATCCGGGTCCCCTGGGGTGGGGTCGCCGTCCCACAGCGGTGGCCATTCACTGGATCGCCTACTCACTTCTTACCTTTCTTCGTGTTCTCAGCGATGGCCTTCGCCAACTCGTGGTCGATCTCTTCGTACTTCCCAGCCGCGGCCGCGGTGTATTCGGCGAGATTTTTCAGCTCCTTGGACAATTTTTTGCGCGTCTTCTTCCAAGTGGTCCCGAACTCGTCGAAGGCGCCTTTCAGGCCATCGTGCCCCAGTTCGTCCCCGTAACCGTCCGAAGGATTCCCGTGCTGATCAAACTCCCTGTGCAGCTTGCCCAGTGTTTGTGAACACGCCTTGATCATGTCGAGGTCGTACGTGATTCTGTCGGCCATTGAAGAATTCCTCCATCAGGGACGTGAGACACTGCTGCGAGGCTTCCCTCGGCGAGCGACACGGAAGGTGGAACGGGTTTGTCCAGGAGCACCGACCACACTCTGCGGAACCGGCTCGGCGTCGTCCCGGACGCCGCGGCCTGGTGCACGATCGGCAAGATCCCCGAGCCGCCCACGGACGTTCACCGGGCTGCCGGATCCGGGCCCTTGCGGCCCGCTTTCATGAGACCGCTCGGCATACTCGGCGTTGTCCTGGCAGCGCCCCTGATGTCCGTCGCCAAGGTGCTCAGTCTCCTTGCCTCGGGCGAAGAGGCTCTCAAGCGTCTGCTGTCGACGAAAGAGGAACGCGACCGGGCCCGCGCCAAGGGCCTCGACACCAAGCGTCGTGACGCGGCCATCCTGGAACGCGGCCTCGACAAGACCTTCGACGGCGACTGGACCGGGGCCGCCGGCCGCTTCCTCCTTCAGTGGTACAGCCATTCCTCCCACCATCAACGATTCGTCGTGCTCGCCCAGGGCCGCATCCTGCTGGCCGCACCGCCCAAGCGGGTGTCCGTCCGCCGGGACGATCGCATGCGGGTCGTCGCCGAAATTTCCGCCGGAGACGCCGTCCTTGAGGACCCGCTCCCGGCGTTCGAGAACGACAAGCTGCTCCTCCGCTTCAAGGACGGCTCGTGGCTGACCTTGACGAGTGAGGAGTGGCGCAGCGATTTGCACATGTATCTGATGCGCCATCCGCGGCCTGACGGGATCCGAGGTGCCGAAGCCTGACAGCCGGGTGTGACGGAGTATGCTGCGCGCTCCGTCAACACCCGGCAGCACATGGAGCGCGCGCTCTTCTTGATGCGTGAAAGATCAGCTGTCTGGTCCGACATGTCCCCCGCCAAGACTTCGGGAAAAGCTCCGCAACGGGACCGTCGGTGCAGTGATCGGACGCCACCGCACCGACGTGCCCAGTGTGAACCGGACCTGACTAACCCCTCGCCTGCTGCGCCAGTTGCTCGTCCAGCTGTTCGTACGCTTCCTTGGCCTTCTTCAGGAAGTCGGACAGGCCGTGCAGGCCGTGGATGGTCTTGGCGGCACCCTTGGTGAACTCCTTGACGGAGTCGTCGTAGGCACCGGAGGCCTTCTGGGTGGTGAAGCCCTGTTCGACCAGGTTCGCGACCCGCTTCTCGATGTTCTTGATCTTGTCTTCCAGGTCGTGCATGTCCTTGATCAGGTCACCCGCGACCTTCTCCATCTCGGCATAAGTAAGGTCCGCGTCCTTGCCGCTCTTGCCCATGGCCGATCTCCCTCCCGTTCGCCGTCGCCGCAGGGACCGCCCCCGTGGCTCGCTCCTGCGGACCGGACCGGTCCGGCACCGGCACGCGGGCCGAGCAGCCCGACCGTCCGCACGAGCGAAGATCTTACGGGTGGGGCCCCTCGCACCGCAGGGCTGCGGTGCGAGGGAATGGTGAACCGCCCGGCTCCCGCTGCCCCGGCAAAGCCCGGCCGGTTAAGGTCGCTTGCAGTCGCTTCCACCCTGTGGAGCGTCACCAGTGTTCCGCGTTCCGGGGGCGGCCTCGGCCGTGCGAGGAGGACGAGCGTGCGCCTGAGTCTGACCGTCGTCGACCCGGTCGGGGGAACCGGCGCCGATGTGGTGCTCGACGCCGACCCCGAGTCCACGGTCGGCGACGTCGTCCGGGAACTGGGACGGCACGTCGGTCTGCACCACGGGAACGGCGGCGGAGAGGACGGCGGCGGAAGGGAAAGCCGGAACGCCACCGCCACCGGCACCGGCACCGCCACCGGCGATGGCGGCGGTGCGCGGGTCATTCCGTTCGGGGCGCCCCGCCACGGTGCCGGAGCAGCGGACGGGGCGGCCGGTGCCGCCGGTACAACCGGTACGACCGGTACGGTCCCGCCCGCCCGTCCGGCCGGTCCGCCCGCCTACGTCGACGGGTACGCCCTCGACCCCGCCGCGACCGTCGTCGGATCACCGCTGCGCGACGGCGCCGTCGTCAGCCTGCGCGACCCGGCCGGGTGCCTCCCCGGGGAGCCGGCCGGCGTCGTGGAGTTCCGCGTGGCCGGCGGACCCGCGGCCGGTGCCGTGCACCGGCTGGGGGTGGGGCGCTACGACATCGGCCGCGGGGCCGCCGCCCACCTGCGCGTCGACGACCCGGAACTGCCCTCCCGCGCCGCCTCGCTGGCCATCGCCATCGACGGCACCTGCACGGTCGCCCTGCACACCGGCGACGGCGCCGTCCGCCTGGACGGCGAGGACTTCACCGGCGGCGAGTGGCCGCTGGGCGCCCAGTTGGCCCTGGGCAACACGCTGCTGGAGATCACCGCCTACACCCCGCCCGACGCGGCCCTGAAGTGGTCCGAGGACGGGGTGGGGCTGGACTACAACCGGCCGCCCCGGCTGCGCCCGGCCGAACGCCGGACCCACTTCGCGCTGCCCAACCCGCCCGGTGAGTACGAGGCCCGGCCCCTGCCCTGGCTGATGGCGCTGCTGCCGCTGGTCGGGGCCGTGGTGTCGGTGCTGGTGTTCGGGCGGTGGTACTACCTGATCATGGCGCTGATGAGCCCCGTGATGCTCCTCGGCAACTACTTCATGGACAAGAAGCACGGCCGCAAGTCCCACGCCAAGCAGGTCAAGGAGTACAAGGAGCACAAGGCGCGGATCGAGGAGGACGCCCGGGACGCCCTGGTCGCCGAGCGGGCCGACCGGCGGCAGGCCGCTCCCGACCCCGCCGCCGTCCTGACCTTCGGCACGGGGCCGCGCACCCGCCTGTGGGAGCGGCGCCGCACGGACGCCGACCACCTGCTGCTGCGCTTCGGCACCGGGCGCCTGCCCTCCGACGTCGAGCTGGACGACCCGCAGCAGGACGAACACCGGCGCAGGGTCCGCCGGCACATCGAGGACGCCCCGGTCGCCCTGTCGCTGCGGGACCTCGGCGTCATCGGCATCGCGGGCCCCGGTGACTCCGCGCAGGCGCTGGGCCGCTGGGCGGTCGCCCAGTGCGCCGTGCTGCACAGCCCCTTGGACGTGCAGGCCTACGTGCTGACCGAGAACGACGCCGGTCCGCGCTGGGACTGGGTGCGCTGGCTGCCGCACGCCCGGCCGCCCGGCGGGCAGGACGTCAACGTGCTCGTGGGCACCGACTCCGAGACCGTCGGAGCGCGCGTCGGCGAGCTGACCCAGCTGCTCGACGCCCGGCAGAAGGCGCTCCGGCAGGGCGGGCGCAACAAGGCCGACGGCCCGGCCTTCTCCGACCCGGACATCGTCGTCGTCTGGGACGGTTCCCGGCGGCTGCGGTCGCTGCCGGGTGTCGTCCGGTTGCTGCGGGAGGGCCCGGAGGTGGCCATCCGCTCGATCTGCCTGGACGCCGAGGAGCGGTTCCTGCCCGGCGAGTGCCAGGCGGTGGTCGTCGCCGAGCCGCGGGACGGCGCGGAGTTTCCCGCCGCCGTCCCCGCTGCGGACCGGCCCGCCGGGGGCTTCCCCTCCTTCCAGGCCTGGCACCCGGCCGTCCGGCACGACGGGGAACAGACCGGGCGGGAGCCGGAACTGCGGCTGCGCGTGGAGCAGAGCGGGGCACCGCGCAAGCAGGACGTCCGGCCGGACTTCGTCTCCGCCGCCTGGTGCGCCCGGCTGTCCCGCGCCCTGTCCCCGCTGCGCGACATCAGCGGGGAGAGCCAGGACTCGGCGCTGCCGGCCGCGAGCCGGCTGCTGGACGTGCTCCGGCTGGAGCCGCCGACCGGTGACGCCGTCGCGGCACGCTGGCGGGCCGGCGGGCAATCGACGCTGGCGGTGATCGGTGAGTCCTACGACGGGCCGTTCGGCATCGACCTGCGCCGGGACGGGCCGCACGGCCTGATCGCCGGTACGACGGGTTCGGGCAAGTCGGAGCTGCTGCAGACCATCGTGGCGTCGCTTGCGGTGGCCAACACGCCGGAGAACATGACCTTCGTGCTGGTCGACTACAAGGGCGGCTCGGCGTTCAAGGACTGCGTGAAGCTCCCGCACACCGTCGGCATGGTCACCGATCTCGACGCCCACCTGGTCGAACGCGCCCTGGAGTCGCTGGGCGCGGAGCTGAAGCGGCGCGAGCACATCCTGGCCGCCGCCGACGCCAAGGACATCGAGGACTACCAGGACCTGGTGCGCAGGAATCCCGCGCACGCGCCCGTCCCCCGGCTCCTCATCGTCATCGACGAGTTCGCCTCCATGGTGCGCGACCTGCCCGACTTCGTGACCGGACTGGTCAACATCGCCCAGCGGGGCCGCTCCCTCGGCATCCACCTGCTGCTGGCCACCCAGCGGCCGAGCGGTGTGGTCTCCCCCGAGATCCGGGCCAACACCAACCTGCGCATCGCCCTGCGCGTGACCGACGCCGGCGAGTCCACCGACGTCATCGACGCGCCCGACGCCGGGCACATCTCCAAGAGCACGCCGGGCCGCGCCTACGTCCGGCTGGGCCACGCCTCGCTGATCCCGTTCCAGTCCGGCCGCGTCGGCGGCCGGCGGCCGGGTGCGGCCGACCCGCGGACCCTCGCGCCCTGGGCGGCCCCGCTGACCTGGCAGGACCTGGGGCGCGCCGCGCTGCGCAAACCCCGGACCGAGGCCCGCGAGGACGAGGAGATCACCGACCTGAAGGTACTGGTGGACGCCGTCCGGGAAGCCGACCGGGCGCTGGGCATCCCGGCGCAGCACTCCCCGTGGCTGCCCGCGCTGGACGACACCCTGCTGCTCGACGACGTCCCGCCGGTGCGCGCCCAGGGTGCGCTGCCCGCGGCCCCGTTCGGTGTGGAGGACCTCCCGGCCGACCAGGCCCGGCGTCCGGTGGCGGTGGACTTCGCCACCTTCGGCCACCTCATCGTCGCCGGCGCCCCGCGCACCGGCCGTTCCCAGGTGCTGCGCACCATCGCCGGTTCGCTGGCCCGCACCAACTCCTGTGCCGACGTGCACCTGTACGGCATCGACTGCGGCAACGGCGCCCTCAACGCGCTGACCCGGCTGCCGCACTGCGGTGCCGTCGTCGGCCGCAACCAGCTGGAGCGGGTCGAGCGGCTCATGGCCCGGCTGTCCGGCGAGCTGACGCGCCGCCAGGACCTGCTGGCCGACAAGGGGTTCGCGGACATCGGGGAGCAGCGGGCCGGCGTCCCGGAGGACGAACGGCTGCCGCACGTCGTGCTGCTGCTGGACCGCTGGGAGGGCTGGCTGCCCACGCTCGGCGAGCACAACCACGGCGACCTGACCGACCAGGTCATGGTGATGATGCGCGAGGGCGCGAGCGTCGGCATCCACCTGGTCATCACCGGTGACCGGCAGCTGCTGGCCGGGCGCATCTCCTCGCTCACCGAGGACAAGTACGGTCTGCGGCTCGCCGACCGCGGCGACTTCTCGATGCTGGACATCAACGCGCGCAAGGTGCCCGAGGAGATCCCGCCGGGCCGTGCCTTCCGCGGCGAGACGGCCGCCGAGACGCAGTTCGCGCTGCTCGCCGGGGACACCACCGGCCAGGGACAGGCCGCCGCGCTGCTGGCGATCGGCGAGGCGGCCGCGGCGCGGGACGCCGCGGTGCCGCGCTCCCGGCGCCCGTTCCGGGTCGACGTGCTGCCGAGCCGGATCTCCTTCGCGGACGCGTGGGCGATGCGCGACCCGGCGACGGCCTCCTCCCGGTTGTGGGCCCTGGTGGGCGTCGGCGGCGACGAACTGACCGCGCTCGGGCCGGACCTGGCCCGGGGCGTGCCGGCGTTCGTGATCGGCGGTCCCGCCAAGTCCGGGCGCTCCACGGTGCTGCTGAACTTCGCCCGCTCCTGCCTGGAGCAGGGCGTGCGGCTGGTCGTCGCGGCGCCCCGCCCGTCCCCGCTGCGCGAACTCGACGGCCGGGACGGCGTCCTGAAGGTGTTCACCGGCCGTGACGTCGACGAGGACGAGCTGACGGAGGCCATCGCGTCGGCCACGCCGCAGGACCCGGTCGCCGTCCTCGTCGACGACGCCGAGGTGCTGGAGGACTGCGACGCCGAGGACGTGTTCAAGCGGATCGTGGAGCGCGGGACCGAGGAGGGGCTGGCCCTCGTCATCGCCGGTGACGAGGACGAGATCTGCGGCGGCTTCTCCGGGTGGCAGGTCGACGCGAAGAAGGCCCGGCGCGGCATCCTGCTGTCCCCGCAGGAGTCGGGCTCGGGCGAGCTGATCGGCATCCGCACGACGCGGAGCATGGTCGGCGGCCCGGTCACGCCGGGCCGGGGCATGCTGCACCTGGGCGGCGGCGAGCACGTGACCGTGACGACACCCCTGTAGCCGGGCGCGGGAGCCGAGCGGGCTCCCGCAGCTCTGCGGCGCCCGGGCACCCGCGGCCCCGCGGCGCCCGCGGCACCGGGCGTCGCGCCGTCCCCGGCGGGCCGCCCCGGCGCCTACGGCTGGAGCAGGTCGACCTTCACGTCCGCGGGGAACCCCGTCGTCGGCCCCACCCGGCGGGCGAACTCCGCAACCGCCTCCAGCTGCGGCGCGCCGAAGCTGAAGTCCAGGGTGGTGAAGTACTGGGCGAGGGTCGCCTCGTCGAAGGACTCCCAGCGGGCGGCCTGCTCGGCGACCTTGCCGACCTCCTCCAGGGAGAGGTTGCGGGAGGCGAGGAAGGCCTCGTGGACCTTGCGGGTGATGAGCGGCTCGCGCTCCAGGTAGTCCCGGCGGGCCGCCCACACCGCGAAGACGAACGGCAGGCCCGTCCACTCCTTCCACAGCGCGCCGAGGTCGTGCACGTCGAGCCCGTAGCGAGGGCCGTCGTGGAGGTTGGCGCGCAGGGCCGCGTCGCCGATGAGGACGGCGGCCTCCGCCTCCTGCATCATCAGGCTGAGGTCGGGCGGGCAGGTGTAGTAGTCGGGCCGTACGCCGTAGCGCTCGGCGAGCAGCAGCTGGGCGAGCCGGACCGACGTGCGCGAGGTCGAGCCGAGGGCGACCCGGGCGCCGTCCAGCCGGTCGAGGGGGACCTGCGAGACGATCACGCAGGACATCACCGGGCCGTCGCAGCCGACGGCGATGTCCGGGAAGGCGACCAGGTCGTCGGCGTTGCGCAGGAACTCCACCAGGGTGACGGGCCCGATGTCGAGGTCACCGCGCACGAGCTGCTCGCTCAGCTTCTCCGGGGTGTCCTTCGTGAGCCGGAGGTCGAGGAGCGTGCCGGTTCTCGCGAGCCCCCAGTAGAGGGGCAGGCAGTTCAGGAACTGGATGTGGCCGACGCGCGGCCGGGTGCGTGAAATGTCCACATCGCGAGACTAGACCCCGTCCGGTGCGGTGCCGGGACCGGCTCCCCCCGCTCCGCCCGCCCGGCGGTTCAAACATTCGGGTGACGTGATCTTGGCCTCTGTTGCATTCGGCGGGCTGCGTGCTAGGCTCGCCGCAAGTTGCAGTTTGGTTTCCCTTGCAGTACAGAGCCTGCGGAGCATGTAACCGCGGGCTCTCGTCGTATTCAGACGATTGCAGTTGTGCAGCACCGTACGCACGTGCAGGTTCTGGAGCAGGGCAACCCTTTTGAGCCCAAGGAGGGCTTATGGCTACCGGAACCGTGAAGTGGTTCAACGCCGAAAAGGGCTTTGGCTTCATCGCCCAGGAGGGCGGCGGCCCCGACGTCTTCGTCCACTACTCCGCGATCAACGCGCAGGGTTTCCGTTCTCTCGAGGAGAACCAGCAGGTCTCCTTCGACGTCACGCAGGGCCCGAAGGGTCCTCAGGCGGAGAACGTCACCCCCGTCTGATCACTGCCTGATCGCAGAACCTGAGTGCAGTACCCAAGGAGCCCCGCGCCGTGAGGCGACGGGGCTCCTGCCTTTCGGCCGCCCACGGCGGACCGCCGCTTTCGGCCCCGTGAATGCCCGGTGAATTCCCGGCGCGGCCCGCCCCTTCCCTCCCTCGCGTCACACGTGCTGCATGACGAGGACGAATGTCGTGCCCGCCGCCAAAGCCTCGTAGGAATGGGGCACGTCCCCGCGACAGGACATGTAGTCGCCGGGTCCCAGTTCCACCTCCGCCCCCACCGGTCCCGCCTTCACCCGGCCCGTGCCGACGATCAGGTGTTCCACCGTGCCCGGGATGTGCGGTTCGGACAGGCGCGCCGCGCCCGGCTCCGCCCGCAGGTGGTAGACGTCGCGCCGGGCCCCGGGCGGACTGGCCGACAGCAGGGTGGCGACGAAGTCCGCCTGTTCGGAGGCGACCGCCGGACCCTCCCCCGCCCGGACCACCCGAACGCTCGGCGCGGGCGGCTCGACCAGCGTGCCGAACGGCACCCCGAGGGCGACCCCCAGCGCCCAGATCGTCTCCATGCTCGGGTTCCCGCTCGCCGCCTCCAGCTGGGAGAGCGTGGACTTGGCGATGCCGGCGCGCTTGGCCAGCTCGGACAGGGACAGCCCGGCGCGGGTGCGCTCGCGCCTGAGGGACGCGGCGATCCACTCCAGCGGAAGGCGGGCGGGGGGGCCGGCCGGGCCGCGCGGCCGGCGCCGCCCCCTCCGGGACGCAGCGACATGCCGGTGTCCGTGGCGCCGGGGCTCACCGCGTCGATGCGCACGTCGTCCTCGGCGCGGGTGCGGGGCGGCGACCCGGGTGAGGCCGCCGGGGGCGGCCGGGGTGCTCACGGGCGGCCCCGGAGGCGGTGCGGGCGGGGCCCGGCTGCCGGCGGACGCCGGGCGCCGGGCGCCGCCCGGCGCCGGCACGGTGCGGCAGCCCGCGGAACGGCGCGGCACGTCCGTCCCGCAGGCCTTCCCGTTCGCCCGGACGCTGCCCGATACCGGTTCGATCCCTGCCCGCACCTCTTCTGACCTGCGACTCAGCCCCACCAGGAACGATTGAAACCAGGATTACCAGGAGTGCGACCTGTTCCGGTAACCAGTGGGGACGGTACGGGTATCGCTTCCCCGGAGCATCGGTTCCGGAAGTCGGGGAAAGCCCGGCGACCGGAATCCGATCCTTCTCTGACCTGGGGGCTCACGGCTATGCGCACCTTCGCACTGCGTACGAAGACGGTCCTGGCGGCCCTCACCGGTGTCGGTGTCCTCGCGCTCGGCGCGGCCACCGCCGTGCCGGCGACCGGCGTGCAGCACACCCTGATGCACATCGCCTCCGGTCTGACGGGCCAGGACGCGCACTCCGGCCGGGTCCTGGCCGACGACCGCATGCCCGGCTGATCCGCGGACGGCACGTCGAGGCACCCCGCAGCGACGGCACCGGCCGGGCCCACCCCCCGCCGGTGCCGTTCTCCGTGAACGGCACCGGCACTCCGGCGGCGGCACGGACCCGCCCGCCGCCCGGAGCGCCCGGCGCCCTACAGCCGCCGTCCCGGCTCCGTCACGCCCATCGCGTCGTACAGCGCGCCGGCCGAGCGCTGGTACTGCTCGGCCGCCGGTCGGTCGCCCAGCAGGCGGGCCGCCTCGGCCATGCCGTGCAGGGCGCGGGCCATCTCGATGCGGTAGCCGAGGCGGGAGGCCAGCTCGTGGGCACGGCGGTGCAGTTCCATGGCCCGCTCCGGGGTGCCGGCGCGCGAGTGGATCACGCCCACCACGTTCACCACGGCCGACTGGCGCAGGACCGTGCCCCCGGCGGTGACCAGGTCCAGGGCGCGTTCGGCGTGCTCCTCGGCCGAGCGGACCTCGCCGAGGCGCTGGCAGACGCGGGCCCAGTGCGCCAGGACGAAGGCGACGTTGCCGGGCTGGCGGGACTCGTCGCACAGTTCGAGCGCCTGGGACAGACAGGCCCGGGCCCGCTCGTCCTCGCCGGTGCCGAGGTGGGCCAGCGCGAGGTAGGTGAGCGAGTGGATCTCGTTGCCGCGTTCGCCGAGGCGCCGGTTCAGTTCGGTGGCCCGGGCCGCGTGCCGGGCGGCGTCGGCGTGGTGGCCCGTCCAGGTCTCCACCGAGCTGAGGTTGGCCAGCGCCTCCGCCTCCAGCCGGTGGGCGCCCAGCGACCGGTGCAGCTCGACGCCCCGGGTGAGCTGCTCGCGGGCCTCGTCGAAGTTGCCGATCGCCCCGTGCAGCAGGCCGAGCACCTCGATGCAGAAGGCCTCGGTGCGGCGGTCGCTGCCGCCGATCAGCTCCAGGGCCTCCTGGGCGGAGGCGATGCCGTCGTGGAAGTCGCCCAGCCACCAGTGGCCCACGGCCAGGTTGGACAGGCTCAGGCTGAGCAGCACCGGGTCGTCGAGCTCCCGGCAGGCGCTGACCGCGATGCGGTTGACGATCCGGAACTCCTCGTAGTGGCCGCGCAGGTGGAGGTAGAACAGCACATTGCGGGCCAGCAGGGCGGCCGTGCGGTGCAGGCCCTGGGCACCCGCCTGCGCGACGACCGCGAGCAGTGCCTCGTGCTCCCGGTCGAACCAGCGCAGCGCCTGCTCGTAGTCGGTCAGCCGGGGCAGCTCGGCGGCGTCCGACGCGGGCGGGTCGTTGTAGCGGTTGCGGCCGGGGAAGAGTAACTCGCAGGCGTGGTCGGTGGCCAGGGTGTAGTAGCCGACCAGCCGCTCGACCGCGCCCTCCTCGTCGTCCTCGGCCTCCCGCACGCTCATCGCGTACGTGCGCACCAGGTCGTGGAAGCCGTACAGCCCCGCCTCCTGCTGCTCCAGCAGGTGCGTGTCGAGCAGGGACTCCAGCAGGTCCTCGGCGTCGTGGACGTCCATGCCGAGCAGCGCGGCGGCCGACTCGACGTCGATGGCGCTGCCGGGGTGCAGGCCGAGTAACCGGAACGCGGCGCGCTGGTCCTCGTCCATCGCCTGGTACGACAGCCGGAGCGTGGCCTCGACGCTGCGCTCCCCGGCGCTCAGCTCACGCAGCCGCCTGGTCTCGTCGGCGAGCCGGTCGACCAGGTACTGCACGGTCCAGCGGGGCCGGTTGCGCAGCCGGGCGGTGGTGATGCGCAGGGCCAGGGGGAGGCCGCAGCACAGGCGGGTGAGGTGGTCGACGGCCTGGGGTTCGGCACCGGTGCGGTCGGCGCCGAGCATGCGGGTGAGCAGGGTGGCGCTGTCGTCGTCGGAGAGGAGGCCGAGGGAGAGCCATTCGGAACCGTCGAGGTCGAGCATGCGGACGCGGCCGGTGAGGATGGTCAGGCAGTCCTCGGAGGCGGGCAGCAGGGGCCGTACCTGGGCGGCGTCGGCGGCGTTGTCGAGGAGGAGCAGGAGTTTCCGCTGGGCGGAAACGGTCCTCCATAATGTGGTGCGCCTCTCCAGGTCGTCCGGGATGCGGTCGTCGGGGACGCCGACGGTGCGCAGCAGGGAGTGCAGCACGGCGCCGGGTTCCTGCGCCTTCTCGCCGGGGCTGAATCCGCGCAGGTCCACGAAGAGCTGTCCGTCGGGGTAGTCGACGGTGAGCTGGTGGGCCGCGTGCACCGCGAGGGCCGTCTTGCCGCTGCCGCCCATGCCGTCCACGCCGACGATCCGGGTGCCCTGGCCGACCGGGGCCCGGCCGGCCTCCAGCACCCGGGCCAGTTCCTCGTCCCGGCCGGTGAAGTCCGGCAGGTCGTAGGGCAGGGTGCAGGGCGCGGGGCCGGCCTCGGGGGGGCCGTGAGCGGCGCGGGCGCGAGGTGGGCGGCGCGGTCGGCCACGGACTGCGGCAGCCGGGGGGCGACCTCGGGGCTGTCGCGCAGGATGGCCTCGTACAGCCGGGTCAGTTCGGCGCCCGGGTCGATGCCCAGCTCCTCGACGAGCAGTTCGCGCACCCGGCCGAACTCCTCCAGCGCCTCCGCCTGCCGCCCGGCCCGGTACAGCGCGAGCATCAGCCGCCCGCGCAGCGTCTCCCGCAGCGGGTGCGCGGTGACCAGTTCGCGCAGCGGGCCGATCAGTTCACCGGACTCGCCGAGGTCGAGCTGCAGTTCGAAGTACTGCTCGGCGACCGCCATGTGCCGTTCCTCCAGCGCGGCGGAGGCGGCGGTGATCACCGAGCCGCCCGCGCCGGCCATGACGGGCCCGCGCCACAGGTCCAGGCAGGTGCGCAGGTGGACGACCGCCTCGGCGGGCCGCCCGGCGGCCATCGCCTGCCGGGCCTCGCCCGCACGGCGGGTGAACTCGTGCAGGTCCAGCTGGTCCTCGGTGAGGACGGCCCGGTACCCGGACCCGTCGGTGAGGATCAGCGAGGCGCCGCCGGGGATGCGGGTGCGCAGCGCTGCCACGGCCTTGCGGATCTGGTGCCCGGCGGTCTGCGGCGGATCGTCGTCCCAGGCCGCGGCCACCAGCCGGGGCATGGGCACCATGCGCCCCGGCTCCAGCAGCAGGGTGACGAGGACGCGTTCCTGGGTGGGGCTGCCGAGTCTCAGCCGGTGCTGTCCGTGCCAGCCTTCCAGCGAACCTAGGATGTTGAACCGCACGCCGGGCGAACCGGACGCCGCCGACTCCACGAACCCGCACCCCCCGCCCCGTCACGTTGGCCAGCCCGAGATGTTCGGGACAATCCTAGGTTGTACCCGAACAAGCCGCACCGGTAGGCGACTTAGCCTTACCGGCGGGACGCGTCAGTGCTGTGACCAGCTAACCACCTTCACGCCGGCTGGAGGAGGGGGCTTCGCGCCTCGCCGGTCAGGGCGGGGTCGTGGCAGAGGATGGCGTTCTCCACCCGGCGCAGGGACGGGGAGGGCTGGATGCCGAGTTCGTCGTCCAGGTGGCGGCGCATCCGGCGGAAGACGTCCAGGGCGTCGGCCTGCCGTCCCGAGCAGTACAGGGCGATCATCAGCTGCTCGCAGAAGCGCTCGCGCAGCGGGTGGTTGGTGTGGGCCTCGGTCAGTTCGGCGAGGACGGCGGCGTGCCGGCCGAGCCGCAGCTCGGCGTCGAAGCGCAGTTCCATCGCGCGCATCCGGTACTCCTCGTAGCGGACGCCGGCGAGCTGGCACAGCGTCCCGCCCGAGAAGCCGCCGAAGACGGGACCGCGCCACATCGCGAGCGCGTCCCGGAGCATCCGCGCGCTGTGCGCCGCGTCGGCGGGATCGGCCGACTCGGCGTGCCGTACGACCTTGACGAACTCGGCCGCGTCCAGTTCGCCCTCGGCCACGGTCAGCCGGTAACCGGAGGGGTGGATGGTCACCCGGGGGGACGACCGCCCCGGTTCGAGGGCACGCAATTTCCGGCGTAGCCGGCTGATGTGGGCCTGCAGCGCGTTGGCCTGGTTGTCGGGGACGGCATCACCCCACATCTCCTCGACCAGGCTCTCCCCGGACACCGCCTGTCCCTCCGTGACCAGCAGCGTCTGCACGAGAGTGCGCTGCAGGTCACCGGAGATCTCGGCGGGGCCGGACAGGGTACGGATCTGCAGTGCCCCGAGGATCGAGAACTTCAGCATCCTGACTCCGCCTCCCGTTGATGTCGCTGGCGTCGTCGTCCTTCTTCCGGCGACGTATCAACGGTGCGGCCGACTCATACCGGATCGTTCCCGATCCGTTCCCGGCTCCCGGTCACGGCACGTCCGCGACGACCAGCGGCTTCAGCGCGTCCAGCCGCCGCTGCACCCCTTCGGGCGAATCGGCGTCCACGACGAGGTACCCCGGACGGCCGGCCGCCGGCGGCGACACGTGCCGCACCTGCGGCAGGGCCGCCACCTCCGCGGCCTCCAGCCGCCACGGCCCGCACAGCACGGCCGCCGCGGCGAACCGGTTCGGCCGCACCGCGTCGACCAGTTGTCCGGCCAGCACCTGCAGGGCCCCGGCCGTCAGGTCGAACCCGCCGGCCACCCTGATCAGCTCGGGCACCGGATCGTCCGCGAGTCCCGGCCGGCAGCCGGTGATCACCGGTCCGCGCCGGGTCAGCGCGATGCCGGTGTGGGCCGGCCCGTACTGGTACCCGGCCAGGTCCAGCAGCCCGGTCACCACCGCGCGCACCTCGGCCGCGGTGTCGTCCGTCACCGGCGCGGGGTGCAGCAGGCCGTACGGCATCCGGGCGGTGATCCCGACGGTCTGGTGCATGCCGTGGA
This sequence comes from Streptomyces sp. TG1A-8, assembly GCF_030499535.1. Lineage (NCBI taxonomy): Bacteria > Bacillati > Actinomycetota > Actinomycetes > Kitasatosporales > Streptomycetaceae > Streptomyces > Streptomyces sp. TG1A-8. The sequence goes on from NZ_JASTLB010000001.1 coordinate 3,088,955, forward strand.
CGCTCAGCGTCTCCACGGTCAGCCGCGGATCGTCGGGCGCGACTTCGCCGCCGCCGGGCAGGAGCCGGTTGTCGCGGACCAGCCGCTGTACCGCTTCCGGGTCGGACAGCATCCTGAGGGCCCGGGCCGGATTGACGCACAGCCCGGCCTCGGCGGCCTCGGCGAGGGGCACCCGCAGCGCCGACTCGTCATGTGCGTCGACCTGGGCCGAACGCACTTGAACACCCGAGTGTGCGGCCTCGTGGAGGAGTCGCTGGTCCGGGTTCAGCAGGAAGATCCGGCGGACGTCTTTGTCTTCTTTCATGCCTCTGCTCGTAGGACGGAGTCGGCGAGGGTGGAAAGGCAGGCTATGAGGAGGCGTTACCGATCCGGTCCCGACCCGGTCCCGGTTCCGCTTCCGGGAAGGCCGGCCGGGTGGCCGCGCGGGAGGCGGGGCGGGCGTCGGCGGGGGGGTTGCCCGGAGTCGCGGGCGTGGAGGGCGGCCGGGCGGGTGGTGTCCGCCGGGCGTCCGCCGTCCTCCCCACCGCTGCGGCCCGATGTGGACCAGGCGGGTTGCTCGGTGTTCATCGCTCTCCCAGCAGTTGCTCGATCAGGACCGGGGATTCCGTCGGGCCGGGTGCCACCGCGCATGAGCCCGTGGCGGTTCACGGCCTCGCGGCGGGTCCGCGATCGGCCGCGGACGCCCCCGCACCCGCGGGTACCCGGCCGGTACGCGCTCCTCGGGGGGCAGCGGGCCGAACGGCCCGTCCGCCCGGGGCGGTTCGCCGGCCCGCTCCGCGGCCGGGATCCGGCCGGGGCCACGGCCCACCGGCCGGCCGGACGCCTTCCGGCCGTCCCCGCCCCGCCCGCGGAGCGACGTGGGCCGCCCGCCGGGCACGGCGGGGACCACCACGGAGCCGCCGGCCCGCGCGGGCGCCCCGGCCCGCGTTCCCGTTCCTCCGTCACGCCCATCCTCCTGGTCACGGCCGACGGGGCGTACACACGCCGTACGACCCTCGTACCACTACTCGTAGTCGTGAGGCCACCCCTGGCCAGGGTAGGGAAAACCGGCCATTCCCGGCGACGTGAACGCAGAAATCCCCCCTCCCCGCGGCCGAACCGCTCCAGCGGCCGGGAGCCGCCCCGCGCGGTGTCCGGCCGACCGCGAACCGGCCCACCACCTGGGGGCACCCGCACGACGGCGACGTGGCCGGTCCCGCGCGGCACCTCGCGGGCGGCGGACGCGGCCACCCACGGTCGTGCGCCCGGACGGGACGTCGCACCGCGGCCGCTGCCCCTGCCGCCGGGGGACACCCTGCGTGCCGGAGCGAACGGCGCGCGGGGCGGGCGCCCGCCGGCGGTTGCCGGCGCGGGGCCCGCGGGGCGGGGGCGGCCGGGGGCCGGTGCCCGCCCGGGTGCCGGCGTCGCCGTGGGGGTGCGGCGGCGGACCGCGGGCAGGGCGGTGCGGGCGGAGGTGGGACTGCCGTGGCTCACCCCTCGTACAGCCTCTCCACCTCCTGCGCGAAGTCGCGCAGGATCTGCTCGCGGCGGAGCTTCATCGACGGGGTCAGGTGGCCCGCCTCCTCCGTGAAGTCCACGGGCAGGACGGCGAAGCGGCGGATGGACTCGGGGCGGGAGACCGTCTCGTTGGCCTCGTCCAGGGCGCGCTGCAGGACGGCCCGCAGCTCGGGGTCCTCGACCAGGAGTTCCGCCGGCACCGGATGCTTGCCGATCATCCGGCGCCAGTGGGTGATGCCGGCGGGGTCGAGGGTGAGCAGGGCGGCGACACAGGGGCGGCCGTCGCCGACGAGCATGCACTGGGAGATCAGCGGGTGCCGGCGCAGCCGGTTCTCCAGCGGGGCCGGGGCGACCGACTTGCCGCCCGCCGTGATCAGCATCTCCTTCTTGCGGCCGGTGATGGTGAGGTAGCCCTCGTCGTCCAGCTCGCCCAGGTCGCCGGTGGCCAGCCAGCCGTCCCGGGTGGCCGGGACGATCCCGCCGGCCCCCGGGTCCCAGTAGCCGCGCAGGACGTGGTCGCCGGCGATGAGGACCTCGCCGTCCGCCGCGACGCGCACCCGGGTGCCGGGCATGGGCCAGCCGACGGTGCCCAGGCGGGGCTTGAGGGGCGGGGTGAGCGTCGAGGCGCCGGTGGTCTCCGTGAGGCCGTAGCCCTCGAAGACCTCGATGCCGGCGCCGGCGTAGAAGGCGGCCAGGCGCCGGCCGAGCGGGGAGCCGCCGCAGATGGCGTGCCGCACGCGTCCGCCCATCGCGGCCCGGATGCGCCGGTAGACGAGGGAGTCGTAGAAGGAGCGGGCCGTCCTCAGCGCCCGGCCGGGTCCGCCGCCGGTGCCGGTCTGCCGGGCCTCCAGCGCCTCGCCGTAGCGCACGGCCACGTCGGCGGCGCGGTCGAAGACGGTCGCCCTGCTGCCCGCCTCCGCCTTCGCGCGGGCGGAGTTGTAGACCTTCTCCAGCATGTAGGGGATGGTGAGCAGGCAGGTCGGCCGGAACGCGGCCAGGTCCGGTAGCAGGTCCTCCGCCTTCAGGCTCGGTGCGTGGCCCAGGCGGACGCGGGCCCGCACGCAGGCGATCGCCACCATCCGTCCGAAGACGTGGGACATCGGCAGGAACAGCAGGACCGACACCTCCTCGGACGGCCGCGCCCTGAAGACCGGGTGCAGGAGTTCGATGGCGTTGTCGACCTCGGCGAAGAAGTTGCCGTGGGACAGGGCGCAGCCCTTGGGGCGGCCGGTGGTGCCCGAGGTGTAGATGAGCGTGGCGAGGGTGTCGGGGCCCAGCACCCCCCTGCGGACGCCGACCTCGCCGTCCGGCACCTGCGCGCCCAGTTCGCCCAGGCGCTCCACGTGCCCCTTCTCCATCACCCACAGGTGCCTCAGGTCCGGCATGCGGCCGAGTTCGGGGCCGATCGCGGCGGCCTGGCCGACGGTCTCGGTGATCAGGGCCACGGCGCCGGAGTCGTGCAGGATCCAGCGGGTCTGGTAGAGGGAGGAGGTCGGGTAGACGGGGACGGTGACCAGGCCGGCGGCCCAGGCGGCGAAGTCCAGCAGCGTCCACTCGTACGTCGTGCGGGCCATGATCGCGATCCGGTCGCCCGGCACCAGGCCCTCCGCGATGAGCCCCTTGGCCACGGCGAGGACCTGCGCGGCGAACCCGGCCGCCGTCACGTCCGCCCAGCGCCCGTCGGGCAGCCGCCGGCTGAGCACGATCGCGGCGGGATCCTCCTCGGCGTTGTCGAACGGCAGGTCGGCGAGGGAACCGTGGGTCACCGGGGGCGCGAGGGGCGGCACGTACGCCTCGCGCACGGCGCCGTCGAGCCGCTGGGTGCGGGGCGCCACGAGGACGGGGCGGCCGTCGTCGCCGGTGGCCGGCACCGGGGTGCCGGAGGAGGCGGGGGCGGCGCGGACGACGGCGCCGGAGGGGGCGGGAGCACCGGGGGCACCGTGGGCGACGAAGGGCTGCGGGTACGGGGTCGGCACGGGCGGCTCCTCGGGCGTGCGACGGTGCACTGACCGGCGGTGGCCTCGGCGCGCCGGTCACCGACGGCCGGTCAGGCGATCGTACGGCGTCGCTGTGGGGGGCGTGTGCGGGTTCCGGGAGGGTCCGGAGCCGGGGATGTGCAACGTCGGCGCACCGGGTTCGCCGGCTCGCCCGGCCCCGTGACCAGACGGCTCCCGCACCGGAGCGGGGGCGGGGCGGCTCCCGCCGCAGCCGTCCGCCGGCGCTCCGCCCGCCGTCCGGACGGACGGGTGAGTGGGTGAGTGGGTGAGTGGGTGGGTGGACGGACGAGCGATGGCCTACGGCCGTTCCAGGATCGCCGTCACGCCCTGGCCCCCCGCCGCGCAGAGGGAGATCAGGCCCCGGCCCGGCCCCTCCCGCTCGGACAGCAGCTTCGCCAGGGTCGCCACGATCCGCGCCCCCGTCGCCGCGAAGGGGTGCCCCGTGGCCAGCGACGACCCGGCGACGTTCAGCCGGGCCCGGTCCACCGGGGCCAGCCCCGCCTTCTCCCAGGCGGCCAGCGTCGCCAGCACCTGGGAGGCGAAGGCCTCGTGGACCTCGATCAGGTCGAAGTCGGACAGGTCCAGGCCGGTGCGCTCCAGCATCCGCGGCACCGCGTGGGCCGGGGCCATCAGCAGGCCGTCCTCGCCGCCGGCCACGTCCCCGTGCACGAAGTCCACGGCCGCCGTCTCGTACGCCGTCAGGTACGCGAGCGGTTCCAGCCCGCGCGCCCCGGCCCACTCCTCGCTCGCCAGCAGGACGAGGGCGGCGCCGTCGGTCAGCGGGGTGGAGTTGCCCGCCGTCATGGTCGGCTCGGGGTCCCCCAGGCCGAACACCGGCTTGAGCGCGGCCAGTTTCTCCGGTGTGGAGCCGGGACGGAGGTTCTGGTCGCGGGCCAGGCCCCGGAAGGGGACGACCAGGTCCTGGAAGAAGCCCCGTTCGTACGCCGCCGCCAGCCGCTGGTGGCTGGCGGCGGCCAGTTCGTCCTGGGCCTGCCGGGTGATGCCCCAGGCGCGGGCGGTCACGGCCGCGTGCTCGCCCATCGACAGGCCGGTGCGCGGCTCGGCGTTGCGCGGGATGTCGGGGACCAGGTGGGAGGGGCGGACCTGGGCGAGGGCCCGCAGGCGGGCGCCGGCCGACCCGGCCCGGCGGGCCTGGAGGAGGATGCGGCGCAGCCGGTCGTTGACGCCGAGGGGCGCGTCGCTCGCGGTGTCCGCACCGCCGGCGACCGCGGATTCGGTCTGGCCCAGGGTGATCTTGTTGGCGGCGGCGACGACCGCCTGGAGCCCGGTGCCGCAGGCCTGCTGGATGTCGTAGGCGGGGGTGCGCGGATCGAGCCGGGAGCCGAGGACGGTCTCGCGGGCCAGGTTGAAGTCCCGGCTGTGCTTGAGGACGGCGCCGGCGACGAACTCGCCCACCGCGCCCGGCTCCCGCAGGCCGAAGCGCTCGGTGAGCCCGTCGAGGGCGGCCGTCAGCATCTCCTGGTTGGAGGCGGTGGCGTAGGGGCCGTCCGAGCGGGCGAAGGGGATGCGCGCACCGCCGATCACCGCGACCCGGCGGGCCCGCGGGGGCTCCAGAGGGCGCTCAAGGGGACTCATCTCGACCTGCTCCTCACCCGCGACATAGACTTACCTCCGGTAACCTTACTGCAGAGTAAGCACATGGGACCCAGTCGTGTGGGAGTTGGCATGGCGGACCGCTACCTGAGCTTCACCGGCACGGCACCCGGCCGGTTCCTGACCAGGCGGCTGGGTCTGCCCCAGCCGGCCGAGCTGCACCGCTGGTCGGCCGAACAGCCGCGGCTCAGGGGTGAGTTGCTGCACCTCACGGCCGGGCGGTCCACCCTCGCCCTCTCCCCCGTCCTGGCCCGTACGGGCCTCACCCCGGGCAGCGCCCGCCCCGCCGCGGTCGTCCTGGACGCCACCGGCGTGGCGGACGTCGGCGCGCTCGACGGGGTGCACGCGGCCCTGCACCCCGTCGTACGGTCCGTCGTCCCGAGCGGCCGGGTCCTGGTGCTGGGCGCCCCGCTGGACCCCGAGGACCACCACCAGTGCGCCGCCCAGCAGGCCCTCGAGGGCTTCACCCGCTCGCTCGGCAAGGAGATCGGCCGGGGCCGGACCGTGAACCTGCTCCGGCTGGGCGACGCGGCCGCCGCCGAGTCCACCCTGCGCTTCCTGCTCTCCCCCCGGTCGGCGTACGTCAGCGGCCAGGTGATCGAGGTCGGGTCCGGCACGGTCACCGCCCCCGCCGACTGGGACGAGCCGCTGGCCGGGCGGACCGCCCTGGTCACGGGCGCCGCGCGGGGCATCGGCGAGGCCGTCGCCGGGACGCTGGCCCGGGACGGCGCCCGTGTCGTCGTCCTCGACGTGCCCGCCGCCGAGGCGGACGCCCGCCGGGTCGCCGAACGGATCGGCGGCACCGCCCTCGCCCTGGACGTCACGGCCGCCGACGCGGGCGAACGGATCGCCGCCGCCCTCCCCGGCGGCCTGGACGTACTGGTCCACAACGCGGGCATCACCCGCGACCGGCGCCTGGTCAACATGCCCGCCGACCGCTGGGGCCCGGTCCTGGAGGTGAACCTGGGCAGCGTGCTGCGCACGACCGACGACCTGCTGGCCCGGGGCGTCCTGCGCCCCGGCGGCCGGATCGTGGCCACCGCCTCCATCGCCGGGCTCGCGGGCAACGCGGGCCAGACCAACTACGGCGCCGGCAAGGCGGGGATCGTGGGTCTCGTACGGTCCCTCGCGCCGCGCGCGCTCGCCGGGCACGGGGTGACGGTGAACGCGGTGGCGCCCGGGTTCATCGAGACGCGGATGACGGCCGCGGTCCCGCTGCTCATCCGCGAGGCCGGGCGCCGGATGAACTCCCTGGCCCAGGGCGGACTGCCCGCCGACGTCGCCGAGACCACCGCCTGGCTCGCCCACCCGGCCTCCGGCACGGTCAACGGCCAGGTCGTCCGCGTGTGCGGCCAGAGCCTGCTGGGGGCGTGATGACCGACGTCACCCTGCGCTCCGCGCCCGCGCTGGCCCCCCTGCTGGTCCGGGGCGCCCTGCGCTCCCCGTTCAAGCGCCCCGGCCCGGAGGCGGACTTCCCGCGCACCCGGCTGGTGCTGCCCCGCCTGCGCGTCGACCGGTCCCGGACGGCCGCCTACGCGCGGGTCTGCGGCTTCACGGACCCGGCGGACACCCTGCCGGTCACCTACCCGCACGTCCTGGGCTTCCCGCTGGCCATGCGCCTGATGAGCGGACGCGGCTTCCCGCTGCCCCTGCTCGGCCTGGTCCACACCTCGATCGGGATCGTCCGCCACGCCGCCCTGCCGACCGCCGGGACCTACGAACTGGCCGTGCGCGTCGCCGCACTGGCCCCGCACCACCGGGGCACGGAGGCGACGGTGGTCACGGAGCTGCGCGCGTCCGGGGAGCCCGTGTGGGAGTCCCGCAGCACCTACCTGGCCCGCCACCGCACGGCCGGCGCCGCCCCGGCCGCCCCCGGGAGGAGTCCGGCGACCCGCTGCCCGCCCGGGCCGAGTGGCGCCTCCCCGGCGACCTCGGCCGCCGCTACGCCGCCGCCTCCGGCGACCGCAACCCCATCCACCTGCACCCCCTCACCGCCCGCCCGTTCGGCTTCCCCCGCGCCATCGCCCACGGCATGTGGACGGTCTCCCGCTGCCTGGCCGCCCACCCGGTCCCCGCCGCGGCGGACATCCGGGCCCGCTTCCGCGCCCCGGTCCTCCTCCCGGGCGCGGTGACCTACGGCGCGGACGGCGCGGGCGGCTTCGAACTGCGCGGCGGGACCGGCCGGCTGCACCTGACCGGCGAGGTGCGGCCGCTGCGGGACCGGGGTCTTCCGGGTGGACCGGGCCGGACCCCGCGGACCCGGCAGGATCCGGACGAGGGGCCCTAACCCCCGGGCTGCGGCGGGGTCCAGGGCCTGGCGTCCATCAGGTTGCCCAGGCCGGCCCAGGCGAAGTTCATCAGGGTGGCAGCCGCCTGCCGGGCGGTGACGGTGCGCGCGGTGTTGGCCCAGGCGGCCAGCGACTCCGCGGCACCGACCAGGGCCTCGGCCAGGCCCGCGACCTCGTGCTCGGGCAGGTCGGGGTCGCGGTGGGCCTCGCGGGCGGCGACCGCGATCAGCTCGGTCACGAAGGCGACGATCTCCGCGCGCATCGCGTTGACCTCGGCCGCGAAGGTCTCGCCGTGGGTGCGGGCCTGGATGTGCAGCACCGACCAGCCGTCGGGGTGCTCGGCGGTGTGCGCGAAGAACGCCCGCAGTCCGTCCCACAGCTGGCGGTCGGCGGGCAGCCCCGGCCGCACGGCGGTGCGGACCGCGTCGGCCAGCGCCGCGGCCTCGCGGCGGATGCACGCGGTGAAGAGGTCTTCCTTGGAGTTCAGGTACAGGTACACCAGCGGCTTGGACACGCCCGCCAGTTCGGCGATCTCGTCCATCGACGCGGCCATGTACCCGCGCCGCCCGAAGATCCGGACGGCGGCGTCGAGCATCTGCTGCTCCCGCATCGCACGCGGCATCCGTTTGGTCCTCACCGCACCCATGGGGCAAGCCTAGTTGGGGAGCGGGGCCGGCGGGTGACGCGCGGGGGGGCGGTCGGTCAGGAGGCCCGGCCCTGGGCACGGGCGCCGTCGTCGGCCCCGTCCTCCTGGCTGCGGCTGGCCTCCAGGTTGGCCTTCATCCGGTCGACCTTGTGCACGATCTGCACCGAGGCCCGGTCCCGCTCGCCGCGCAGCGCCACCCAGCTGATCGGCGCCGACAGCACCAGGGACAGCAGCAGCACCCACAGGAAGTTGGAGTCGCCGAAGCCGCGCGGGAAGATGCCGGAGTAGACGGCTCCCCAGACGACCACGAGGCAGCCGACGAAGATGCCGAGGCGCATCAGCGTGTAGCGGAGCATCTCAATCCACTCTTCCGTGTCGTACGGTCCGAAACCCCAGCAAGGGGCACCGTCCAGTGAAGCACGCCCCGCCACCGGTCCCGGCGGCGGGTGGGACGCCCGCGCCAGGTCCTCACAGGAGCGGCAGCAGCATGGTGACGTCGTCGCGGTCGTCGCCGGGGGCGACCCGGATGGCGCCGGGCACCCGGCCGACCTCCTTGTAGCCGCAGGAGGCGTAGAAGCGCTCCAGGCCCAGTCCGCCCCGGCAGGTGAGGCGGACGGCCTCGATGCCGTCGAAGGAGCGGGCCGCGTCGGCGGCCGCCGCGAGCAGGTCGCGGCCGTGTCCCCGGCCCTGGTGCTCCGGGTGGACCATCACCGTGTACAGCCACAGCCAGTGCCCCATCAGCCGGTGGGTGTTGGAGGTGAGGAACGCGGTCGCGGCCACCCGGCCCGTCCCGTCGTGCCCGGTGAGCAGCCGGGTGCGCCCCTCGGCCATCGCGACCATGTGCTTGACCAGCTCCGGGCGGACGTCCTCGCGCGTCACGGGCGGGACGAAGCCGACCGAGCCGCCCGCGTTGGACACGTCGGTCCACAGGTCGAGGATGCCGTCGCGCAGGGCGGGGGTGACGGCCGGGTCCAGGGTGAACGTAAGAGGCACTCGGCCATGGTAACCATTACCCCTACGGGTGCACGGCCGTCCGCGGGCCGGACACCGGCCTCCGGCGCGCCCGCTCCCGGCCGCCCGTCCGCGGCAGCGCCGACGGGTGGCCGGTGGGCACGGGCCGCCGCGGACGCCCCGCTCCGGCACGCCCCGCGCACCCCGGCCATCCGGAACGGCGGGCCCGGCAGCGCCTCGCCCGCGGTGACGGCCGGGCCGCACGGGCACCCCGGCCCCCCTTCGGCCGGGACCGGCCCCGCACGCCTCGCGTCAGACCCGCATGGGCTGCGGCGATTCGCGGCGCAGGGGGTCGGGGCCGTCGTACTCGCGGATGATCTCGTAGCGGGTGTTGCGCTCGACCGGGCGGAAGCCGGCGTCGCGGATGAGGTCGAGCAGGTCCTCGCGGGTCAGCTTGTTCGGGGTGCCGTAGTTGTCGGCGTCGTGGGTGATCTTGTACTCCACGACCGAGCCGTCCATGTCGTCGGCGCCGTGCTGGAGGGCGAGCTGGGCGGTCCGCACGCCGTGCATCACCCAGAACACCTTCACGTGCGGGACGTTGTCGAACAGCAGGCGCGAGACCGCGAACGTCTTCAGCGCCTCCGCGCCGGTCGCCATCCGGGTGCGGGCCTGGAGCCGGTTGCGGACCTTGCCGTCCTTCATGTCCACGAAGTCGTGCTGGTAGCGCAGCGGGATGAAGACCTGGAAGCCGCCCGTCTCGTCCTGCAGCTCACGCAGCCGCAGCACGTGGTCCACGCGGTGGCGGGGCTCCTCGATGTGGCCGTAGAGCATGGTGCACGGGGTCCTCAGGCCCTTCTCGTGCGCCAGGCGGTGGATGCGGGACCAGTCCTCCCAGTGGGTGCGGTGGTCCACGATGTGCTGGCGGACCTCCCAGTCGAAGATCTCCGCGCCGCCGCCGGTCAGCGACTCCAGGCCCGCGTCGATCAACTCGTCCAGGATCTCCGACGCGCTCAGCCCGGAGATGGTCTCGAAGTGGTGGATCTCGGTGGCGGTGAACGCCTTCAGGGAGACGTTCGGCAGCGCCTTCTTCAGCTCGCGCAGGGAACGCGGGTAGTAGCGCCACGGCAGGTTCGGGTGCAGCCCGTTGACGATGTGCAGCTCGGTGAGGTGCTCGTTCTCCATCGCCTTGGCGAGCTTGACGGCCTCCTCGATGCGCATGGTGTACGCGTCGGCCTCCCCCGGCTTGCGCTGGAAGGAGCAGTAGGCGCAGGAGGCCGTGCACACGTTGGTCATGTTCAGGTGCCGGTTGACGTTGAAGTGCACCACGTCGCCGTTCTTGCGGGTGCGCACCTCGTGCGCGAGGCCGCCCAGCCACGCCAGGTCGTCCGACTCGTACAGGGCGATGCCGTCCTCGCGGGACAGCCGCTCACCGGAGCGGACCTTCTCCTCCAGCTCGCGCTTGAGCCCGACGTCCATGCCAACACCTTTCCACGACAACGGGAGCAAACCTACGCCTAGACCTCCTCCGGCAGCTCTCCGACCCGGTTCTCCCACTTCGTGGACAGCACGATGGTGGTCCGGGTCCGCGAGACGCCCTTCGTCCCGGACAGCCGCCGGATGGTCCTCTCCAGCCCGTCCACGTCCGTCGAGCGCACCTTGAGCATGAAGGAGTCGTCGCCGGCGATGAACCAGCAGTCCTCGATCTCGGGCAGGTCCTTCATCCGGCGGGCCACGTCCTCGTGGTCGGCGGCGTCGGACAGCGAGATGCCGATCAGGGCGGTGACGCCGAGGCCGAGCGAGGCGGCGTCCACCGTGGCGCGGTAGCCGGTGATCACCCCGGCCGCCTCCAGCCGGTTGATGCGGTCGGTGACACTGGGTCCCGACAGGCCGACGAGGCGCCCCAGCTCCGCGTAGGAGGCCCGGCCGTTCTCCCTCAGGGCCTGGATGAGCTGCCTGTCCACCGCGTCCATGCGATCGAAGCCTTCCGCTGAAGAGTTCCCGGAGTGAATGAGAGGTACCGCGAGACGTGCCTAGCCGGGCGCGGCGCCGCCCAGCGTGCCCTTCCAGCGCCGGTACAGGCCGTGCCGCACGCCCGCGGCGTCCAGCACCCGCCCGGCGACGAAGTCAACCAGGTCCTGGATGTGGGTGGCGCCCGCGTAGAAGGCCGGCGAGGCGGGCACCACGCTCGCGCCGGCGTCGTCCAGGGCGACGAGGTGCCGCAGGGTCTGCCCGTTCAGGGGGGTCTCCCGCACGGCCACGACCAGCGGCCTGCGCTCCTTGAGCGTGACGCTCGCCGCCCGCTGGAGCAGGTCCTTCGACAGCCCGAGCGCGACTCCGGCGACGCACGCCGTGGAGGCCGGGACGACGAGCATGCCCTTGGCCGGGTACGAGCCCGACGAGGGCCCGGCGGCCAGGTCCCCGGCGCTCCAGTGGCGCACCGCGCCGATGTCCACGGCGAACGCGCCGGGCTTGCCGTCGGCGCCCCGGGCCAGCCATTCCCGCAGGTCGTCCTGCCAGTGCGCGTCCCGGAAGGAGATCCCGGTCTCGTCCAGCAGGGTCAGCCGGGAGGCCCGGCTGACCACCAGGTCGACCGCTTCCCCCGCCGCGAGCAACGCCCGCAGCACGGCAGCCGCGTACGGGGTTCCGGAAGCTCCGGACACCCCCACGATCCAAGGTGTGCGCTGCGTTTCTCCTGCGTTCACACCTTGAGCGTACCGGCGGGGTTGCGCGACTTCAGGCCGGGCCGGGCCGTGGGCCGGTGCGCGGGCTCAGACGGTCAGGCCCCGCACCAGCAGGTCGAGCAGCGCGCACACGAACAGGGCGATGCCGATGAAGCCGTTGACGCTGAAGAACGCCCTGTTGAGGCGGGACAGGTCGTGCGGGCGCACGATGCGGTGCTCGTAGACGAAGGCGGCCGCCACGACCACCAGCCCCAGCCAGAGGAACGGGCCGGCGTGGGTGGCCAGGGCGTACCAGAGGAACAGGGCCGTGGTGAGGGCGTGGCACACCCGCGCGCCCCGGATCGCCGCCGGGACGCCGAAGCGGGCCGGGACCGACCGGACACCGATCTCGCGGTCGGTCTCCACGTCCTGGCAGGCGTAGATGAGGTCGAAGCCGCCGATCCAGATGCCGACGGCCAGGCCCAGGATCACCGCGTCCCAGGACCACGAGCCGGAGACGGCCAGCCAGCCGCCGACCGGGCCCATCGCCTGGGCCAGGCCGAGGATGGCCTGCGGGAAGTCCGTGAACCGCTTGCCGTAGGGGTAGACCACCATCGGCACGACGGCGATGGGCGCCAGTACCAGGCACAGCGGGTTCAGCAGCGCCGCCGCGCCCAGGAAGACCACGAGGGCGATCAGGGCACCGGTCCAGGCGTGCTTCACCGACATCGCGCCGGTCACCAGTTCGCGGTGCGCGGTGCGCGGGTTGCGGGCGTCTATCTCGCGGTCGATGATCCGGTTGACCGCCATGGCGAAGGTGCGCAGCCCCACCATGCAGACGGTGACCAGCAGCAGCCGGACCCAGTGGATGTTCCCGTCCCGCTGGTACATCGCGGTGAGCGAGGCGATGTAGGCGAAGGGGAGCGCGAACACCGAGTGCTCGATCATCACCAGGCGCAGGAAGGCCTTGGTGCGTCCCGGCCGCGGAAGTGCCGCGGAGGCGCTGCTCACAGTCCGTACTCCTTCCAGCGGCGGTCCACCAGGGCCGCCGTAGCGGGGTCGGAGAGGACCATGTCGGGCCAGCCCCCGTCGCGGGTGTAGCCCTCCTCCGGCCACTTCCTCGTCGCGTCGATCCCGGCCTTGCCACCCCAGAACTGCTGGTAGGAGGCGTGGTCGAGGTGGTCGACGGGACCCTCCACGACCGTGAGGTCGCGGGCGTAGTCGGTGTTGCCGAGGGCGCGCCAGGCCACCTCGTGCAGGTCGTGGACGTCGCAGTCGGCGTCGACGACCACGATCAGCTTGGTCAGGGACATCATGTGCGCCCCCCACACGGCGTGCATGACCTTCTGCGCGTGCTTCGGGTACTTCTTGTCGATCGAGACGATCGCGCAGTTGTGGAAGCCGCCGGCCTCGGGCAGGTGGTAGTCCACGATGTCCGGGACGATGATCTTCAGCAGCGGGAGGAAGAAGCGTTCCGTGGCGCGGCCGAGCGGGCCGTCCTCCGTCGGCGGGCGGCCGACGACGATCGACTGGAGCAGCGGCCGCCTGCGCATGGTCACGCAGTCGATCCGCAGCGCCGGGAAGGGCTCCTGCGGGGTGTAGAAGCCGGTGTGGTCGCCGAAGGGGCCCTCCGGGAGCATCTCGCCCGGCTCCAGCCAGCCCTCCAGGACGACCTCCGCCTGCGCGGGCACCTGGAGCGGGACCGTCTTGCAGTCGACCATCTCGACGCGCCTGCCCGCGACGAACCCGGCGAACAGGTACTCGTCGATGTCACCGGGCAGGGGCGCGGTGGAGGCGTACGTCACGGCGGGCGGGCAGCCGAAGGCGATGGCGACCGGCAGCCGCTCGCCCCGGCGGGCCGCGACCTGGTAGTGGTTGCGGCTGTCCTTGTGGATCTGCCAGTGCATCCCGATGGTGCGCCGGTCGTGCCGCTGGAGGCGGTACAGGCCCAGGTTGCGGACGCCGGTCGCGGGGTCCTTGGTGTGGGTGAGCCCGAGGTTGAAGAAGGAGCCGCCGTCCTGGGGCCAGGTGAACAGGGCCGGGAGCCGGTCCAGGTCCACCTCGTCGCCGTGCAGGACGACCTCCTGCACGGGCGCGTGGTCGGGCTTCACCTTCTTCGGCGGCACGTGCGCCATCGCGCCGAGCTTGCCGAACGCCTCGCGCACCCCGACGAACCCGTGCGGCAGCTCGGGCCGCAGCAGCCCGCCGATCTTCTCGGAGATCTCGCCGTACGACTTCAGGCCCAGCGCCTTCAGCAGCCGCCGGTCGGTGCCGAAGACGTTCATCGCGAGGGGCATCGCGGAGCCCTTCACGTTCTCGAAGAGCAGGGCCGGGCCGCCGGACTTCTGGACCCGGTCGACGATCTCCCCGACCTCCAGGTACGGGTCGACCTCGGCCTTGATGCGCTTGAGGTCTCCCTCGCGCTCCAGTGCCCGCAGCAGGGAGCGAAGATCGTCGTAAGCCATGGGTCCCAGTATCGCCGACGTACCGCTTTGTCCCCGCGCCACCCCCGCGCCACCCCCGCGGCCCCGTCCGCCGGCACGTCCCGGGGCCCGGCCCGGCGCGGGCGGGAGGACGGCGGCCGCGACCGGCCCGCCGGGCACGACGGGCGGACCGTGCTCCCGGACGATCCGGCGTGCGCCCGGCTCGTGCGGGACCCGCCGCGGACGGACCGGTCCGGGGGCACGAGGACACCGGCGCGTGGACCGGGCCCCGGCGGTCACCGTGGGTTAATCACTTCCGCGTTCGCCCCGCCACCCGTTCCGCTGAAATGCCCCGGGCGGGCATGTCCCCGCCGCCCGTGACGGCATTCCCTTGGAGGGGACCCACGTCCATGGGGTCCCCCCTGCGAACGGAGACGCGTGCGTATCACTGACATCCAGCGCTGCGAGGTCCGGCCGGGACGGCTCGTCGAGTGGACGCTGAGCCCGGCGACCGTCGCGGCGGCGGACGGACTGCCGGAGGACTCCCGGCCCCCGGCCTACATCCAGGAGTCGCACATCAGGACGGCCAAGTGCGTGCGGGAGGACGGGCTGTTCGTGCCGACCTGGCTCGGCACGGCCTTCGACATCCCCGGCCCGGTCGACCTCGACGTCCTCCAGGAGGCCCTGCGGGCCTGGACGCTGCGGCACGAGACGCTGCGCAGCGGCTTCCGCTGGGTGGGGGACGAACTGCGCCGGTTCACGCTCGACGCCGGTGACGTGTCCCTGCACAGGGAGGTGACCGGCGACTTCTCCGACGCCGGCGCCCTGGTCCGGCACCTCGAAGGCCGCTTCGACACCGTCGCGGACGCCCTGCGCTGGCCCAGCTTCCTCTACACGGCGGTCGTCCGCGAGGACTCGGCCAGCGTGTACCTGGCCTTCGACCACACCAACGTCGACGCCTACTCCATGCACCGGATCGCCGCCGAGGTCCACGAGCTGTACGCGGCGGGCGTCGAGGGGCGCGACCCCGTGGCGCGCACCCCGGCGGCCAGTTACGTCGACTTCTGCGGGATCGAGCGCGCGGACGCGGACCGCATCGACGACAGCCACGAAGTCGTCGCACGCTGGCGGGAGTTCATCCGGCGCTGCGACGGCAGGCTGCCGAGCTTCCCGGTCGACCTCGGCGTGGAGCCGGACGGCCCGCTGCCGCCGCAGCGGATGCTGTCCGAACCGCTCGCGGACGCGGAGACGGCCGCCGCGTTCGAGGCGTACTGCCGGCCCTACGGCGGCAGCCTGGTCGGTCTGCTGGCGGCCACCGCCCTGATCCTCCACGAGCTGGGCGGGCAGTCCGTGTACCGCACGGTGGTGCCCTTCCACACCCGGGTGAAGTCCCGCTGGAGCGACTCGGTGGGCTGGTACGTGGGCGGCGCCCCGATCGAGGTGCCCGTGGCCGGCCGTCCCGACCTGCCCGGCACCCTGCGCGCCGTGCGCGCCGAACTGCGGGCCAACCGCGCCCTGGCCCGGATGCCGCTGGCCCGGGTGCTGAAGCTGCTGGGCGCGGACTTCCGGCCGTCCTCGCCCGACCTGTACTCGATCGTCTCGTTCCTCGACGCCCGCTCCATCCCCGGCGCCGGGCGCTGGGAGGAGATGAGGGCGCGCGCGCTGCTGCGGGTGTCGTACGGCGACCAGGTGTGCGTGTGGGTCAACCGGCTGCCCGAAGGCCTGTGGCTGGCGAGCCGCTACCCGGACACCGACGTGGCGGCGAAGAACATGCGGCTGTACGCGGAGCGGCTGCGGGACCTGGCGGCGTCACTTTTGTGACCGAACGGACGCCACCGCCCCTGGTGGGATCAACTTCCCCTTCCTGCACTGCTGTTGAGGGGGGATGCGGTGCACGCACGCACGGGCGCCTGCACGGGCGCGGAGCGCTGTTCGACGTCGACCCGGCCGGGCTGGCGCCGCGGCTGGTGGGCCTGCGCCCCCACCGGCATCGCGCCCATCCGTTCGAGCACCCGGGCGAGATGCCCTTCGTGGTGCTCACCGGCGCCCGCGGCCTGGGCAAGAGCGCGCTGCTCGGCGAGTTGCGGGACGTCTACCGGGGGCACACGCCGGTCGCGCTGGTCGACTGCGCGGAGGAGCAGTTCGCGGGCCCGCCCGCGGACCGGCCGGCCGAGTCCTGGTCGCCGGTGGCACAGGCGCTGCTGGGCATCGCCGAACAGCTGGCGGCGCCGGTGACGGGCGCCGGCCGGATCACCTTCCCCCGGCTGATGCCGGGACTCGTCGCGGTGGCCGCCGGCGGCTGGGGCGACGCCGACTCCGAGCGGATCCGCCGGGAGGTCGAGCGGATCCTGCTGCTGAACGAGGGCGGTTCCCGGATCAGCGGGCTGGCCGGACGGTGGGCCGGGAAGGTGGCCGCCAAGGTGGTCGCGGCGGCCACCGGCACCGGGCCGCTGCTGTCGAGCGCCGTCGAGGCGACCCTGGAGTCCGTCGCCGAGGGCTTCACCGGCCGCCGCCGCCAGAAGGCCTCCGTGTGGTACCGGACGTACCCGAACGCGGGCGGCAACGCCCAGCGCGGGCTGATCCTGCTGTCCGGGCACTTCCGGGCGGGCGGCACCTCCCGCGGACACGCCGAGCGGTACCTGGTGCGCGCCCTGCTCGCCGACCTCACCGAGGCGTACGCGGGGGTGCTGCCGCGCATGCAGCGCCTCGGCCGGCCCCTGGTGCTGGTCGACAACGCGCAGGGCGCGCCCGGTCCCGGACTGGTCGAGGCCGTGCTGCGGGACCGCGCCGAGGGCATCGCGGACCAGGTGGCGTTCGTCGCGGCCCGGCGCGGTGAGGGCCGGGAGGCACTGCGCAGCGCGGTCCGGCGGGAGCTGCCGGAGGTGGCCCGGCGCACCGGCTGGGCCCCGGACGCGGCGCCCTCCTCGCGGGCGCCGCTCCTCGCGCTGCCGCCGCTGAGCCCGGACGACACCCTGCACATCATCGGCGCCGTCTGCGACGACACGGACGACGGACCGGACGACCGCAGCGGGGAGGCCTGATGGCGCGCAGGGGCGTGGGCACGGTACTGCGCGGGAGCGTGTGGGAGATCCCGCTGCGCCGCTGTCTGGCGCTGCTGGCCACGGCCGCCCTGGTGGCGGGGCTGGTGTTCGCGGTCCGCGCGCTCGCGCACGACGACCGCTCCTGCGCGCCCGGGGTGGCCCGGCCGGCGGGCAGCGCGGAGTGCGTGGGCGTGGCGGTCGGCCCGTACGACTTCGGGCACGCCCAGCTGCGGCCGGTGGTGCGGGCCATCGCGCGGGAGAACGCCCGCCTGAAGGAGGGGAGTTACGTCACGGTGGCGCTGATGCTGCCGTACACCTCCACCGCCCGCACCAACCTCGACGACATCCAGCACCAGCTCCAGGGCGCGTACCTGGCGCAGTACGGGGCCAACCACGGCGCCAACGGGCAGGCGCCCGCGATCCGGCTGGCGCTCGCCAACCCCGGCGCGACCGGGGATCACTGGCGGCGGACGGTGGAGCGGCTGACGCGGATGACGACGGGCGCGGACCGGCTGCGGGCGGTCGCCGGCATCGGGCAGAGCACCGACAACAACAAGAAGGCGGTCGGGGAACTGACCCGGCGCGGGATCCCGGTGGTCGGCTCGTCCATCACCGCGGACGACCTGGCCAACGGGCAGGGCGGCGAGGACCCCTGCCCCGGGCTGGCCCGGGTGTCGCCGACCAACACCGACGAGGCCCGCGCGCTGGCCGCCTTCGCCGAGGTCGGCGCGGGCAGGGCACTGCTGGTGTACGACAACCCCGGCGACCCGTACACGCGCACGCTGCAGCGGTCGTTCGCCGGCCTGCTCAAGGGCTCGCCGTACGAGCCGCAGCCCTTCACGCCGCCCGCCGACCGCAGCGAGGAGGGCACGACCGCGAACACCTTCCGGCAGATCACGCACCTGGTGTGCGACACCTCGCGGGAGACGGACACGGTCCTGTTCGCGGGCCGGCACACGCGGTTGCGGCAGTTCGTCAACGCGCTGGGCGGCCGCGGCTGCCAGGACCGGACGTTCACGGTGCTGACCGGGGACGAGGCGTCGTACCTGACCCACGAGAAGGACCTGGACCGGGGCGCCCTCGGAAAGCACCTCTCCGTGCGCTACACCTCCCTCGCCCACCCGGACGCCTGGACGAAGGGCCCGGCGCGGACGGGCGGCTCGGCGGCGGACTACGAATCGCTCCGGCGGCTGCTGGCGGCCGCCGGGCGGGAGCCGGTCGGGCCCGGCGGGCGGGCCGCCCTGGACGACGGCCAGCTGATCGTCGGCTACGACGCGCTGCGGCTGGCGGTGCACGGCATCCGCGAGGCGGTGCCGGACGGCCGGACCTTCCCGCGCTGGCGGACGTCGGCCTGCAGTGGCCGCAGGTCAAGGGCTCGCTGCGGGTGAACGGCGCGAGCGGCTGGATCTGCCTGGACGTGCACGGCAACCCGTACGACAAGGCCGTGCCGATCGTGGAGCTGACGCCCGGGGGGTCCCGGTTCGTCAGGATCGCCTGGCCGGAGGGCAGGCCCCCGGCGAAGGAGTGCCTGCCGCCGTCCTCCTAGGCCGGTGAGGGCTCCAGACGGGCGATGAGGCGTTCGAGCCTGGTGCGCCAGGCGGCCTCCGACTCCCCCTCGCCCTGGAACTCGTGGGTGAGGCGCAGCGCGCTGCCCGCGTCCCCGTCCCGCTCCAGGTGGAACCGGATCCGGCCGCCCGCCACGGTGTACTCGGCGATCCGGTCCACGTCCCAGGCGGTGATCCGGCCGGCGCCCAGGCCGTGCAGGGTGACCTCGCCGGCGAGCCGGGGTTCGAGGACGTCGACGGCGGTGCACCAGCCCGCGAGTCCCGCGGGCGTGGCCACCGCCGTCCAGACCTCTTCCATGGACCTCGGGAGCCGCACCAGGAAGTGGAGTATGTGCGTGTTCCCGTGGGTCTGACTGGTGCCCTGTGCGATGGAACCGCTCATGCCACCAGTGTCTCCGACCCGGGGCTCAGACGCCCGCGTAGGAGTGCTTGCCGCTGACGAAGATGTTCACGCCGTAGTAGTTGAACAGCCAGCAGCCGAAGGCGATCATCGCCAGGTAGGCGGCCTTGCGGCCCTTCCAGCCGGCCGTGGCGCGGGCGTGCAGGTAGCAGGCGTAGGCGACCCACGTGATGAAGGACCAGGTCTCCTTGGGGTCCCAGTTCCAGTACCGGCCCCAGGCGTCGCCCGCCCAGATCGCGCCCGCGACGATCGTGAACGTCCACAGCGGGAAGACGGCCGCGTTGACCCGGTAGGCGAACTTGTCCAGGGAGGCCGAGGCGGGCAGCCGCTCCAGCACCGAGGTCGCGAAGGCACCCGGCCTGCCGCCGGTCTGGAGCTTGTTCTCGTACGCGTCCTTGAACAGGTACAGGATCGTGGCGACCGCGCCGACGTAGAACACCGCGCCGCAGAAGATCGCGGTGGAGACGTGGATGTACAGCCAGTACGAGTGCAGCGCGGGGACCAGCTGGTCGCTCGCCGTGTACAGGACGGTGACCGCGAGGCCCAGGTCCAGCAGCACGGTGGTGACCAGGAAGAGGCCCAGCCAGCGCACGTTCTTCCTCAGCGCCAGCAGCCCGAGGTACACGCCGACGGCGACCGTCGAGAAGGTGATGTTGAACTCGTACATGTTGCCCCACGGCGCCCGCTCCACGGAGGCCGCGCGGGCGGCGACCCCGCCCAGCTCCACCAGGAACGCGAGCACGGTGAGGGACACGGCGACCCGGCCGTACAGATCGCCCTGCACGTCCCCGCCGTGCGCGCCGGGCCCGTCCGGCACGTCCCGGGCGCCGGCCGCCGACCGGACCACGACCCGCGGCCGCTCCAGCACGGCGGTCCCCCCGGCCCGCTGCACGGTGACGGCGGGGGCACCCCCCTCGCGCGCGCCGTCGGCGGTCAGCGCGGCGGCCGTGCGGGCCACCTTGCTGCGGCTGCCGAAGAGCCACTCGGCGATGTACGCGAAGAAGGCCAGGGTGTAGACGGCCATGGAGGAGTAGATGAGCGTGTTGCTGATGCTCGCCAGGTGTTCGTTGGTCGCGACGGCGAGCTCGGTTGCGGCGGCGAGAGTCACTTCTCAGCCCCTTCGGCAGGTACGGCGTGGGAGTCGGGGGATGCTTCGTTGGACGCGGAGGAGTCGTCGGGGCCGGGTGCTCCCGGCGCCCGGTCGTACAGGGCCGCGGCGAGGTCGCCCAGTTCCTCGGGCACCTTCGCGGACTCGCTGCGGCCGAGCCCGGCCATCTCCACGACCGTGACGCCGTCGGCACCGCGCACCGCCCGCACCCACACGCGGCGGCGCTGGATGAACAGGGACCCGGCCAGGCCGAGGATCGCGGCGAGGGCACCGCCGAGCGCCCAGCCGCTGCCCGGTTCCTGGACGATCTCGAAGCCGGCCCATTCCTTGACGTCCTTCTCGAACGTGATGGACCCGGCGCCGTTCGGCAGGTTCATGGTGTCGCCCGGCTTGAGCAGCTTCTTCAGCTGCTTGCCCTGCGCGTCCTTGAACATCTTCATGTGGGAGGTGTCGAGCTGGTACACGCTCTGCGGGATGCCCGCGTCGACGCCCAGG
Organism: Streptomyces sp. TG1A-8; assembly: GCF_030499535.1. Lineage (NCBI taxonomy): Bacteria > Bacillati > Actinomycetota > Actinomycetes > Kitasatosporales > Streptomycetaceae > Streptomyces > Streptomyces sp. TG1A-8. The sequence goes on from NZ_JASTLB010000001.1 coordinate 3,109,640, forward strand.
TCGCCGTGGTAGGCGTTCACCGCGAGGAGCGGGTTCAGCAGTGCCGGGAACCGGGAGAGCATGGTGCCGCTGCTCGCGTCGAAGGTCGGCACGAAGAACACCTGGAATCCGAGCTGCTCCTTGACGCCCTTGGCGTCGCGGTAGCCGTCCATCACCTTCACCACGCCGTTGGAGGTGACGTTGCCGTCGAGTGGCAGCAGCGGTACGGCGTCCTGGTAGACGACCTTGCCCTTGCCGTCGCGGACGGTGATGACGGGCGCGTAGCCGTGGCTGACGAGGTAGACCTTGGCGTCGTCGATCTTCAGCGGCTCGTTGACCTTGACGGTGGTCGACCGCTCCGTGCCGTCCGCGCCCTTGCTGTAGGTGATCCTCGCCTGGTAGGTGCGCGGGGTGCCCCGGTTGGGGCCGGTCAGCTCGTAGGTGCCCTTGAAGTCCTTCAGGTCGAAGCTGAACGGCACCAGGTCGTCGGTGCTGAACAGGCTGCCGGACTTGAAGTCGTCGTACATCGGCAGCGCGTTGGAGAAGCCGTCGCCCTCGACCATCAGCTTGGTGCCGTCGGACTTGTACAGCTGCCCCGAGGCGAACGCGACCAGCAGCACGATCAGCGCGACGTGGAAGGCCAGGTTGCCCAGCTCGCGCAGGTAGCCCTTCTCGGCGGCGACGGCGTCCCCGGCCGCGTGGGCCCGGAAGCGGCGCTTGCGCAGCAGGGCGAGCGCGGCCTCGCGGACCCGCTCGGGCTCGGCCTCCGTGCGCCACGTCGTGTACGCGGGCAGCCGGGTCAGCCGCCGGGGCGCGGCCGGCGGACGGCCGCGCAGCTGGCCGACGAACTGCCAGGTGCGCGGCACGATGCAGCCGATCAGCGAGACGAACAGCAGGATGTAGATGGCGGAGAACCACACCGAGCTGTAGACGTGGAACAGGCCGAGCTCGTCGTAGACCGGCGCCAGCGTCCTGTGCGTCCTGCGGAAGTCGTCGACCTTGGTGGCGTCGATGCCGGTCTGCGGGATCAGCGAGCCGGGGATCGCGCCGAGGGAGAGCAGCAGGAGCAGCAGCAGCGCGACCCGCATGGAGGTGAGCTGCCGCCAGAACCAGCGGACCCAGCCGACGACGCCCATCGAGGGCGGGCCCGCCGTCTCCTCCCGCGGTGCGGTGGACAGCTGCGATCCGGCCGCTCCCAGGTCCGCGTCCTGGTCCTCGGTGCCGCCGGGAGGCGTGCCGGTTTCGGTCTTGCTCATCGATCAGATCCCCACAGTGAAGCCGGTGGACCAGGTCTGCATCTCCTGCACCAGGCGGTCCCAGGCCCCGGTCAGCAGCAGCGCACCGGTCACGATCATCATCGTGCCGCCGATGCGCATCACCCAGACATAGTGGCGCTTGACCCAGCCGAACGCGCCGAGGGCCTTGCGGAAGGCGACCGCGGTGAGGACGAAAGGGACGCCGAGGCCGAGGCAGTAGGCGACGGTCAGTACGGCGCCCCGGCCGGCGCTCGCCTGCTGGGAGGACAGGGCGACGACGGAGGCGAGGGTCGGGCCGATGCAGGGCGTCCAGCCGATCCCGAACAGCGCGCCGAGCAGGGGCGCGCCCACCAGACCGGTCGCCGGCCGCCGGTGGAAGCGGAACTCGCGCTGGCTCAGCCAGGGCATCAGCCCCATGAAGAAGACGCCCATGAGGACCATGAGCACGCCGAGCACCTTGGACAGGGTGTCCCTGTACTCCTGCAGGGTGGAGCCGAAGAAGCCGAACAGCGCCCCGCCGGAGACGAACACGACGGTGAAGCCGAGCACGAACAGGGCGGCACCGGTCGCCATCCGGCCCCGCCTGGCCTCCGCCAGGTCGGTGCCGGCGACGCCGGTCACGTAGGAGAGGTAGCCGGGGACCAGCGGCAGCACGCAGGGCGAGAAGAAGGAGACCAGCCCGCCGAGCACGGCGACGGGCAGGGCGAGCAGCAGGGCCCCGCTGTGGACGATCTCGTTGCCGCCCGTCGCGGCGAGCGTCGTCAGTGCGCCCACGTCACTTCTCCGCGAGGACGGGCTTGAGCATCTTCAGCAGGCCGGTGTCGTCGAGCGCCTCCAGCGCCCGCGCGGCGACCTTGCCGTCCCGGTCGATGACGAGCGTGGAGGGGATCAGCTGCGGGTTGAGCGTGCCCTTCCTGAAGCGGAGCATCAGCTTGCCCGTCGGGTCGTACAGGCTCGGGTAGGTGATCCCCTGCTCCTTCTCGAAGGCGAGCGCGGGGGTGGTGCTGGTGTCCCGGGTGTTGATGCCGACGAACTGCACGCCCTTGCCCCGGTAGGCCTTCGACACCTTGGCGAAGTACTTCCCCTCCTCGCGGCACGGCCCGCACCACGAGCCCCAGACGTTGACCACGACGACCTCGCCCCGGTAGTCGGCGACGTCGAGGGTCCTGCCGTCGAGGGTCCTGCCGGACAGTTCGGGGGCCGTCGCCCGCTCGCCCCGCGGCGCGGTGTCGATGCCGTTGTTGCCGGTGACGAAGTTGGTGTTGCCGCCCCCGCCGGAGGTGCCGCCGTTGCCGCACGCGGACAGGGTCAGGGCCGCCATGGCGGCCACGGCGCCGAGCAGGGCGGCGCGGCTACGGGTACTCATGTGAAAAGTTTCGCATGTCTGTTCCGGGGATCTTTCCCGCCCCCCCGCCGGGCGGAAATCCGCATTTCAGCCGGTTTTTACACGGGACATTCCGGTCAGTCGTCACGCGGCGCCGGAGGAGGCCGGCGCGGTGTCCCGCAGGAACTCCCGCCAGCCGCCGACGGGCCGCCGCCCGACGTCCAGCGTGCGCAGCCGGGCGAGCACCTCCGGCTTCTGCGCGTCCATCCAGTCCACGAACTGCCGGAAGGAGACCAGCCGGACGTCCGCGCCCTTCTCCCGCTCCCGCGCGACGTACCGGAAGGCCTCCTCGACGGCGTCCATGTAGATGCCGCCGTTCCACTGCTCGAAGTGGTTGCCGATGAAGAGGGGTGCCCGGTTTGTTTCGTAGGCCCGCCGGAAGCCGGCGATGTACGCCTGGGCCGCCTGCCTGCGCCAGGCCGGGCGGCGGTGGGCCGGGGCGTTGGTCGAGTTGACCGACTGGTTGGCGAGCATGTTGTAGTCCATGGACAGGACCTCGAAGGAACGTCCCGGGAAGGGTATCTGCTGCAGGGGCAGGTCCCAGACGCCCTGCCGCTTCACCGGCCACACCTGCCGGCCGCCGGGCGAGGAGGCGTCGTAGCGCCAGCCCAGCGCGCGGGCGGTGGGCAGCAGGTTGTCCTGGCCGAGCAGGCAGGGCGTGCGGCCGCCGGTCAGCTCCCTGTCGTAGTCGAACGGCAGGGCGGGCAGACCGGTCCAGCCGGTGTTGGTCCGCCACTCCTTCACGAACGCCTTGGCCTGCTCGATCTCGCTCCTCCACTGCCCGGGGGTCCAGCGGGCCACGGTGCCGCTGCCGCCGCAGAAGTGCCCGTTGAAGTGGGTGCCGATCTCGTGCCCCTCCAGCCAGGCCCGGCGCACGGCGGCCAGCGTGGCCTTGATGTGGTCGTCGGTGAGGTAGCCGATGTCGGACGCGCCGCGCGGGTTGTTCGGCGGGGCGTAGAGCCGCTTCTTCGACTCGGGCAGCAGGTACAGGCCGGAGAGGAAGAAGGTCATGCTCGCGCCGTGCTCCCTGGCGAGGTCCAGGAAGCGCGGGAAGAGGCCGTTGCCGACCTCGCCGGCACCGTCCCAGGAGAAGACCACGAACTGCGGCGGGGTCTGCCCCGGCTCCAGCGGCTCGGGCCGCGCGGGCTGGTGGGGCTGCCGGCCGGTGAAGGAGGTGGAGCCGTCCCCGAGGGGCCGGACCGGGTGCGCCGTGCTCCCGCCGCCGTGCCCGTCCGCGCCGGGACCGGAACCGCCCGGACGCCCGCCGGCGTCCAGGGACGTGAGGGTCCCGCAGCCGGCGAGCGTGGCGGCGGCCGCCGCGCCCGCGCCGAGGCCGAGCACTCCCCTCCGGGAGAGGGTGCGGGAGAAGGTGTGCATGGGGGTCCCCGATTCGTCACGCGTACTGGTGGTCACCCGGACAGAGGGCGTGACGATCGGGGAGGTTCCGCTAATCCTTCTGCTTTTCGTACCGGACCTGGAGGAAAGGCTCAAGCCCCTCGAACGGGCCGCCGGGCACGACCGCGGGGAGCGCCGGTCCTCCGGCCGGGGTCAGGCCCCGAAGGCCTTCCCCTGGGCCGTCCCCCCGCCCTTCTGCGGCCGGGCACCGGCCCGCAGGTGCGGCGGGACGAGGTCGACGGCCGGCTCGCTGTACCCCACGGAGACGATCCGGTCGCCCTGGAAGGTGAAGGTCGTCAGCGAGGCGAGCGTGCACTGCCGCCTGCGCGGGTCGTGCCACAGCCGCCGCTTCTCCACGTACGACCGCACGGTCCAGATCGGCAGCTGGTGGCTGACCAGCACCGCCTCGTGCCCGCGCGCGGCGTCCCTGGCCGCGCTCAGCGCGCCCATCATCCGCACGACCTGGTCGACGTACGGCTCGCCCCAGGACGGCCGGAAGGGATTGACGAGGTGCTTCCAGTTGTCGGGCTTGCGCAGCGCGCCGTCCCCGACCCCGAAGGTCCTGCCCTGGAAGATGTTCTCGGCCTCGATGAGCCGCTCGTCGGTGGCCAGGTCGAGCCCGTGCGCCTTGGCGATCGGGGTGCCCGTCTCCTGGGCCCGCTCCAGCGGCGAGGCCGCCACGTGGGTGACGTCCCGCGGGGCGAGGTGCTCGGCGACCCGCTCGGCCATCTTCCGGCCCAGCTCGGACAGGTGGTAGCCGGGCAGCCTGCCGTACAGGATCCCGTCCGGGTTGTCGACCTCTCCGTGCCGCATCAGGTGGACGACGGTGATGTCCTTGCCGTTGCTCACGCGGTGGCCTCCGCAGCCGCTCGGGCCGCCGCCGGAAGGGCGTCGGCGATCTTCTGGACGGCCCGCTCGTCGTGGGCCGCCGACACGAACCAGGACTCGAAGGACGACGGCGGCAGGTAGACGCCGTTCGCCAGCAGCGAGTGGAAGAAGGCGGTGAAGCGGTACGACTCCTGCCGCTTGGCGTCCTCGTAGGTGCGCACCTGCCGGTCGGTGAAGAAGACCGAGAACATGTTCGAGGCCGTCTGCAGCCGGTGCGCGACGCCCTCCTTGCTCAGCGCCTCGGTGACCAGGTCCTGGATCTGCGTGGAAACGGCGTTGACCGTGTCGTACGCGGCGTCGTCCAGGAGGCGCAGCTGGGCGAGCCCGGCGGCGGTGGCGACCGGGTTCCCGGACAGGGTGCCGGCCTGGTAGACGGGCCCGGCCGGCGCGAGGTGGCCCATGACGTCGGCCCGCCCGCCGAAGGCGGCGGCCGGGAAGCCGCCGCCCATGACCTTGCCGAAGGTCATGAGGTCGGGCCTGACCCCGTCGATGCCGTACCACCCGGCCCGGCTGGTGCGGAAGCCGGTCATGACCTCGTCGGAGATGTACAGGGCGCCGTTCTTGGCGCAGGCGTCCTTGAGCCCCTGGTTGAAACCGGGGTCCGGCGGCACGACGCCCATGTTGCCGGGCGAGGCCTCGGTGATGACGCAGGCGATCTCGCCCGGGTGCCGGTGGAAGGCCTCCTGCACGGCCTCCAGGTCGTTGTACGGCAGCACGATCGTGTCGCCGGCCTGCGCGCCGGTGACACCGGGCGTGTCCGGCAGCGCGAACGTCGCGACACCGGAGCCGGCCGCCGCGAGCAGGGAGTCCACGTGGCCGTGGTAGCAGCCGGCGAACTTGATGACCTTGGACCGCCGGGTGAACCCGCGGGCGAGCCGGATGGCCGACATGGTCGCCTCGGTCCCGCTGGACACGAGCCGCACCTGCTCGACGGGCTCCACGCGGGCCACGATCTCCTCGGCGAGCGCGACCTCGCCCTCGCCGGGCGTGCCGAAGGACGTGCCGCGGGCGACGGCCTCCTGGGCGGCGGCGACGACCTCGGGGTGCGCGTGGCCGAGGATCATCGGCCCCCAGGAGCACACGAGGTCGACGTACTCCCGTCCGTCGGCGTCGGTGAGGTACGGCCCCTTGCCCGACACCATGAACCGGGGCGTGCCGCCCACGGCGCGGAAGGCGCGCACGGGCGAGTTGACCCCGCCCGGGGTGACGGCGGCGGCGCGGTCGAAGAGCGACTGGGAGGCTGGTGCGTCGTAGGGATGGGGCGTTTCGCTCAGGGCACTCATGACGTGCGGCTTCTCCGGCTTCTCGGACTCCGGTGGCGTGGTGACCTCCTCAGGGTAGGCCGCGGCCCGCTCCGGACACGGCCGACCTCATGATCGAAGCGTCACATCTGCGAGACTGAGAGCTGATACACACAGCGCCCACGACCGTACTGGTCGGGGACCAGGGGATCCCGCGGACTGGTGTTTCGCCGTACGTTTCGGCGGGCGGCCGTGGGGGAGGTCACTGACATGATGATCGGGTTGCGCGGCCGGGGCCACGCGTCCTAGAAAAGCAGTCGGGTGGAGATATGCATCGCGGTGGCGGACTGGGCGAGGGGACTGACGACCTGGGTCCTCGACGTGCCCGGCGGGGAAGGCACCGGCGCGAAGCGGAGGAGACGACCGAGACGCGGCACACTGACGCACGTCAGACACACGGCGTACCGGGAGAGCGCGAACGGTACGACCGCCTCCGGGCGGGGAGCGGGAATGGTGGTCGGGTGGGGGTGACCTACAAGTACTTCGGCGCGCCGGACGGCGCCACCGCGGCCCGCGTCCCCATCTCCATGCGCCCCGAGGAGCTGGGCGGCGACGAGCTGGGCATGAACGGCATGTTCACCAAGATCAAGCCGGAGACGATGGCCGCGATGGTGCTCACCGGCATCCAGGGCGTCCCCCTGCACCGGGTGCCGCCCCTGGAACTGGTCGTCCTGCACCCCGATTACGCGGTGGTCAAGCTCCCCACGACGGTCGTCGACCCGCTGCGCGGCATCGGCGAGGAAGCGGTGGGCGCGGCGGCGTTCATCTGGTCGACGGTCCCCGACCGGGGCGGGCCCCGGGACGCGTTCAACGTCTACCAACTGCTGCACGAGTGGCAGGACTTCAGCCACCGGCTGCACGAGGCGGGACACCAGCCGTACTGCCTGGTGTGGCCCTGAGCCGGGTTCCGCCGGGCCGGCGGCCGGGCGGGGCGCGGGCGGCGGGGGCGCCGGCCGCCGCCATGGCGACGGACCGCACCGGCGCGTGCGGGGGCCGGCCCCGGCGGACGGGAGCGGACCGGAGCGGACGGATCGCGGGGCCCCGCCGGGGATAGGGTCGTCAGCACCAGGCAGACGGTCCCGAAACCCAAGGTGTCATGCCCGCTGAGAACCCCCCGGCCCCCGGCGGCCTCGACGACGACCACCCCGCCTACACCATGGGGCGGGCGGCCGCCGTGCTCGGCACCACTCCCGCCTTCCTGCGGGCCATCGGCGAGGCGGGGCTGATCACCCCGCTGCGGTCGGACGGCGGCCACCGCCGCTACTCCCGGCACCAGTTGCGCATCGCCGCGCGGGCCCGCGAGCTGGTCGACCAGGGGACTCCCATCGAAGCCGTGCGCCGCATCCTCGTCCTGGAGGACCAGCTCACCGAAACCCTGGTCCTGAACAGGGAAATGTGCAGGAAACTGGATGAACGCGGGCTGGATATCTAGATCCGCGGATGCAGAAATACGTTCAGCGCGCCGCGAGCTTGACTGCACGGACGGATGAACCGCGTCGGTGCCCATGGGATTTTCCGGCGCACTGTGTTAGCGTGATAGAAGTTGCAGTTTTGGTTACCGAAGACTTGTTTCTTTGCACAGCTTTCCGGGTCTTTCCGGAGGGGTGATCATCGCGGCGACTCGGGTTCCGTAAAGTGCGGTTCCCGGCACTGCCCCCGAGGGAGATTCAATATGGCATCTGGCACTGTGAAGTGGTTCAACGCGGAAAAGGGCTTCGGCTTCATCGAGCAGGACGGCGGCGGCGCTGACGTGTTCGCCCACTACTCGAACATCGCCACGTCGGGCTTCCGCGAGCTTCAGGAGGGCCAGAAGGTGACCTTCGACGTCACGCAGGGCCAGAAGGGCCCGCAGGCCGAGAACATCGTTCCCGCCTGACGCTGACGCGAACCAAGTGGCTGGGGCCCGCACTCTCTGGGGTGCGGGCCCCAGCCCTTTGTTCTGCGGTGCTCCGGCACCGCGGACGGGGCTCCGCTCCTTCGCGTCTTCCCCGGCCCATTTCTCCCACCCCCCTGCTGAGGCATCATGCGCTGCGTCATCGCCCGTTTCCCTTTCGACCTCATCAAGAGTGAGGTCGAGCGCTCGATGGAGGGCATCGCGCCCGAACCCGTCACCGGCGAATCCGTGACCATCGGCCGCCGCACCTACCCCGTCAAGCAGGTCGGGGAAGTGATCACCAAGCAGGACCGCCGCGACTTCACGGCCGGCGAGGTGCGCCGCGCACTGACCCGGCTGGGCTTCGCCTGCCACGACGCCCCGGCGGCCACGCCGGCGTGGGGCGTCTGAGCCGGGCACGGTCCGCAGGACTCGCGCCCCCGGTTTCCCCGCCCGCCCCTGACCCCCCGCCGCGCTCCGGACGCCGTTGGACTGGTCAGGGGCTTTGTGGTGCCGGCACCCGCCCGTTCCCCCGCTCCGCACCGGTCGCAGCCGCAGCCGCAGTCCGGTCGCAGCCGGTCCGCCGGCCCCGCCCCGCGGAACGCGGCGACCACGTCGCCTCCCGTCCCCGTGCAGTGCGCCCGACCGCCACAGCGGGCCGGGGCCGCCCGGCCGGACGTCCTCGGCGTCGACGAGGCCGGTGATGCCCTCCGCGTCCGCACCGAGGTGGATCCGCACGGCAACGAGCCCATCGCACCTACGTATCGTAGGTGCCCACGGCCGACGGCACACGTCTGTTCTTCGGGGGTCACATGCAGGGCACGGAAACGGGACCGGGCTCCACGGCGCGGGCCGGGGGGCGCGGTGGCGTGCGCGGTCTCACTCCGACGCTGACCGTGCTGGTCGTCAGCCTCGCCGTGGCCGCCGTCGGCGTGTACGAGCTGTGCGGTTTCGGCCTGCACAGCCTGGACCGGCGCCCGCACCTGTTCAGCGACGGCCTCGCGACCGGCGGGGTGATCGTCGCCGCCGTGGCGGCCGGGGCGGCGGTGGGCAACCTGGCCTGGACCCTGGCGGCGGCCCGGCGCGGCCCGGAGGACGCCGGGCGGGGATGAGACGCCGCCCCGGTGGCCGCGGCGGCGCGGCCACCGGGCGCGTCCGTCAGGTACCGGCGTCTTCCCCGCCCACCGGCCCACCGGCCACGGTGAAGCCGATGGCCGCCCCGCCGCCCCCCGCCGGTGGGCGAAGGGTGCCCCGCCGTGGGCCATCGCGACCTCGCGGACGATGGACAGGCCGAGGCCCGAGCCGGGCAGGGAGCGGGCGTCGGCGGCGCGGTAGAAGCGGTCGAAGATGCGGACCAGGTCGCCCTCGGCGATGCCGGGACCGCGGTCGAGGACCTCGACGCGGACCGTTCCCGGCCGGGCGGACCCGGTGACGCGGACCTCGATGGGCGCCCTGCCGTCGCGGTCGAACTTGGCCGCGTTCTCGACCAGGTTGGACAGCGCCCGCTGCAGCATGCCGGGCCGGCCGTCCGTGCTCGTGTCGCCGCTCGCGCGCAGCAGGATCTCCCGGCCCGTACGGCGTCTGGCCAGCCCCACCACGTCCTCGGCGATGTCGGCGAGGTCCACCCGCTGCGGCGGCGCGGTGTCGGACTGCCCGGCCGCGAGGTCGACCAGCTCGTTGACCAGGTCGGTCAGCTCGCGGGCCTCCTGGGTGAGGTCGGCGACCAGGTCCTCCCGGGTCCCCGGGGCAGCTCGTCGATCCGCCGGAGCAGCGAGATGTTGGTCCGCAGCGAGGTCAGGGGCGTGCGCAGCTCGTGCCCGGCGTCCTGCACGAGCCGCCGCTGGTCCTCCTCCGACTGGGCGAGCCGGCCCAGCATGCGGTCGAAGGCGCGGCCGAGCCGGCCCACCTCGTCCAGCCCCGCGACGGGCACCTCGATGCCCAGCCGGCGGGTGCGGGCGACGTCCTCGGCGGCGGAGGTGAGGACCACCAGGCGCCGGGTGATCCGGCGGGCCAGCCACCAGCCGAACAGACCGGCGGCGACCACGACCGCCGCCATCAGGATCAGCGTGCGCTGCTGGAGGGCGCGCAGCAGGTCCTCGGTGTCGCTGAACTCCTGCGCGACCTGCACCGCGCCCCGCCCGTCCCCGAGCGCGACGGTGGCGACGCGGAACAGGTCCTCGCCGACCCGGACGTCCCTGTGCTCGACCAGTCTCCCGGCCGTCCCGGCACCGGCCACGGCCCGGTCCCGGTCGGTGACGGGCAGGACGGGGCTGCCGTGGTCGACGACCTGGCCCCGCGCGCCGAGCACCTGGACGTCGGTGCGGGCGGGGCGGACGACGTCGTGGCCGGGACGGGAGGAGGAGAAGTCGTCCGGGACCATCTCGTGCTGCCGCACCTCGTCCTGCACGTCCCGCACGACCTGCGTGAACACCGACTGCTGGTCGACGCGGACCAGGCCCGCGGCGGAGCCGTACGACAGGATGCCGACCAGGATGGTGACGGCGGCGGTCACGGCCGCGAAGGACACGGCGAAGGTGGTGCGCAGCGAGACCAGCTTGGGCCGGCGCCGGGCCGGCGGCCGGCACGGGCGGCCCACTCAGTCCTCCCGCAGCACGTAACCCACGCCCCGCACGGTCTGGATCAGCTGCGGGGCGCCGGGCTCGTCCAGCTTGCGGCGCAGGTAGCCGACGTAGACGGCGAGGTTCTTCGATCCGGGGCCGAAGTCGTAGCCCCAGATGCGGTCGTAGATGGTGGAGTGGTCGAGCACGATCCCGGCGTTGCGCACCAGCAGTTCCAGCAGCTCGAACTCGGTGCGGGTCAGCTCCAGCTCGCGCCGGCCGCGCCAGGCGCGGCGGGCCTGGAGGTCCATGCGGATCCCGGCGGCCTCCACCCGCCGGTTGGAGACCTGGGCCTCCCGGGCCGGGCCCTCCGGGCCGGTGCCGCCGGGGCCGGGGGCGGGGCTCGTCCGGCGGAGCAGGGCGCGCAGCCGGGCGAAGACCTCCTCGACGTCGAACGGCTTGAGGACGTAGTCGTCCGCGCCGGCGTCCAGGCCCGCGATCCGGTCGGCGGTCTCCACCAGCGCGGTGAGCATGAGGATCGGGGTGCGGTCGCCCTCGGCGCGCAGCACCCGGCAGACCTGGAGGCCGTCGATGCCGGGCATCATCACGTCCAGGACGAGGACGTCCGGCGGGGTCCGGTGGGCCTGCGCGAGCGCCTCGACGCCGTCGGCGACCGCCGTCACCTCGTAGCCCTCCAGCGTCAGGGCACGCTCCAGGGCATGGCGGATGGCACGGTCGTCCTCGGCGAGCAGCACAGTCTGGGGCACGCTCCCAGTCTGCCAAGGCCACCGGCGCCCGCACCGGGCCCGGTGGGCCGCGACCGCCCTTTTTACCGGCCTCTCACCCTCGCGGGGGCCGGGTGCGCCGTCCCGGCGGGTCGGTGAGGTGGTGCGCGAGCCCGACCGCGCGACCGCGCACCACCGCCTGGCTCTCCACCGGGTCCGGCAGCCGCCGCTGCACCGCGGCGGCCGGCCGGTCGGCCGCCGCGGTGCAGGGCGGGACGCCCGGTCCCGCCGGGACGGCGACGGGCCTCACGCGACGGTCGCCCCCCGGGACGCCCTCAGCAGGGAGGCGTGGGTGGGGGCGTCGGGCACGTTCGCCGGGCGGTTCTTGGCGAACTCCTCGCGCAGTACCGGTACGACCTCCTCGCCGAGCAGGTCGAGCTGCTCCAGCACGGTCTTCAGCGGCAGGCCCGCGTGGTCCATCAGGAACAGCTGGCGCTGGTAGTCGCCGGCGTACTCGCGGAAGGCGAGGGTCTTCTCGACCACCTGCTGCGGGGAGCCGACGGTCAGCGGGGTCTGCTCGGTGAAGTCCTCCAGCGACGGCCCGTGCCCGTAGACCGGCGCGTTGTCGAAGTACGGCCGGAACTCGCGCACCGCGTCCTGGGAGTTCCTCCGCATGAACACCTGGCCGCCGAGGCCGACGATCGCCTGCTCGGGCGTGCCGTGCCCGTAGTGGGCGTACCGGGTCCGGTACAGCTCGACCATGCGCTTGGTGTGGTCGGCGGGCCAGAAGATGTTGTTGTGGAAGAAGCCGTCGCCGTAGTACGCGGCCTGCTCGGCGATCTCCGGGGAGCGGATCGAGCCGTGCCAGACGAACGGCGGCACGCCGTCCAGCGGGCGCGGGGTGGAGGTGAAGCCCTGCAGCGGGGTGCGGAACCTGCCCTCCCAGTTCACGGCCTCCTCGCGCCACAGCCGGTGCAGCAGGGCGTAGTTCTCGACGGCCAGGCCGATGCCCTCGCGGATGTCCTTGCCGAACCAGGGGTAGACCGGCCCGGTGTTGCCGCGCCCCGTCATCAGGTCCGTGCGGCCGTCGGCCAGGTGCTGGAGCATCGCGAAGTCCTCCGCGATCTTCACCGGGTCGTTCGTGGTGATCAGGGTGGTGGAGGTGGACAGGACCAGCCGCTCGGTGCGCGCCGCGACGTAACCGAGCATGGTGGTCGGCGACGAGGGCACGAAGGGCGGGTTGTGGTGCTCACCGGTCGCGAAGACGTCCAGGCCGACCTCCTCGGCCTTCAGCGCGATGGCGACCATGGCCTTGATCCGCTCGTGCTCGGTCGGCGCACGCCCCGTGGTGGGGTCCGGCGTGACGTCGCCGACGCTGAAGATCCCGAACTGCATGGTCGCTCACCCTCCAGATTGTTGACTGTTCAACTATACCTCCGGAACAGTGCCCCGGGCCGGGCTATTCCGCACCGCGCCCCGGAGGCCGGGATCCGCCCCGCGCGCCGGCCGGCTCGGCGCCGTACGGGCCGCGAAGACCCCGGTCCGGGTGCCGGCCGCCGCGGGCGGAGCAGCGGCGTGCGAGGCTGCCCCCCATGACGGTCCTGCGCTCCGCCGCCCTCTTCGTCGTCGCGGCCCTCTTCGAGATCGGGGGCGCCTGGCTCGTCTGGCAGGGCGTGCGCGAACACCGCGGCTGGCTGTGGACCACCGGCGGCGTCCTCGCGCTCGGTGCGTACGGCTTCGTCGCCACCGTGCAGCCCGACGCCCACTTCGGCCGTGTCCTGGCCGCCTACGGCGGCGTCTTCGTGGCCGGCTCGCTCCTGTGGGGCGCGGTCGCCGACGGCTACCGCCCCGACCGCTTCGACCTCGCCGGAGCCGCGATCTGCCTGACCGGCATGGCCGTGATCATGTGGGCGCCGCGGAACGGCGGTTGAGCCTCGCCTACGCTGGACGGAGCCGACCGCAGACGTCCCGACCTTCCAGGAGCAGCCCATGGCCCCCGCCGCCCCGTCCGCCGCCTCCCGCATCGCCGTCGTCACCGGTGCGAGCAGCGGCATCGGTGCCGCCACGGCCCGGCAGCTCGCCGCGGCCGGTTACCGCGTCGTCCTCACCGCCCGCCGCAAGGACCGCATCGAGGCGCTGGCGGAGGAGATCGGCGCGGCGGGCCACTCGGCGACGGCGTACCAGCTGGACGTGACGGACCGCGCGGCCGTCGACGAGTTCGCGACGGCCTTCCGGACGATCGGCGTGCTGGTCAACAACGCCGGCGGCGCGCTCGGCGCCGATCCGGTGGCCACCGGCGACCCCGCCGACTGGCGCACGATGTACGAGACGAACGTCATCGGCACCCTGAACCTCACCCAGGCCCTGCTCCCCAAACTGGTCGCGAGCGGTGACGGCGTGGTCGTCGTGGTGTCCTCCACCGCCGGCCACGGCACGTACGAGGGCGGCGCGGGCTACGTCGCCGCCAAGCACGGCGCCCACGTGCTCGCCGAGACCCTGCGCCTGGAGATCGTCGGGCAGCCGGTCCGCGTCGTCGAGATCGCGCCCGGCATGGTCAGGACCGACGAGTTCGCGCTGACCCGCTTCGGCGGCGACAGGGAGCGGGCGGCGAAGGTCTACGAGGGCGTCGCCGAACCCCTCACCGCGGACGACGTCGCCGAGACGATCACCTGGGCGGTCACCCGCCCCAGCCACGTCAACGTCGACCTGCTGGTCCTGCGCCCGCGCGCCCAGGCGTCCAACACCAAGGTGCACCGGGAGTCGTGACGGCCGACGACGGCCGGGACCCGTTCGAAAGGCGCCGGCTGGCCCAGGAGGCGAAGGACGAGCGCAAGGTCTGGTACTTCCTGGCGTACTTCCTCTTCGGCATCCACTTCGTGGCGTTCGTGATGATCTACGCGGTGCGGCACGCCAAGTGACCGGGCCGGGCGCCCGGCCCCCCGGGCCGCCTGCCCGGATCCCCGCCCGCGCGGACGGCACGGCGGGCCGGAACGGTCCCGGCCCGCCGGACGGGGCGGCGAGCGGCGTCAGCCCTTGACGCAGACGACCTGCTTCAGCTTGGCCACGACCTCCACCAGGTCCCGCTGCTGGTCGATGACCTGGTCGATCGACTTGTAGGCGCCCGGGATCTCGTCCACCACCCCGGAGTCCTTGCGGCACTCCACGCCCCGCGTCTGCTCCTCCAGGTCCCTGGTCGAGAACCGCCGCTTGGCCGCGTTGCGGCTCATGCGCCGGCCCGCGCCGTGCGAGGCGGAGTTGAAGGACGCGTCGTTGCCGAGGCCCTTCACGATGTACGAACCCGTGCCCATCGAACCGGGGATGATCCCGTGGTCACCCGAGCCCGCGCGGATCGCGCCCTTGCGGGTGACCAGCAGGTCCATGCCCTCGTAGCGCTCCTGCGCCACGTAGTTGTGGTGGCACGAGATCTCCTGCTCGAAGACCGGCCGGGCCTTCTTGAACTCCTTGCGGACCACGTCCTTCAGGAGCGCCATCATGAGCGTGCGGTTGTACCTGGCGTACTCCTGGGCCCAGAACAGGTCGTTGCGGTAGGCCGCCATCTGCGGGGTGTCGGCGACGAAGACGGCGAGGTCGCGGTCGACCAGGCCCTGGTTGTGCGGGAGTTTCCGGGCCACGCCGATGTGGTGCTCGGCGAGTTCCTTGCCGATGTTCCGGGAACCGGAGTGGAGCATCAGCCAGACCGAACCGTCCGTGTCCGTGCACACTTCGATGAAGTGGTTGCCCGATCCGAGCGTCCCCATCTGCTTCGCGGCCCGTTCCCGGCGGAACTTGACCGGGTCCGCGACCCCGTCGAACCGCCCCCAGAACTCCTCCCATCCCGCGGTGGCCAGGCCGTGGAAGCCGCCCGGGTCCACCGGGTCCCCGTGCATGCCCCGGCCCACCGGGATCGCCTGCTCGATCCTCGACCGGAGCCGGGACAGGTCACCGGGCAGGTCGTTCTCGGTCAGGGACGTCTTGACCGCCGACATCCCGCACCCGATGTCCACCCCCACCGCGGCGGGGCACACCGCCCCCTGCATGGCGATGACCGAACCGACCGTCGCGCCCTTCCCGTAGTGGACGTCCGGCATCACGGCCAGGCCCTTGATCCAGGGCAGGGTGGCCACGTTCTGCAGCTGGCGCAGGGCCACGTCCTCGACGGTCGCGGGGTCGGTCCACAACCGGATCGGTACCCTCGCGCCGGGCATCTCCACGTACGGCATGTCTTCCTCGTTCCCCCGGAATCGACGGCAAAAGGCCCATGGGCGGCATAACGCAAAAGCGGCGCCGAGATCGGTGGAAAGGGACAAGGGACCGGCGTCCACAGCAGTGCGTGCGATACACATTGTCTCCAGGACGCGCCCCGTCGCGGCAAGCGAATAACCGGCGGGGGGCGCCGGACCAGCGAGCGACCCGTCGAGAGGAGCCCGACCGTGCAGCGGAAGGCGTACGTATCCGCGACCGCCGCCCTCCTCGCGGCGGTACTGGCCGGCTGCACGAGCGGTTCCGGGGGCGACGGCCCGACGGACGACGCCAATCCGGGCGACACGGGCACCGCGGCGGCCGCGGCCCGGCCCGGCAGGTACCGCAGCCTCCCCGAGCCCTGCGGCGCGGTCGGCCACGACACCCTCGACACCCTGCTGCCCGGCATCCGGCAGCTCACCGACCCCGTCCAGCAGGACGGGGCGTACCAGGGCGAGGCCACGCTCACCTACAACACCGACCGCAGGGTGGGCTGTCACTGGAAGGTGGAGTCGGCCGACGCCACGGACCGCCTGTCGGTGGACTTCGAGCGGGTGGTGTCGTACGACACCGCGGTCAGCGACGACGACCAGGCGCGCAGGCTGTTCCAGGAGAAGGAGACGGCCGCCGACCTCCCGGAGCCGAGTTCCCCCGCCGCCTCCGCCGGCGGTGCGCCGGCCGGCCCGTCGGCGTCCCCGAGCGGCGGGGGGGCCTCCGCGTCCGCCGGCGGTGCCTCCGCCGCGTCCGGAGCCGGCGCTCCGTCCGGCGGCCCCGGCTCCTCCGGCACCGCGCCGGCCGACCTGCAGCCCCGCGTGCTGTCCGGTCTCGGTGACGAGGCCTACCTCGACGACCGGCTCGACGCCTCCGGGTCGACGGCCGAACAGCGCACGGTGACTGTGGTGTTCCGCACGTCCAACGTCATCGTCACCCTCCAGTACGAGGAGCAGCCGATGGCCACCGGAGCGGTCCCGGACAGCGAGGAGATGCAGGACAGGGCCCGGAACCTGGCCTCCCGGCTGGCCGACGTCCTCAACGGCTGACCGGCCCGCGGACCCCGTGCGTCCCGCCCGCACCACGCGTGACGCGAGCCGCACCGCTCCCCCACCGCGTACCGTGGCCCCGCAGGAACCCGCACGAACACCGAGTGTCATGAGCGAAGGAACCATGCAGCGAGCAGCCCAGCGAGACGACCGTGCCCAGGGGGCACCTTCCGCGCCGTCCAGGCGGTGGGGGGGTGACCAGCGAGCCAAGCGCCTGCGCCGCGCCCTCGTCTGCGCGGCAGCCGTTCCCGCGGTGCTGGTGACCGCCGCCTGCTCCTCGGACTCCGGCGACGACAAGGGCACCGTCGACGCCTCCGCGTCGCCGAGCACCGGCAGCGGCTCCGGGCAGGCCTCGGCCAGCGCGTCGCCGACCGTCCGGGCCGCCGCGTACCGGACGCTGCCCGCGCCGTGCGCGGTGCTGTCGAAGGGGACACTGGCCGACCTGGTGCCGAAGGGCGTCAAGTCCGGCAAGGAGGGCGGCAGCGACGACATCTCCACCCGTTCCTCCTGCTCCTGGAGCAGCCTGGACAACAACGGTGTCAAGGGCTCCCAGTTCCGCTGGCTGAACATCTCGCTCCTGCGCTTCGACTCGGACGCCACCCGCGGCTCCGGCGACGAGCAGGCGCACACGTACTACGCGCAGCAGGTCAAGGACGCGCAGGCCGTGGACGGCGCGAAGAACACCGAGGTGCAGCCGGTCACGGGCACGGGCGACGAGGCGACCGCGGTGCGCTACGACCTGAAGAAGAAGGAAGGCGCCTTCAAGCAGCAGACGGTCGTGGCGCGGGTGGAGAACGTCGTCGTCACCGTCGACTACAACGGCGCCGGTCTGGCGGGCGAGAAGACCCCGGACGCCGGCGACCTGACGAAGGCCGCGCAGCGGGCCGTCAAGGAGGTGGCCGCCTCCGTCGCGGCCGCCAACGGCAAGGGCTCCGGGGCGGGTTCGGCCACGACGACGCCGGCCGCGCCCACGAAGTCGGCCTCGGCGTCCTCGCCGAAGTCCGCGTCCCCGTCGAAGTCGGCCTCCGGGGCGGCGTCGAAGCCCCCCTCCCCCAAGGCCTCGCCGTTGCAGGCGTCCGCCGCGAAGAACTGACCGACAACACGTCCACCGCACACGCGTGCCACTCTGTTGCGCGCAACAACACGCAATGGGAGGGGAGTACGAGTGGCCGCGCCACTGCAGCTGACTCGGATGCACCGTGTTCTCATCGGCGTGGTCGTGACCGGCGCCATGATCATCGCCGGCATCGGCTTCGCCGGCTCGTACGCGGCCGTCCGTGAGCTGGCCATCCAGAAGGGCTTCGGGAACTTCGCCTACGTGTTCCCGGTCGGCATCGACGCGGGCATCTGCGTCCTGCTCGCCCTGGACCTGCTGCTGACCTGGATCCGCATCCCCTTCCCGCTGCTGCGCCAGACGGCCTGGCTGCTGACGGCGGCGACGATCGCCTTCAACGGCGCCGCCGCCTGGCCGGACCCGCTGGGCGTGGGCATGCACGCGGTGATCCCGGTGCTGTTCGTGGTCTCCGTCGAGGCGGCCCGGCACGCCATCGGCCGCATCGCGGACATCACGGCCGACAAGCACATGGAGGGCGTCCGGCTCACCCGCTGGCTGCTCTCGCCGGTCCCGACGTTCCTGCTGTGGCGCCGCATGAAGCTGTGGGAGCTGCGCTCCTACGAACAGGTCATCAAGCTGGAGCAGGAACGTCTCGTCTACCAGGCCAGGCTCCGCTCCCGCTTCGGCCGCGCGTGGCGCAGGAAGGCTCCGGTGGAGTCGCTGATGCCGCTGCGGCTGGCCCGGTACGGCGTCCCGCTGGCCCAGACGGCCCCGGCGGGCCTGGCGGCGGCGGGCATCGAGCCGGCGCTGGTACCGGCGGTGGCGGCCGCGGACGACCGGAGCGCCGGCGCCGTCACCGCCGGCGGGACGCCGGTCCCGCGGCGCACGGCCCCCTCCGGCGAGCAGCGCCCCGAACTGCCCGGCCGCAGGGCCGGGGAGCCGGAGCCCGCCCCGGCCGAGGAGGCGAGCCCGTGGTTCCAGGCTCCCCGCGAGGTGGACTACCACGGCGGCTACGACCCCACGTACGACCCCGGTCCCGAACCGCAGTACGCCCCCGAGGAGGAGTACGGGGACTGGTACGAGGAGCAGCCCCCGGAGCAGTTCCAGCAGCCCTCCCCGGAGGAGACCGGCAGCTTCCCCATCCCGGTGAGCCCCGGCCGCACCCGCGAGCTGGGTGAGGGGGGCGGCTCCGAGCCGGGCGAGGAGGACTACTACCTGGTCTTCCGGCAGTCGATAGACGGCAGTTACCCCACGCCCCGCGTCCTGGGCGACAACATCCAGGCGACGTACGGGACGACGCTGAGCCCCGGCGAGCTGAAGACCCTGGCGGAACGCTTCCAGCAGCGCCACCTGGCGGAGCTGGAGGAGGACCACATCGCGTAGGCGGCGGCGCGCGGACCGCGGCACGGAGACCACGGCGCACGGATGGCGGCGCATGACGAAGGGGCCCCCGCCCGGGGGCCCCTTCGCCGTCACCGTCCGCCCGCGCTCACTCCCCGAGCAGGGTCCGCACCCGCTCCTGCCCCACGGCCAGCAGCAGCGTCGGCAGCCGCGGCCCGGTGTCCCGGCCGACCAGCAGGTGGTAGAGCAGGGCGAAGAACGACCGCTGGGCCGTCTTAATCTCCGGCGGCAGCTCCTTGGGCGTGGCGTCGGCCGGGAAGCCGGCCTGCACCTTCGGCACGCCGTACACGAGGTGGGTCAGCCCGTCGAGGGACCAGTTGTCGGCGAGTCCGTCGAGCAGCAGCCGCACGGACCGCTGGGACGCCTCGTCCAGGGACTTGAGCAGGTCGACGTCGGGTTCGTCGCGCACGACGGTCCGCTGGTCGGCGGGGACGTGCGTGTTGATCCAGGACTCGGCCCGGTCGAAGCGGGGCCGCGCCTCGTCCAGGGAGGACAGCGGGTTGGCCGGGTCCAGCTCGGACAGGATGCGCAGGGCCTGGTCCTGGTGGCCGGCGGTGATGTCGGCGACGGACGCGAGCGTGCGGTAGGGCAGCGGCCGCGGGGTCTTCGGCAGTTCGCCGGAGGCCGTGCCCACGGCCCGGGTGTAGGCGGCGACGTCGGCCGGGAGGGCGGAGCCGTCGGCGACCTTGGCGACGAGCTTGTCCCACTCGTCGTACAGCCGCTGGATCTCCTGGTCGAAGGCGATCTTGAAGGACTGGTTGGGCCGGCGCCGGGCGTACAGCCAGCGCAGCAGCTGCGGCTCCATGATCTTCAGCGCGTCGGCCGGGACGGGCACGCCACCGCGCGAGGACGACATCTTGGCCATGCCGGAGATGCCCACGAAGGCGTACATGGGACCGATGGGCTGCTCGCCGCCGAAGATCCCGACGATCTGCCCGCCGACCTGGAAGGAGGACCCCGGGGAGGAGTGGTCGACGCCGCTCGGCTCGAAGATCACGCCCTCGTAGGCCCAGCGCATCGGCCAGTCGACCTTCCAGACCAGCTTGCCGCGGTCGAACTCGCTGAGCCGGACGGTCTCCTCGAAGCCGCAGGCGGTGCAGGTGTACGCCAGCTCGGTGGTGTCGTCGTCGTACGAGGTGACGGTCGTCAGGTCCTTCTCGCAGTTGCCGCAGTACGGCTTGTACGGGAAGTACCCGGCGGAGCCGGAGCTGCCGTCGTCCTCGGAGGCGGCGCCCGAGCCCTCCTCGGCCTCCAGCTCGGCCTCGTCCACCGGCTTCTGCTGCTTCTTGCCGGCCTGCTTGGGCTTGGTCCGGTACTGGTCGAGGACGGCGTCGATGTCACCGCGGTGCTTCATGGCGTGCAGGATCTGCTCGCGGTAGGCGCCGGAGGTGTACTGCGCCGCCTGGCTGATCCCGTCGAACTCCACGCCCATCTCGGCCAGCGACTCGATCATCGCGGCCTTGAAGTGCTCGGCCCAGTTCGGGTGCGGGGAGCCCTCCGGGGCGGGCACGGAGGTCAGCGGCTTGCCGATGTGCTCGGCCCACGACGCGTCGATGCCGGGGACGCCCGCCGGGACCTTGCGGTAGCGGTCGTAGTCGTCCCAGGAGATCAGGTGCCGCACCCGGCGCCCGCGGCGGCGGATCTCGTCGGCGACCAGGTGCGGGGTCATGACCTCGCGCAGGTTGCCCAGGTGGATCGGACCGGACGGGGACAGTCCGGAGGCGACGACGACCGGTTTGCCCGGGGCACGGCGCTCCGATTCCTCGATGACCTCATCCGCGAAACGGGAGACCCAGTCGGTGGTCTCGGTGCTCTGAGCCACGATCGGCACGTCCTTCTTTCTCCTCGGGCAGCCGGTACGGTCGCACGGCTGGCCCCTCCATTGTCCCAGGCGGTGCCGCGTGCGCGAAAACCGCTTTTCACCGCGTGGGATACTCGGCTTCCGTAGTACGTCCGGAACCCGAGCAGAACGGCAGCCACCCCATGGCCTCGGTCACGTCCCTCAGCGACTCCGTCCAGCAGCACCTCGCGTCCGCCCTCTCGGCCACCCTGCCCGAGGCCGCCGGCGCGGACCCGCTGCTGCGGCGGAGCGACCGGGCCGACTACCAGGCCAACGGGATCCTGGCCCTCGCCAAGAAGGCGAAGGCCAACCCGCGGGAGCTGGCCACCCGGGTCGTCTCCCGGATCGCCACCGGTGCGGTGATCGAGGACGTCGAGGTCTCCGGGCCCGGCTTCCTCAACATCACCGTCGCGGACCGGGCGATCACCGAGAACCTGGCCGCGCGGTACGCGGACGACTCGGGCCGCCTGGGCGTGCCGTACGCGGCTCACCCGGGCACGACGGTGATCGACTACGCCCAGCCGAACGTGGCGAAGGAGATGCACGTCGGCCACCTGCGCTCGGCGGTCATCGGCGACGCGGTCGTCCAGCTCCTGGAGTTCACCGGCGAGAACGTGGTCCGGCGCCACCACATCGGCGACTGGGGCACCCAGTTCGGCATGCTCATCCAGTACCTGGACGAGCACCCGCACGAGCTGGACCACAAGGACGCCCGGGTGTCGGGCGAGGAGGCGATGTCGAACCTCGACCGCCTCTACAAGGCCGCGCGCCGGCTGTTCGACTCCGACGAGGAGTTCAAGACGCGGGCCCGGCGCCGGGTGGTGGACCTCCAGGCCGGCGACCCGCACACCCTCGCCACCTGGCAGCGGTTCGTGGACGAGTCGAAGATCTACTTCTTCTCCGTCTTCGAGAAGCTGGACGTGGAGGTCCGGGACCCCGACATCGTCGGCGAGTCCGGCTACAACGACATGCTGGCCGAGACCTGCCGCCTGCTGGAGGAGTCCGGGGTGGCGGTCCGCTCGGAGGGCGCCCTGTGCGTCTTCTTCGAGGACGTCAAGGGTCCGGACGGCAAGCCGGTCCCGCTGATCGTGCAGAAGTCGGACGGCGGTTACGGCTACGCGGCCACCGACCTGTCCGCGATCCGCGACCGCGTCTTCAACCTCAAGGCGGACACGCTGCTGTACGTGGTGGACGCCCGGCAGGCCCTGCACTTCCGGATGGTCTTCGAGACCGCGCGGCGGGCCGGCTGGCTGGGCGACGACGTCACGGCGCACCAGCTGGCCTTCGGCACGGTGCTGGGCAGGGACGGCAAGCCGTTCAAGACGCGTGAGGGCGAGACGGTCAAGCTGGAGGACCTGCTGGACGAGGCGGTCGAGCGGGCCACGGCGGTCGTGCGGGAGAAGGCCGGGAAGGTGGGCCTGACGGAGGAGGAGATCGCCGAGAACGGCCGCCACGTCGGCATCGGCGCGGTGAAGTACGCGGACCTGTCGACGTCCGCCGTGCGGGACTACAAGTTCGACCTGGACCAGATGGTCTCGCTGAACGGCGACACCTCGGTGTACCTCCAGTACGCCTACGCCCGTGTCCAGTCCATCCTGCGCAAGGCCGGCGAGGCCCGTCCCGCGGCCCACCCGGAGCTGGCACTGGCCCCGGCGGAGCGGGCGCTGGGCCTGCACCTGGACCAGTTCGCGGAGACGGTCCTGGAGGTGGCGGGCTCCTACGAGCCGCACAAGCTGGCGGCCTACCTGTACCAGCTCGCCTCGCTGCTGACGACGTTCTACGACCAGTGCCAGGTGCTGTCCGCCGACAACCCGGCCCAGGTCGTGGAGAACCGCCTCTTCCTGGTCGACCTGACGGCCCGCACCCTGCACCGCGGCATGGCCCTCCTGGGCATCCGCACCCCGGAGAAGCTCTGACCGGCACCGGCGGTTCTCCGGCCCCGGTCTCCTCCCCCGCTGGGGAGGAGACCGGGGCCGCTGCCGTGCACGCGCCGGCCCGCGCCCCCTCCCCGGGTGACCGCCGGGCCGCCCGGGGGCGCGCCCGCGCCAACTCGGTTGTCAGTGGCCACCCTTACAGTCACCCTCATGGCGACTCTTCCCAACCCGCTGCCCAGGCTGGCCACCGACCCGAGCGGGCGTTCGCTCGGGCTGCGACTGCCTCCGGGCCGGCTGCTCGACGCCACCGGCGACGGTCCCTGGCACGAACCCCTGCTGTGGTACGCGCAGAAGCCGGCCGCGCCCGGCACCTGGAAGGCCCTGGGCGCCCCGGCGGCCCGCGTGGGGCTGCTGCCGGTGCTCGTGGACCTGGGCGGTTCCCGGGGCGGCCCGGAGGACTGGGGCCTGCTGCCCGGCGAGGCGTCGTATCCGGGGGACCACGACGCCGAGGACGTCCTCGCGGAGTACTGGGAGGAGGAGACCGCCGACGGTGAAGTCGCCGGGGACATCGAGCCGTTCGGGGACGAGTGGCCCGGTCTGGCGCCGGCGGCCGTCCTGTGCGCCGACCCGGACACCCGTGCCGCCGCGGTCGCCGACGCGCTGGAGGGCGGCCCGCGCGACTGGGTCGAGGAGCCGCACTTCGCCCTGGTGCCGGCCCGCCGCTCGGCCGACGTCCCGGCGGCGATCGGCTGGACCGGTGCGGTGGACTACGAGGGCGACGTGGCCCGGCTCTGTGCGGTCCTGCGCTCCTGGGAGGACCGCTTCGGCGTCCGGGTCGTGGCCCTCGGCCCCGACACCCTCGTCGTCTCCGTGGCGGCCCCGCCGGCCACCCGGGCCGAGGCCGAGGCGGTGGCGGCGGAGCACTTCGCGTTCTGCCCGGACGGCGTCACGCAGAACGGCCCGGACGACGGCACCCTGCGTGCCTACGCCGAGGAGCTGATCGGCGAGCCGGTCTGGAGCTTCTGGTGGGACTGACCGCCACCGTCGCCACCGGGCGCCCGGGACCGGGACCGGGACCGGTGGCGCGGGAGGGGCGCGGCCGTACGGGGGGCCGTATGGGGCCGCGGGGCCGCCCGGACGACGGCCGGGCGGCCCCGGGCGCGGCGCGTGGCCGGCGTCGCGGTGTTACACGAGCACCGGGGCTTCCTTCGGGTTCGGGCCGTACTTGTTCGCGCCCGTCTCGCTGTCCGTGCAGGAGAAGACCAGCAGGGTGATCGGGCCGGCGAGGGGGACCACGCCGAACAGGATCCACCAGCCGGAGCGGCCGGTGTCGTGCAGCCGGCGCACCGTGACGCCCCAGCCCGGCAGCAGGAACACGAGCGCGACGACGACCACGAGCCACGGCGCCTTCACCGCGGCACCGGCGATCGCCACCACGAGGTAGATGATCGACGCGAACAGCGTGAACATCCAGTACTCCTTGCGGCGCGCACGCCCGCTGAACACCGCGTACTTCTTGAACGCCTCGATGAACCAGTTCATTGCATCCCCCCAGGGATCGACATCCGGCCTGTCCGGAACGGATCGGGCCAGACGCAGAGATTAAAGGGTTGGCAAGAAGGCGTCGTTCCGCCGCGGACGCGCGCCGTTCGCCCACCGGGCGGGTTCCGGGCCCCTTTTCCGGGGCAAATCCGCCCATGATCACGGCGTGTTGCCCGGGGGGCGGCCGGACGTTCCCGGAACCGAGTTCGTTCCGTTGCCGAACCGCGGCCGGTCTGCCGCCTTTTCGGTACCGGACCGATCTCCGGCCGTGTCCGTCAGCGCAGCTTTCGCGCCGCCTCGATCGCCCAGTAGGTGAGGATGTTGCGGGCGCCGGCCCGCTTGATGCCGGTCAGGGTCTCCATGACGGCGCGGTCCCGGTCGATCCAGCCCTTCTCGGCGGCGGCCTCGATCATCGCGTACTCGCCGGAGATCTGGTAGGCGGCGACCGGCACGTCCACGGCGTCCGCGACCCGGGCCACGATGTCGAGGTAGGGGCCGGCCGGCTTGACCATGACCATGTCGGCGCCCTCGGCGAGGTCCAGCTCCAGCTCCCGCAGCGAGTCGCGCCAGTTGGCCGGATCCTGCTGGTAGGTCTTCCTGTCGCCCTGCAGCGACGACTCCACGGCGTCGCGGAAGGGGCCGTAGAAGGCGGAGGAGTACTTGGCGGTGTAGGCGAGGATCGCGACGTCCTCGCGGCCGATCTGGTCCAGCGCGTCGCGGACGACACCGATCTGCCCGTCCATCATCCCGCTCGGCCCGACGACGTGGGCGCCCGCGTCGGCCTGCACCTGGGCCATCTCGGCGTACCGCTCCAGGGTGGCGTCGTTGTCGACCCGCCCCCCGGCGTCCAGCACACCGCAGTGCCCGTGGTCGGTGAACTCGTCCAGGCACAGGTCGGACATGACGAGCAGGTCGTCCCCGACCTCGGCCCGCACGTCGCGCAGGGCGACCTGGAGGATGCCGTCCGGATCGGTGCCGGCCGTGCCCAGGGCGTCCTTCTTCTCCTCCTCCGGGACGCCGAACAGCATGATCCCCGAGACCCCGGCCTCCACCGCCTCCAGCGCGGCCTTCCGCAGGCTGTCGCGGGTGTGCTGCACGACCCCGGGCATGGTCGCGACCGGCGCCGGCTCGCTCAGTCCCTCGCGGACGAACGCGGGGAGGATGAGGTCGGCGGGGTGCAGCCGGGTCTCGGCGACCATCCGGCGCATGACAGGGGTGGTGCGCAGCCGACGAGGACGCGTACCGGGAAAAGATCCGTACTTCGTCATACCTTCTACGCTACGCCCGCCCCCACCCCGCCTTTGCCGACGCCCTGTCGGCCCGGGAAGGAAGCGGCGCAACCCGCGAACGCGTCCGACGCCTTCCCGTTCCCCGGTTCCGGCGCGCGGTGCACCGGTCGGCGTTCGGACGGCCGCGGGCGGTGGACGTTCAGGCCGCGCACGTGGTCCCGGTCGCTGGTGCCGTCGCCGCCGTCGGACCGGACCGGCAGTCGCGGCAGTGCCCCGGGGTCGGGGCGCGGAAGGCACGTTCGCAGCCGTCGCAGGTCTGGAAGGGGTGCGGGCCGTGGGCGCGTCCCGCCCCCGGTGCGGTGACCGGTGGGGGCGGCGGCGCGGGAAGCGGCGGGGGCAGGAGTTCGCCCAGGCGGTGGGCGAGCAGGCCGGCCGGGTGTTTGACGACCGGGGGGAGGTCGGCGGTCAGGGCGCGGTGCACGACGGCGGCGGAGGCACCGCTGTCGAACCAGTCGACGACGCCCGGCGCCAGTCTGTTCACGTCCCGGAGGGACAGGGTGAGGCGGTCGTCGGTGCGGCGCAGGCCCGCCAGGAGGGTGACGGCGCTCTCGTGGTGCCGGTCGCGCGGGGCGCGCTCCCGCGGTGGAGGCGGGGGTGCGGCTGCCGCGGGTTCCTCCCCGGGCGTGTCCGCGGCGGTGGCTCCGCGGGGGGACGGGCCGTCCTCCTCGGGCCCCTCCCGTACGTCCGCGACCGCCACGGGGGCGCGGGTGGTGCGGGCGCGGGCGGGTGACGCGGCCACCCCGGCGACGGCGGGGACCGGGGTGTGGTGGACGTAGGTGCGCGTGACCAGGCGGCCCGACTCCGTGTGCTCGCGGACCCGCTCCAGGTAGCCGTGCGCCTCCAGCTCGCGCAGCGCGAAGGCGATCCGGTCGCGCCCCTCGGGGAAGCGGTCCGCGAGGCTGCGGATGTCGACCGGGGTGCCCTCGGGCACCGACATGATGTGGGTGGCCAGCCCGATCGCGGTCAGCGACAACCGGCGGTGCTGGGCGAGGTGGTTGCCCACGACCACGTACCGGCCCGACTGGTACGTGCGTACGTGGGTGACCCCGGAGGGGGTGGCCGATCGCCGAACACCCCGATTCGGGCGCGGCGCGGCGTTAGGCTTCTTCTCAGCCATGGGGAAGGTCCGTTCTTCCTCGGTGGTCAGGCCCTCGCACTGGGATTGCCGTCCCGGCGGGGGCCGATGCATGTGTGGGGTCGTGCGGTCGCCAAGCTGTCGGGGCCGGTGAATGGCCCCGGGGCGAGACTGCACGTCCGAACCGCCGCCACGCCAGCCACACCGACCGGTTTCACCCGCCCGGGTGACCTATGCGAGGTTTGGTTGGTTGGGTTGGTTTTTTCCCAGGGTTCTTTGGTCTTTTTACGGCCCGCGACCCCGGGCCTCGCACCACCGCGCCCCGGGCTTCCGGGCTCCGGCCCGGGGCGCGTCGGCGCGGGTCACCGCAAGGGGGCCAGGTCCATCTCCGCCCACACGGTCTTGCACGGCACCGGTCCGGTCCGCACGCCCCACCGGTCCGCCAACTCCCCCACCAGCAACAGCCCGTAGCCGGACCCGGCGGGTTCCGCGTCCGCGGTCCGGCGGGCGGGCAGCCGGTCGCCCCGGGTGTCCGTCACCTCGACGCGCAGCACCCGGGGCGCGGGGACCGAGAGGGTGAGCCGGAAACTCCGGCCCGGGACCCTGCCGTGCAGGGCGGCGTTCGCCGCGAGTTCGGCCACGACCAGCCGGGCCGGGTCCAGGGGCAGGTCCCAGGCCTGGAGGCGTTCGGCCGCGAGCAACCGGGCCAGACGCGCGCCCCGGCGCGTGGCGGAGAGCGGTACGGAGAACTGGTGCAGCGGGGCGCCCGGCGTGGCGGTCCGCTCGTTTTGCCGATTCACGTCACTCAGCGTGGCGACTCGTGCTTAATCTGTGAACACCGGTGGCCCGTGCGGTCGGTGGCTGTCCGCGGGACGTCCGGTTCCGTCCGGACCGTCCGGGGTGACCGGGCGCGGGCGTGCCGGGTTGGACCGGGAAGGGCGCGACGGGAGGACGGCGCACATGAGCGACTGGGAAGCGGGGCTGGACGACGAGGAGGCCGGTGCCGTGATGCGCACCGTCGTCCGCCAGCTGAAGCTGTGGCGGCAGGCGAAGGGCCTGACCCAGGCCGAGTTCGGGGCGGCCATCGGCTACGGCGAGGAGCTGGTCTCCTCGGTGGAGCGGGGACGGCGCATCCCGCGTCCCGAGTACCTGGACCGCGCGGACGAGGCACTGGCGGCGGGCGGCCGGATCGCCGCGATGAAGAGGGACGTGGAGGAGGTCCGGTATCCGAAGAAGGTACGGGACGTGAAGCGCCTGGAAGCCGAGGCGGTCGAGATCTGCTCCTACAACAACTCGGTCATCGACGGGTTGTTGCAGACGAAGCAGTACGCGCGGGTCGTGTTCGACTCGCGGCGGCCACCGTTCACCGAGGAGGAGTTGGAGCAGCAGATTTCCGCTCGGCTGGCTCGCCAGGAAATCCTAGGCACCACAACGGCCCGACCCCTTTTCAGCTTTGTGCTGTGTGAAGCGACGCTGCGTCGTTTGATCGGGGGCAAGATGGTGATGCGCGGGCAACTCGAACGTCTGTTGGAGGCGACCCGGTTGCGCAACGTCGACCTTCAGATCCTGCCCCTCGACCGGGCGGAGAACTCGGGCATCGACGGCTCGTTCCGACTGCTCAAGCTCAAGGACGGAGCCACCGTGGGACTCAGCGAAGCGCCACTCACGAGCCGCGTGTTCTGCGACCCCAAGGAAACCACCGTCCTCGACATGCGCTACGGGATCATCCGAGCCCAAGCTCTCACGCCACAAGAGTCGCTAACCCTCATCGAGAGAATCCTGGGAGAGACATGACCCTCAAGCCCTCTGGTGGAGACATCTCCGAGCTGGAGTGGATAAAGAGCAGTTACAGCACAGCGGACGGCCCCTCCTGCGTCGAAGTGGCCGCCGTCCCCCGCCGCATCCTCGTCCGTGACTCCAAGAACCCGCACGGCCCCCGTCTCGCCCTCACCCCCGCCGCCTGGGCGACCTTCCTGCCGTACGCCTCCGGGCGCTGACGGCCCCGGCGCGCGGCCCGCGTCCGAGTGCGCGGGTGCGGGCCGCGCCCGCCGCACCGATCACCCCGCCGTCCCCGCTCCCGCCGGAGCCCCGGACCCCAGCACCCGCGCCGCGAACCCCGCCAGCCGCGCCCGCAGTTCCTCGCACCCCGCGCCCCGCGCGCCGGCCAGGTGCTCGACCAGGTCGGCGCGGACGGCGGCGAGCAGGGCGTGGGCGGTGAAGTCGCCGTCGTCCAGGCCGGGGACCTGTTCCAGCACGGTCCGCAGCAGCGTGTGCCAGCGCTCGTAGTGGTCCGCCGTGTAAGGGCTGTCGCTGCTGGCCGCCTCCAGGGCCAGCCCCAGGTGCCGGTGGTCGAACTTGAAGCACAGCAGGGCGTCGAGCAGGGCGGGCACGCGTTCCAGCGGCGGGGTGCCGGGGCCCAGCGGCGGCGGGCCCTGCGCGACGGCCCGCTCCACCGGTTCCAGCCGGGCCGCGTACAGCGCGCGGATCAGCCCGGTGCGGTCGCCGAAGGCACGGAACAGCGTCCCCTTGCCGACCCCGGCCGCCGCCGCGACGTCGGCCATCGTGACGTCCCCGGCGTGCTCGCGGCGGGCGAAGAGGTCGTCGGCGGCCGCGAGGACGGCGGCCCGGTTGCGGGCGGCGTCCTTGCGCGGCTTGCGCTCGGTCATGGTGCGGGCTCCTCCGTTTGCGAACCGGACCGTCGGTCCGTATTGTTTCATTAACCGGACCGTCGGTCCGCATTTTACGTGACGGAAGGATCCCCCATGCCCACGACCACCCTCACCTCACCGGAGGAGCTGTTCCGCCACGGCCTGCGCCTGCTGCTGGACAAGGACATCCCCGCCTGGGTCGCCCTGTGGGCCGAGGACGGCGTCATGGAGTTCCCGTTCGCGCCCGAGGGCTGGCCCCGGCGGCTGGAGGGCCGGGCGGCCGTCGCCGCCTACATGCGCGGCTATCCCGACCACATCGACCTGCGCGACTTCCCCGACCTGCGCGTCCACCGCACCGACGACCCCGGGACGATCGTGGTCGAGATGCGCGGCGTCGGCCGCCTGGTGCGGACCGGCGGCCCCTTCGACATGACGTACGTCGCCGTCGTGACCTTCCGGGACGGCCTGATCACCGCCTACCGCGACTACTGGAACCCGCTCGCCGTGCAGGAGCCCGGCCTCGACTTCACGGGGAGCGCCCGATGACCACCACCGGCGGCGCGCCCGCCCCCGCCGGCTCCTCGCCGGCCTCCGAGGGCACCACCCTGGTCGTCGGCGCCACCGGAACCACCGGCAGCCGCACCGCCGCCCGGCTCCTCGCCGCCGGCCACCGCGTCCGGGCGGCCAGCCGCCGGGGCACCCCGGTGCCGGGCGCGCAAGCGGTCCGCTTCGACTGGTACGACCCCGCCGGCTTCGACGACGCCCTCACCGGGACCGACCGCCTCTACCTGGTCCCGCCCGTGGGCGACCCGGACCCGGCCGCCGCCATGCTGCCCTTCCTGGAACGGGCCCGCGGCCTCGGCGTGCGCCGCGCGGTCCTGCTCAGCTCCTCGGCCGTCCCCGAGGGCGGCCCGGCGGTGGGCGCGGTGCACCGGGCGCTGCCCGGCCTGTTCGACGAGTGGGCGGTACTGCGCCCCTCGTGGTTCATGCAGAACTTCACCGGCGGCCACCTGCACGCCGTCTCGGTCCGCGAGCACGGCGCCTTCGCCACCGCGGCCGGGGACGGCCGCGTCGGCTTCGTCGACGCCGACGACATCGCCGCCGTCGCCGTGCGCGCCCTGACCGACGAGCGGGCGCCCCGCACCGACCTGGTCCTGACCGGACCGGAGGCCCTCAGCCACGACGACGTCGCCGCGATCCTGGGCGAGGTCACCGGACGGCCCGTGACCCACCTCCGGCTGACCCGGGAGCAGCTGCGCGACCGCCTGGCGGAGGCGGCCGGCCTGCCGCCAAAGTTCGCCGCGCTGCTGGCCGACCTGGACGGCACGATCGCCGAGAGGGCCGAGGACCGCGTCACGGACACCGTCCACCGCCTCACCGGACGCCCCCCGCACCGCTTCCGGGACGTGGTGGTCAGGGAGACGGCACGCATCCCGTGACGGCACGGCGGAACGGCGGAGGGGCCCCGGTGACCGGGGCCCCTCCGCCGTTCCGCTAGGTCGTCGACCGCCGCCTGCGCGCCCCCGGCCGCCGCTCGCTGGGCCGGGTCACCGGGTCGCCCGCCTCCAGCGCGGCGGCGCGCCGCTTCGTGCCGAAGTCGGCCAGGGCCTCCGCCAGTTTGTGCACCGACGGCTCCGGGGCCATGACGTCCACCCGCAGGCCGTGCTCCTCCGCGGTCTTGGCCGTCGCCGGGCCGATGCACGCGATCACCGTCACGTTGTGCGGCTTGCCCGCGATGCCGACCAGGTTGCGGACCGTCGACGAGGACGTGAAGAGCACCGCGTCGAAGCCACCGCCCTTGATCGCCTCGCGGGTCTCGGCCGGGGGCGGCGACGCCCGCACGGTCCGGTAGGCCGTGACGTCGTCCACCTCCCAGCCCAGCTCGATCAGACCGGCGACCAGGGTCTCCGTGGCGATGTCGGCGCGCGGCAGGAACACGCGGTCGATCGGGTCGAAGACCGGGTCGTAGGGCGGCCAGTCCTCCAGCAGGCCCGCCGCCGACTGCTCACCGCTGGGCACCAGGTCCGGCTTCACGCCGAACGCGACCAGCGCCTTCGCGGTCTGCTCGCCCACCGCGGCCACCTTGATGCCCGCGAAGGCCCGGGCGTCGAGGCCGTACTCCTCGAACTTCTCCCGCACCGCCTTCACCGCGTTGACCGACGTGAAGGCGATCCACTCGTAGCGGCCGGTCACCAGGCCCTTGACCGCCCGTTCCATCTGCTGCGGGGTGCGCGGGGGCTCCACCGCGATCGTCGGGACCTCGTGCGGCACGGCGCCGTAGGACCGCAACTGGTCGGAGAGCGAAGCCGCCTGCTCCTTCGTGCGCGGCACGAGCACCTTCCAGCCGAACAACGGCTTGGACTCGAACCACGACAACTGGTCGCGCCAGGCGGCGGCGGGACGCTCGCCGACCACGGCTATCACCGGCCGGCCGCCCTCGGGGGACGGCAGCGCCTTCGCCTGCTTCAGCTTCTGCGCGATCGTGCCGAGCGTCGCCGTCCAGGTGCGCTGGCGGGTCGTCGTACCGGCGACGGTGACCGTCAACGGGGTGTCGGGCTTGCGACCCGAGGACACCAGTTCGCCCGCGGCGGCGGCGACGGAGTCCAGCGTCGTCGACACCACCACGGTGCCGTCGGATGCGCCGACCTCGGTCCAGCAGCGGTCGGAGGCGGTGCGGGCGTCCACGAAGCGGACGTCCGCGCCGTGCGCGTCCCTGAGCGGCACACCGGCGTACGCGGGGACGCCGACGGCGGCGGCGACACCGGGGACGACCTCGAAGGGGACGCCCGCCGCGGCGCAGGCGAGCATCTCCCCGGCCGCGTAGGTGTCGAGCCCGGGGTCCCCGGACACCGCACGTACGACCCGCCTGCCGCCCCGCGCGGCCTCCATGACAAGATGGGCGGCATCCCGGGCGACGGCCGGGACCGCGGTGGTCGCTGACGCGCCGTCGACGACCGTGAGCTGGGGCGTACCCGTGCCCGGAAGCGGGCCCGAGTCCGTGTCCGTCGGCACGACGGACACGCCCTGCCGGGCGTGCGTCCGGATCACGTCGAGCACGTCGTGCTCGGCGACCAGGACGTCCGCGTTCGACAGCGCCTCCACGGCGCGCAGAGTCAGCAGTCCCGGATCCCCGGGTCCGGCACCCAGGAAGGTGACGTGCCCGTGTTCGGGACCGGCGGCGGGAAGAGTGGTGGGGCTCACTGTGCTTGCTCCCCCATCAGACCGGCCGCGCCCTGGGCGAGCATCTCGGCGGCGAGTCCGCGGCCGAGTGCCGTAGCCCGGTCGTGCGTCTGGGGCACGGGACCGGTGGTGGACAGCTGCACCATGCGGGTGCCGTCGGTCGTGCCGACGACGCCGCGCAGGCGCATTTCCTTGACGAACTGCCCGTCGTCCAGCAGGTCGGCCAGCGCGCCCACAGGTGCGCTGCAACCGGCCTCCAGGGCGGCGAGCAGTGACCGCTCGGCGGTGACGGCGGCCCGCGTGGACGGGTCGTCGAGCTCGCCGAGCGCCGCGATGAGGTCCGCGTGGTCCGCGGCGCACTCGATCGCCAGGGCCCCCTGGCCGGGGGCGGGCAAAACCGTGTCGACCGACAGGAAGTCGGTCGCCTCGTCGATCCGGCCGATCCGGTTCAGTCCGGCGGCGGCCAGGACGACGGCGTCCAGCCGGCCGTCGCGGACGTATCCGATCCGCGTGTCGACGTTGCCGCGGATCGGGACCGTCTCGATGTCCAGTCCGTGGCCGCGCGCGTACGCGTTCAGCTGCGCCATGCGGCGGGGCGAGCCGGTGCCTATGCGGGCGCCGCGCGGGAGGTCCGTGAACTTCAGCGCGTCCCGGGCCACGATCACGTCCCGCGGGTCCTCGCGCCGCGGTACGGCGGCCAGGACGAGTTCCGCGGGCTGCGTGGTCGGCAGGTCCTTGAGCGAATGAACCGCGAAGTCCACCTCGCCCCGCAGCAGCGCGTCGCGCAGTGCCGTGACGAACACGCCGGTGCCGCCTATCTGCGCCAGGCTCTCGCGCGAGACGTCGCCGTACGTGGTGATCTCGACCAGCTCGACGGGCCGCCCGGTGACCCGGCCGACGGCCTGCGCCACCTGCCCGGACTGGGCCATGGCGAGCTTGCTGCGCCTGGTCCCCAGTCTCAAAGCCTTCTCACTCATGCCGGTCGGTCCTTCTCGTCTGTGCTGTCCCCGGCCCGGGAGACGGCGGCCACCGTCTCGGGGTCGAGGTCGAACAGGGTGCGCAGCGCGTCCGCGTACCCGGCGCCGCCGGGCTCGGCCGCGAGCTGCTTGACCCGCACGGTCGGTGCGTGCAGCAGCTTGTCGACGACCCGGTGGACGGCCTGCCGGATCTCACCGCGCTGGCGTTCGTCCAGGTCGGGCAGGCGGCCGTCGAGCCGCGCGATCTCGCCCGCGACGACGTCGGCGGCCATGGTGCGCAGCGCGACCACGGTCGGGGTGATGTGCGCCGCCCGCTGGGCCGCGCCGAAGGCCGCGACCTCGTCGGAGACGATACGCCTCACCTGGTCGACGTCGGCCGCCATCGGGGCGTCCGCGGAGGCCTCGGCGAGGGACTCGATGTCCACCAGCCGCACCCCGGCCAGCCGGTGCACGGCCGCGTCGATGTCGCGGGGCATGGCGAGGTCGAGGAGGAACAGGGAGGGCGCCGGGCGCGCGAAGCCGGCGACCGGCTCGGGCCTGCGGCGCTCGGGGACGCGGCCGACGGTGGCGACGGTCGCGGCGAGCGCGGTGATCAGCTCGGCGTCGGCCTCGGGGGCGGTGCGCTCGCGGCGGTCCACCGTGCCGTTGTCGACCCAGGCCGCGTGCTGCTCCAGGGTGGCGGCGTCCAGGCCGGCCACGGCGGCCTCGCCGAGCACGGAGAAGCCGGTCGCGCCCTGGACGGCGGCCAGGTCCAGCGGGCAGTTCTCGTCGGTGCCGGCGCCCGTGGGCGGCCCCGCAGCGATCGGAGCGGCCGGTGCGTCCGCGGGGCCGCTGTCGGCGACGGGCCGGCCGGTGGTGCGGCCCTCGACCGCCTGCGCGACGGCCTGCGCCGTGAGCACCAGTCCCGTCGCGCCGGTACAGGAGACGACGACGTCGGCACGTGTCAGCTCGGCCGCCACGTCGTCCATCCGGACCGCGCGGGCGGCCGCGGAGGTGTCGTCCCCCTCGGTGAGTATCCCGGCCAGGCGTTCGGCGCGCTCGAAGGTGCGGTTGGCGACGACGATCTCGGCGACCCCGGCGCGCGCGAGGGTCGCCGCGGCCAGCGAGGACATCGACCCGGCGCCGATGACCAGCGCCCTGCGCCCCGCCGCCCAGGTCCGGACGTCGCCGCCCGCGGCCAGCTGCTCCAGGCCGAAGGTGACCAGGGACTGGCCGGCGCGGTCGATGCCGGTCTCGGAGTGGGCGCGCTTGCCGACCCGCAGGGCCTGCTGGAACAGGTCGTTCAGCAGGCGGCCCGCCGAGTGCTGGTCCTGCGCCTTGGCCAGGGCGTCCTTGATCTGGCCGAGGATCTGCCCCTCGCCCACGACCATCGAGTCCAGACCGCAGGCCACCGAGAACAGGTGGTGGACGGCCCGGTCCTCGTAGTGCACGTACAGGTAGGGCGTCAGCTCCTCCAGGCCGACCCCGCTGTGCTGGGCGAGCAGCGTGGACAGCTCGGCGACACCGGCGTGGAACTTGTCCACGTCGGCGTACAGCTCGATGCGGTTGCAGGTGGCCAGCACCGCGGCCTCGGTGGCCGGTTCGGCGGCGACCGTGTCCTGCACCAGCTTGACCTGGGCGTCCGCGCTCAGCGCGGCCCGTTCCAGCACGCTGACGGGGGCACTGCGGTGACTCAGTCCGACGACGAGGAGGCTCATGCCGGCATCACGGCGGGCACGTCCCCGTCGGGTCCCTGGTCGGCGGACGCCCCGCGGGGGGTGGCGGCGGGCAGCGCGCCGTCGCCCGCGGCGGTCTCCTCGCCGGCCTTGCGCTGCTCGTGGAAGGCGAGGATCTGCAGCTCGATGGAGAGGTCGACCTTGCGCACGTCGACGCCGTCCGGGACGGACAGCACGGTCGGCGCGAAGTTCAGGATGGAGGTGACCCCGGCGGCGACCAGGCGCTCGCAGACCTGCTGCGCGGCACCGGCCGGGGTCGCGATCACGCCGATCGAGACGCCGTTGTCCTTGATGATCTTCTCGAGGTCGTCGGTGTGCTGCACGGGGATGCCGGCGACGGGCTTGCCGGCCATCGCGGGATCGGCGTCGATCAGCGCGGCGACCCGGAAGCCGCGCGAGGCGAACCCGCCGTAGTTGGCGAGGGCGGCGCCGAGGTTTCCGATGCCGACGATGACGACCGGCCAGTCCTGGGTCAGGCCGAGCTCGCGGGAGATCTGGTAGACGAGGTACTCCACGTCGTAGCCGACACCGCGCGTTCCGTAGGAGCCCAGGTAGGAGAAGTCCTTGCGCAGCTTGGCGGAGTTGACCCCCGCCGCCGCGGCCAGCTCCTCGGAGGAGACCGTGGGCACCGAGCGCTCCGACAGTGCGGTCAGGGCTCGGAGGTACAGCGGAAGCCGGGCGACGGTGGCCTCGGGAATCCCTCGGCCACGGGTCGCCGGTCGGTGTGTTCGGCCAGTTGCCACGGTGCTCCTGCGGGTAGAGCGGGGCTGTGGGCGGTCATGCGTTCCCGGACCGCCCCGTCGAATGCAGGCTATGTCTTTGTGAACGCGTGCACAAAGATGGTGTCCGATTTGCCCGGCCAACGTGACCGGGGTCACGCGTCTTTTAGGTGGGGGCAAAACCGACACGCTCCTCGTGAATCCCGCCCCCGAGACAAAACCGCCATCGATCCTAATCGACGCGCGGGCCGACCTTGTACTACTCGGTCAGTTCCCTGCGCAGGCGGCCCTCGTCCACCCGCCAGAAGGTGTGCTGCTCCCCGTCGACCAGGACGACGGGGATCTGCTCCCAGTACCGGTCGTGCAACCGCCGGTCCTGGGTGATGTCCTTCGCCTCCCACGGCACGCCGAGCTCGCCGCAGACCTTCTCGACCACCGCCTGGGCGTCGTCGCACAGGTGGCAGCCGGGCTTGCGGACGAGGGTGACCAGCCGCCGCTCACGCGGGACGGCCGCCTTACGTCGGAAGAGGGAACTCATACCGGCCATTCTCGCCCGCCGTCCACGGTCCCCGGCGGTCCGGTCGCGCGGAGTTCACCCCCTCTCGACCTCGTGGCTCCGGAACCACCGAACAAACTGGCTATGCTCACGCCATGGCCGCTCTCGGATGGCTCACCCCCCGTAGGCGCTCCGCCACGGCGCGGAGCGTGTTGGCAGGCGAGGCCTCGGCGGAGGCCGCCCGCAAGTCCTCCAAAACCGCGCCGCGGACCCCCGGGGGCGGCGCGGGGAACCGGTGTTCCCGGTCCTCGGCGACGACAGGGCCGCCGCCTTCTTCGACCTCGACAACACCGTGATGCAGGGCGCCGCGCTGTTCCACTTCGGGCGCGGGCTGTACAAGCGGAAGTTCTTCGAGACCCGCGACCTCGCCCGGTTCGCCTGGCAGCAGGCCTGGTTCCGGCTGGCCGGCGTCGAGGACCCCGAGCACATGCAGGACGCCCGGGACTCGGCCCTCTCCATCGTCAAGGGCCACCGCGTCGCCGAACTGGAGACGATCGGCGAGGAGATCTACGACGAGTACATGGCCGGCCGCATCTGGCCGGGCACCCGCGCCCTCGCGCAGGCCCACCTGGACGCGGGGCAGAAGGTGTGGCTGGTCACGGCCGCCCCGGTCGAGATCGCCCAGGTGATCGCCCGCCGCCTCGGCCTGACCGGCGCGCTCGGCACGGTGGCCGAGTCCGTCGACGGCGTCTACACCGGCAGGCTGGTCGGCGAGCCCCTGCACGGCCCGGCGAAGGCGGAGGCGGTGCGCGCCCTGGCGGCGGCCGAGCACCTGGACCTCGCCCGCTGCGCGGCCTACAGCGACAGCCACAACGACATCCCGATGCTGT
The DNA here is from genome assembly GCF_030499535.1 of Streptomyces sp. TG1A-8. Taxonomy (NCBI): domain Bacteria; kingdom Bacillati; phylum Actinomycetota; class Actinomycetes; order Kitasatosporales; family Streptomycetaceae; genus Streptomyces; species Streptomyces sp. TG1A-8. The sequence goes on from NZ_JASTLB010000001.1 coordinate 3,146,978, forward strand.
CCCTGGTCGGCCACCCGTACGCCATCAACCCCGACGCCAAGCTCCGCAGGCACGCCCGCGAGAAGGACTGGCGCCTGCGCGACTACCGCACGGGCCGCAAGGCGGCGAAGGTCGGCATCCCGGCGGCGGCCGGCGTCGGCGCGGTCGCCGGCGGCACCGCGGCCGCCATCGCCCTGAGCCGCCGCCGCCGGTAGCGCCCGCCCGCGGTGCCGGTCGGCCGGCGGGGTGGCGCGCGGTGAGTCGGCGCGGACCGCGCGCACCGGACCCGCGCCGCCCGGGTCCGAACCACCCGGGCCCGCACCGGCCCCCTCCCGGCCCCGCGCGCCCGAAGTATGCCGTGGCCACATCAACACGCGCCGTAGTTCACCGAAAACCTTCCCGTTCCGATCACCAAGCGATCATTTGTCGACGTCCGATCAGGCGCCAACCGGTTACGTAAGCGACGTAATCGACGATTTGAGCAACTCGGTGTAGCAGCCCCTGCACGAAGCGTTATTCTCCTCAGACGCATTCCGGTACCCCTTCCGTCGCCACGACGGGTGAACGGTCCCGCACTGCACGTGATGGAAGCTCTGCCTCTGGGAGTCCCGTGTACTCACACGTCGGGGTTGACGCCTCGGGCCTGGCTACGCTGCGCGCGGCGGTCGCAACGGTCAAGGAGACGCTGCGCGGCTGTGTCCCCCCCGCGTACGCCGTCCCGGCCTTCGCCGCCACCGCGCCTCTCGGCCCGTGCTACGCACTGGCCGACGGCGGCGCCGCCGTCGGCGGGCGGGGGCGCGCCACCGGCGCGGCCCCCGCCCGCCGGCCGGCCGCCGACAGCGACAGCGCCCGGATGATGGACCTCGTGGAGCGCGCCCAGGCCGGCGAGGCCGAGGCGTTCGGCCGCCTCTACGACCAGTACAGCGACATCGTGTACCGGTACATCTACTACCGGGTGGGGGGCAAGGCGACCGCCGAGGACCTCACCAGCGAGACCTTTCTGCGGGCGCTGCGCAGGATCGGCACCTTCACCTGGCAGGGCCGTGACTTCGGCGCCTGGCTGGTGACGATCGCGCGGAACCTCGTCGCCGACCACTTCAAGTCCAGTCGCTTCCGGCTGGAGGTCACCACCGGCGAGATGCTCGACGCCAACGAGGTCGAGCGCTCCCCGGAGGACTCCGTCCTGGAGTCCCTCTCCAACGCCGCGCTGCTCGACGCCGTCCGGCGGCTCAACCCCCAGCAGCAGGAGTGCGTGACGCTCCGCTTCCTCCAGGGCCTCTCGGTCGCCGAGACCGCCCGGGTCATGGGCAAGAACGAGGGTGCCATCAAAACACTCCAGTACCGGGCCGTCCGCACGCTCGCCCGGCTCCTGCCGGACGACGCCCGCTGACGTCCGCCACCCTGTGCGACGCCCGGCTCACGTGCGGTGAAGGCTCGTCGTCTTCCCGATCCGATCATCCGCCGTCCGTAACCCAAGTGCCGCGCCACTCGTTGTGCGGGATACCGGCTCCCTGTGGTCACGTCCTGGCCGACCCCGATCACCCGATCGTGTGGAAGTGTCCGGGACGTACAACCCTCAGGATCCCCTGGGGAGTCGACCGTCATGACGAGAGGAGGTGCCGCCAGTGATCGCGAACGTATCGGCGCACCGGCGGGCGAACGCCTTCGCCCAGGCCCTGGAGGAGCAGTCCGACCGGGACACGGCGGCCGAGCAGTCCGCAGCACCGGCGCAGTCGCCGCCGGTCACCGAGGAACAGTCCGAGCCGGGCCGGCTGCTGGCCCTCACGGCGGATCTCGGCGCACTGCCCCGGCCACAGCTCGACCCGGAGGTCAAGGTCGTCCAGCGGGCCCGGTTGGTGGCCGCGATGGAGGCCATGCTCCAGGAGGGGACCGGGGCGGCGGACGTACCGGTACCGGAGCAGCGCTCCCGGAGCCGGAGTGCGCACCGGGCGAGTCCACTGGGCAGGCTGCAACCCCGTTCCCGGCTGGCGAAGGGGCTGGCCGCGGGCGGGCTCAGCGTCGGCGTGGCCGCCGGAGCCTTCGGCGGGGTCGCCGCGGCGAGCAGCGACGCCCTGCCGGGCGACTCCCTGTACGGCCTCAAACGCGGCATCGAGGACTTCCGGCTCAACCACCTGAGCGACGACGACGGCGAACGCGGCCGGACCTACCTCGACCAGGCCTCCACCCGGCTGAACGAGGCGCGCCGGCTGATGGAGCGCGGCCGGGGCGGCCACCTGGACCACGAGTCCATCGGTCAGATCCGCCGCACCCTGTCCGGGATGCAGCACGACGTCACCGAGGGCCACCGCCTGCTGCACGAGGCCTACGAACGCGACCCCGACTCCCTCGGCCCCATCCAGGCGCTCTCCGTCTTCTCCCGCTCCCACCGCGAGGCCTGGAGCGCCCTGAGCGACAAGCTGCCCGTGCAGCTCGGCGACGTCAAGGAACAGGTCTCGTCGGTCTTCGAGGCCATAGACGAAGAGGTCGCTCCGCTGCAGTCGCTGCTCCCGCAGCCGCCCGTCCGGGGCGGCGACGGCAAGCGGCACGGCTCCGGCCCACCGTCCGCCGGCTCCACCGGCCGGCCGGCCGCGCCCGGCACCGGCGGCACCCCGTCCTCCGGCACACACGCGAGTCCCGGCGGCCCCAGCGCCCCGGCCACCGGCGATGCCGGTGACGGCCTGCTCGGGGGCAACACCGGCGGCCTGCTGGACCCGCCGAAGCCCGGTTCCGGCAGCAGCGCCCCGTCCACCGGCAAGTCCCCGACGAGCGAGCCGGACGTCACCCTGCCGCCGCTCCTCCCGGGCCTGCTGCCCGGCCTGGACATCGACGGCAAGGACGCCGGCTAGCGTCCGCGGACCGGCGGCGGGGGCACTCCTCTTCCGAGCGGGGGTGTCCCCGTCGTCGTCCGCGCGCACGGCTCAGAAGAACACCGACCTGCGCTGCACCAACAGCTTGTAGAGGGTGTGCTGGATCTGCTCGCGGACCTGGTCGGTCAGGTTGAACATCAGCATCGGGTCCTCGGCCGCCTCCGGCGGGTAGCCGTCCGTCGGGATCGGCTCGCCGAACTGGATCGTCCACTTGGTGGGCAGCGGGACCGCCCCCAGCGGACCCAGCCACGGGAAGGTCGGCGTCAGCGGGAAGTACGGGAAGCCCAGCAGCCGTGCCAGCGTCTTCGCGTTGCCGATCATCGGGTAGATCTCCTCGGCCCCGACGATCGAGCACGGGACGATCGGCGCGCCCTGCCGCAGCGCGGTGGAGACGAAACCGCCCCGGCCGAACCGCTGGAGCTTGTACCGCTCGCCGAAGGGCTTGCCGATGCCCTTGAAGCCCTCCGGCATCACCCCGACCAGCTCGCCCTGCCCCAGCAGCCGTTCGGCGTCCTCGGCGCAGGCGAGGGTGTGCCCCAGCTTGCGCGCGAGTTCGCTGACCACCGGCAGCGCGAAGACCAGGTCGGCCGCGAGCAGCCGCAGGTGCCGGCCGGCCGGGTGGTGGTCGTGCACGGCGACCTGCACCATCAGGCCGTCCAGCGGCAGCGTCCCGGAGTGGTTGGCGACGATCAGCGCCCCGCCCTCGGCCGGGATGTTCTCGATGCCCTTCACCTCGACCCGGAAGTACTTCTCGTACAGCGGCCGCAACAGCGACATCAGGACCTGGTCGGTCAGCTCCTCGTCGTAGCCGAAGTCGTCGACCTCGTAGTCCCCGGTCAGCCGGCGGCGCAGGAAGGCCAGGCCGCCGGCCAGGCGCCGCTCCAGGCCGCCGCCGCGCGGCTCGGCGGACGGCCGGTCCCCACCGGTCACGGGGCCCTCCTTTCGCGGGGAGTTCCCGGTGGGCAGGGGCTGGACCGTGCCGGCCGGCGCGGCCTCGCCCGCGGCACCGCGCCGGCTCCCCGTACTCCGGCGCCGCGGGGGCCGCTGGGCGGCGCTCCCCCGGGACCGGTCGTCGTCGAACGGAATGACCTTGGCGTCCGCCATCGTTGCTGCGCTCCTCAGTTGGCGCTGTGCGTCGGGAGGTGCCCGCCCGCCTTCGCGGCGAGCCCGGCGACCCGGTCCACGGCCTCCGCGAGGGTCTCCGGCGGCAGCAGCCCGGGCCCCCGGCTGCGCGCGAAGTCCGCGAACGTCTCCGCTGTCGTGTACCTCGGTTCGAATCCCAGCGTCCGGCGCATCTCGTCGGTGGCCACCACCCGCCCGTGGGTCAGCAGCCGGATCTGCTCCGGCGAAAAGTCCGTCATACCGAGCGTACGCACCAGGGAGCCGGTCCAGGTGAGCGCGGGCAGCAGCAGCGGCACGGTGGGCCGGCCCAGCCGCCGCGAGCACTGCGACAGCAGCAGCGCACCGTCCCCGGCGATGTTGAAGGTGCCGCTGTTGTAGGTGCCCCGGCGCGGCTCGCGCGAGGCGATCCGCAGCACCTCGATGACGTCGTCCTCGTGCACGAACTGCAGGCGCGGGTCGTAGCCGAACACGGTCGGCAGCACGGGCAGCGCGAAGTAGGAGGCGAGCGGGGTGTCCGCGGTCGGTCCGAGGATGTTGGCGAACCTGAGCACGCACACGGCGACGTCGGGACGCCGCCGGGCGAACCCGCGCACGTAGCCCTCCACCTCGCAGACGTCCTTGGCGAAGCCGCCGCTGGCCAGCGACTTGGCGGGGGTGGCCTCGGTGAACACGGCCGGGTCGCGCGGCGCGGACCCGTACACGTTCGTACTGGACTTCACCACCAGGCGCTGCACGGCCGGCGACTTCTGGCAGGCGCCGAGCAACTGCATGGTGCCGATGACGTTGGTCTCCTTGACCGTGGCCCGGCTGCCGCCGGCCAGCGCGGTGCCGGTCACGTCCAGGTGGACGACCGTGTCGGCGCCGGTCTCGGCGAGCACCCGGGCGATCCCGGGCTGCCGGATGTCGGCCTGGATGAAGTCGGCCCCGCCCAGGTGGTGCGCCGGCGGCACCGCGTCCACGGCGATCACCCGGTCCACCTCCGGGTCCCGCTGGACGCGCCGCACGAACCGGCCGCCCAACTGCCGGGCGGCTCCGGTGACGAGCACGACCTTCCCCAAGATCAGCGCCTTCCTTCCCGACCTCGCGCGCAACCGCTCCCAGCCCGCGTTCCCGTGTGCGGCCAACTTAGCCGGTCGATGCCGCGCCGCGACGACCGCGCACGGCTCCGGACACGCCAGTGGCCCCCCACCACTCGGATGGGGGGCCACCGGACCACGCTCCCGCGCGGCGCCGCCTACTTCTTGTTGCGGCGCTGAACGCGCGTGCGCTTGAGCAGCTTGCGGTGCTTCTTCTTAGCCATCCGCTTGCGCCGCTTCTTGATAACAGAGCCCACGACTACCCTCGCTCACTTCTCATCACTCGGTTGTTTGGGCGCCATGGGCCCACACGACCTACGAGGGCCTAGCCTACCCGGTCGAGCGACGCAGCTTGTAATCGAGGGTGGTTTCCGGGTCTCCCGGAAGCGCCGTCAGGCCGTTTCCACCCCCACGTAGCTCTCGCGGAGGTACTCGTGCACCGCTTGCTCGGGGACGCGGAAGGACCGCCCCACCCGGATCGCGGGCAGATGACCGCTGTGCACCAACCGGTACACGGTCATCTTCGACACTCGCATCACCGAGGCGACCTCCGCCACGGTCAGGAACTGAACCTCGTTCAGAGGCCTTTCGCCAGCTGCAGCCATGACACACCTGAACCTTCCGCACGCGACGGCCGCCGGCTTCCCCTTCCGGTGACTCTTCGTCGCTGCGCGCTCACTCCCCAGACTAGGGGCGGGTGGTGCGAGTGGGGAAGAGGTGCACCCATCGGCGGCCTACCGTGACAGACGGGCTCGTTTGAGCACGTAGCGGGTAAGCGGGAGGTAGCGAACGGACGGGACCCCGTCGTCAAGTGGAACGACGACGGACACCGCGCCCTGTGCCTGACCGACGAACGGCGCCGGATCGTCGCTGTCCGCCAGCCCGATCGCCTCGAACCCGAGCTGACCTGCACCGCAGACCCACCCGTGGTCCCCGACGACCAGCCCCGGCAGGGGCCCGCCGCCCCCGGCCGCGGCGTCCAGCGCGACGCGAACCGGCAGCGGCGAATGACTGTGCACCCCCGGCCCGCCACCGGGGTGCCCGGCCCCCGGTTCCCGCACCAGCGCGACCCCTCGTACGTAGTCCAGTCGGCACGTGCGTAGGCCGAACCGGGTCAATATGTCGACACGGCGGCCCTGCGCCGGGGTGAGGACCTCACATCCCGCCGCCGACAGGCCGTCCGCCAACCCGGCGTAGAACCCGAGCAGTCGGTGCGGGTGCCCGGTGCCGAACAGCACGGGCGCGCAACGCCGGGCGGCGGCCCCGATCCGCTCCGCGAACGCGTCCAGCGCCCCCAGGGTCCGCTCCGGATCGATCACGTCCGGGCCCGAGACGTGCCGCGGGTCGGCCGACACCCCGCACCTGTCCGCCATCAGGGCGAGCAGGTCCCGCTGCCCCCAGGGCCGTTCGGGATCGATCCCGATCAGCACACGGGGGTCGCGGGCCGCGAACAGCCGGTACCGCCGGAGACTGTCCTCCCGCGAGGTGGCGACCTCCCCGGCGAGCCGCGCCCCGAGCAGGTGCGCCCGCAGCGCACCGGTGTCGCACACGCCCCCGATGGTGGCCCATCGCCGGCGGGCCGGGGGCACGAACACCGCAACACCGCACGGTTGGTCTAACGCACCCCGGAACACGCTCCCGCACGCGCCCACGGCCGCCGGCCGCGGTTCACGGCAGCAGCCCCCGCAGCGGGAACACCGCCCGCCGGGTGGCCAGCACGGCCTGGTCCAGGCGGTCGGCGGGGTCGTACCCCTCCTCCCAGGAGGCCCAGGACACCGGCCACCGCCCGTCGGTCATCCGCTGCGGCCCCGGCTGCCGTGTCCGGGCGAACACCTCCTGCCGCCACGCCTCGGGGACGAGCGCCTCCGGAGCGACGGGCCGCCCGGCCGCGATCCCCACCAGGTGCGTCCACGACCGCGGCACGACGTCCACCACCGCGTACCCGCCCCCGCCCAGCGCGACCCACTTCCCGCCCGCGTGCTCGTGCGCCAGCTCGTGGCACGCCGTCTGCACGGCCCGCTGCGCGTCCAGGGACACGGCGAGGTGCGCCAGCGGATCCTCGAAGTGCGTGTCGGCCCCGTGCTGGGTGACCAGCACCTGCGGCCGGAACCCGGCGAGCAGTTCCGGCACCACCGCGTGGAACGCCCGCACCCACCCCGCGTCCCCGGTCCCGGCCGGCAGGGCCACGTTCACGGCGCACCCCTCCCCCGCGCCCGCACCGGTCTCCTGCGGCCACCCGGTCTGCGGGAACAGGGTGCGGGGGTGCTCGTGCAGCGAGACCGTCAGCACCCGCGGGTCCTCCCAGAACGCCGCCTGCACACCGTCCCCGTGGTGCACGTCGACGTCCACGTAGGCGACCCGCTCGGCCCCCAGCTCCAGCAACCGCGCGACGGCGAGCGCGGCGTCGTTGTAGACGCAGAACCCCGAGGCGGCCCCGGGCATGGCGTGGTGCAGGCCGCCCGCGAAGTTCACGGCGTGCTCGGCGTCCCCGCGCCACACGGCTTCCGCGGCCCCCACCGACTGCCCCGCGATCAGCGTGGACACCTCGTGCATCCCGGCGAACGCGGGATCGTCCAGCGTCCCCAGCCCGTACGACCGGTCGGCCGCCCCGGGGTCCGCGGACGCGGCCCTCACGGCGTCGATGTAGTCCTCCCGGTGGACCAGCCGCAGCGTCGACTCCCCGGCCGGTTTCGCCGCGACGACCTCCACCTCCCGGTCCAGCCCGAAGGCACCGACCAGCTTCCGGGTCAGGGCCAGCCGGACCGGATCCATCGGGTGGTCCGGGCCGAAGTCATAGCCCGTCACCGCCTCGTCCCACATCAGCTGTGCGCGGCCGCTCATGCCCGCCACCGTACCGGTCCGGCCGAGCCGCGAACGACCGGGCGTGCACCAGGGTCACCAGCACCAACACCATCGGCACCAGCATCGCCCCCCGATAGCCCCAGGCGTCCCCGACCACCCCCACCAACGGTGAACCCACCAGGAAACCGACGTAGTTGAAGACGTTGAGCCGTGCGACCGCCGCGTCCGACGCCCCGGGAACAGCCGGCCCGCCGCCGCGAACGTCTGCGGCACCAGCACGCACAGTCCCAGTCCCAGCAGGGTGAAGCCGAGCATCCCCACCCACGCGTCCGGCGCCGCCGACACCACCGCGAACCCCCCGGCCGCCACCAGCGCCCCGAGCCGGACGACCGCCACCGCCCCGAACCGCCGCACCCCGAAGTCCCCCAGGGCCCGCCCCACCAGCGTGGTCACCGTGTACACGTTGTACGGCACGGTCGCCAGCTGTTCCGAACCGCCCAGCACGTCCCTGACGTACTTCGCGCTCCAGTTCGAGACCGTCGAGTCCCCGATGTACGCGAACGTCATCACCAGGCACAGCGGCAGCAGCAGCGCCAAGGCGACTCCCCCGCCGGGCGGCCCCCCGTCCGGCGCGGCGGGCGCCGGCTCCCCGTCCACGTACCACCGGCTGCCCACCAGCGCCGCCGGCAGCAGCACGGCCACCACCGGCAGGTACGACACCCACAGCGCGAGCTGCCGGTGCGCCCCCGCCCACGCCAGCGAGGCGCCCAGGATCCCACCGAGGCTGAAGGCCGCGTGGAAGCCCAGCATGATGCTGCGCCCGTACGCGCGCTGCAGGCTGACCCCGAGCATGTTCATCGAGGAGTCCAGCGCCCCCACGGCCAGCCCGAACGCGGCCAGCGCCACCGCCAGCCCGGCCGCCCGCCCGCCCGCGCCGGCACCGAGCAGCGCCAGCAGCACCACGGGCTGGGACCAGCGCAGCAGCCGGCTCGGCCGGACGCGCTTCACCACGTGCTCGGTCGTCACGCTGCCGACCCCGGCGAGGATCGGCACGGCCGCCAGGAAGACCGGGAGCAGGGCGTCGGAGACGCCGTACCGGTCCTGGAGGGCGGGGATGCGCGTGACGAGCAGCGCGAAGGTGACGCCCTGCGCGAAGAAGCCGAACGCCAGCGAGGCCCTGCCGCGCCGCAGCACATCGGTCATGGCGGCGAGCGTAGGACCCCGGGCTACCTGTGGGTAGATCCGGCCAAAGGTGAGTTCTGCTCAACTCCGCCCGCACTGGAGGCGGGTGCGGGCCGGTCCGGGCGGCGATGGCCGGGGCCGCCTCCCGGGCGCTGCCCGGCGCCTGCCGTCCGGACGTCGGCACGACGGATGCGGGCCCCCCGCCGACGGCCCGGATCACACGAGCAGGTCGGCCAGCTCCCCCATGGTGGAGAAGAGGCGGTCCGCCCCGGCCAGACCGGCCGCCGGGGTCATCGCGGTGAACCCGTACACCTCCATCCCGGCGGCCAGGGCGGCCTGCACGCCCAGCGGGGAGTCCTCCACGACCAGGCACCGCCCGGGGGCCGCCCCCATCCGCCCGGCCGCGTGGAGGAAGAGGTCGGGGGCCGGCTTGCCGCGGCCGACGTCCTGCGAGCTGAAGACGCGCCCTTCCCCGAACCACCGGTCGAGCCCGGTCGTCCGGTGCCCGACCCGGATCCGCTCGTGGCTCCCGGAGGACGCCACGCAGTACGGCACCCCGTCCGCGGCGAGCTTCTCCAGCACGCCGGCGACTCCGGGGACGGGCCGCAGCTCCCGCTCGAAGGCGGCGAACACACGGGCGTGGAAGACGTCGTCGAAGTCGTCCGGCAGCCGCTGCCCGGTCCGCTCCAGCACCAGGTCGTGGACCCGGTGCAGCGCCGACCCCATGTAGTCCCGGACGGAGTCCTCGTACGACGTCGGGTGCCCCAGTTCGGTCAGGTAGGCGGCCAGGATCCGGTTGGAGATCGGCTCGCTGTCCACGAGGACACCGTCGTTGTCGAAAATGATGAGGTCGTAGCGCATGGATACGAGCGTAGGTGAGCCCCGTGAACGCAGAAAGCCCCCGCATCTTCCGATGCGGGGGCTTTCCCAAGAATTGTTCGGCGGTGTCCTACTCTCCCACAGGGTCCCCCCTGCAGTACCATCGGCGCTGTGAGGCTTAGCTTCCGGGTTCGGAATGTAACCGGGCGTTTCCCTCACGCTATGACCACCGAAACACTATGAAACTGAACGCCGCACCATGTGCGAGCACACGGGGCTGTTCGTGGTTTCAGAACCAACACAGTGGACGCGAGCAACTGAGGACAAGCCCTCGGCCTATTAGTACCGGTCACCTCCACACGTTACCGTGCTTCCAGATCCGGCCTATCAACCCAGTCGTCTACTGGGAGCCTTACCCCATCAAGTGGGTGGGAGTCCTCATCTCGAAGCAGGCTTCCCGCTTAGATGCTTTCAGCGGTTATCCCTCCCGAACGTAGCCAACCAGCCATGCCCTTGGCAGGACAACTGGCACACCAGAGGTTCGTCCGTCCCGGTCCTCTCGTACTAGGGACAGCCCTTCTCAAGACTCCTACGCGCACAGCGGATAGGGACCGAACTGTCTCACGACGTTCTAAACCCAGCTCGCGTACCGCTTTAATGGGCGAACAGCCCAACCCTTGGGACCGACTCCAGCCCCAGGATGCGACGAGCCGACATCGAGGTGCCAAACCATCCCGTCGATATGGACTCTTGGGGAAGATCAGCCTGTTATCCCCGGGGTACCTTTTATCCGTTGAGCGACGGCGCTTCCACAAGCCACCGCCGGATCACTAGTCCCGACTTTCGTCCCTGCTCGACCCGTCGGTCTCACAGTCAAGCTCCCTTGTGCACTTACACTCAACACCTGATTGCCAACCAGGCTGAGGGAACCTTTGGGCGCCTCCGTTACTCTTTAGGAGGCAACCGCCCCAGTTAAACTACCCATCAGACACTGTCCCTGATCCGGATCACGGACCCAGGTTAGACATCCAGCACGACCAGACTGGTATTTCAACGACGACTCCACACACACTGGCGTGCCTGCTTCACAGTCTCCCAGCTATCCTACACAAGCCGAACCGAACACCAATATCAAACTGTAGTAAAGGTCCCGGGGTCTTTCCGTCCTGCTGCGCGAAACGAGCATCTTTACTCGTAGTGCAATTTCACCGGGCCTATGGTTGAGACAGTCGAGAAGTCGTTACGCCATTCGTGCAGGTCGGAACTTACCCGACAAGGAATTTCGCTACCTTAGGATGGTTATAGTTACCACCGCCGTTTACTGGCGCTTAAGTTCTCAGCTTCGCCCCACCGAAATGGAGCTAACCGGTCCCCTTAACGTTCCAGCACCGGGCAGGCGTCAGTCCGTATACATCGCCTTACGGCTTCGCACGGACCTGTGTTTTTAGTAAACAGTCGCTTCTCGCTGGTCTCTGCGGCCACCCCCAGCTCAAGCAGCACATGCTCTCACCAGACGTGGCCCCCCTTCTCCCGAAGTTACGGGGGCATTTTGCCGAGTTCCTTAACCATAGTTCACCCGAACGCCTCGGTATTCTCTACCTGACCACCTGAGTCGGTTTAGGGTACGGGCCGCCATGAAACTCGCTAGAGGCTTTTCTCGACAGCATAGGATCATCCACTTCACCACAATCGGCTCGGCATCAGGTCTCACCCTGCATGAGCGGCGGATTTACCTACCACTCGGGCTACACCCTTACCCCGGGACAACCACCGCCCGGGATGGACTACCTTCCTGCGTCACCCCATCACTCACCTACTAACCGCTTGGTCCGGCGGCTCCACCACTTTCCATTCCCCGAAGGGTCCGGAACGGCTTCACGGCCTTAGCATCACGATGCTCGATGTTTGACGCTTCACAGCGGGTACCGGAATATCAACCGGTTATCCATCGACTACGCCTGTCGGCCTCGCCTTAGGTCCCGACTTACCCTGGGCAGATCAGCTTGACCCAGGAACCCTTAGTCAATCGGCGCAAACGTTTCTCACGTTTGTATCGCTACTCATGCCTGCATTCTCACTCGTCAACCGTCCACAACTACCTTCCGGTGCTGCTTCACCCGGCAGACGACGCTCCCCTACCCATCAACACACCCGTTGGGGCTATATATGTCAATGACACGACTTCGGCGGTACGCTTGAGCCCCGCTACATTGTCGGCGCGGAATCACTAGACCAGTGAGCTATTACGCACTCTTTCAAGGGTGGCTGCTTCTAAGCCAACCTCCTGGTTGTCTGTGCGACTCCACATCCTTTCCCACTTAGCGTACGCTTAGGGGCCTTAGTCGATGCTCTGGGCTGTTTCCCTCTCGACCATGGAGCTTATCCCCCACAGTCTCACTGCCGCGCTCTCACTTACCGGCATTCGGAGTTTGGCTAAGGTCAGTAACCCGGTAGGGCCCATCGCCTATCCAGTGCTCTACCTCCGGCAAGAAACACACGACGCTGCACCTAAATGCATTTCGGGGAGAACCAGCTATCACGGAGTTTGATTGGCCTTTCACCCCTAACCACAGGTCATCCCCCAGGTTTTCAACCCTGGTGGGTTCGGTCCTCCACGAAGTCTTACCTCCGCTTCAACCTGCCCATGGCTAGATCACTCCGCTTCGGGTCTTGAGCGTGCTACTAAAACGCCCTCTTCGGACTCGCTTTCGCTACGGCTTCCCCACCCGGGTTAACCTCGCAACACACCGCAAACTCGCAGGCTCATTCTTCAAAAGGCACGCAGTCACGAGAATGAAGAAAACTCCACTCCGACGCTCCCACGGCTTGTAGGCACACGGTTTCAGGTACTATTTCACTCCCCTCCCGGGGTACTTTTCACCATTCCCTCACGGTACTATCCGCTATCGGTCACCAGGGAATATTTAGGCTTAGCGGGTGGTCCCGCCAGATTCACACGGGATTTCTCGGGCCCCGTGCTACTTGGGTGTCTCTCCAACGAGCCGCTGACGTTTCGACTACGGGGGTCTTACCCTCTACGCCGGACCTTTCGCATGTCCTTCGCCTACATCAACGGTTTCTGACTCGTCCCACGGCCGGCAGACCGTGAAAGAGAGATCCCACAACCCCGCACACGCAACCCCTGCCGGGTCTCACACGTATACGGTTTAGCCTCATCCGGTTTCGCTCGCCACTACTCCCGGAATCACGGTTGTTTTCTCTTCCTGCGGGTACTGAGATGTTTCACTTCCCCGCGTTCCCTCCACACTGCCTATGTGTTCAGCAGCGGGTGACAGCCCATGACGACTGCCGGGTTTCCCCATTCGGAAACCCCCGGATCAAAGCCTGGTTGACGACTCCCCGGGGACTATCGTGGCCTCCCACGTCCTTCATCGGTTCCTGGTGCCAAGGCATCCACCGTGCGCCCTTAAAAACTTGGCCACAGATGCTCGCGTCCACTGTGCAGTTCTCAAACAACGACCAGCCACCCATCACCCCGGACCACCGTCCGAGTGCACTGGGGCCGGCACCTGAGGAAAAAAACCCATTCCCTCAGACACCCAACAGCGTGCCCGATCCAACCCCGCCCGAAGACCATGCGTTCCACGCCCTTACGAGCAGTACTAACAGCCCCCGACCCGAGAACCGAACCGAATAGTCAACGTTCCACCCATGAGCAACCGGCATCGGACACTCGCCGATGCACCGGCCTCTGACCGGGCCAGGCCCGGTAAGAAGTGCTCCTTAGAAAGGAGGTGATCCAGCCGCACCTTCCGGTACGGCTACCTTGTTACGACTTCGTCCCAATCGCCAGTCCCACCTTCGACAGCTCCCTCCCACAAGGGGTTGGGCCACCGGCTTCGGGTGTTACCGACTTTCGTGACGTGACGGGCGGTGTGTACAAGGCCCGGGAACGTATTCACCGCAGCAATGCTGATCTGCGATTACTAGCGACTCCGACTTCATGGGGTCGAGTTGCAGACCCCAATCCGAACTGAGACCGGCTTTTTGAGATTCGCTCCACCTCACGGTATCGCAGCTCTTTGTACCGGCCATTGTAGCACGTGTGCAGCCCAAGACATAAGGGGCATGATGACTTGACGTCGTCCCCACCTTCCTCCGAGTTGACCCCGGCGGTCTCCCGTGAGTCCCCAGCACCACAAGGGCCTGCTGGCAACACGGGACAAGGGTTGCGCTCGTTGCGGGACTTAACCCAACATCTCACGACACGAGCTGACGACAGCCATGCACCACCTGTACACCGACCACAAGGGGGACCCTGTCTCCAGGGTTTTCCGGCGTATGTCAAGCCTTGGTAAGGTTCTTCGCGTTGCGTCGAATTAAGCCACATGCTCCGCCGCTTGTGCGGGCCCCCGTCAATTCCTTTGAGTTTTAGCCTTGCGGCCGTACTCCCCAGGCGGGGCACTTAATGCGTTAGCTGCGGCACGGACAACGTGGAATGTTGCCCACACCTAGTGCCCACCGTTTACGGCGTGGACTACCAGGGTATCTAATCCTGTTCGCTCCCCACGCTTTCGCTCCTCAGCGTCAGTATCGGCCCAGAGATCCGCCTTCGCCACCGGTGTTCCTCCTGATATCTGCGCATTTCACCGCTACACCAGGAATTCCGATCTCCCCTACCGAACTCTAGCCTGCCCGTATCGACTGCAGACCCGGGGTTAAGCCCCGGGCTTTCACAACCGACGCGACAAGCCGCCTACGAGCTCTTTACGCCCAATAATTCCGGACAACGCTCGCGCCCTACGTATTACCGCGGCTGCTGGCACGTAGTTAGCCGGCGCTTCTTCTGCAGGTACCGTCACTTTCGCTTCTTCCCTGCTGAAAGAGGTTTACAACCCGAAGGCCGTCATCCCTCACGCGGCGTCGCTGCATCAGGCTTTCGCCCATTGTGCAATATTCCCCACTGCTGCCTCCCGTAGGAGTCTGGGCCGTGTCTCAGTCCCAGTGTGGCCGGTCGCCCTCTCAGGCCGGCTACCCGTCGTCGCCTTGGTGAGCCATTACCTCACCAACAAGCTGATAGGCCGCGGGCCCATCCTGCACCGCCGGAGCTTTCCAGAACCACAGATGCCCATGATCCTCATATCCGGTATTAGACCCCGTTTCCAGGGCTTGTCCCAGAGTGCAGGGCAGATTGCCCACGTGTTACTCACCCGTTCGCCACTAATCCCCTCCCGAAAGAGGTTCATCGTTCGACTTGCATGTGTTAAGCACGCCGCCAGCGTTCGTCCTGAGCCAGGATCAAACTCTCCGTGAATGCTCACCCCGGACCATGCAACCAGCACATCCGGTGCACACATCACGAGAGCGGAACAGCCGGGCGGAATAAGCCCAGCCGTTCACAGCGTCCTCGCTGTGTCTACTTCAAAGGAACCTCGACCATCGGAAAACAACCTCCGACGGACGGGGTATCAACATATCTGGCGTTGACTTTTGGCACGCTGTTGAGTTCTCAAGGAACGGACGCTTCCTTCGTACTCACCCTCACGGGCTTTCCTCCGGGCGCTTCCCTTCGGTCCTGCGTCTCCGACTCTACCAGATCCTTTTCCGATCCGATTTCCTCGGTGCTTTCCAGGTTCCCGCTCCCGCGTTTCCCTTTCCGGCGGTTCCGACTCTATCAGATCCTTTCGGACCTGACTCCCAGTCAGCGGGCGTTGTCCTTGCGGCCGTTGGGCCGTTCCGACGAGTGAGACTTTAGCGGATTCCCGGCTCCCGAGCTAATCGGGGCCGTGTCCTTTCGAACGCGGATTCCTCATTTCGCGAATACGCACGCCAAAGCATTCGGCGCCGAGGCGTCGACTCTGGGTGGACTTGCGGAATGGCTGTCCGGGGACCGACCGAAGTCGGTGCTCACGTCGGACAACTCGGAGTACCTTACGAACCCGGTCGGTGCGTGTCAACTTCGTCCCCGGCGCGCCCCCGCGGGTGCGGTGCGGGGGCGCGCCGGGGTGGGGTTTCAGCCCTTGTTGCCCGAGGCGAGGGCGCGGCTGCGGTCGCGCGCGGCCTCCAGTGCCGCGATGAGGGCGGCCCGGACGCCGTGGTTCTCCAGCTCGCGGATGGCGCTGATCGTGGTGCCCGCCGGGGAGGTGACGTTCTCGCGGAGCTTGACGGGGTGCTCGCCGCTGTCCCGGAGCATCACGGCGGCGCCGATGGCGGACTGGACGATGAGGTCGTGGGCCTTGTCACGGGGCAGGCCGAGCAGGATGCCGGCGTCGGTCATGGCCTCGACCAGGTAGAAGAAGTAGGCCGGGCCGGACCCGGACAGGGCGGTGCAGGCGTCCTGCTGGCTCTCGGGGACGCGGAGGGTCTTGCCGACGGCTCCGAAGATCTCCTCGGCGACGGCCAGGTGGTCGGTGGTGGCGTGGCTGCCGGCGGAGATGACCGACATGGCCTCGTCCACGAGGGCCGGGGTGTTGGTCATGACGCGGACGACGGGGGTGCCCGCGGCGAGGCGTTCCTCGAAGAAGGCCGTGGGCACGCCGGCGGCGCCGCTGATGACGAGGCGGCCGGCGGGGACCTGCGGGGCGAGTTCGTCCAGGAGGGCGCTCATGTCCTGCGGCTTGACGGTGAGGATCAGGGTGTCCGCGGTCCTGGCGGCCTCGGTGTTGGTGACCGGGGCGACTCCGTAGCGGGTGCGGAGTTCTTCGGCGCGTTCGGGACGGCGGGCGGTCACCAGGAGGTCGGCGGGGGCCCAGCCGGCCCGGATCATTCCGCTGAGCAGGGCTTCGCCGATCTTGCCGGTGCCGAGGACTGCGACTTTCTGGCTCATGCGGGCCATCCTCGCACCGGGGGTGAGGGACCGGGGGTGGTTGTCCGGTGGGCGGAACGGACCTCGGCACCGGGGTGCCCGGGACCGTCGTGGGTCGCCCGGGGCGTCAGCGGCGGCGCTTCTTCCCCGGGTTGCCCGGACGCCGGGCGGCGCGCCGGGCGTGGGCCTCGCGGGCCCTGGCGTACTCCTCGCGGTGGAGTCCCTCGCCCGGGGCCTCGGTCAGGGAGCGGAGGAAGTAGGCGAGGAGGGAGCCGACGAAGCCGATGGCGAGCAGGCCGCGCAGGGAGGCCTGGCGTGCCGGGTCGTGGCGCCTGGTGAAGCCCTCCCAGGTGTTGCGGAAGGCGAGCGCGCTGCAGACCGCGAACATGACGATGACCAGGACGGTCACGAAGGAGCCGGTGCCGGCGAGCCGGATGCCCTGGTAGGCGAGGCGCAGGACCAGGCAGGAGACGACCGCGGCGGCGAGGGAGCCGGCGGCGACGCCGGTCCGGCGGGCCGCGTATCCGTGGTCGTGGTGCACCCAGGACGTGCCGAAGAAGCGCAGGGGCTCGGGGCTCGGCCCGCCCCGGGCCGGGCCCGTGGAGCCCGCGGGGGTGCCCGGAGTGCCGGTTTCGTCGCTCACCGGACGATTATGGCGCCGGGGTGCCGCGGGCTCCGGGCGGGGTCAGCCGCAGCGCGGGGCGACGTAGCCGTCGCTGCCCGTTCGGACGTAGGTGTCGGAGACGTACTCGCCGTTGCCGATGTTGTCCCAGATGGCCGAGGTGCCGTAGGGGCCCGCGACGGAGGTGCCCGGTGTCTGGCAGTGGACGGGGACGCTCGCGCCCTCGGGCAGGACGCGGACGAGGCCGTAGCCGGTGCCGGGACCGCTGCGGACGTTCAGGCGGACGCCCGGGGCGACCGCGTAGTAGCGCAGGGACTCCGCCGTGACCGTCACGGTCGCGGCCCGCCCCGCACCGGTGCTGCCGATGTCTTCCACGTGCTCGACTGACATGAAGAGTCCCCCCGTCGGCCCCATGGCTGTCATGGGAGCCCGTCGACGTGCCGGAAAAGCGGTCGCGGAACAGCTGTGCGCGACGCGCAGGCAGACGCTAGCAAGCCGCCTCCGTCTCGAACGAGTCATCGACTAGGCTCCGTGCGTCGCGCGCGCGGTCGAACAGCACGGGGGAATCCATGGCGCCACAGCGCAACGTCGGAGCGGGCGCGGAAGCGGAACGCCCCGAGTGCGCCGGTCAGTACCGGCTGGAGGCGCGCCTGGGCTCGGGCGGCATGGGGGTCGTGCACCTGGCCCGCAGCACCTCCGGGCTGAGGCTCGCGGTGAAGGTCGTGCACGCGGAGTTCGCCCGGGACCCGGAGTTCCGGGGCCGCTTCCGGCAGGAGGTGGCGGCCGCCCGGAGGGTGAGCGGGGCCTTCACCGCGCCCGTCGTGGACGCCGATCCGGAGGCCGAACGGCCGTGGATGGCCACGCTGTTCATCCCGGGGCCGACCCTTTCCGAACACGTGAGGGACGACGGGCCGATGCCGTCGGCCCGGTTGCGGCGGCTCATGGCCGGGCTCGCCGAGGCGTTGCGGGACATCCACCGGGTGGGGGTCGTGCACCGGGACCTCAAGCCGAGCAACGTGCTGCTCGCCGAGGACGGGCCGAAGGTCATCGACTTCGGCATCTCCCGGCCCAAGGACAGCGAACTGCGCACCGAGACCGGGAAGCTGATCGGTACGCCGCCGTTCATGGCGCCGGAGCAGTTCCGCCGGCCGCGGGAGGTGGGGCCGGCGGCGGACGTCTTCGCCCTCGGGTCGGTGATGGTGCACGCGGCGACCGGGCGCGGGCCGTTCGACTCCGACAGTCCGTACGTGGTGGCGTACCAGGTGGTGCACGACGAGCCGGACCTGACCGGTGTGCCGCAGGACCTGGCGCCGCTGGTGCAGCGCTGCCTCGCCAAGGAACCGGCGGACCGGCCGACCCCGGACGAGCTGATGCGGGAGCTGCGGTCGGTCGCGGCGTCCTACGACACGCAGGCGTTCGTACCCGCGCAGCGGACCCGGGAGGACGGTCCGGGGCCGCGGACCGGTGCCGGGGGGACCACGGGCCGGACCGGAAGGCGGCGGGGCAGGCGGATGGCCGCCGCGGGCGCCGCCGCGCTCGGTCTGGCCGTGCTCGCCGCCCTGGCCCCGGTCCAGTGGTCCGGCGGCTCCGGGAGCACGGCCGGGGACGGGAGCGCGCGGACGGTGCCGACCGCGTTCGGCGGCTGGTCGGCCGGACCGGTGGTGAAGGGCGGGGGCGTGCCCCAGTGCTCCTACGCGGCGGACAGGCTGCTGTGCGCCCAGCCCGGCGTGGTGTTCGCGCTGTCCCCCACCGACGGCGCCCTGGTGTGGCGGCACCCGGTACCCACGCGGGTCACGAGCGGTCCGCCGGCGGTGGCGGCCGGTCTCGTGCAGCCCGACCCGGACGGAGGCACGCGGCTGGCGGCGCTCGCCCCCGCCTCGGGCCGGGAGGTCTGGCAGCGGCGGCTGCCCCCGGGCACGACGGTGCGCCACGCGGGTGACACGGCCCTGCTCACGCACGCCGACGGCTCGGTGGACGGGGTGGACGCGGCGACCGGTGCGCCGAAGTGGCGGCGGACGTTCCCCGGCGGGGGTCCGCCGGTCCTCACGTCCTTCCCCGGCGACCCGCTGGCCTACGCGGCCCGGACGTCCGCCGACGGGTCGGGCACCCGGGTGACCGCCGTGGACCCGCGCACGGGACGGGTGCGGTGGGACGCCCGGCTGGACGGGGCGCTGCGGCCGTTCGGCGCCCACGGCGGTTCGGTGTTCCTGCTCTCCGTCGGCCGTGTCCGCGGGGACGCCCGGGAGGTCGTCCGCTACACCCCGGCCGGCGGGGGGACCCGCCGGGTGACGCTGCCCGTCGCCCTCGACGACGCGCAGGCCACCGTGCGCGGGAACGTCGCGTACCTCCTGGCGTCCGGGGGAGCCCTGGTCGCCGTCGACCTGGACGCGCGCAAGCAGCTGTGGCGCCTGGAGACGTCGGTGAGCCGCGGGTCGGCGCCCGCCGCCGACGGCGCGCGGGTGTACTTCAGCTCGGCGGACGGGCGGCTCCTGGCCGTGGACGCCGACGGGGGCGGGCTCGTCGGGCAGACCGGAGCCCGCCTCGGCGAGGACCCGTCCCGGGTCGTCGCGGCCCTGCCCGCGCCGGTCGTCGTCGGTGGCCGGATCTACGCCGCCGCTCCGGACGGCACCGTCTTCGCCCTCGACGCGCGCGACCCGTCGGCCTGGTAGGCGCGGAAGGGGCCGCCCCCGGGGGCGGCCCCTTCCGCGCCGTGGACCGGGCCGGTCAGCCGAGCTTGGTCACGTCGCGCACCGCGCCCTTGTCCGCACTGGTCGCCATCGCCGCGTAGGCCCGCAGGGCCGCGGAGACCTTGCGCTCGCGGTTCCTCGGGGCGTGGACGCCGTTCAGGGCCTGCTCGCGGCGGGCCAGTTCCGCCTCGTCGACCAGCAGCTCGATCGTGCGGCCGGGGATGTCGATGCGGATGCGGTCGCCGTCCTGGACCAGGGCGATCGTGCCGCCGGAGGCCGCCTCCGGGGAGGCGTGGCCGATGGACAGGCCCGAGGTGCCGCCGGAGAAGCGGCCGTCGGTGATCAGGGCGCAGCTCTTGCCCAGGCCGCGGCCCTTCAGGTAGGAGGTCGGGTAGAGCATCTCCTGCATGCCGGGGCCGCCCTTGGGCCCCTCGTAGCGGATCACCACGACGTCGCCGTCCTTGACCTCCTGGGTGAGGATCCGCTGGACGGCCTCCTCCTGGGACTCGCAGACCACGGCCGGGCCCTCGAAGGTCCAGATCGACTCGTCCACGCCGGCCGTCTTCACCACGCAGCCGTCGACCGCCAGGTTGCCCTTGAGGACCGCCAGGCCGCCGTCCTTCGAGTACGCGTGCTCGACCGAGCGGATGCAGCCGTTCTCGGCGTCGTCGTCCAGGGAGTCCCAGCGCTCGGACTGGGAGAAGGCCTCGGCGGAGCGGACGCAGCCCGGGGCCGCGTGCCACAGCTCCACCGCCTCGGGGGACGGGGAGCCGCCGCGCACGTCCCAGGTCTTGAGCCAGTCGGCCAGGGAGGGGCTGTGGACGGAGTGGACGTCCTCGTTCAGCAGGCCCCCGCGGTGCAGCTCGCCGAGCAGGGCGGGGATGCCGCCGGCGCGGTGCACGTCCTCCATGTAGTAGGTGCGGTTCTTGCCGACGTTCGGGGCGACCTTGGCGAGGCAGGGCACGCGGCGGGAGACCGCGTCGATCTCCTCCAGGCCGAAGGGGACGCCCGCCTCCTGGGCCGCGGCCAGCAGGTGCAGGATCGTGTTGGTCGAGCCGCCCATCGCGATGTCCAGGGCCATGGCGTTCTCGAAGGCCTGGAAGGTGGCGACGGAGCGGGGCAGGACCGTGTCGTCGTCCTGCTCGTAGTGGCGGCGGGTGAGGTCCATGACCGTGCGGGCCGCGTCCTCGTAGAGCCGGCGGCGGGCGGTGTGGGTGGCGAGGACCGAGCCGTTGCCGGGCAGGGAGAGGCCGATGGCCTCGGTGAGGCAGTTCATCGAGTTGGCGGTGAACATGCCGGAACAGCTGCCGCAGGTCGGGCAGGCGTTCTCCTCGATCCGCGCGATGTCCTCGTCGGAGATCTTGTCGTTCACGGCGTCGGAGATCGCGTCGACCAGGTCGAGGGTGCGCACCGTGCCGTCGACCAGCGTGGCGCGGCCGGACTCCATCGGGCCGCCGGAGACGAAGACCGTCGGGATGTTCAGGCGCAGGGCCGCCATCAGCATGCCCGGGGTGATCTTGTCGCAGTTGGAGATGCAGACCAGGGCGTCGGCGCAGTGGGCCTCCACCATGTACTCCACCGAGTCCGCGATCAGCTCGCGGGAGGGCAGGGAGTACAGCATGCCGCCGTGGCCCATCGCGATGCCGTCGTCCACGGCGATCGTGTTGAACTCGCGCGGGATGCCGCCCGCCTCCCGGATCGCCTCGCTGACGATCCGGCCGACCGGCTGCAGGTGGGTGTGGCCGGGGACGAACTCCGTGAAGGAGTTGGCGACGGCGACGACCGGCTTCCGGCCGATGTCCGCACCGGGTACACCGGAGGCGCGCATAAGGGCGCGGGCGCCCGCCATGTTGCGGCCGTGGGTGACTGTGCGGGACCTCAGCTCGGGCATCGTCGCTCGCTCCTTCGAAACCGTCTGTCGGTCAGTGCGTTCTAACTCTTTCCGAGCGTACGCCGCCGCTCCAAGGACTGGACACACTCGTCCGGAATGCGGGACGCGCGGTCCACGGCGCCGTGGGCCGGGCGCGGTCCCCGTCACCGCCGGGGCACCCTCGCCGCGGCGGCCAGGTGGAGGCGGGTGAAGGCCAGGGCCTCGGCGAGGTCGGCCTCGCGTTCGGCGCTGGACATCGCCCGCCGGGTGTTGACCTCGAGGACGACGTGGCCGTCGAAGCCGTTGAGCGCGAGGCGTTCCAGCGTCTCGGCGCAGGGCTGGGTGCCGCGGCCGGGCACCAGGTGCTCGTCCTTGGCCGAGCCCCGGCCGTCGGCCAGGTGGACGTGGCCGAGCCGGTCGCCCATGCGGTCGATCATCTCCAGCGCGTCCGTGCGGGCCGTCGCCGTGTGGCTCAGGTCGATCGTGAAGTGCCGGTAGTCGTCCTTGGTGACGTCCCAGTCGGGCGCGTAGGCGAGCATCTCGCGGTCGCGGTAGCGCCAGGGGTACATGTTCTCGACGGCGAACCGCACGTCCGTCTCGTCCGCCATCCGCCAGATCCCGGAGACGAAGTCCCGGGCGTACTGCCGCTGCCAGCGGAAGGGCGGGTGGACGACGACGGTGGTGGCGCCGAGCTTCTCGGCGGCGGCGCGGGCCCGCTGGAGCTTGGTCCATGGGTCGGTGGACCAGACCCGCTGGGTGATCAGCAGGCAGGGGGCGTGGACGGCCAGGACCGGGACGCCGTGGTAGTCGGACAGCCGGCGCAGGGCCTCGATGTCCTGGCTGACCGGGTCGGTCCACACCATGACCTCGACGCCGTCGTAACCGAGGCGCGCGGCGATTTCGAAGGCGGTTGCCGTCGGCTCCGGGTACACGGAGGCCGTCGACAAGGCGACCTTCGCATCCGGAATCCGCACGGACACGTCCCTTGGTTCAGCCACGCAGACACCTTACGGGCTGCGGTGGCCCGGATGCCGGGTACCGGATGGCGGTTGTGAGGTTTGCCATGCGGGCGGGCGCCGGGGCGGTCACAGCACCAGGGTCCGTCGTTCGGATCGGATCGGACCGGGTCGGGGAGCGGGATCCGGTGCCGTGCACCGCACGGCGGAGGAGGGCGTCACGGCGGAGCCACGGCAGCCGACGACAAGCCGCGGGGTGCGGTGCCGGGCCCCGCGAGCCCGGCGTGGTCCGATCCGAACGACGGGCCCTAGTCGCCGCCCATGTGGTCGAGGCGCCGCAGGATCACGCCCTCCCGCAGCGCCCAGGGGCATATCTCCAGGCTCTCCACGCCGAACAGGTCCATCGCGCCCTCCGCCACCAGGGCGCCGGCGAGTATCTGGGCCGCCCGGCCCTCGGAGACGCCGGGCAGTTCGCAGCGCTGGGCCGTGGTCATGCCGGACAGCCGGGGGACCCAGGCCTCCAGGGACTCCCGCTTCAGTTCGCGCTGGACGTACAGGCCCTCGGCGCTGCGGGCGGCGCCGGCGATGCGGGCCAGCTGCTTGAAGGTCTTGGAGGTGGCGACCACGTGGTCGGGCGCGCCGAGGCGGCTGAACTCGCCGACCGTGCGGGCGATCTCGGTGCGGACGTGGCGGCGCAGGGCCCGCACGTCCTCGGGGTCGGGCGGGTCGCCGGGCAGCCGGGCCGCGGTGAGCCGGCCGGCGCCGAGCGGGAGGGAGACGGCCGCGTCCGGCTCCTCGTCCATGCCGTAGGCGATCTCCAGGGAGCCGCCGCCGATGTCCAGGACCAGCAGCTTGCCGGCGGACCAGCCGAACCAGCGGCGGACGGCCAGGAAGGTGAGCCGGGCCTCCTCCGCGCCGCTGAGGACCTGGAGCCGTACGCCGGTCGCGTCCCGGACGCGGGCGAGGACGTCGTCGGCGTTGGTGGCCTCGCGGACGGCGGAGGTCGCGAAGGGCACCAGGTCCTCGACGCCCTTGTCCTCGGCGGCCCGCAGGGCGTCCTCCACGACCGCGATCAGCTTGTCGACGCCCTCGGTGCCGATGGCGCCGTCGTCGTCGAGGAGCTGGGCGAGCCGCAGGTCGGCCTTGTGCGAGTGCGCGGGCAGCGGGCACGCGCCGGGATGGGCGTCCACCACCAGCAGGTGCACCGTGTTCGAACCCACGTCCAGGACCCCGAGTCTCATGGACGCAAACGCTACTGCCACACCCCCCGTCCTCGGTGCTCCGAGCGGATCCCGGCGACTTACCCTGGACACGTGCCAAAGACGAAAAAGGCGAAGGACGACAAATTCGCCAAGGGTCCGAAGGATCCTTCACGGGTGGGGACGTCCGGCTCCGACACGGTCCCGCAGGTGAGCGACGAGAAGGGACTCGACTTCGCGCGCGCATGGGTGGAGTTCCCCGATCCGGCGGACGGCGAACAGGTCTTCCGGTGCGACCTGACCTGGCTAACCTCTCGCTGGAACTGCGTCTTCGGCAGCGGCTGCCAGGGCATCCAGGCGGGCCGCGCCGACGACGGCTGCTGCACGCTGGGCGCCCACTTCTCCGACGAGGACGACGAGAGGCGGGTGGCCGGGCACGTGGCGCGGCTCACCCCCGACATCTGGCAGCACCACGACGAGGGCGTGCGGGGCGGCTGGGTCTCGGAGGACGAGGAGGGCTCCCGGCAGACCCGGCCCTTCCAGGGATCGTGCATCTTCCAGAACCGGCCCGGTTTCGCGGGCGGGATGGGCTGCTCGCTGCACATCCTCGCCCTGCGGGAGGGCCGGGAGCCGCTGGAGACCAAGCCGGACGTGTGCTGGCAGCTGCCGGTCCGGCGGACCTACGACTGGATCGACCGGCCGGACGACACACGGGTGCTGCAGGTGTCGATCGGTGAGTACGACCGCAGGGGCTGGGGCCCGGGCGGCCACGACCTGCACTGGTGGTGCACGTCGGCGACCTCGGCGCACGGCGCGGGCGAGCCGGTGTACCTCTCCTACCGGGCCGAGCTGACGGAACTGATGGGCAAGGCCGGCTACGACCGTCTGGCCGAGCTGTGCGAGCGGCGGCTGGCTTCGCAGCTCCCGCTGGTCGCCCCGCACCCGGCGGACCCGGGGCGGACCCCCTAGTCGCCCGGCGGGTGCGGGGTGCCGTCGTCGGGCGGGGACGGTGACGAGGCCGGCGGGTCCGTCGGGGCGGGCTGCGTGGGGGCGGGGGGCCGGGTCGGCGAGGGCCGGCCGGACGGGGGGTCGGCCGGGGTCGTGGCCGAGGGGGCCGGGGCCGGGCCGGGTTCCGGGGGCGGTGCCGGGGAGGTGGCGGGGGCGGTGCCGTAGCCGTCGACGGTGACCACGGCGCCGGCCGGTGCGATCGCCACCCGGGCGTGCCAGTGGCCGGACGGTTCGCGCAGCTGGTCGACGTACACCTTGATCGTGAACGTCTCGCCGGGCATCAGGGTGCCCGTGGAGCGGCTGAGGTAGAGCCAGGTCGCCGGGGTGGACGCGGACCAGCGCACCGGTGCGGAACCGGAGG
Source organism: Streptomyces sp. TG1A-8 (assembly GCF_030499535.1). Lineage (NCBI taxonomy): Bacteria > Bacillati > Actinomycetota > Actinomycetes > Kitasatosporales > Streptomycetaceae > Streptomyces > Streptomyces sp. TG1A-8. The sequence goes on from NZ_JASTLB010000001.1 coordinate 3,172,294, forward strand.
CGGTGAGCGTGACGAGCGTGGTGTCCCCCCGGGTGCCGGCGCCGACCGCGAGCCGCCCGGCGCCCCCGTGGCCGGCTCCGGTGACGCTGACGACCTCCACCGAGACGTCCGGCGTGCCGTCCCCGGTGTCGTGGGGGCCGGGTGTGACACGGGCGTTGCCGGTGTCCTCGTAGCCGCCCGCCGAGGAGCCGCCGAGGGCGTCGGGGCCCTGTGCCTCGCGCGCGGTGGCGGAGCGGGCGTCGTCGTCGGCGGTCGGCGCGCCCCGGTAGGCGGCCCACAGGGCGAGCACGGGCGCGGCGACGACGGTGGCGACGACGGTCGTGGTGACGGCACGCGCGCGCAGGCGCTCGCGGCGGGCCGCGCAGTCCTTGGGGTCCATCGGGAAGCCGCGCCGGTCGAAGCGCGGCAGGGCCGCCCCCCGCGCACGCGGGTGGTGCGCCAGCGCGACGTGCAGGGCCGCGCGGGGTGCCTCCAGGACGGGCAGCTCGGCGGGGGTGACCGTGGCGCCGGGCCAGGGGCCGGTGACCGCGCGCTCGGCGGTGCGGCGGCAGCGCGGGCAGTCGTCGACGTGCCGGACCAGCTCGCGGCGCAGGGCGGGGCTGAGGACCGGCTGCCCGCCCGCGGTGAAGCGGGCCACGCCCGGGCAGCCGCCGGTCCCGGCCACGGCGAGCGCGGCGCGGGTGCGCTCCACCTCGCAGGCGGCGGAGGCCAGCAGTTCGCGGGTGGCGGCGGGCTCCATGCCGAGGACCGCGGCGACCTCGTGGGCGGCCAGGTGGTGGCGCACGGCCAGTTCCAGGGCCTCGCGCTGCTCGGGGGTGGTGCCGGCCGCCTCGGGCCAGGCGAGCACGGCCAGTTCCCGGCACCGCTGCTCCTGCGTCCCCGGGGCGGGGGACGGTGCGGTGTGCCGGCGGGCGCCCCTGGAGCGCTGCCCGGCGTCCGCGGGGCGCCCCGCCGCGCGGCCGGCCCGGCGGTCCGGTCCGGCCTCGGCGAGCCCGTGCAGGCACGCCCAGCGGGCCAGTGCGTACAGCCAGGCCCTGCGGTCGCCGGCGGCCTCCGGGACGCGCTGCCCGCGCCGCTCGGCGAGCGCGAGGACCTCCCCGAGGGCGGCGGTGGCCGCGTCGTGGTCGTACAGCACCGACAGGCAGTAGGTGAACAGGCCGTCCAGATACGGTTCGTAGCGGGCCGGGGGGCGCGGGGAGGCGAGGGTGCGCGCGGCGGCTCGATCGCGCGCCTCGCGGTGCGCCCGGTGCGCGCTGGTGGTGCGGGCCGTGGTCTCCGGACTGCTGCTCATCACCCGTGCGACCGTAGGCGGCGCTGGAGCGCCTGTTCGCGCACCTTGAGCAGTTTTAATTCGTACGGGTGAAACGATCCCTCATAAGGGGACACGACCGCCTGGTTCCGTGGCGTGAACCAGGCGGTCGGTGGCCGGTTGCGGACCGCCCGCAGGTGCCCCCCGGCGGCATTGTCAGTGCCGCGGGCTACGGTTTCCGCATGGCTGCCCGCACCAAGACCACCAAGGACCGTCCGTCCTACCGCTGCACCGAGTGCGGCTGGCAGACGGCCAAGTGGCTCGGCCGCTGCCCCGAGTGCCAGGCCTGGGGCACGGTCGAGGAGTACGGCGCGCCCGCGGTCCGTACGACGGCGCCGGGCCGGGTCAGCACCTCCGCGCTGCCCATCGGCCAGGTCGACGGCCGGCAGGCCACCGCCCGCACCACCGGCGTGCCCGAGCTGGACCGGGTGCTCGGCGGCGGGCTGGTCCCCGGCGCGGTCGTACTGCTGGCCGGCGAGCCGGGCGTCGGGAAGTCCACGCTGCTGCTGGACGTGGCCGCCAAGTCGGCGAGCCCCGAGCACCGCACCCTCTACGTGACCGGTGAGGAGTCGGCGAGCCAGGTCCGGCTGCGCGCCGACCGCATCGGCGCCCTGGACGACGACCTGTACCTGGCCGCCGAGACCGATCTGGCCGCCGTCCTCGGGCACTTGGACGAGGTGAAGCCGTCCCTGCTGATCCTCGACTCGGTGCAGACGGTGGCCTCCCCGGAGATCGACGGCGCACCCGGCGGCATGGCCCAGGTCCGCGAGGTGGCCGGCGCCCTGATCCGCGCCTCCAAACAGCGCGGCATGTCCACGCTGCTGGTGGGCCACGTCACGAAGGACGGCGCCATCGCGGGCCCCCGGCTGCTGGAGCACCTGGTGGACGTCGTCCTGCACTTCGAGGGCGACCGGCACGCGCGCCTGCGTCTGGTGCGGGGCGTGAAGAACCGCTACGGCGCCACGGACGAGGTCGGCTGCTTCGAACTGCACGACGAGGGCATCACCGGCCTCGCCGACCCCAGCGGGCTCTTCCTGACCCGCCGCGCCGAGCCGGTTCCCGGCACCTGCCTGACGGTGACCCTGGAGGGCCGCCGCCCGCTGGTGGCCGAGGTGCAGGCGCTCACCGTGGACTCGCAGATCCCCTCTCCGCGCCGCACCACCTCCGGCCTGGAGACCTCCCGGGTGTCGATGATGCTCGCGGTGCTGGAGCAGCGCGGCCGGATCAGCGCGCTCGGCAAGCGGGACATCTACTCCGCGACCGTCGGCGGGGTGAAGCTGTCCGAGCCGGCCGCCGACCTCGCCATCGCCCTCGCGCTCGCCTCGGCCGCCAGTGACACCCCGCTGCCGAAGAACCTGGTCGCGATCGGCGAGGTGGGCCTGGCGGGCGAGGTGAGACGGGTCACGGGCGTGCAGCGCAGGCTCAGCGAGGCGCACCGGCTGGGTTTCACGCACGCGCTCGTGCCGGGCGATCCGGGCAGGGTTCCGGCCGGAATGAAGGTGCTGGAAGTCGCCGACATGGGGGAGGCCCTCAGGGTGCTGCCGCGCTCCCGTCGCCGAGAGGCCCCACGGGAGGCGGAGGACCGCCGGTAGACTTTGCCCAGGTCTCGCCCGTCCGTACGAACCGAGTGCGCACGACGGCAGCGCCCAGAACCTGCGACCGGAGGAGTGCAGTGGCAGCCAACGACCGGGCAGCAGCTCCCGGAAAGTCCGGTGGGAGTGCCGGTACCGATGGCCTGATGCGTGCCTCCCTGAGCGCCGTGGCGCCCGGTACGGCCCTGCGTGACGGCCTCGAGCGCGTGCTGCGCGGCAACACCGGCGGACTCATCGTGCTCGGCTCCGACAAGACGGTCGAGGCCATGTGCACGGGCGGGTTCGTCCTGGACGTCGAGTTCACCGCCACCCGCCTGCGCGAGCTGTGCAAGCTGGACGGCGGCATCGTGCTCTCCTCGGACCTGTCGAAGATCCTGCGGGCCGGCGTGCAGCTCGTGCCGGACCCGACGATCCCCACGGAGGAGACGGGCACGCGGCACCGCACGGCGGACCGGGTGAGCAAGCAGGTCGGCTTCCCGGTGGTGTCGGTCTCCCAGTCGATGCGGCTGATCGCCCTGTACGTGGACGGCCAGCGGCGCGTCCTGGAGGACTCCGCGGCGATCCTGTCCCGCGCGAACCAGGCACTGGCCACGCTGGAGCGGTACAAACTGCGGCTGGACGAGGTCGCGGGCACCCTGTCGGCGCTGGAGATCGAGGACCTGGTCACCGTCCGGGACGTGTCGGCGGTCGCGCAGCGGCTCGAAATGGTCCGGCGCATCGCCACCGAGATCGCCGAGTACGTGGTCGAACTGGGCACCGACGGGCGTCTGCTCGCGCTCCAGCTGGAGGAGCTGATCGCCGGCGTGGAGCCCGACCGCGAGCTGGTGGTGCGGGACTACGTCCCCGAGCCCACCGCCAAACGCTCCCGCACGGTCGCGGAGGCGCTGCTCGAACTGGACGCGCTGAGCCACGCGGAACTGCTCGAACTGGGCACGGTGGCGCGGGCGCTGGGCTACACCGCCTCGCCGGAGAGCCTGGACTCCGCGGTGTCCCCGCGCGGCTTCCGGCTCCTGGCCAAGGTGCCCCGGCTCCCGGGCGCCATCATCGACCGCCTGGTCGAGCACTTCGGCAGCCTGCAGAAGCTGCTCGCCGCGAGCGTGGACGACCTGCAGGCCGTGGACGGTGTCGGGGAGGCCCGGGCGAGGAGCGTGCGGGAGGGGCTGTCGCGGCTGGCCGAGTCCTCGATCCTGGAGCGGTACGTCTAGTGCTCTGACCGCATACCTTCGCCGGGTTGAGCGGGTGTGGGGCCATATGGATGCCATCTGCCTGGCCGAGGCATCCGCCTATGCTCGGCTCGTGCAGCCGCTTTCCGACAGCAGCAATCCGTTGATCACGGCGTTCCCAGCTGAGCTTGCAGGCGATGCCGAGGCAGTTCTGGCGTTGGTGCCTGCTTCTCGGCTCCAGCCGCATGCCTCGTTCTCGGTTGTTGTAGAGGGCCAGCAGGTTTTGATCCCTGGGCGCCTCTACAACGACGAGCCGCCGACCGACGCGGTGGCACCGCTTTCGTCGCGCCAACGGCAACTTCTGCACTGCCTGTACTCACGGCACTGCGACGGGGTGGTCAGACAGCGTCACCTGGAAAAGATCGTTGGTTCCACGGACCCATGGGTCGTCCCCTTCGTCGTGCAGCTGGTTGGCGAGTACGTCTTGGAGATCCTGGTCGTTATCTGCGATGAGCTCCGTGATCTCGCCATGCCCGGCACCGGCGGCCACCTCGCTTACGGGCAGTTCATCGTGGACAACCCTGCCTTCTTCGCGCGCACTCAACGGCGGGTCGTGAGCTACTGGAGCTGCTACTACCGGGGCACCTACACGAGTTTTCGGGGCTACCCGGGGTGCACTCTTCTTGACCTCCTACGGTCCGCTGCCTCCGACACAGCAGGGCATCCCTGGCCCAACCTCGCTCCCGCCGGCGCCAGGGCGGACGGCTGCTGCTAAACCTGGCCGGGCAAGGTCGCAGGACGGTCAAGCGGCTCGGCGAGGGGACGTCTGCCCCAACGGATGCCCTTCTCGCTGCGGATGCGAGCGCGCTCGCGGCGCTGGGCTGCCAGCACGTCGGGTGACGGGCATTCGCGTTGCGCCAGCGCAGATAGGCGTGCAGGGTCCGGGTCTGCACGGTGTGGTTGCGGTGGTTGGAGTTGGCGATGGTGAACTGCCGCAACGGCCCGAAGTGCGCCTCGATTGGGTTGGCCCAGGACGCGTATGTCGGGGTGAAGCACAGCTCGACGCGGTTCTTCTTCGCCCAGCAGCGGATCGCCTCGCCCTTGTGGGCGGAGAGGTTGTCCAGGATGACGTGGATGGGGGCGCCGTCCGGCCGGGCGGCCCGGATCGACCTGAGCGCGGCCAGTGTGTTCGTGGCGCCCTTCTTGCGGCGGTTGATGCCCCAAAGCGTGTCGTCGCCGACCGAATAGCAGCCGTGGAAGTATCTGACGCCGTGGGTGCGGTGGTAGGTCGCCGGGTGCCGCTCGGGGTGACCGGCGGGGGCCCAGCCCGCACCGCCGGTGGGGCGGATGCCGAGCGGGCCGAACTCGTCGAACGCGAAGACCCGGTCCGGGAAGCGGTCCAGGACCTCCTCGATCCGGTCCAGCTTTGCCTCGCGGTCGGGGTCTGGGGACTCCTTCCACGTCTTGGTGCGCTGGAAGGTGATGCCGCGGCGGGCGAGCAGACGGCGTAACGCCTCGCGGCCGATGCGGATGACCCGCCCATGGACTTTCCGCAGGTAGGCCAGCAGTTTGCGGATGGACCAGCGGGTGAAGGGCTGGCCGAGCTTGGTCGGGCGGGTGGTGGCAGTCTGGACGACGAAGTCCTCGTCGTCAGGACTGAGCAGGCGGGGACGGCCTCCCGCCCACCGAGGGTCCAGACAGGCCATGCCGATCTCGTTGAACTGGTGGATCACATCCCGGACGGTGTCCTCGTCGGCCTGCACCAGTTGGGCGATCACCGGGACCCGGTTCCCGCCGGCTGACGCCAGCAGCATCATCGCCCGTCGGAAGCGCACCGAACTGGTGCTGCCCCGGCGCACGATCTGCTGCAGCTTCTGCCCCTCCTGGTCGGTCAACCTGCGCACGCGGACAGGCTCAGCCACCGCACCCCCAGCACTCGGATCGGACGTCACCACACATCCAACCGTCCCGACCACCAACCCGGTGAACCAATGTGGTCAGAGCACTAGCTCCACGCCGTGCGCCCGCTGCGCGGGCGCACGTGCGCGGACCCTGGCCCCGCGCGGCCGGCCGCGCGGTTCCCCGCGTCCCCGGACGCCTGCCGCCCGGCCGGTCCGCCGGACTAGTCGGCCGACAGCACGAACGAGGCCTGTGCCTTCGCGAATCCCGGCGCCTTGGCCTCCAGCAGGTACGTCCCCGCCTTGGCCGAGCCCGCCGCGGGGGTCGCGCAGTGCGCGGCGCTCGGCCTGCGGTCCCACTTCACCGTGTAGGTGATGCTCTGCCCCGCCGGTACCCGGAACACCAGGCTCGCCGCGCCCTTGGGGCAGTCGGCGGACGACCAGTAGTCGTCGCTGCTGTCGGCCGGCGTGATCGTCAACACCGCGTGCTTCGGCCCGAGATCGACCTTGCAGTCGGTGGACGCCGTGTTCCTCGCGGTGAGTTCGAAGGTCGGCGTCTGGTCCGGCGAGTACGAGTTGTGCAGGCTGCGCAGGCCCAGCGAGACCGCCCCGGAGGTGCAGGCGGGCAGCGAGGAGGACGCCGGCAGCGCGTCGCCCGCACCGACGCCGCCGGAACCCGGGCCCGAGCCCGTCCCCGCGCCCGAGGAGCCGTCGCCCGAACCGCCGCCGGCCCCCGACCCGGACGCGCCGGAGCCGCCCGTGCCGTTCGAACCGGAACCGCCCCCCGGCCCGGAGGCACCGCCCCCGGAGCCCGAGCCCGACTCGTCGCGCCCGCCCGGGTGCTGGCTGATCGCCGGCCCGGACGAGGACGGCCCGGGGGTGATCGTGGACGCGGGATTCTTGCCGTTGGACCCGTCGGCCCCGTTCTTGCCGCCCCCGCCGCCCGACACCGTGATCCAGGCGATCAGTAGCGCCAGCAGGGCGACCACGGACAGCAGTACGCCCCTCCGTCGCCAGTAAATGGAGGAGGGAAGCGGCCCGACCGGATTGCGCAGAGATCCCACGGCGCAAACTGTACGAGAGATCGCCCCGCATGCTCGCGTCACCCGCCGCCGCGACATCAACTTTTCCGGATCATCATCCCGGCAACTGCCCCGGGAAACAGGGGCCTTTCACCTCTCGACACACTCCGTCACCGGGCCGTCACCCTCCATGTCCGTTCCGGTCGTGGGAGGATCGGAAGGCCATGACTGAGAAGCTCCACGCCCCCGTGATCTCCTGGTTCGACACCCACGCCCGCGACCTGCCCTGGCGCCGCCCGGAGGCGGGTGCGTGGGGCGTGATGGTCAGCGAGTTCATGCTCCAGCAGACGCCGGTGAACCGGGTGCTGCCCGTGTACGAGCAGTGGCTGGCCCGCTGGCCGCGCCCCGCCGACCTCGCGAAGGAGGCGCCGGGCGAGGCGGTGCGCGCCTGGGGCCGGCTCGGTTACCCGCGCCGCGCCCTGCGGCTGCACGGCGCCGCCGTCGCCATAACGGAACGGCACGGCGGAGACGTGCCGACGGACCACGCCCAGTTGCTGGCGCTGCCCGGGATCGGCGAGTACACGGCCGCCGCGGTGGCGTCCTTCGCGTACGGGCAGCGCCACCCGGTGCTGGACACCAACGTGCGCCGGGTCATCGCGCGGGCGGTGACCGGGGTGCAGTACCCGCCGAACGCGACGACGGCGGCCGAACGGCGGCTGGCCCGCGAGCTGCTGCCCGAGGACGAGCGGACCGCCGCCCGCTGGGCCGCCGCCTCCATGGAGCTGGGCGCGCTGGTGTGCACGGCGAAGAACGAGGGGTGCCCGCGCTGTCCGATCGCCGCGCAGTGCGCCTGGCGGCTGGCGGGCAAGCCGGAGCACGCGGGACCGCCGCGGCGCGGGCAGACGTACGCCGGCACCGACCGCCAGGTCCGCGGCAAACTGCTCGCGGTGCTGCGGGAGGCGCACGCGCCGGTGCCGCAGGCGGTGCTGGACCGGGTGTGGCACGAGCCGGTGCAACGCGCCCGCGCGCTCGACGGACTCGTCGCGGACGGTCTGGTGGAACCGCTGCCGGGCGGCCTGTACCGGCTGCCGCTGACCTGACGTCCGGTGGGCGCGGGGCACCGGGGACTTCCGTCACGGCCCCCGCCGCCGGTCACATCACCACATGACGGGACATGGAACCCGACCGCCCTACCCCGTTCCTCCTTCCGTTACACAACCGACGGACAGCCGATTGCCGGCCGCGGGCTGCTCCGCACACCCCCGTGACAACCGTTCCGTAGCTTCTTCCACGTGCCCGGCGGATCACGGGCCGGCGGACAGCGGGACTTCGGGCGCGAGCCGGAGCGAAACGGGGAAACGGAGGCGGTCGATCATGGCGCAGGGCGAGGTGCTCGAATTCGAGGAGTACGTGCGCACCCGGCGGGAGGCGCTGCTGCGCAGCGCCCGCCGGTTGGTCCCGGACCCGGTCGACGCCCAGGACCTGCTGCAGACCGCGCTGGCCCGGACGTACGGCCGCTGGGACGGCATCGCCGACAAGCGGCTCGCGGACGCCTACCTGCGCCGGGTGATGATCAACACCCGCACCGAGTGGTGGCGGGCGCGCAAGCTGGAGGAGGTCCCGACCGAGCAGCTGCCCGACGCGTCCGTGGCGGACGTCACCGAGCAGCACGCCGACCGCGCCCTGCTGATGGACGTCCTGAAGGTGCTCGCGCCCAAGCAGCGCAGTGTCGTCGTGCTGCGACACTGGGAGCAGATGTCCACGGAGGAGACCGCCGCGGCCCTCGGCATGTCGGCCGGAACGGTCAAGAGCACGCTGCACCGGGCGCTCGCCCGGCTCCGCGAGGAGCTGGAGGCCCGCGATCGGGACGCGCGCGTACTGGAGCGGGAGGAGCGGAAGCGTTGCGCGGCCTGACCGGGGCCGGGCCCGGCCGGGCCCGGAGCAGGGCACAGGTGGTGATCGCGGCGGCGGCCGCGCTCGCCGCCCCCGCCCTCTTCACCGCCGCGTGCGGCACCGGCGGCACGGGCGCCCGGGACGAGGGCCCGGCGCACGCCTCCGCGGTGGCCGGCGCCGCCTCCCCCCGCCCAGCCCGTCCGGCACCCACCGGCGGGTGGACGCCGTGACGCTGATCAGGAAGGACCCGGCGGTCTCGGGGACCGTCAAGCGGGAGCTGCGGCCGTGCAACGGCGACGAGTACCCGGTGGACGTCTCCTACGGCGACCTCACCGGCGGCTCCGTGGACGATGTCGTCGTCAACGTGCTCACCTGCGGTGACGCGGTCGGCATCGGCTCGTACGTGTACCGTGACGAGGGGGGCACGTACCGGGACGTCTTCCGGAGCGAGGAGTCCCCGGTCTACGCGGAGATCGACCAGGGCGTCCTGACGGTGACCAAGCAGGTGTACCGCAGGGGCGACCCGATCTCCAGCCCCTCCGGTGAGGACGTGATCCCCTACCGGTGGAGGGCGGGACGCTTCGCCCAGGGGCACGTCACGCACACCGACTACAGCAACGTCGGCAGCAGCCCGACCCCCGTACCGGACGGCTGAGCGGCCCTCGGGGAACCCCCGGCCGCCCCCGCCCACGACCGCACCCCCTCACCACACCACCTGAGGACTGAGAGCACCGGGATGGCAGACCAGACCCACGTCCTGTTCGTCGAGGACGACGACGTCATCCGCGAGGCCACCCAGCTCGCCCTGGAGCGGGACGGCTTCGCGGTCACCGCCATGCCCGACGGGCTGTCGGGGCTGGAGGCGTTCCGGGCCGACCGCCCCGACATCGCGCTGCTGGACGTCATGGTCCCCGGCCTGGACGGGGTCAGCCTGTGCCGACGGATCCGGGACGAGTCGACCGTGCCCGTGATCATGCTGTCGGCGCGCGCCGATTCCATCGACGTCGTCCTCGGCCTGGAGGCGGGCGCCGACGACTACGTGACCAAGCCGTTCGACGGTGCCGTCCTGGTCGCCCGGATCCGCGCGGTGCTGCGCCGGTTCGGACACGCGGGCGGCGTCCGCGGCGAGGCCGGGGCGGACGGGGGCGTGCTGACCTTCGGCGAGCTGGAGGTCGACACCGGGGGCATGGAGGTGCGCCGGGCCGGGCAGCCGGTGGCGCTCACCCCGACCGAGATGCGGCTGCTGCTGGAGTTCTCCCACGCGCCGGGCACCGTGCTGTCCCGGGACAAGCTGCTGGAGCGGGTGTGGGAGTACGGCTGGGGCGGCGACACCCGGGTCGTGGACGTCCACGTGCAGCGGCTGCGGCAGAAGATCGGCCAGGACCGCATCGAGACGGTCCGTGGCTTCGGCTACAAGCTGAAGGCCTGAGCGGGGCGGGCGTGCGGGCGGTGATCGGGCGCCGGGTGCGGCGCGTGGAGCGGGCGGGTCTGCGGACCGGACTGCGCTGGAAGCTGAGCGCGGCGATCGCGCTGGTGGCCGGGCTGGTGGCGGTCGCGCTGAGCCTGGTCGTGCACAACGCGGCCCGGGTCTCCATGCTGGACAACGCCCGGGACCTCGCCAACGAGCGCGTCCAGATCGCCGAGCGCAACTACGAGCTGTCCGGGCGGCCGAACTTCCCCAGCATCAGGATCGACGACCCCGAACTGCCGGCGGCGCTGCGGGAGAAGGTCCAGCGGGGCCGGCGGGCCAGCGACGTCTCGGACCCGGGGGGCGGCTCACCGGACATCTGGGCGGCCGTGCCGGTCAAGAGCGGGCACGTGCTGTCGCTGCACAGCCACGTCCCGGACCGCAGCACGGACATCATGAAGGACCTCGACCAGGCCCTGGTCATCGGCTCCATCGCGGTCGTGCTCGGCGGCAGCGCGCTCGGTGTGCTGATCGGCGGGCAGCTCTCGCGGCGGCTGCGGAAGGCGGCGGCCGCGGCGGGCCGGGTCGCCAAGGGCGAGACGGACGTCCGGGTGCGGGAGGCCATCGGCGGGGTCGTGCGGGACGAGACCGACGACCTCGCGCGCGCGGTGGACGCCATGGCGGACGCGCTGCAGCAGCGGCTGGAGGCCGAGCGGCGGGTCACCGCGGACATCGCGCACGAGCTGCGCACCCCGGTGACCGGCCTGCTCACGGCCGCCGAACTGCTGCCCCCCGGCCGCCCCACGGAACTGGTCCTGGACCGCGCCAAAGCCATGCGCACCCTCGTCGAGGACGTCCTGGAGGTCGCCCGCCTCGACGGCGCCTCCGAACGGGCCGAGCTGCAGGACATCATGCTGGGCGGGTTCGTGGCGCGGCGCGTGGCGGCCAGGGACCCGGACGCCACCGTACGGGTGGTGCACGAGTCGGAGGTCACCACCGACCCGCGCCGCCTGGAACGGGTGCTGTTCAACCTGCTCACCAACGCCGCCCGGCACGGCAGGCCGCCCATCGAGGTCACCGTCGAGGGCCGGGTGGTCCGGGTCCGCGACCACGGCCCCGGTTTCCCCGAGGAGCTGCTGGCCGAGGGGCCGAGCCGGTTCCGCACCGGCAGCCGGGACCGCGCCGGCCAGGGCCACGGCCTCGGTCTGACCATCGCGGCCGGCCAGGCCCGTGTGCTGGGCGCCCGCCTGACCTTCCGCAACGTGCGCCCGGGGGGCGCGCCCGCGCACGTCCCGTCGGAGGGCGCGGTCGCCGTCCTCTGGCTCCCGGAGCACGCCCCCACCGACACGGGCAGCCACCCGATGCTGCCGCTGCCGGGCACCGCCGGCTGAGCCGCCGTCCGCCCCGATTCCAGGCCGGGCGGGCCGGTCCTGCCGGGCGGGCCGGGCGATCCGGTCCGGACACGGCGAAGGCCCCCGGGGCGGACACCACCGGGGGCCTTCGGTCTCGCGGGGCGGGCCGGACCGCCTCGGCCCGAGTGGTCAGACCGCCTCGATCAGCGGTACCGGAGCCGCGTCCGTGCCGTCCTCCGACGGCTTCTGCGGGCCGCTCCTGAGCGGGACCTCCTTGACGAACAGGGCCGCGACCAGCACCAGGACGGCGATCGCCGCGCCGAGCAGGAACGCCGCGTGCGTGCCGGAGGAGACCGCGTGCTGGTAGGCCTCGCGGACCTGGACCGGGAGCTTCGCGAGGCTCGCCGCGTCCAGTTGGGCGGACTTCTCGGTGATGTTCTTGCCCAGTGCGCCGGCCCGCTCGGACATGACGTCCTGGACCCGGTGGTTGAACAGCGCGCCCATGACGGCCACGCCGAAGGAGGAGCCGAGCGTGCGGAACAGGGTGGTGGACGAGGAGGCCACACCCATGTCCTTCATCTCCACGCTGTTCTGCGCCACCAGCATGGTGATCTGCATCAGGCAGCCCATGCCCGCGCCCAGCACGGCCATGTAGAGGCCCGAGGTCAGGCGCGTGGTGCCGGTGTCCATCAGCGACAGCAGGTACAGGCCGACGACCATCAGCACGCCGCCGGTGATCGGGAAGACCTTGTAGCGGCCGCTGTTGGTGGTGACCCGGCCGGCGACCATCGAGGTCACCAGCATGGCGCCGAGCATCGGCAGGAGCAGCAGACCGGAGTTGGTCGCGGAGGCGCCCTGCACCGCCTGCTGGTACAGCGGCAGGAACAGCGTGGCACCGAACATCACGAAGCCGGTGACGAAGCCGATGAAGGACATCAGCGTGAAGTTGCGGCTCCTGAAGATGTGCAGCGGCAGCACCGGCTCGGCGGCCCTGGTCTGCCAGACCACGAATCCGACCAGCGTGGCCACGCCGATGCCGATCAGCTCCATGATCCGTGCGGACGTCCAGGCGTACTCGGTGCCGCCCCAGGTGGTGACCAGCACGATCGAGGTGATGCCGACGGTCAGCAGGATGACGCCGAGGTAGTCGATGCCGGCCTTGGACCGCTTCCTGGGCAGGTGCAGCACGGCACTGACCAGCGCCAGCGCCACGGCGCCCAGCGGCAGGTTGATGTAGAAGGTCCAGCGCCAGCCCCAGTTGTCGGTGATGGTGCCGCCGACCAGCGGGCCGCCGATCATCGCCAGCGCCATGACGCCGGCCATCATGCCCTGGTACTTGCCCCGCTCCCGCGGTGGTATGAGGTCACCGATGATCGCCATGACGCCGACCATCAGACCGCCGGCACCGAGGCCCTGGACGGCCCGGAACCCGATCAGCTGGCCCATGTCCTGGGCCATACCGCTCAGCGCGGAACCGATCAGGAAGATCACGATCGAGCTGAGGAAGGCGCCCTTGCGTCCGTACATGTCGCCGAGCTTGCCCCAGACGGGGGTGGACGCCGCGGTCGCCAGGGTGTACCCCGTCACCACCCAGGACAGGTGTTCCAGGCCACCCAGCTCGCCCACGATCGTCGGCATCGCCGTACCGACGATCATGTTGTCGAGCATCGCGAGCATCATCGCGATCATCAGCGCGAGCAGGACGACCCGCACGCTCCTCTGCTTCTTCTCCGGCTGGTCCGGTTTCCCCGGGCCCGTCACGGATGTCGGTGTGTCCGCCATCTCTCCCCACTCCCCCTGGCGGCCGATACTTACCTGCCGCCCGGCTAGCTCGTTACACTGGGAAAGTAGCCTTGTCATTAGCCGGTCGTCAAGTAAGTTTCCGCGGAAGCGCGAGGAGTACGAGGATGGGCGTCACCATGGACGGCACCAAGCAGCAGCGCCGCGGCAACACCCGCCAGCGCATTCAGGACGTGGCGCTCGAGCTCTTCGCCGAGCAGGGTTACGAGAAGACCTCCCTGCGCGAGATCGCCGAGCGTCTCGACGTCACCAAGGCGGCCCTGTACTACCACTTCAAGACCAAGGAAGAGATCATCGTCAGCCTCTTCGAGGACCTGACGAAACCGATCGGCGACCTGATCGAGTGGGGCCGGCACCAGCCGCACACCCTGGAGACCAAGCAGGAGATCGTGCGGCGCTACAGCCTGGCGCTGGCCGGCGCGGAGCCGCTCTTCCGCTTCATGCAGGAGAACCAGGCCACGGTGCGGGAACTGCGCATCGGCGAGACCTTCAAGGACCGGATGCGCGGCCTCAGGGACATCATCATCGACCCGGAGGCGCAACTCGCCGACCAGGTCCGCTGCATCAGCGCGCTGTTCACGCTGCACGCGGGGATGTTCATGATGCAGGACCTGGAGGGCGACTTCGAGAAGAGGCGCGAGGCCGTCCTCGAAGTCGCCGTGGACCTGGTCACGCAGGCGCACGGCAGCACCCACGGGGGGGCCTAGGGACGCCGGCCGTTCCCGCCGCCCCGCAGCGCCCCGGTGCCCCGGGAACACCCGCAGGCCCCCCGGAACCCAAAGGTTCGGGGGGCCTGGACGCGACGGGCCCGCGGGCCCGGGAGCGCCGGGCGTCAGACCGTGACGCCGTGGGAGCGCAGGAAGGCGACCGGGTTGATCGCGGAGCCGTAGTTCGGGGTCGTGCGGATCTCGAAGTGCAGGTGCGGGCCGGTGGAGTTGCCGGTGCTGCCCGACAGGGCGATGTGCTGGCCGGTCCGGACGACCTGGCCGATCCTGACGTCGATCCGGGACAGGTGCGCGTACTGCGAGTAGGTGGTGTTGCCGTGCTTGATGACGACGGCGTTGCCGTACGCGGGGCCGTCACCGGCGCCGTTGGAGCCGGCCTTGACGACGGTGCCGCCGTGCGCCGCGACGACCTCGGTGCCGGTCGGCACCGCGAAGTCCTGGCCGCTGTGCTTCGCGACCCAGTGGCTGCCGGCCTGGTTGAAGCCGGCGGAGAGCGTGTACCTCTTCACCGGGTCGACCCAGGAGGTGGCGGAGGGCGCGGCGGCGCTCGCGACCCCGGCCCCCAGCACGGCCGTGGCGCCGACTCCGGCGGCCAGGGCGGCCACGCGGGCACGGGGCGAGGACGTACGGGAAGAACGGGACGTGACGCGCTGGAACATCGAGACCTCGTGAACTCGGGGACAGACGATTCACCCGCCGTACGGACGTTCGCCGGACGGGACTCGTCATTGGTAACCCCTCATCCCATCCACCTACAAAACGCAGATCTACGGCGATGCGTAGTAGACGGGTGCAAAAACGCCCACTTCTTGACAGAGGCCCCACCTTTGGGTGCCAACCCCGCCGACATGGCGTTTTGGCCGAGCACTCGCGGAACTAAATCCCATTTTGTCCATATTTAAGATCCCACTATCCCGGTTAGTAACGGACATATCGCCTGTGCGGCTTGTCACCGGCCGCATAACCCGCGGGATCCATACATGTGACGCAGGCCTCTATGCACCTACCGCCCGGTAACCCTACGGTTCCTCTCGCACCACCCCCACCAAAGATCATGCCCCTGCCAGTCCACCGTTCAGGCCGCGCAGCGTACGGACGTGAGAGGACCCCCACCGATGACCAGACGCCCCTGGACGCACCGGATATCCGTCACCGCCGTCTGTGGGGCCGCGCCGGCCGCGCCGGCCGTCCCGGCCCAGGCCGCCCGGAAGCCCGGGCGCGGCCCCGAGCGGCACGGCCGCCACCACCGCCGTGGTCGACCACGCCACCCGGCAGCGGGACTGCCGGGCGGTCATCGACCAGGCCCTGCCCCGTCTGCGGGACCGCATCGCCGCCGCCGGGCCGGGCGAGAAGCAGGCGGTCGTGTTCGACGTCGACGACACCGTGCTGGAGACCGGCTTCAGCTTCCCGCAGCCGGCCAACCAGCCCGTGCTCGACGTCGCACGGTACGCCCAGCAGCACGGCGTCGCGCTGTTCTTCGTCACCGCCCGCCCGGGCATCATCGGGGCGCCCACCGGGTGGAACCTCGAGCACGACGGCTACCGGTCTCCGGGCTCTCCGGCCGTGGCCTCCTCGACCTCTTCAAGGACGTCGCCGCCTACAAGACCGCCCAGCGCGCCGGCATCGAGGACAAGGGCTACACGATCATCGCGAACATCGGCAACAGCGCCACCGACCTCTCGGGCGGCCACGCCGAGCGGACGTTCAAACTGCCCGACCACGACGGTCGGTTGCCGTAGGCCTTCGTGGGCACGCGAAAGGGGCCGGTGCCTCGGCACCGGCCCCTTTCGGCGTCGCCGTGACGCCTACGCGTCCTTGCTCAGGTTCGGTCCGGCACCGCCGGCCGCCTGCTCGATCGGCGGGACGTCCGGCAGCGCCGACTTCTCCTCGCCCCGGAAGGTGAAGGTGGTGGCGTCGCCCTCGCCTTCGGTGTCCACGACCACGATGTGACCGGGACGCAGCTCGCCGAAGAGGATCTTCTCCGAGAGCGTGTCCTCGATCTCGCGCTGGATCGTGCGACGCAGCGGACGCGCGCCCAGCACCGGGTCGTAACCCTTCTTGGACAGCAGTTCCTTGGCGGACTGGGACAGCTCGATGCCCATGTCCCGGTCCTTCAGGCGCTCGTCCACCTTGCCGACCATCAGGTCGACGATCCGCAGGATGTCCTCCTGCGTGAGCTGCGGGAAGACGACCACGTCGTCGACGCGGTTGAGGAACTCGGGACGGAAGTGCTGCTTCAGCTCGTCCGACACCTTGTTCTTCATGCGCTCGTAGTTGGTCTTCGTGTCACCCGAGGCCGCGAAGCCCAGGTTGAAGCCCTTGGAGATGTCCCGGGTGCCGAGGTTGGTCGTCATGATGATGACCGTGTTCTTGAAGTCCACGACCCGGCCCTGGGAATCGGTCAGGCGACCGTCCTCCAGGATCTGCAGCAGCGAGTTGAAGATGTCCGGGTGGGCCTTCTCGACCTCGTCGAAGAGGACGACGGAGAACGGCTTGCGGCGGACCTTCTCGGTCAGCTGGCCGCCCTCTTCGTAGCCCACGTAACCGGGGGGCGAACCGAAGAGCCGCGACACCGTGTGCTTCTCGCTGAACTCCGACATGTCGAGGGAGATCAGCGCGTCCTCGTCACCGAAGAGGAACTCGGCGAGCGCCTTGGACAGCTCGGTCTTACCGACACCGGAGGGACCGGCGAAGATGAACGAGCCACCCGGACGCTTCGGGTCCTTCAGACCCGCGCGCGTACGGCGGATCGCCTTCGACAGCGCCTTGACGGCGTCGACCTGGCCGATGACCCGCTTGTGGAGCTCGTCCTCCATGCGCAGCAGACGCGAGGACTCCTCCTCGGTCAGCTTGAAGACCGGGATGCCGGTGGCCGTGGCGAGGACCTCGGCGATCAGCTCGCCGTCGACCTCGGCGACGACGTCCATGTCGCCGGCCTTCCACTCCTTCTCCCGCTTGGCCTTGGCGGCCAGGAGCTGCTTCTCCTTGTCGCGCAGGGAGGCGGCCTTCTCGAAGTCCTGCGAGTCGATCGCGGACTCCTTGTCCCGGCGGACACCGGCGATCTTCTCGTCGAACTCGCGCAGGTCCGGCGGAGCGGTCATCCGGCGGATGCGCATCCGGGAACCGGCCTCGTCGATCAGGTCGATGGCCTTGTCCGGCAGGAAGCGGTCCGAGATGTACCGGTCGGCCAGGGTGGCTGCCTGGACCAGGGCCTCGTCCGTGATGGAGACGCGGTGGTGCGCCTCGTACCGGTCGCGCAGGCCCTTGAGGATCTCGATGGTGTGCGGCAGGGACGGCTCGGCGACCTGGATGGGCTGGAAGCGGCGCTCCAGGGCCGCGTCCTTCTCCAGGTGCTTGCGGTACTCGTCCAGCGTGGTCGCACCGATGGTCTGCAGCTCACCGCGGGCCAGCATCGGCTTGAGGATGGAGGCCGCGTCGATGGCGCCCTCGGCGGCACCCGCACCGACCAGCGTGTGCAGCTCGTCGATGAACAGGATGATGTCGCCGCGGGTGCGGATCTCCTTGAGCACCTTCTTCAGGCGCTCCTCGAAGTCACCGCGGTAGCGGGAGCCCGCGACCAGCGCACCGAGGTCCAGGGTGTAGAGGTGCTTGTCCTTGAGGGTCTCGGGCACCTCGCCCTTGACGATGGCCTGCGCGAGGCCCTCGACCACGGCGGTCTTGCCGACACCGGGCTCACCGATGAGGACCGGGTTGTTCTTCGTGCGGCGGGACAGCACCTGCATGACCCGCTCGATCTCCTTCTCGCGCCCGATGACCGGGTCGAGCTTGGACTCACGGGCGGCCTGGGTGAGGTTCCGGCCGAACTGGTCCAGGACGAGGGAGGTCGAGGGCGTGCCCTCGGCCGGCCCGCCGGCCGTGGCGGTCTCCTTACCCTGGTAACCGGAGAGCAGCTGGATGACCTGCTGCCGCACCCGGTTGAGGTCTGCGCCCAGCTTGACCAGGACCTGGGCGGCGACGCCCTCGCCCTCGCGGATCAGGCCGAGCAGGATGTGCTCCGTGCCGATGTAGTTGTGGCCCAGCTGAAGGGCCTCGCGGAGCGACAGCTCCAGGACCTTCTTGGCACGGGGGGTGAAGGGGATGTGCCCGGACGGGGCCTGCTGGCCCTGACCGATGATCTCCTCCACCTGCTGGCGGACCGCCTCAAGCGAAATGCCGAGGCTCTCCAGGGCCTTAGCGGCGACACCTTCGCCCTCGTGGATGAGACCCAGGAGGATGTGCTCGGTGCCGATGTAGTTGTGGTTGAGCATCCGGGCTTCTTCCTGAGCCAGGACGACAACCCGCCGCGCGCGGTCGGTGAACCTCTCGAACATCGTTAATCGCTCCTCAGAGCGGTCAGGCAGTGGGGGGAACTTCCCCTCCCTGTCCTTCCGCAGCTTAGTCCCGCAAGCGGGGACCGCTCATTCCAACTGCCGACACCGTCGATGGCCTCCTGACCCCGAACGCCGACATCTGCTCCAACCCGATGGTGCGAGACGATGTTCCCGCAGGCCAGACAGTTACCCCAGTCGCCAGTACGCCGATGGCGAACGTGAGACGGCCTTCCCCGCATGTCGCCCCCCTCCCACTAGGCATGTCTTACCCGCGGTGACGGACGGTCCATGCCACGTAGCCCGGTTCCCTCCGCTACGGGCGAACAAGCCGACGCCTCCCCCGCCCCTCACGTCCCGCCCGGACCGCCACTTTCCGTGGCATATGGGGCGCTCAACGTAACCTGCGGGTCCTCGCGGCGGTTGCACGGGGCATGGCCGGCCCGGTCCCCACGACCTCCGCGGTACCCCTCCCCCAGCGCCCCTCGGGCCCGGGGCCGTCCGGACGCCCTGACGGCCCGGACGGCGGGCGGCCCGGCCCGGACGCCCCGGCCCGGCACTGGTACGAGAACGTCCTGGGGTGGCCGACGGTGCCCGGGCGGCCGCTGCGGCTGGCCACGGGGGTGCGGTTCGACGTGCTGGACGTGCCGGCCGAGGCGGGCGCCGCGGCGCTCGGGCACCTCGCGCCGGGGTCTCCGGTGGCCCTGTGCGGAAACCGGATGCGGCTGCTGGTGGCCGCGGGCAGCGCGGAGGAGCTGCCGGGGATGCTGGACTGGCTGGAGTGGGGCGCGCTGGCGCTCGACCTGCGGGCCGTGGGCGCCGGCGGTGCGACGCGGGCGCCGGTTCCGCCCGGGTGGGGCCCGGCCGGACCCTCACCGCTTCCCGGCCGCCGCCACGAGGAGGGCGCGGGGAACGGCCGCGCGGGGTCCGTACAGGGGGCCGCCGTGTGGCTGCGGCCCCCCGCGCCGGGGTGCGGGGCCGGGGCCCCGCTGCCGGCGCTGCCGGCCGTGGGGTGCCCGGGAGGCGCCCCCGATCTGGTACGCGTGGTGGACACGGTGGCCGCGCGGTGCCACCGGATCCGGCTGCGGCGCGCGAACACCCGTCCGCCCGCCGGCCGACGGGATCAGCCGTTGGCCTTCTCGTAGGCCTCGCGGATCGACGCGGGAACGCGGCCCCGGTCGTTGACCTCGTAGCCGTTCTCCTTCGCCCAGGCGCGGATCGCCGCGGTGTCCTGGTTGCCGCCGGAAGCGGCGCGCGCCTTTCCACGCCCGCCCGAAGCACGGCCCCCGGTACGGCGACCGCCCTTCACATAGGGGTCGAGAAGGTCGCGCAGCTTGTCCGCATTCGCAGTCGTGAGATCGATCTCGTACGTCTTGCCGTCCAGCGCGAACGTCACGGTCTCGTCCGCCTCGCCGCCGTCGAGGTCGTCGACAAGAAGGACCTGAACCTTCTGTGCCACCGGTTTTCCTTTCATCGATAACGTGAGGACCCAGGGGGTGCGGTGCCCACCCGTTTCACCGCCCCTGTTATATGCGGTACTGCAGTACGTTGGAAAGCAAACCGCTTTTGCCGGAAAAACACAAACCCCCGGGAGTGGTTCAGGGGACCGTCCGGTCCCGGAAACGTACGCGTTTCGGACATAGGGCACCGGGGCAATGACGATCACAGATGCAGAAGCATCCGACTGTTGCCCAGGGTGTTCGGTTTCACTCGTTCGAGACCGAGGAACTCCGCGACCCCCTCGTCATAGGAACGCATCAGCTCCGCGTAGACATCGGTGTCGACGGGCGTCTCGCCGATCTCCACGAAGCCGTGCTTCCCGAAGAAGTCCACTTCGAAGGTGAGGCAGAAAACCCGGCGAACGCCGAGCCAGCGGGCGGTCTCCAGCAACTTCTCCAGCAACTGGTGACCGACGCCGGCGCCCTTGAGGCCTGGCTTCACCGCGAGAGTGCGGACTTCCGCGAGGTCTTCCCACATGACGTGCAGCGCGCCGCAGCCGACCACCTCGGCGTTGTCGTCGCGTTCGGCGACCCAGAACTCCTGGATGTCCTCGTAAAGGGTGACCGTGGCTTTGTCGAGCAGGATGCGGTCACGGACGTAGGCGTCGAGGAGGCGGCGGACGGCCGGAACATCGCCGGTCCGGGCCCGCCGGACGGTGATGGCTTTTGCGGAGACTTCGGGACGCTCTGCTGACATGAGCGGACGCTATCGCCCGCCGGCGCCCCCCGCCGAGCCGGGGTTCTCCTCTTCCCGGCCTTCCCAGCCTTCCCGGTACCCGGGGGCTTCCCGGGTTTCCGGCAGCCGGACGATGCGTACGGCGTCGCGCAGGGCCTGGCGCTGTTCCTCGCTCATCATCCCGAAGAAGGCGACGAGAGCGGCTGCCTGGTTGTCGCTCTGGGACCACGCGTCGTTCATCAGGGCGGCGGCGTAGGCGGCCCGTGTGGAGACGGCCTCATATCGATAGGCGCGCCCTTCCGCCTCGCGGCGCACCCAGCCCTTCTGATGGAGGTTGTCCAAAACGGTCATCACGGTGGTGTACGCGATGGACCGTTCCCGCTGCAGGTCTTCCAGGACTTCTCGAACGGTCACCGGGCGGTTCCACTTCCACACCCGCGTCATGACCGCGTCTTCGAGTTCTCCCAGGGGGCGGGGCACAGCTCAGACAATAGTGGGAGATCCGCCGCACGGCGTGCCGAACGGGCACCACGGGCGCGGATGCCCACGAAAAGGACGCACGACCCGTGCGGCCCCCGGTCGCGGGACCGGGGCGCGGGGAGGCGTGCGCCCCGCACCGGTGCGGGGCGCGCCCGCCGCCGGCGGCCTCAGGCGTCGCCGGCGGCGGAGGCCCGGCGCGCGCTCTCCGCGCGCGCGAGGGCCGCGTCGACGGCGGCGTCCTCCTTGGCCTTGGCGGCCCCGCCCTGGGTCTTGATGATCACCCTGACCACACCGATGAAGAGCGCGGCCATGACGACCGGGGGCACGAGCGCGGAGACGTAGTCCATGGCTCCAGGGTAGCCAGGCGGGAACGGGCGAAAGGGGCGGGGTGGGCGAACCGCCGCGTCAGCCCGCGGCGAGCTGCCGGGCCCCGGCCGGGCCGGCGGGCGGCCGCGGCGGCAGGCGGCGGGGGAAGACCTCGCCCGGGGTGGGGACGGGGCGCCTGGGGGCCGCCGGGGCGGCGGCGGGACGCGCGGGAGGAGTCCGGCCGGGCTCGTCGGCGGGCTCGGCAGGGGGCTTCCGGGCGGACTTCCCGCCCTCCCGGGCCCCGGCGGCCGGGGCGGCGCCCGAGCCGCCGGGCAGGCCCGCCAGGCGCGCCCTGGACGCCGGTACGGCGGGGGCGGGGACCGTGCGGGCCCCTTGCGCGAAGCGCGCCCGCAGGTCCTGCTCGGCCAGCGTCCGGCAGCGTTCCAGCAGGGCCGCCGCCGCGGGGTTGCCGCGCAGCGCCCGCAGCGCGGCGAGGTCGTCGGGGGTGGGCCGGTGCCCCGCGCCGAGCGCCTCCTCCAGGAGCGTGAGGTAGCCGGCGACGGTGCCCGGCAGGGCGGCGCGGTACCGGCCCAGGTCGGCCACCAGGAAGGCCCGCAGCCGGGCTCCGTCGTCGATCGCCTCGTCCAGCGAGGCGGCTAGCCGGAAGCAGTCCTGGACGTCCTCGGCGGACGCTCGGCCGGGGTGGAGGGCGAGGGCGAGGGCGCGGCGGAGCACACGCAGCTCCTGGACGCCGAACGCCATGCCGCCGCGGGATCCGTAGGGCGTGGGCATGCGGCGACGGTATCGCCGATCGGACAAAAGGGACGGACCGTGATGCCGTGGGCCCGCGTGTCGCACGCGGTTTCCCCGGCCGGTCCCGGACCCTCGCGGCGCGCCGGACGTCCGGCGCGCCGCGAGGGTCCGGGACCGCGGAGGACCGGCGCCGCGGGGGCGCCGGTCCCGTCACGGACGCGACGCGTTCCGCTCGTACACCAGGCGCAGTCCGATCAGCGTCAGCCACGGCTGGTGCTCGTCGATCACCGAGGACTCCCCCAGCACCATGGGCGCGAGGCCGCCCGTGGCGATCACCGTCACCTCGTCGGGGTCGGTGGCCAGTTCCCGCGCCATCCGGCTGACGACCCCGTCGACCTGGCCCGCGAAGCCGTACACGATGCCCGCCTGCATGGCCTCGACCGTGTTCTTGCCGATCACGCTGCGCGGCCTGGCCACCTCGATCTTCCGCAGCTGTGCGGCCTTGACGCCCAGCGCCTCCACGGAGATCTCGATGCCGGGTGCGATGACCCCGCCGACGTACTCCCCGCGCGCGCTGACCGCGTCGAACGTGGTCGCCGTGCCGAAGTCGACGACGATCGCCGGGCCGCCGTACAGCTCGTTGGCCGCGACCGCGTTGATGATGCGGTCGGCGCCGACCTCCTTGGGGTTGTCGAAGAGGATCGGCACGCCGGTCTTCACGCCCGGCTCGACCAGCACCGCGGGCACGTCGCCGTAGTAGCGCCGCGTCACCTCGCGCAGCTCGTGCAGCACGGAGGGCACGGTCGCGCAGATCGCGATGCCGTCGATTCCGTCGCCCAGTTCGTCGCCGAGCAGCGGGTGCCGGCCCATCAGGCCCTGCAGCAGCACCGCCAGCTCGTCCGCCGTGCGGCGCGGGTCCGTGGAGATGCGCCAGTGCTCGACGATGTCCTCGCCGTCGAACAGACCGAGCACGGTGTGCGTGTTGCCGACGTCGATCGTGAGCAGCATGGCCGTTACTCCGCCTCGCGCAGGTCCAGGCCGATGTCGAGGATCGGCGCGGAGTGGGTGAGGGCGCCGACGGCCAGGAAGTCCACGCCGGTGTCGGCGTACGCGCGCGCGTTGTCGAGCGTGAGCCGGCCGGAGGCCTCCAGCAGGGCCCGGCCGCCCACGACCGCGACGGCCTCCTCGCACTCCCCGGGCGTGAAGTTGTCCAGCAGGATCAGGTCGGCGCCCGCGTCGACGACCTCGCGCAGCTGGTGCAGGGTGTCGACCTCGACCTCGATCGGCACGTCCGGGAAGGCCTCCCGCACGGCCTCGAAGGCCTGGGCGACGCCGCCGGCGGCCACCACGTGGTTGTCCTTCACCAGGGCCGCGTCGGACAGTGACATGCGGTGGTTGACGCCGCCGCCGCAGCGCACCGCGAACTTCTCCAGCGACCTGAGGCCCGGGGTGGTCTTGCGGGTGTCGCGGACCCTGGTCCGGCTGCCCTCCAGCAGGTCCGCCCACGCGCGCGTGGCGGTCGCGATGCCGGACAGGCGGCACAGGATGTTGAGCGCGCTGCGCTCGGCGGTGAGCAGGTCGCGCGTGCGCGTGGTGACCGACAGCAGCTTCTGCCCGGCCTCGACCCGGTCGCCGTCCTCGACGTGCCGCTCGACCTCGAACTCGTCCGTGCACACCACGGAGACCACGGCCTCGGCGACCCTGAGGCCGGCGACCACACCGGCCTCGCGCGCGGTGAAGTCGGCGGTGGCCACCGCGTCCTCGGGGATGGTCGCGACGGTGGTCACGTCCACACCGCCGTCCAGGTCCTCCTGGATGGCGACGTTGGCGATGTCCTCGACCTCGACGGGGTCGAGCCCGGCCGCGGTCAGCAGTTCGGCGAGCGCGGGGTCGAGCCCGCTCTCCAGGTACTCCTCGTCGCCGTCCGCGCCGCAGGCGCAGCCGTCGCCGCAGCCGCCGGTCGGGGCGAGGGGAAGGTCGTCGGTGCTCACGTCTGTCACTGCTCCTGGGAACGCGGGGTGGGCCGGGTGGGGGGAAGTCTGCGGTGTCGGTGGTGCGGACGGCCAGCGACCGGTCGGGGTCGAGCCGCAGGACGATGTGGCGCCGCCAGCGGGCGTCGTCGCGGTCGGCGCGGTCCTCGCGCCAGTGGCAGCCGCGGGTCTCCTCGCGCGTCAGGGCGGCGGCCACCAGGACGCGGGCCACGCACAGGAGGTTGGTGGCCTCCCAGGTGTCCACGCCGGGCTCGGCGGTCTTGCCGTTCTCGGCGAGGGCGTCGCGGGCCTCGGTGTGCAGCCGACGGAGCTGCTCGGCGGCCGTCTCCAGCGACCGTTCCGAGCGCAGCACGCCCGCGCCCGCGGTCATGATCCGCTGGATGGCGAAGCGGGCCTCGGGGGCGAGCAGCGGGTGCTCGGGCCTGTCGGTCGGCGCGACCGGCGCGGGCACGCGCGCGGGGAGGTCTCCCGCGGCGCGGGCGGCGGCGATGTCGGCGGCGATCCGCTCCGCGTAGACGAGGCCTTCGAGGAGGGAGTTGGAGGCGAGCCGGTTGGCGCCGTGCACGCCGGTGCAGGCGACCTCGCCGCACGCGTACAGCCCGGGCACGGTCGTACGGCCCCGGGCGTCCGTGCGGACGCCCCCGGAGGCGTAGTGGGCGGCCGGGGCGACCGGGACGGGTTCGGTGACCGGGTCGATGCCGTGGGCGCGGCAGGCGGCCAGGATGGTCGGGAAGCGGTGCTCCCACATCTCGGCGCCGAAGTGCCGGGCGTCGAGGTACATGTGCTCGGCTCCCTGCTCCTGCATGCGCCGCATGATGCCCTTGGCGACGATGTCCCTCGGCGCCAGCTCGGCCAGTTCGTGCTGCCCGGTCATGAAGCGCACACCGTCGCCGTCGACCAGGTGGGCGCCCTCGCCGCGCACCGCCTCGGAGACGAGCGGCTGCTGGCCCTCGGCGTCCGCGCCGAGGAACAGCACGGTGGGGTGGAACTGCACGAACTCCAGGTCGCTGACCTCCGCGCCGGCGCGCAGGGCCAGCGCCACGCCGTCGCCGGTCGACACGGACGGGTTGGTGGTCGCGGAGAACACCTGGCCCATGCCGCCGGTGGCGAGGACGACCGCGGGGGCGTGCACGGCGCCCACGCCGTCGTGCTGGCCCTCGCCCATCACGTGCAGGGTGACGCCGGCGGTGCGGCCGTCGGCGTCGGTCAGCAGGTCCAGGACGAGCGCGTTCTCGATCGTGCGCACCCCGCGCGCGCGGACGGCCTCGACGAGCGCGCGGGAGATCTCCGCGCCGGTCGCGTCACCGCCGGCGTGCGCGATGCGGCGCCGGTGGTGGCCGCCCTCGCGGGTGAGCTGGATGCCGCCCTCGTCGTCGGTGTCGAAGTGGGCGCCGGTGGAGATCAGCCGCCGCACGGCGTCCGGGCCCTCGGTGACGAGGATGCGCACGGCCTCCTCGTCGCACAGGTCCGCGCCCGCGACCAGGGTGTCCGCCAGGTGCTGCTCGGGGGTGTCGCCCTCGCCGAGGGCCGCCGCGATGCCGCCCTGCGCCCAGCGCGTGGAACCGTCGTCGAGGCGCGCCTTGGTGACGACGACCGTCGTCAGGCCCGCCGCCTCGCAGCGCAGGGCCGCGGTCAGACCGGCCACGCCGGAACCGACGACGACCGCGTCCGCGGAGATCGACCAGCCGGGGGCGGGGGCGTGCAGACGTATGCCTGTGCTGTTCACGAGGCGGCTCCGAGGGTTCCGAAGGTGAGGGGGAGGTTGTCGATCAACCGGGTCGAACCGACCCGGGCGGCGACGGCGAGCACGGCTTCGCCGGTGAAGTCGTCGCCGACCTCGGTGAAGTCGGACGGGTCGACCAGGGCGAGGTAGTCCAGTTCCAGCGGCGGGTCGAGGCGGGCGGCCTCCTCCAGGACCTGGAGGGCGGCGGCGCGGACGGTCGCGGGG
Source organism: Streptomyces sp. TG1A-8 (assembly GCF_030499535.1). Classification (NCBI taxonomy): domain Bacteria; kingdom Bacillati; phylum Actinomycetota; class Actinomycetes; order Kitasatosporales; family Streptomycetaceae; genus Streptomyces; species Streptomyces sp. TG1A-8. The sequence goes on from NZ_JASTLB010000001.1 coordinate 3,198,437, forward strand.
CCGCCGGGCGCGGCCGTGGCCACGGCGTGCGCGTCGGCCGCCGCGCGGGACTCCCCCAGGGCGCTGAGCGCTTCGGCGCGCGCGTGCGTGGAGGGCACTTCGCGGGCGCGGGCGCGCAGCGCCTCCTGGGCCGCGAGCCGGTCGGCGCCCGCGAACAGGGCGCGGGACAGGGCCAGGGCGGTACGCCGCTCGGCGGGCGAGAGGTAGCGGTTGCGGCTGGACAGGGCGAGCCCGTCCTCCTCGCGCACCGTGGGCACGGCGACGATCTCGACGCCGAAGTTCAGGTCCCGCACCATGCGCCGGATCAGCGCCAGCTGCTGGGCGTCCTTCTGGCCGTAGAGGGCCGCGTCGGGGCGGGTGAGGTGCAGCAGCTTGGCGACGACGGTGAGCATGCCGTCGAAGTGCCCGGGCCGCGAGGCGCCCTCCAGGCGTCCGCCCATGGGGCCCGCGGAGAGGCGTACCTGGGGTTCGCCGCCGGGGTAGACCTCGTCCACGGACGGCGCGAACACCGCGTCGGCGCCCGCCCGGGCGGCGATCTCCAGGTCGGCCTCGAGGGTGCGCGGGTAGCGGTCCAGGTCCTCGCCGGCACCGAACTGGAGCGGGTTGACGAACACGGTGACGACGACCTCGCCGTCCACCCCGGCGATCTCGCGCGCGGCGCGGATCAGCGTGGCGTGGCCCTCGTGCAGGGCGCCCATGGTCATCACGACGGCCCGGCGGCCGCGGCGCACGCGCGCGCGCAGTTCGGCGGCGGTGCTCAGCAGGTCGGTGGTCATCGGACGTCCCCCTCGGTGCCGTTCGGGCCGCCGGTCGTGCCGCGTCCGTCGGCGAGCACCCCCAGCAGGTCTTCGGCCAGCTCCGGCTTCAGCAGGCCGTGGGCCAGGGCGCGGTCGGCGGTGGCGCGGGCCATCGCCAGGTAGCCGGCGCGGGTCTGCGGGGCGTGCCGGCGCAGCTCGGCCAGGTGCGCGGCGACCGTGCCGGCGTCGCCGCGCGCGACGGGGCCGGTGAGGGCGGCGTCGCCGGAGCGCAGCGCGTTGTCCAGGGCGGCGCCCAGGAGGGGGCCGAGCATCCGGTCGGGGGCCTCCACGCCGGCGGTGCGCAGCAGTTCCATGGCCTGGGCGACCAGGGTGACCAGGTGGTTGGCGCCGAGGGCGAGGGCCGCGTGGTAGAGCGGGCGGCTGTCCTCACCGATCCACTCGGGCTCACCGCCCATCTCGATCACCAGGGCCTCGGCCGCCAGCCGCAGTTCCTCGGGCGCGGTGACGCCGAAGGAGCAGCCCGCCAGGCGCTGGACGTCCACGGGGGTGCCGGTGAAGGTCATCGCCGGGTGCAGGGCCAGCGGCAGCGCGCCCGCGCGCAGGGCGGGGTCGAGCACCCGGGCCCCGTACCGGCCGGAGGTGTGCACGAGCAGTTGTCCCGGCCGGACCGCGCCCGTCCCGGCGAGCCCGGCGACCAGGCCGGGCAGGGCGTCGTCGGGGACGGTGAGCAGCACCAGGTCGGCACGCTGGAGCACCTCGGCGGGCGGCACCAGCGGCACGCCGGGGAGCAGCGTCCCGGCGCGCCTGCGGGAGGCGTCGGAGACTCCGGAGACGGCCACCGGGCGGTGTCCGGCGAGCCGGAGGGACGCGGCCAGGGCGGGGCCCACGCGTCCGGCACCCACGACGCCGACGGTGAGCCGCGCGGGGCGGTCCTGGGGATCTGGCTGGTGGACTGTACTCACGCGACGGCGGCCCTCCCGTTCCAGCCCGCTCTGGGTACCGGACGATTTCTCGTCATGTTAACGCTATCGGGTCGGCCCGTGTCCGGTCATCCACGGGCCGTGGTCGTCCCGCGGCCGTGCGCCGGGTGTCCCCGCGCGGGAACCGGGGTGTTCCGCGGGGACGCGGTGAGGCATGATTCCACGCATGAGCGACACGCCTGAGCAGGACGAGAACCGGTCGGTGCGCGAACGGCGGGCCGCCGCCGGCCGGGAGGCCCGGCGCACCCTGTCGCGCGCGGGCCACCAGGGCACGCTGCGCGACCGGCTGTCCTGGCTGGCGGAGACGGCGCCCGAGGTGTACGACCTGGACGAGCCGACGGACCTCTACGGCGACCGGATCGTGGCCGCCCTGGAGGAGCGCGTCGCCGCCCTGCTCGGCACCGAGGCCGCCGCCTTCTTCCCGACCGGCACGATGGCCCAGCAGGTCGCCCTGCGCTGCTGGGCGGCCCGCACCGGCGACCGCACGGTCGCCCTGCACCCGCTCTCGCATCCCGAGATGCACGAGCGGGACGCGTTCAGCCAGGTCAGCGGTCTGCGCCCGGTGCACGTGACCCGGGCGCCCCGGCTGCCCACGGCCGGGGAGGTGCGCGACTTCGAGGAGCCCTTCGGCACGCTGGTGCTGGAGCTGCCCCTCCGGGACGCCGGTTTCGTCCTGCCCACCTGGGAGGAGCTGACCGGGGTGGTCGCCGCGGCGCGGGAGCGCGACGCGGTGGTGCACTTCGACGGCGCGCGCCTGTGGGAGTCCACCGTCCACTTCGGCCGCTCCCTGGAGGAGATCGCCGGCCTCGCCGACACGGTCTACGTGTCGTTCTACAAGTCGCTCGGCGGCTTCGGCGGCGCCGTGCTCGCCGGCCCGGACGGTCTCGTCGCGGAGGCGAAGACCTGGCGGCACCGGTACGGCGGGGCGGTCTTCCAGCAGTTCCCGACCGTGCTGTCGGCGCTCGCCGGACTGGACCGGGAGCTGCCCCGGCTGCCCGGTTACGTGCACCACGCGCGCATGGTGGCCGCCGCGCTGCGCGAGGGGTTCGCGGCGGCCGGACCGCCCTGGGCACGCGTGCACCCGCAGGAGCCGCACACCCACCAGTTCCAGGTCTGGCTGCCGTACCGCCCCGAGGTGGTGGAGGAGGCCTCGGTGCGCCAGGCCGAGGAGACCTCGGTGCTGCTGTTCGCGGACGCCTGGGAGCAGGCCGGGCCGGACCTGGCGCGCACCGAGGTCACGGTCACCGCGGAGGGCCTGGAGTGGACGGCCGACGACGTCCGGGCGGCCGTGGCGGACTTCGTGCGCCGGCTGCCCGGCCTGGCGTAGCCGGCGCGCGGGGTGCGGCCGGGTCAGCCGTGGCCGCCCGCGCGCACCAGTCCGGTCTCGTAGGCGAGCACCACCACCTGCACCCGGTCGCGCAGGCCGAGCTTGGTCAGGATGCGGCCCACGTGGGTCTTCACCGTCGCCTCGGACAGCACCAGCCGGGCCGCGATCTCACCGTTGGACAGGCCCTGCGCGACCAGCACCATGACCTCGCGCTCCCGCTCGGTGAGCCGTTCCAGTTCCGTGTGCCGGGGCCGGGCGCCGGCGGAGGGCAGCATGGGCGCGAACCGGTCCAGCAGCCGCCGGGTGGTGGAGGGCGCCACGACGGCGTCGCCGCTGTGCACGGCGCGGATGGCCGCCAGCAGGTCGCCGGGCGGCACGTCCTTGAGCATGAAGCCGGAGGCGCCCGCCTTCAGCCCGGAGAAGGCGTACTCGTCCAGGTCGAAGGTCGTCAGGATCAGCACCTTCGGCGCGTCGGGCTCGGAGCAGATCCGCCGGGTGGCCTCCACCCCGTCCAGCTTCGGCATGCGGACGTCCATCAGGACGACGTCGACGGCGGTGGAGCGCAGCACCTGCAGGGCCTCCACGCCGTCGCCGGCCTCCGCGACGACCTCCATGTCCGGCTGGGCCGCGAGCACCATCCGGAAGCCGGTGCGCAGCAGCACCTGGTCGTCGACGAGCATCACGCGGATCGTCATGGGTCCTCTTCCGTGGTTCGTGGCCGGGCTGGGGGCGTGACAGGTGTCAACGAGGGGCGTGCGGCGGTGTCAGTGCGCTGGTTTGAGGGGGAGCAGCGCGCTGATGCGGAAGCCTCCGCCCGGACGCGGGCCGGCGTCCAGGGTGCCGCCGACCATGCCGACCCGCTCGCGCATGCCGATCAGGCCGTGCCCCCGGCCGTCGGCGCCGCCCTCCTCGTACAGCTCGTGCGGGGCGCCCTCGCCGTCGTCCTCGACGAGCAGCCCGAGACCGTCGTCGAAGTACACCAGTCGCACGCTGGCGCCCGCGTTCGGGCCGCCGTGCTTGCGGGTGTTGGTGAGCGCCTCCTGCACGATGCGGTAGGCGGTCAGCTCCACGCCGCTGGGCAGCGGGCGCGGGGTGCCCTCGACCTTGAAGTCGACGGGCAGGCCCGAGCTGCGGCACTGCTCGACGAGGTCGTCGATCTGCTCGACGTCGGGCTGGGGCACGTACTCGCCGCCCTCCTGGTGCTCACCGGTGCGCAGCACGCCCAGCAGGCGGCGCATCTCGGCGAGGGCCTGGCGGCCGGTGGAGGAGATCGTCTCCAGGGCCTTCCTGGCCTGGTCGGGCGCGGCGTCGAGGACGTAGGCGGCGCCGTCGGCCTGCACCACCATCACCGACACGTTGTGCGCGACGACGTCGTGCAGCTCGCGCGCGATCCGGGCGCGCTCGGCGGCGACGGCGACCTTGGACTGCGCCTCGCGCTCCTTCTCCAGCCGGGCGGCGCGCTCCTCCAGCTGGGCGAAGTAGGCGCGCCGGGTGCGCATGGAGTCGCCGAGCACCCAGGCCAGCGCGAACGGCACGGTCTGGAACACCGCTATCGCGACCTGCCCCAGGAAGCCGGTGTCCTCCACCGGCCAGCGCACCTGCGCCAGGGGCGCCGCGCACAGGCCGGCGCCGAGCGCGAGCCGGGAGGCCCAGCGTGCGCCGACCGTGGCGACCGTGTAAGTGATCACCAGCATGGCGAAGTCGGCCACGGTCATCTCGACGTCCAGGACCAGCTGGGCCAGTCCGCTCGCGAGGGCCAGCAGCAGCATCGGTTCCGGGAAGAGGCGGCGCAGCGCGACGACGACGCACAGGACGGCCGACACCGACAGTCCCGCGGCGACCGGCATGTGGTGCTCGGGCCCCCGGCTGGCACCGATCACGCTCGCGCCGGAGATCCCGCACAGGACGACGGCCCAGAAGCTGTCGACCCAGGCCGGGTGGCGGCGGAGGAAGTCGTAGAGGCGCTGCACGTAACCCAGAGTAGGGAAGCGGGATGCGTGCAGGGGTCAACCGGTGGGCCGATCCGTACCGGGCGCGCGTACTCCGCAAGGTGGAGACCGTGATCACCCGGGTGCCTAGTCTGGTGCGGTGACGGACGGGGCGGCGCGGGAAGCGCGGGAAGCGGAAGCGGTGGAAGCGGTGGAAGCGGTGGGCCGGGCGGCCGGGGGGGCGCGCGGCTGGCGCGCGGCGGCCGAGGAGGCGCTGTACGGGCCCGGCGGCTTCTACCGGCGGCCCGAGGGGCCGGCCGGGCACTTCCGCACGTCCGTGCACGCCTCGGGGCTGTTCGCCGGGGCGGTGGCCCGGCTGCTGTGCCGGGTCGACGAGGCCCTGGGCCGGCCACGGGCGCTGGACTTCGTGGACCTGGGGGCGGGACGCGGCGAACTGGTCACCGGGGTGCTCGCCGCCCTGCCGGCCGACGTGGCCGCCCGCACGCGCGGGCACGCCGTGGAGATCGCCGCCCGCCCGGCCGGCCTGGACGGGCGGATCACCTGGCGCGGCGACCTCCCGGAGGCGGTCACGGGGCTGCTGTTCGCCAACGAGTGGCTGGACAACGTGCCCGTGGACGTCGCCGAGGTGGACGCCGCGGGCGTGCCCCGGCGGGTGCTGGTCGCGGCGGACGGCTCCGAGCGGCTCGGGGAGCCGGTGTCGGGTGCGGAGGCGGACTGGCTGGCGCGCTGGTGGCCGCTGCCCGCCGAGGAGGGCCTGCGGGCGGAGATCGGCCTGCCCAGGGACCTGGCCTGGGCATCCGCGGTGGGCCGGGTGGTGCGGGGACTGGCGGTGGCCGTGGACTACGCGCACACCGCGGACGCGCGCCCCCCGTTCGGGACGCTCACCGGCTTCCGGGAGGGGCGCGAGACGGCACCCGTGCCGGACGGGTCGTGCGACATCACCGCGCACGTCGCGCTGGACGCGTGCGCGGCGGCGTGCACGACGTCCGAAGCGGGCGAACGGCTCCCCACCGCGCGTCTGCTCACACAGCGCACCGCCCTGCACGCCCTTGGTCTCACCGGCGCACGCCCCCCGCTCGCGCTGGCGGCCGCGGACCCGGCGGCCTACGTGCGTGCCCTCGCGGGCGCCGGCGAGGCCGCCGAGCTGACCGCCCCGGGCGGCCTCGGGGACTTCGGCTGGCTGCTCCGGCCGGTCGGCGTCCCGGACCCGCTGCTCCCCTGAGGACGCCCGGCCGCCCGCCGCCGGCGGACCCGCCGCCTACTTGTCGATGTCCCCGACCACGAAGAACATCGACCCCAGGATGGCCACCATGTCCGCCACCAGCGTCCCCGGCAGCAGCTCGGTGAGCACCTGGACGTTGTTGTACGACGCCGAGCGCAGCTTCAGCCGGTACGGGGTCTTCTCGCCCTTGCTGACCAGGTAGTAGCCGTTGATGCCGAGCGGGTTCTCGGTCCACGCGTACGTGTGCCCCTCGGGCGCCTTCAGCACCTTGGGCAGCCGCTGGTTGATCGGGCCGGGCGGCAGCTCGGCCAGCCGGTCCAGGCAGGCCCCGGCGAGGTCCAGCGCGTTGTGGGTCTGCTCCAGGAGGCACTCGAAGCGGGCGAGGCAGTCGCCCTCGTCCCGGGTGACCACCTTCAGGGTGTCCCCCAGGTCGCCGTACGCCAGGTACGGCTCGTCGCGGCGCAGGTCGAAGTCGACCCCGGAGGCGCGCGCGATGGGTCCGCTCACGCCGTAGGCGTGCACGGCCTCGGGCGACAGCGCGCCCACGCCCCGCGTGCGCCCCCGGAAGATCTCGTTGCCGAGCACCAGGTCGTCGAAGACGTCCATGCGGGAGCGGACCGCGGCGACGGCGGCGCGCGCGCGTGCGGCCCACCCGGCCGGCAGGTCCTCCTTGAGGCCGCCGACGCGGTTGAACATGTAGTGCATGCGTCCGCCGGAGACCTCCTCCATGACGTTCTGGAGCACCTCGCGCTCCCGGAACGCGTAGAACACCGGCGTGATCCCGCCCAGCTCCAGCGGGTACGAGCCGAGGAACATCAGGTGGTTGAGCACCCGGTTCAGCTCGGCGAGCAGCGTGCGCGTCCACACCGCCCGCTGCGGGACCTCCATGCCGAGCATCCGCTCCACGGCGAGGACCACGCCCAGCTCGTTGGAGAACGCCGACAGCCAGTCGTGGCGGTTGGCGAGCATGATGATCTGCCGGTAGTCGCGCGCCTCGAAGAGCTTCTCCGCCCCCCGGTGCATGTAGCCGATCACCGGTTCCGCACGCAGGATGCGCTCCCCGTCCAGGACGAGCCTGAGCCGCAGCACGCCGTGCGTGGACGGGTGCTGGGGGCCGATGTTGAGCACCATGTCGGTGCTCTCGGCGGCGCCACCGATGCCGACCGTGGTCTCCGTCGCAGTCATGGACCCAGTTTCCCCTACGTACGCTGGCCCCATGGAGACGGGGAGCCCGGAAACGACCGGGGCGGCGGGGGACGAGCCGGTGTGGCGGGGGCTGCCGCCGGGGCTGCTGCGCATGCGCAGGCTGCTGCTGGTGCTGTGGGCGGGGCTGCTCGCCCTCGCGGTGGGGCTGCCGCTCGGCCTGTTCGCGGGACCGCCGTGGGCCGCCTGCGCGCTGCTCCCGCTCACCGCGGCGGCGTGGTGCTGGCCGCTGCTGGGCCGCAACTGGCGCTCCTGGCGGTACGCCGAACGCGCCGACGACCTGCTGATCAGCCGCGGGGTGCTGTGGTGCGAGGAGACCGTGGTGCCGTACGGGCGGATGCAGCTGGTGGAGGTGACCTCCGGGCCCGTCGAGCGGTACTTCGGGCTGGCCCGCATACAGCTGCACACCGCGGCCGCGGCGACCGACGCGGCCATCCCGGGCCTGGCCCCGGCCGAGGCGGAGCGGTTGCGCGACCGGCTCACCGAGCTGGGCGAGGCCCGATCGGCCGGCCTGTGACCGCCCCGGGGCCCGACGGCCCGAGGGCGCGCCCGCCCGCCGGCGAGCGGCGGCTGCACCCCGTCACGCCCTTCCGGCGGGCGTGGGCGCCGGTCGCCGTCCTCGCGGGATGGGCGGTGCACGACCCGAACGCCGCGCAGGAGCAGCTGGCGCGGCTGACCGGCACCATGCTCCTCGTCGGGCTCAGCGCGCTGGTCCCGGCGGCCGGTCTCTACGGCTTCCTGTCCTGGTGGTTCACGCACTTCGCGGTGACCGACACCGAACTGCGCATCCGTACCGGGCTGCTGTTCCGGCGCACCGCGCACATCCGCCTGGAGCGCGTCCAGGCGGTCGACGTCACGCGTCCGCTCCTCGCGCGCGTGGCGGGCGTGGCCAAGCTGCGGATCGACGTCGTCGGGACCGAGAAGAAGGACGAGCTCGCCTTCCTCGGCGAGCGCGAGGCGCGCGCCCTGCGCGCGGAACTACTCGCGCGCGCCGCGGGGTTCGCGCCCGACACGGCGCGTGAGGTCGGGGAGGCGCCGGCGCGCGAGCTGCTGCGCGTGCCCCCGCGCGAGCTGGCGCTGTCGCTGGCGCTGACGGGTGCCACGTGGGGCTCGCTGGCCGCCGCCCTCGTCGTGCCGGCCGTGCTGTGGCTCGTCACCCACAGCGTGTGGACGGTCCTCGCCACCGCCCTGCCGCTGCTCGGCGCGGCGGTGGCGAGGAGCGCGGGGCGGTTCGTCAACGAGTACGACTGGACCGTGGGCGAGTCACCGGACGGGCTGCGCATCGACCACGGGCTGCTCGACCGCGCCCACGAGACGGTGCCGCCGGGGCGCGTGCAGACCGTGCACCTCGTGGAGCCGCTGCTGTGGCGGCGGCTCGGCTGGGTGCGGGTGGAGCTGGACGTGGCCGGCTCCGACAACTCCGTCCTGGTGCCGGTCGCCCCGCGCGCGGTGGCTGGGTCGGTCGTCGCGCGGGTGCTGCCCGGCGTGACCGTACCGGCCTCGCCGGTCCGCCCGCCGCGGCGGGCGCGGTGGTGCGTGCCGGTGTGGTGGCGCGGGCTCGGCCTCGCGGTCACCGGCACGGTGTTCGCCGCCCGGCACGGCCTGCTGCGCCGCCGCCTGTCCCTGGTCCCGCATGCGAAGGTGCAGAGCGTACGGCTCACCCAGGGCCCCTGGCAGCGCCGGTGGCGGCTCGCCGACGTCCACGTGGACACCGGGGCCGGCAAGACCGTGACGGCCCGTCAGCGGGACGCGGGGCGGGCGGCCCTCCTGCTGCACGCCCAGGCCGACCGCTCCCGCACCGGCCGCAGGGACGCCCGCCCGGACCGCTGGATGGCCTGAGCGGGTGCGCCGGCGGATGCGCCGGACGTGACGGCGTCGAGCCGGACACGCGGAGCGGGTGAGCCGGACGTGTGGGCGTCGAGCCGCGGGCGCGGGGTGGGTGAGCCGGGTGAGCCCGCCCGGACCGCTGGCCGGCCCGGGCCGTCCGGGGGAGGGACCGGACGCGCCGGGGGCACGGGGGCGCCGGCGGCCCCGGTCCGGGGCGGTGAACGGCGGGGCCCGGTGGCCGGGGCGCCGGACCGACCGCGGCCGCGGCACCGGGCTCCGGGCCCGGCCGGCGCGACGCCGGAGCCCGGCTCCTCCGCACGGGGAGCCGGGCTCGTGGGACGGTGGGGCCGGGCCGGTGGTTCAGGAGGCCGCGCTGCGCAGTCTGTGGACGTCGATGTGCTCGGTCTCGTCGTGCGCGGTCAGGTCGATGACCTGCCCGATGCCCCGCGCCTCCTCGTCGGCGGGCTTGAACTCCGCCTCGGCCTCGGCCTTGTGCAGCGCGAGGGCCTCCTGGCCGACGACGTCCGCGAGGTCCTCGTTCTGCACGGAGTCCAGCGCGGCGGACGACGTGTGCTTCTGGGTGCCGAAGAAGTCGAACCCGCCCTCGACCGACGTGCGCCGCGCGGGCGCGGCCGGTACGACGGCCACCGCGGTCGGCACCGCGAAGTGCCCGGCGGGCTGCTGTCCCTGGGTCGGGGCGGACTCGGCCGGGACCGTCGGGGCGGCGGACGCGCGCGCGTGCGCGCCGGCCGCCCCGGACTTCCCCTGCGCCTCGTCCTCCTGGGCGGCGCCCGCGCTCCGGGAGGCCTCGCCCGCACCCGTCACGTCCGCCCCGGCACCTGCTCCTTTGGCGGGCCCGCCCGCCTCGCTCCCGGCTCTGGACGGGCCGCCCGGCCGCACCGGCCCCGGTCCGGGGCCGGCCGCCGGAGGCCGGACGGCGGACGCCTCCGGGTCGAGCCGGGCCAGCGCCGCGCCCGCGCGACGGAACAGCCGGGAACCCTCGGACGAGAACACCGCGGCCCTCCCGGGCACGTCCCCGGCGTCCGCCCGGGCGGCCCCGGGGGCCGGGGCGCCGGGGGGCCCGGGTTCGGCGCTCCGCGCGGCCGGCAGCGCCAGGGAGCCCGACGGGACGGCCGACTCGATCTCCAGCAGGCGGCGTCCCTCCAGGGCGCTCGCGCGCTCGGTCTCCGCGGTGGCGTAGCGGCGCAGCAGGGCCGCGTGCTCGTTGCGCAGCCCGGCCAGCTCGGCGCGCTTGGCGCGCAGCCGCTGCTCCAGCTTGGCGCGCAGCTCGCGCGACTCCTCCAGGTCGGTCTCCAGCTCGGCGATCCGCTCCTCGAAACGCCACTCGTCGCCGGCCCGCGCGCGCGTGAGGTCGGCGACCCGCTTGCCCGCCTGCGCGTCCCAGCGGCGCATCACGACGGCGCCCACGACCGTCGTCGCCGCGGCGGCCGCGGCCAGTGCGCGCAACACCGTGGCCTCGGAGGACGCCCAGGGACCCAGCGCGCAGACGACGGAGACTCCGGCTATCGCCGACGGGGGCAACAGCCGGTGCAAAGGCGGGGAATGGCGGTGGCGTCCACGTGGCATGGCCAGAAACTTACCGCGCGTAGGCGAATCATGGGCGCCGCCACCGTAAAAACACGGCCACGACACGGGCTTCACCGGCACCGGGCGCCGCGGCGGCTCAGCGGTCGGTGAGCCGTCCGCTGAGCCACTGCAGGGTCGCCGGGATCTCCCGCCGCCAGGTGTTGAAGTTGTGCCCGCCGCTGTCCAGGATGATCGACGAGATCCGGGTCCGGCGGGTCGCCCGCACCTGCCCGATGAACCTGAGCGTGTCCCTGTAGTTGTGTTCGCCGATCCTGCTGCTGGTGACGAGCAGCGAGGTGTCCGGCGCCGGCTCGTGCCGCAGCAGCCACGGCAGGTCGGCCCGGTCGCGCAGGCGGCCGTCGCCGTGGAAGAGGTCGCCGGTGGTGGGGTCGACCGGCGCCTTGTAGTAGGCCGACAGGCCCGCGCCGGCCGCGTAGACGCCCGGGTGGTGCAGGGCGAGCTTCAGCGCGCAGTAACCGCCGGTGGAGTCGCCGACGATCCCCCAGCTGCCGGGCCGTTCGCCCACCCGGTAGTGGGCGGCCACGGCCGCGGGCAGGTCCTCGGCGAAGAAGGTCTCCGTCCGCGGCCCGCCCGGGACGTCCACGCACTCGGTGTCCCGCGGCGGCGCCACCGTCGGCCGCAGCATCACCAGGATCATCGGCTGCATCCGCCCGTCGGCGGCCAGCTCCCGCGCCGTACGCGGGTAGTGCAGCTTGTCCACCAGGGCCCGTGCCGTGCCGGGGTAGCCGGTCAGCACGACGGCCGCCGGGAACGTCCGCGTGCGGTACCGCGGCTGGAAGTACTCCGGCGGCAGGTAGACGAACGCCTGCGTGGCGATGCGGGATTCGCGGCCCACGATGTCGACCTCCTGCACCTGTCCCGCCCTCCGCGCCGGCGCACCGTGCCCGCCCCGCGCCCCGCCGGTGGAGAGCACCTGCAGCGGTCCCCCGGTGCCGGCCCGCCCCGAGTGGTCGACGACGACGCCCTGGTCCGTCTCCGTGCCGAACAGGTCCGCCCAGCTCGCGTAGAAGCCGTAGGCCTGGTTGGCGGCGACGCCCAGGAAGGCGAAGAGCGCCAGCTGGGTGGTGAGGAGCAGCCCGACGCGTCCGGTGACGGCCCGCCAGGTGCGCCGGGAGAGCAGTGGCCACAGCCACACCGTGGCGACGAACAGCAGGACGGCGGCCGCCATCGCCAGTACCAGCATCGTATTGCTCGTGAGACCCATGGTCCGTTACCTGCCCGTGCTTTCCGCCCGTGGGCCGCCCCCGCTCCGTCGCGAGGGCTTGCCCGGGGCTTTCCTTGGCCTTTGACCCGGCTTTCCAGTGGGGAGTGAACCTCTCTCCCCGAGACACCGTCCTAGAGGGCGCAATGTCGCCGGATGCCCGATCGGCACCGGATTCAAGGTCTCTCGCAGAACTACGGGATGCGATGTCTGTCAGGATAGATGGGGAAATGCCGGGTGGAGTTCCGCGCCGGCCGAACCGGGTGCGGCGCTTGGCCCGCGGTCCGCGCCCCGAGGCCGTCCCCGCCCTGGTGGGCAGGGCGTGCGCCCTCGTGGGGCTGGTGGACATCGCCGCGGGCGTCTTCCCGCGCTTCCGTCACAGCCGTATGCACGCCATGGCCGAAGTCCTCCCCGGTTCCTTCGGGCCCTTCGCCGCGGCGCTCTCGCTCAGCGCCGGCGTGCTGCTGCTGCTGCTCGCGCACGGGCTCAGGCGCCGCAAGCGGCGGGCCTGGCGCGCCGCGGTCGCGCTGCTGCCGGCGGGCGCGGTCGCCGAGTTCGTGTACCGGCACTCGCTCGTCGGCGTGCTCGTCGCGGTGGCGCTCCTCGTGCCGCTGCTGCGCCACCGCGACGAGTTCGCGGCCCTGCCCGACCCGCGCAGCCGGTGGCGCGCGCTCGCCAACTTCGTCCTCATGGGCGCAGGTTCCCTCGTCCTCGGACTGGTCATCGTCAGCGTCCACCCGGACCGGACGATCGGCGACCCGAGCCTGGCCGATCGGCTGACGCACGTCCTGTACGGCCTGGTCGGCTTCCAGGGCCCGGTCGACTACCGGGGCACCACCTCCTGGACGGTCGCCTTCTCCCTCGGCGCCCTCGGCTGGCTGACCGCGGTCACCACCGTCTACCTGGCCTTCCGCCCCGAGCACCCGGCCGCCCGGCTCACCGACGAGGACGAGGCGCGCCTGCGCGCCCTGCTGGACAGGCACGGCCGCCGCGACTCCCTCGGCCACTTCGCGCTGCGCCGCGACAAGGCGGTGGTCTTCTCGCCCAGCGGCAAGGCGGCGGTGACCTACCGCGTCGTCTCCGGCGTGATGCTCGCCAGCGGCGACCCGATCGGCGACGTCGAGGCCTGGCCGGGCGCCATCGAGCGCTTCATGGACGAGGCCAGGGCCCATTCCTGGACGCCGGCCGTCATGGGCTGCTCGGAGACGGGCGGCGAGGTCTGGACCCGCGAGACCGGCCTCGACGCGCTGGAACTGGGCGACGAGGCGGTGGTGGACGTGGCGGATTTCTCGCTCGCCGGACGCGCGATGCGCAACGTGCGCCAGATGGTCAAGCGCATCGAGCGGGCCGGCTACGAGACCCGGGTACGGCGCGTCCGTGACCTCGGCGAGGCCGAACTGGAGCGCGTCCGGCGGGCGGCTGCGGACTGGCGCGGCACCGACACCGAGCGCGGCTTCTCCATGGCCCTGGGCCGCATCGGCGACCCGGCCGACGGCGACTGCCTGATCGCCACCGCCCACAGGGCGGACGGGCGGCCCGGCGCGTACGGCGACCTCCGGGCGGTCCTGCACTTCGTGCCGTGGGGCCCGGACGGCGTCTCCCTGGACCTCATGCGCCGCGACCGCGCCGCCGACCCCGGCATGAACGAACTGTTGATCGTCGCCGCCCTGCAGGCCGCCCCGAGGTTCGGCATCACCCGGGTCTCCCTCAACTTCGCGATGTTCCGCTCCGCCCTCGCGCGCGGGGAGAAGATCGGCGCGGGACCCGTGCTGCGCGCCTGGCGCGGGCTGCTGGTCTTCCTCTCCCGCTGGTTCCAGATCGAGTCGCTGTACCGGTTCAACGCCAAGTTCCAGCCGCGCTGGGAGCCGCGTTTCGTGGTCTACCGGGCCTCCGGCGACCTGCCCCGCATCGGTTTCGCCGCCCTGCAGGCCGAGGGGTTCGTCGACCTCGCCCTGCCGCTGCCGCGCGTCCTGCGCCGGCGCAGGGCCGCCGCCGCGCGCCCCTGCGTCCACACGGTGGCGGAACGGGACGCGCGGGCCGCCTGAGCCCTCCTCCCCGGACCCGCCACGGCCCGCGTCCCGGACCGGGCGCGGGCAGGGACCGGACCGACCCGGCCGGACCGAACGGACCCGAACGGCCCCGGGCCGGTCCGGACGGCCCCGGACCGGCCCGGGCGGAAGCCCCCTCCTCCCCCTCGGGGGGCTCCGCCCGGGCCACCGCGTGTGTCGACCACCGGCCGTGCGCCGCGCCGTCGTGCCCGTCGTGCCAGGTCACCGCGCCCTTCGTGCCGGGCCGTCGCGCGGCGGCCGGGCCGCCGCGCGTGTCGGGCGGTCCCCTGGGCCTACGCTGAACGTATGAACAACCTCAGCGGGCGCGGCCGAGTGGCGGGCCTTCCGGCATGGGACCGGTGCGCGGTCATGGGAGTCGTGAACGTCACTCCCGACTCCTTCTCCGACGGCGGCCGCTGGTTCGACACGACCGCCGCCGTCAAGCACGGCCTGGACCTGGTCGCCGGGGGCGCGGACCTGGTCGACGTCGGCGGCGAATCCACGCGCCCGGGCGCCACCCGCGTCGACGAGGCGGAGGAACTGCGGCGCGTCGTCCCCGTCGTGCGCGGCCTCGCCGCCGAGGGCGTGCTCGTCTCCGTCGACACCATGCGCGCGTCCGTCGCCGAACGGTCCCTCGGGGCCGGCGCCGTCCTCGTCAACGACGTCAGCGGCGGCCTCGCCGACCCCGCGATGATCCCGGTGGTCGCCGCGGCCGGCGCCCCCTTCGTCGTCATGCACTGGCGCGGCTTCCTCGAAGGCGGCAACGCCAAGGGCGTCTACGCGGACGTCGTCGCCGAGGTGGTGGCCGAGCTGCGCGCCCGTGTGGAGGCGGTCCTAGCGGGCGGCGTCGCCCCCGACCGGGTCGTGGTCGACCCCGGCCTCGGCTTCTCCAAGGAGGCCGGGCACGACCTCACCCTCCTCGCACACCTCGACCGCCTCCGCGCCCTCGGGCACCCCCTGCTCGTCGCCGCCTCCCGCAAGCGGTTCCTCGGCCGCGTCCTCGCCGGTCCCGGGGGCGCGCCACCGCCGGCCCGCGAGCGCGACGCCGCCACGGCCGCCGTCTCCGCGCTCGCCGCGCAGGCCGGCGCCTGGGCGGTGCGGGTGCACGAGGTACGGGCCACGGCGGACGCCGTGCGGGTCGCACGGGCCGTGGAGGAGGCGCGCACGGCCGAGCCCGCGCCGAGCGTGCGCGAGCACGCGTCCGGCGTGAGCGGTGCGTCCGAGCCCGGACCGGGCGCACGTGGTACGGCCGGCGCGGAAGGAGACCGGTGAGCGCCCCCCACACCGACGTCGAACAGGTGGAAGCCGCCAACACCGCCTACTACGAGGCGATGGAGCGCGGCGACTTCGAGGAACTGTCCTCCTTCTGGCTCACGCCCTCCGACCTCGGCGTCGACGAGGAGTACCACGACCCGGCCGACGCCGGCGTGGTCTCCTGCATCCATCCGGGCTGGCCGGTGCTCACCGGCCGCGGCGAGGTCCTGCGGTCGTACGCGCTGATCATGGCGAACACCGACTACATCCAGTTCTTCCTCACCGACGTGCACGTCTCCGTCACCGGTGACACCGCCCTGGTGACCTGCACGGAGAACATCCTCAGCGGCGGCCCCGCGCCCGAGGGGGACGAGGAGCTCGGGCCCCTGGTCGGCCAGCTCGTCGTCGCCACGAACGTGTTCCGGCGCACCCCTTCGGGATGGAAGCTCTGGGCACACCACGCCTCCCCCGTACTGGCCGAGGCGGACGACGACGAGGACGAGGACGACGAGAACGGGGGGAGCGGGGTGAACGGCTCGGCACCGGACGACGACCCCCTCGTTTGAGCCGCCGGGCATCGGGGCGCCCGGAAAAGGTGGTTGGAATCACGCACGCCGGGGTAGATGCGGCTACCAGTCCCTGACACGGCCGGGTTTCCCCGGGGGAACGCACGGTGAACTTCCGTGGTCCCGGTCCGGGCCACGGCCCCGTGGCCCGGTCTTGTCAGTGTCCGCAGGTAGATTCGTCCGAGACCGGCGTGCCGCCCGCGCGCGGCGCCGACCGGCCGTCCCCGACGATTGCAGGAGTGATTCGCGTGGATCGTGTCGCGCTGCGCGGCCTCAAGGCCCGAGGGCACCACGGTGTGTTCCCCAGGGAGCGCCAGGAGGGCCAGACCTTCATCGTCGACCTCGTGCTCGGGCTGGACACCCGGCCGGCCGCGGCCGACGACGACCTGGCGAAGACCGTGCACTACGGCATCGTGGCCGAGGAGGTCGTGGCCGTGGTGGAGGGCGAGCCGGTGAACCTCATCGAGACCCTCGCCGAGCGGATCGCCGGGACCTGCCTGAAGCACGAGGGGGTGCAGGAGGTCGAGGTCCGCGTCCACAAGCCGGACGCCCCGATCACGGTCCCCTTCGACGACGTGACCGTCACGATCACCCGGAGCCGAGTATGACCCGCCCGTTCACCCGGGGTCACAGCGACCCGACCGTACAGCCGGTGCCCGCCTCCGTGGTCGAGCAGGTCGACGCCGCGGACATCACGCTGAGCAACCCCAAGCGCGCCGTCGTCTCCATCGGCGCCAACCTCGGCAACCGCCTGGAGACCCTGCAGGGCGCCGTCGACGCCCTGGAGGACACCCCCGGCGTCCGGGTGAAGGCCGTCTCACCGGTGTACGAGACCGAGCCGTGGGGCGTGGCACCCGGCAGCCAGCCGTCCTACTTCAACGCCGTCGTCGTGCTGAAGACCACCCTGCCCCCCTCCTCCCTGCTGGAGCGCGCCCACGCCGTCGAGGAGGCCTTCCACCGCGTCCGGGACGAACGCTGGGGACCGCGCACCCTGGACGTCGACATCGTCGCCTACGCCGACGTCGTCTCCGACGACCCGCGCCTGACGCTCCCTCACCCCCGGGCCCACGAGCGGGCCTTCGTGCTCGCGCCCTGGTACGACGTGGATCCGCAGGCGCAGTTGCCCGGCCGCGGTACGGTGGCCGATCTGCTGTCGGCGGTCACCCGCGGCGGCGTCGCGCCCCGCCGGGACCTGGAACTCCGACTGCCCGAGTAGTCGTTAAGGTCAGGACGACCACAGTCCGGGAACCGGTCCGGGGGAACTGAAGGGACACCGTGAGTAAGCTGCGCATCAGGGTGCTGGCCGGCGTGTTCGTCGTGGCCGCCGTCCTGTCCTGGGCGGGCGCCCGCCTCTGGAACTCGGTCGGGACCCTGCCCAGCGTCCCCTTGGCCGCCCCCGTCGTCCTCGCCCTGATCGCCGCGGTGCTCCTGGCCACGGCGTTCTCCCTGCGCGCCCGCCTCCGGGCCCAGCGCGAGCGCCGCCCCGGCGCCAAGGGCGTCGACCCCCTGATGGCCGCCCGCGCGGTCGTCTTCGGCCAGGCCAGCGCCCTGGTGGCCGCCCTCGTCGCCGGCATGTACGGCGGCACGGGCGTCTTCCTCCTGGAACTCCTCGACTTCCCCGCCCGCCGCGACCAGGCCTTCTACGCGGGTTTCTCGGTCCTGGCGGGCATCGCCGTGATAGCGGCGGCCCTGTTCCTGGAACGCGTCTGCAAACTCCCCGACGACGACGACCAGAACCCCCCGGGCCCGGAACCGGCGGCCTGACCGGCGGGTCTAGCGCGCCAGTATCAGGCTCATCGCCTCGGCGCGGGTGGTGGCGTTCCGGAGCTGGCCGCGCACCGCCGAGGTGGTGGTCTTGGCGCCGGGCTTGCGGATGCCCCGCACCGACATGCACATGTGCTCGGCCTCGATCACGACGATCGCGCCGCGCGCATCCAGGATGCGCATCAGGGAGTCCGCGATCTGGGTGGTGAGTCGTTCCTGCACCTGCGGGCGGCGGGCGAACACCTCCACCAGGCGGGCCAGTTTCGACAGGCCCGTGATCTTGCCGGTCTCGGCGGGGATGTACCCGATGTGCGCCACGCCGTGGAACGGCAGCAGGTGGTGCTCGCACAGGGACACGATCTCGATGTCCTTCACCAGGACCATCTCGTCGTGACCCAGGTCGAACGTCGTCGTCAGGACGTCCTCCGGCTTCTGCCACAACCCCGCCAGGAGCTCCCGGTACGCCCGTGCCACCCGTCCCGGCGTGTCCTTCAGGCCCTCGCGGTCGGGGTCCTCGCCGACCGCGATCAGCAGTTCGCGCACGGCGTTCTCGGCACGCTTCTCATCGAACTCGCCGATGAAGCCGTCGCCGGCCAGCGTCACGGGGTCGGTCATCTGAAGCCTCGTTCCTGTACGTCTCGGCCGCGGGCATGCGGACATGCCGCGCCCCCCAGGCTAGAACCTGGGGGGCGCGGCATTCATTCCGGGCCGGTCGGCCGGAAGGATCAGCTCTCGGAGCGGTCCTCCGGGACCTGCTCCGTGGCCGGGGCGGGCTCCGTCGCCGTGGACTTCACCGTGTTGATCGACGCCGTCGTGCCGTTCGCGCCGTTGGTCAGTGCCAGCTCCTTCGGGGAGAGCACCGGCGGGCGGGTGGAGGGGGTGCGGCGCGAGGAGCCGGTCCACGCGGGCCGCGGCGGGCGCTTGACGATCGGGGCGAAGATCTCGGCGATCTCCTCCTTGCCCAGGGTCTCCTTCTCCAGCAGCTGCAGGACGAGGTTGTCGAGCACGTCGCGGTTCTCGACCAGGATCTCCCAGGCCTCGTTGTGCGCGGTCTCGATGAGCTTCTTGACCTCCTCGTCCACCAGCGCGGCGACCTCTTCCGAGTAGTCGCGCTGGTGGGCCATCTCACGGCCGAGGAAGGGCTCGCTGTTGTCGCCGCCGAACTTGATGGCGCCGAGCCGCTCGGTCATGCCGTACTGCGTGACCATCGCGCGGGCCAGGTTGGTGGCCTTCTCGATGTCGTTGGCGGCACCCGTGGTCGGGTCGTGGAAGACCAGTTCCTCGGCCGCCCGGCCGCCCAGCATGTAGGCGAGCTGGTCGAGCATCTCGTTGCGCGTGGTGGAGTACCTGTCCTCGTCGGGCAGGACCATGGTGTAGCCGAGGGCCCGGCCGCGGGACAGGATCGTGATCTTGTGGACCGGGTCGGAGTTCGGCGAGGCCGCCGCGACCAGGGCGTGGCCGCCCTCGTGGTACGCGGTGATCTTCTTCTCCTTGTCCGACATGATCCGGGTCCGCTTCTGCGGGCCCGCGACCACGCGGTCGATCGCCTCGTCCAACGCCTTGTTGTCGATCAGCTTCTGGTCCCCGCGGGCGGTGAGCAGCGCGGCCTCGTTGAGCACGTTGGCGAGGTCGGCGCCGGTCATGCCGGGGGTGCGGCGGGCGACGGCGGACAGGTCGACGTCGGGCGTGACCGGCTTGCCCTTCTGGTGGACCTTGAGGATCTCCAGACGGCCCTGCAGGTCCGGCGGGTCGACCGCGATCTGCCGGTCGAAGCGGCCGGGGCGCAGGAGGGCCGGGTCGAGGATGTCCGGCCGGTTGGTGGCGGCGATCAGGATGACGCCGCCCTTGACGTCGAAGCCGTCCATCTCGACCAGCAGCTGGTTCAGGGTCTGCTCGCGCTCGTCGTGACCGCCGCCGAGGCCGGCGCCGCGGTGGCGGCCGACCGCGTCGATCTCGTCCACGAAGACGATCGCCGGGGCGTTCGCCTTGGCCTGCTCGAACAGGTCACGGACCCGGGAGGCACCGACACCGACGAACATCTCCACGAAGTCGGAGCCGGAGATCGAGTAGAACGGCACGCCCGCCTCGCCGGCGACCGCGCGGGCGAGCAGGGTCTTGCCCGTGCCCGGGCGGCCGTAGAGGAGCACGCCCTTGGGGATCTTGGCGCCGACGGCCTGGAACTTGGCCGGTTCCTGCAGGAACTCCTTGATCTCCTGGAGTTCCTCGACGGCCTCGTCGCAGCCGGCGACGTCCGAGAAGGTCGTCTTCGGCGTGTCCTTGGTGATGAGCTTGGCCTTGGACTTGCCGAAGTTCATGACCCGGGAGCCGCCGCCCTGCATCTGGTTCATCAGGAACAGGAATACGACGACGATGAGGACGAAGGGCAGCAGGGACAGCAGGACGCCGAGGAACGGGTTCTGCTTGGACGGCGAGACGGTGTAGCCGTCCGGAATCTGCTCGTCCTGGTACTTGGTCTGCAGCGTGTTGGCGATGGTCACGCCCTGGTCGCCGATGTAGCTCGCCTGGATCTTCGAGCTGCCGTCGACCTTCACGCCGTCCTTGAGCGTGGCCTTGACGGTCTGCTCGTCACCGGTGGTGAGTTTGGCCGACTCGACCTTGTTGTCGTTGATCGCCGCCACGACCTGGCCGGTATCCACCGTCTTGTAGCCGCCGGACGAGCCGACGACCTGCATCAACACGACCACGGCAAGGACGGCCAGCACGATCCACATGACCGGCCCACGGAAGTATCGCTTCACGTCCATCCATACGGAGCGGTGCCGCCCCGTCCCTCCTGCCATAGTGAGTTTGATAAGACAGTTCTTCTGACGGTACCCCAGCATCGTTGTCCGAAGCCGCACGGAGCGGCTGGGACGGCCGGTAATCCCGTTTCTGCTTGCTCCAACGGCGCGGGACCCCCCGGGGTTCCCGATCGCGCCAAAAGCGCTCGCCGCGCCGGCTCAGCCGCCGTAGACGTGGGGCGCGAGCGTACCGACGAACGGGAGGTTGCGGTACTTCTCGGCGTAGTCGAGGCCGTAACCGACGACGAACTCGTTCGGAATGTCGAAGCCCACCCATTCGACGTCGATGGCGACCTTCGCGGCGTCCGGCTTGCGCAGCAGCGTGCACACCTTCAGGGAGGCGGGCTCGCGGGAGCCGAGGTTGTTGATCAGCCAGGACAGGGTGAGCCCGGAGTCGATGATGTCCTCGACGATCAGGACGTGCCGGCCCTTGATGTCGGTGTCGAGGTCCTTCAGGATCCGGACCACACCGGAGGACTGGGTGCCCGCGCCGTAGGAGGACACGGCCATCCAGTCCATGGTGACGGGGGTGGACAGCGCCCGGGCGAGGTCCGCCATGACCATCACGGCGCCCTTGAGGACGCCGACGATCAGCAGGTCCTTGCCCGCGTACTCCGCGTCGATCTTCGCGGCGAGCTCGATGAGCTTCGCGTCGATCTCTTCCTTGGTGATGAGCACCTGCTGGAGGTCGGCACCCATGTCGTTCGCGTCCACCCGCATCACTTTCGGTCGTCCCGCACTTACGGCCGCTGTCACGGCCCCCGGCTGCCCGGCCCGCCGGAGGTCCCCTCCGGGAAGGTCGGGATTCAGCCTTGCCGAATCACCAGTCTGCCACCCTGGCGCTGGGCGACGACTTTGCCCGGAAGATTGATGGCCCCCTGGCCGCGCCAGCCGGTGATCAGCCGATCGACTTCCTCGATGTGGCGGGCGAACAGCGAGCCGGCCGGGGCCCCGGCCTCGATGGCGGCACGGCGCAGGATGCGGCGGCGTACGGCGGGCGGCAGGGCGTACAGCTTGGCGCACTCCAGGCGGCCGGCCGCGTCCCGCACGGAGGCCGCGGCCTGGCCGGCCCAGGCGTCGAGGGCGTCGGCGTCGTCGCGGGAGAGCCGGGCGGTGCGGGCGAGTGCCTCCACGACGCCTTTGCCGAGGGCCTTCTCCAGGGCGGGCAGGCCCTCGTGCCGGAGCCGGGAGCGGGTGTAGGCGGGGTCGGCGTTGTGGGGGTCGTCCCAGACGGGCAGGGACTGGACCATGCAGGCCTTGCGGGCGGTCTGCCGGTCGAGGTGCAGGAAGGGGCGCCGGTAGCGGCCGTCGGCCCCCGAGACCGCGGCCATACCGGACAGGGAGCGGATGCCCGAGCCGCGGGCGAGGCCGAGCAGGACGGTTTCGGCCTGGTCGTCGCGGGTGTGACCGAGCAGGACCGCGGTGGCGCCGTGGCGCCGGGCGGCGGCGTCGAGGGCGGCGTAGCGGGCGTCGCGGGCGGCGGCCTCGGGCCCGCCCTCGCGGCCGACGGTCACGGCGACGGACTCCGCGGGGTCGAGGCCGAGTTCGCGCAGCCTGAGGACGACCTCGTCGGCGCGGAGGTCGGAGCCGGGCTGGAGGCCGTGGTCGACGGTGACGCCGCCGGCACGCACACCGAGCCTGGGTGCTTCGAAGGCCAGGGCGGAGGCGAGCGCCATGGAGTCGGCGCCGCCGGAGCAGGCGACGAGCACCAGCGGGGACGGGAGGCGCTCGCCCCGGCCGTGTTCGCGGGCCTCGCGGGGGGCCGCCGCGGCGGCCGCCACCGCTGCCCCGGCGGCGCGGTCGTGGTCGGTGAGGATGTCGTGGAGTACGCGGCGGACCGCCAGGCGTATCGCCGCGACCGCAGGATGGGGACCCATGTCCGGTTCCCTTCATGAAGTTTTCGGGGGGTGAGCCCGAGGCCGGTCACTCAGAGTGTGTCGATGGTGACAGAACCGGGGCGTTCCCCGAGCATTGCACGCCTACGCATGGCCCACGGTCCCTCGGACGGGTGATTGGAGGGGCGTTCGTCTGCCGTCGGCCGGATCCGTTCACGACTTCCCCCGGGCGTGCGCGGTGCGGGCTAGCGGTGCACCCGTGCGACCCAGTCCGCCGGTTTGGCGATCTCCGCCTTGGTGGGCAGGGTGTTGGGCGAGGTCCACACGCGGTTGAAGCCGTCTATGCCGACCTCCTCGACGACCCCGCGGACGAAACGCTCGCCGTCCCGGTACTGCCGGAGCTTGGCGTCCAGGCCCAACAGCTTGCGCAGGGCGAGGTCCAGGCGGGAGGCGCCCTTGGCGCGCCGCTGCTGGAACTTCTCGCGGATCTCCGAAACGCTCGGGACGACGTCCGGCCCGACGCCGTCCATGACGAAGTCGGCGTGGCCCTCCAGCAGGGACATGACGGCGGTGAGGCGGCCGAGGATCTCGCGCTGGGCGGGGGTCTGCACCAGTTCCACGAAGGAGCGGCCGCCGTCGTCCTCCTCGCCCTCGGGGCGCCCGCCGGCGAGGGACTGGGCGGCTTCCCGGAGGCGGTCCAGGACGGTCATCGGGTCCACGTCGGTCTCCGCCAAGAACGACTGGATTTCACCCTCCAGGTGGTCGCGGAGCCAGGGCACGGCGGTGAACTGCGTGCGGTGGGTCTCCTCGTGGAGGCACACCCACAGCCGGAAGTCGTGCGGCTCGACGTCCAGTTCGCGTTCCACGTGGACGATGTTGGGCGCGACGAGCAGGAGCCGGCCGCCGCCGTTGCGGCCGGCCGGCAGGTCGCGGGTGGCGGGGGCGAAGGTCTCGTACTGGCCCAGGACGCGGGAGGACAGGAAGGACAGGAGCATGCCGACCTCGACGCCGGTCACCTTGCCGCCGACGGCGCCGAGGACGGCGCTGCCGGGGTTGCCGCCGCGCCGTTCCTGCATCTTCTCCAGCAGCGGCCTGAGGAGCTCGCGGAAACCGGCGACGTTGGCCCGGACCCAGCCGGGGCGGTCCACGACGAGGACGGGGGTGTCGTGGGTCTCCTCGGTGCCCAGACGAGTGAAGCCCCGGACGTGTTCCTCCGAGGCCTTCGCGTGCCGGCGCAGTTCCGCGACGACGGCCCTGGCCTCGTCGCGGCTGACTTCGGGGCCCGGCCGTACGAGCCGTGTCGCGGTCGCCACCGCGAGGTTCCAGTCGACCATCCCGGGAGATGCAGCGCTCGTCATGCGTCAACCGTACGTGAGCGTTCCGGCTTGGGGCAGACCGTACGGGTCCGCCGGGGTCCGGGTTCCGCCTGCCGGCGGCGGGCGGCGGGCGGCCGCGGTCCCGCCCGCGCGGCTACCGGCAGCCGCAGGCCGCCAGTGCCGTGGCCGTCCGGTCCAGGGCCGCCTGGGCGTCCGGGGGGCTGGTGGTGCCGGAGGCCAGGAAGGCGAAGGCCAGGAGGTGGCCGTCCGCGTCGACGACCGTGCCCGCCAGGGTGTTGACGCCCGTCAGGGTGCCGGTCTTGGCGCGGACGAGGCCGGCCGCGCCGTCGGTGTAGCGGCCGGCGAGGGTGCCGGTGAAGCCCGCGACGGGCAGACCGGTGAGGACCGGGCGCAGGCCGGGGCGGGCCGGGGCGCCGGCCTTGGCCAGCAGGGCGGTGAGGAGGCCGGCCGTGAGCCGGTCGTCGCGGTCGAGGCCGCTGCCGTCGTGGAAGGAGGCGCCGGACAGGGGCAGGCCGAGCTTGCGCAACTGGGTGGCGATGGCCCTGGCGCCGCCGTCGAAGCTCGCGGGCTGTCCGCTCGCGAGGGCGGTCTGGCGGGCCAGCGCCTCGGCGATGTCGTTGTCGCTGTTGGTCAGCATGCGTTCGACCAGCTCGGACAGCGGGGGCGAGGAGACGGTGGCGAGGGTCCTGGCACGGCTGGTGGCCTTGGACGGGCCCGGGGCGGTGGTGCGGATGCCGGCCTTGTTCAGGAAGTCCGCGAACGCGTGCGCCGCGTCCGCCGCGGGGTCGCCCGCGCGGGGCGCGGGGCCGCTGGCGGAGCCGTCGGTGCGGCCCTCGTCGGCGGTCAGGGCGGTGACGGGGGCGAGGTTGTCGTTGACGCCGATGGGGTGCAGGGCCGGGCCGGAGTACAGGGTGGTGTCGTAGGAGAGCGTGACGGTGCCGATGCCGTGCCTCGCCAGGGCGGCGGCGGTGTCCGCGGCGAGCGTGCGCAGGCTCGCCCAGCCGCCGGGCTTCGCGCGGGCGGTGAGGGTCGGGTCGCCGCCGCCGACGAGGACCAGCTCGCCGGTGTCGGGTTCGAGCGCGGCGCGGGTGGTGAGGCGGTGGTCGGAACCGAGGGCGGACAGGGCGGCGACGGCGGTGGCGATCTTCGTGGTGGACGCGGGGGTGAGGGGCCGGCCGGCGCCCGCGGCGTAGAGGCGCCGGCCGGTGGCCACGTCCACGACGGCCGCCGTGTGGTTGCCGCCGAGCTGGGGGGCGTGCAGCAGGGGTCCGAGGACGTCCGCGAGGGCCTTCGCGGACGGCGGGGCCTTCCTGGTGCTGACGGTGGTCGTGGCGGCGCCCAGGCCGGTCAGGACGGACGCGGCGCTCGGCGCGGGCAGGGGAGCCCCCGCCGCCGTGCCGGAGCCACCGTGATCTGCGCCACCTGATCGCTCCAGGGCAGCGGCCCGGTCCCGCTCGGCCGTACGCTGACCGTCGGCGTCCCAGGGACCGGCGACGGTCACCACGCCGGCGGCCAGTGCCAGCCCGGCGGTGGCGGCACCTGCGGTGTACCGCCAGGTCCTGAGCGTTCGCGGACGAGGGGGTGGGAGCAGCGTCGCGAGCCGTGGTCCCACGGCCCGCGTCAGCCGCGCGACCCGCGGTTTCGCGGCCGTGGCGGCGCGCGCCAGAGTCGGTCGCACGGCGTTCGCGGCCCGCACCACGTGCGGCCTCGCGGCCCGCCAAGGCCTCAGCTCAGGCACGACCACCAGCCCCTTTCGCGATCACACACCTGCGTGAGGGACACTTAACCACCAGAACTATGCGTTGATCATGGAGGAGCCACCGGTGGAGTTCGACGTCACGATCGAGATTCCGAAGGGTTCGCGGAACAAGTACGAGGTGGACCACGAGACCGGCCGGATCCGCCTGGACCGTCGTCTCTTCACCTCGACCGCCTACCCGACCGACTACGGCTTCGTCGAGAACACCCTCGGCGAGGACGGCGACCCGCTGGACGCGCTGGTCATCCTGGACGAGCCGACGTTCCCGGGCTGCCTGATCCGCTGCCGTGCCATCGGTATGTTCCGCATGACGGACGAGGCCGGCGGCGACGACAAGCTGCTGTGCGTCCCGGCCACCGACCCGCGCGTGGAGCACCTGCGCGACATCCACCACGTGTCGGAGTTCGACCGCCTGGAGATCCAGCACTTCTTCGAGGTGTACAAGGACCTGGAGCCCGGCAAGTCGGTCGAGGGGGCCAACTGGGTGGGCCGCACGGACGCCGAGACGGAGATCGAGCGGTCTTACAAGCGCTTCGAGGAGCAGGGCGGCCACTGACCGGCCGGTTTGCCCTCCGCGGGCCGCGGCACCCTGCTGGGGTGGCGCGGCCCGTTTGCGTACGCGTGCGCATACTGAGGCCTACGGAAGGTGTCGTTCAGGAAGCGGTGCGAGGTGACGGAGACGGAGGACCGCAAGCCCCGGTCGGACGAGGCGCGGACCACGTACGACCCGGAGATCACGTCCGAGTTCGCCGTCCCCGAGGGGCTCGCGGTGCCCCGGTCCGACGGCGAGCCGGAGACGACGTCGGAGTTCGCCGTCCCCAGGGGCCTGGGGGTGCCGCAGCCGCCCAGCGCGGAGCCGGAGGGGTCGGCGTTCAGTCCGCCGCGCACCTACAGCGCCATGGAGGCCCCGGCCGCGTTCACGCCGGCCGCCGGGATGCCGCCGGTCAGCCTGGTCAAGGACGCGCCGTGGCAGGACCGGATGCGCACGATGCTGCGCATGCCGGTGACCGAGCGCCCCGCGCCGGAACCGGTGCAGCGGGTGGAGGAGGGCCCGGCCGTCCCGCGCGTGCTCGACCTGACCCTGCGCATCGGGGAGCTGCTGCTGGCCGGCGGTGAGGGCGCCGAGGACGTGGAGGCCGCGATGTTCGCGGTGTGCCGCTCCTACGGCCTGGACCGCTGCGAGCCGACCGTCACCTTCACGCTGCTGTCGATCTCCCACCAGCCGTCCCTGGTGGAGGACCCGGTGACGGCCTCGCGGACGGTACGGCGGCGGGGCACCGACTACACGCGGCTCGCGGCCGTCTTCCGGCTGGTGGACGACCTCACGGACCCGGAGGCCCACGTCTCGCTGGAGGAGGCCTACCGGCGCCTGGCGGAGATCCGCCGCAACCGGCACCCCTACCCCGGCTGGGCGCTGAGCCTGGCGAGCGGGCTGCTCGCCGGTGCCGCCTCCGTGCTGGTCGGCGGTGACCTGGTGGTGTTCGTCGCCGCCGCGCTGGGCGCGATGCTCGGCGACCGGCTCGCCTGGCTGTGCGCCGGGCGCGGGTTGCCGGAGTTCTACCAGTTCACGGTGGCCGCGATGCCGCCCGCGGCGATCGGCGTGGCGCTGACGCTGGCCCACGTGGACGTGAAGGCCTCCGCCGTGATCACCGGTGGGCTGTTCGCGCTGCTGCCCGGACGGGCGCTGGTGGCGGGCGTGCAGGACGGCCTGACGGGCTTCTACATCACCGCGTCCGCGCGGCTGCTGGAGGTCATGTACTTCTTCGTCGGCATCGTGGTCGGGGTGCTGGTCGTCCTGTACTTCGGGGTGCAGGTGGGCGCCAAGCTGAACCCGGACGCGGCGCTGAACCTGTCGGAACGGCCGCTGGTGCAGATCGCGGCCGCCATGCTGCTGTCCCTGACCTTCGCGGTGCTGCTCCAGCAGGAGCGCTCCACCGTGCTCGCGGTGACCCTCAACGGGGGCGTGGCCTGGTCGGTGTACGGGGCGATGCACTACGCGGGCGGCATATCGCCGGTGGCGTCCACGGCCGTGGCGGCGGGACTGGTGGGGCTGTTCGGGCAGCTGCTGTCGCGGTACCGGTTCGTCTCGGCACTGCCGTACACGACGGCGGCGATCGGGCCGCTGCTGCCCGGTTCGGCGACCTACTTCGGGCTGTTGTCCATGGCGCAGAACGAGATGGACAAGGGACTGGTGTCGCTGGCCAAGGCCGCGTCCCTGGCGATGGCCATCGCGATCGGCGTCAACCTCGGGTCGGAGATCTCCCGGCTGTTCCTGCGGGTCGGCTCGGCCGGCAAGCGCCGGGCGGCCAAGCGGACCAGGGGTTTTTGAGCCGCGCCCCTGTCAGTGGTTGCGGTGGTCGTACGGGTACTGGCTCCGGTCGTACCGGTCCTGCTGCTCCTGGCCGTACGGGTCCTGGCCGCCGTACTGCTCCTGGCCGTACTGGTCCTGGCCGCCGCGCGGGTCCCGCCCGTGTCCGGGGTACTGGTCGTGGCCGTAGTGGCCGTGCTGGCCGTACGGGTCCTGGCCGTACTGCTGCTGCGGGTACTGCCGCTGGTCGTGGTGCCGGCCGTCGTGGCCCTGGCCGTCGTGGCCCTGGCCGTCGTGGCCCTGGTTCCAGTACTGCGGCTCCTGCGGCTCGATGCGGCGCAGCCTCGTCGTGGCGTCGTCCATGACCGGCGGGTGCTGGTACGGGGTCTGCTGCTGGTGACGGGGCTGCCCGTACGGGGCCTGGTGGGTGGGCCCGGGCTCCTGCGGGGCGGCCTTCCCGCTCTTGCCGCGGGCCCGCAGGAACTCGATCGCGATGGGGACCACCGAGACGAGGACGATCAGGATGAGGATCGCCTCGATGTTGTTCTTGACCACGCCGATGTTGCCGAGCCAGGAGCCGAGCAGGGTGACGCCCGCGCCCCACAGCACGCCGCCGATGACGTTGAAGGTGAGGAAGGAGCGGTACCTCATGCCGCTGACGCCGGCGACGATCGGCGTGAACGTGCGCACGATGGGCACGAAGCGGGCCAGGACCAGGGACTTCGGGCCGTACTTCTCGAAGAACTCGTGCGCCTTGGTGACGTTCTCCTGCTTGAACAG